>CP099617.1:1820000-2420000 GCA_024072375.1 Sphingomonadaceae bacterium OTU29LAMAA1
TGCGCCGAGGGCATTGTGCCAATCTTCCTGTCTTCTTCTCCGCGTCTCCGCGCCTCCGCGCGAACCAATCTTCTTCTTCGCGGCCTCGCGGCTTCGCATGAATCACAGATACCCCGCATTGACACCACCCGCACAACCCGGTTGAACCGGCGGCATCGTCCCGCCTGAGCCGGAGCCTTTTTCCATGCGCCTCGTTCGTGCCGCCCTGTTGCTGGGGGCCGCGCTGCTGCCCATCGCCGCCACTGCCCAGACCAAGCCGCAGGCGAACACCGCTGCGGTGAAGCCGATCGCCTATACCGAGCGGACGCTGCCGAACGGGCTGCGCGTCTATGCGTTGCGCGACACGACGACGCCCAACGTCGCGGTGCAGGTGTGGTACGATGTCGGGTCGAAGGACGATCCGCAGGGCCGATCCGGCTTCGCGCACATGTTCGAACATCTGATGTTCAAGGCGACGCGCAATCTCGTGTCCGAACAGATGGATCGGCTGACCGAGGATGTCGGCGGCTACAACAACGCCTCGACCAACGACGATTATACGAATTACTACGAGGTCGTACCCGCCAATCACCTGCAACGGCTGTTGTTCGCCGAGGCGGACCGGATGGCCAGTCTGGTGGTCGAGCCGAAGAGCTTCGCGTCCGAGCGCGACGTGGTGAAGGAGGAGCTGCGCCAGAGCACGCTCGCGCGGCCCTATGGCAAGCTGTTCTCCACCTATCTGTCGGCCGCCGCCTACACCACGCATCCCTATGCGCGATCGACGATCGGCAGCATCGAGAATCTGGAAGCGGCGTCGATCGACGACGTTCGCGGGTTCCACGCGACCTATTATCGACCCGACAACGCGATCCTCGTCGTATCGGGGAACTACGATCCCCGGCAGCTCGACGCGTGGATCGACCAGTATTTCGCCGGAATCGCCAGACCGTCGACGGCGATCCCGCGCGTGACGGTGCAGGAGCCGCCGCGGACCAAGGCCGTGAGCTATACGGTGTACGAGCCGAACACGCCTTTGCCTGCGGTGCTGATGAGCTGGCACGTACCCGCAGACCGCGACGCGGACATTCCGGCGCTGACGGTGCTCCAGACGATCCTGTCCACCGGCGAGAGCAGCCGGATGTACGAAAGCCTCGTCTATCGCGACCAGCTGGCGCAGGATGCCTCGTCGTTTCTCGACAGCAAACAGGGCACCGGCAATCTGATCGCCTATGCGATCCTGGCGGGCGGCAAGACCGTCGATCAGGGCGAAACGGCGCTGAAGCGCGAGATCGCGCGATTCCGCGATGCGCCGGTGACGGCAGCCGAGCTGGCGGAAGCGAAGAACGAGATCCTGACGTCGGCCATCAAGAGCCGCGAAACGGCGGAAGGCAAGGCGCGCATCCTCGCCTCCTCGGTCATCGTCGACGGCGATGCCAGGGCGGCGGACCGGCAGCTCGCCGCGATCGCGCAGGTGACGGCAGCCGACGTGCAGCGCGTGGCCCGCCGGTATCTGGGCGACAACCAGTCGGCGACGATCCGCTATCTGCCCGATACGGCCAAGCCCGCCGGACAGAGCGGTGACACCATAGCCGTCGCATCGTCGGTGCAGACCGCGCCGCTGAAGGCACCGGCGAACATCGCCATCGTCACGCCGGCCCCCGAGGGCCAGCGGATCCAGCCGCCCGCCCCTGCCACGCCGATCAAGGCCAACCTGCCGCAGCCAGTGGAGACGCGGCTTGCCAACGGGCTGCGGGTCATCACCGTCGAACGCCACGACCTGCCGATCGCCACCGCCTATCTGGTCGCGACGGGCGGACAGGCGCTCGATCCCGCAACCCGGTCCGGCGTCAGCAGCCTTGCCGCCAGCCTGATGACCAAGGGGACGGCGACGCGATCGGCGACCGAGATCGCGCGCCAGATCGAAAGCCTCGGCGGGTCGATCGGAGCCGACGCGGCGAGCGAGGGCGGCACCGTCGCGGTGACGGTGAAGTCGGATCAACTCGCCCCGGCAATGGCGATCCTCGCCGATGTCGCCACGCACCCGACCTTCGCCGCGGAGGAACTCGAGCGGGCACGGGCGCAGCAGGTCGATGCCGTGACGGTCGCGTTCAAGAACCCGGCACAGCTGGCCGCGATGGTCGCCGATCGCGCGGCGTTCGGTGCCTCGCCGTTCGGCGCGCCGGGCAGCGGCACGCCCGCGTCGCTGAAGGCGATCACGCGGACCGACGTGACCGCGGCCTATGCCCGCACCTGGCGCCCCGATCAGGCGGCGCTGGTATTGGTCGGCGATGTCACGCCGGCGCAGGCCCGGGCGCTGGCCGAAGCGCAATTGGGCGGGTGGCGCGCGCCCGCGGCTGCGGCCGCGGCGTTGCCGACCGCGACGAGCTTCCCTGCCCCCCGCACGATCGTCATCGATATGCCCGGTGCGGGTCAGGCCGGGGTGGTGGTCGAGCGACCGGCGATCCCGCGGGCGGACGCGCGCTACTATCCCTTTGCGGTCGCCAACACCGTATTGGGCGGCGGCTTTTCGTCGCGGCTGAACCAGGAGGTGCGGATCAAGCGCGGCCTCGCCTATGGCGCGGGCAGCGGCGTCGATGCGGCACGGTCGGTCGGCAGCATCGCCGCGCGGACCCAGACGAAGAACGCGACCGCGGCGGAGGTGGTGACGCTGATGACGGCCGAGATGGCGCGGATGGGGGCGGCACCGGTGCCGGAAGCCGAACTCGCCACCCGCAAGGCGGTGCTGGTGGGCGGCTTCGGACGCGCGGTGGAGACGACCGACGGCATCGCCGGCATGATCGGCGAATATGTGCTGGACGGCGTGCCGCTGACCGAATTGCAGACCTATACCGCGAAGGTCGAGGCGGTGACCCCGGCGGCGGTGCAGTCGGCTTCGGCGGCGCTGCTCGACCCGAGGGCGGCCAGCGTTGCGATCGTCGGCGATGCCAAACAGTTCATCGCCCCGTTGAAAGCGGCACGGCCGGACGCCGAAACGCTGACGGAGGCGCAGCTCAATCTGGATAGCGCGACGCTGAAGTAAGGCCCATCGCCGGCGGCCCGTCGGTTCCTACCGGCGTTCGCATCCGTCCCACGACGGGACGGGTGCGAATCCGGGGCGGACGCTACACCGGATGTAAGCTATTCGCGGCGCATGCGAGTGGCGATGCGGACGGTTCGGACGATGACGCGGGTGTGGGCGGCGCTGGTAGCGCTGGGCCTCGCGCTGACCATCGCGCTGTCGGCGCAGGCCGCGTGGCGGGCGATCTCGGCGCATAGCGAGGTGGTGCCCCCTCCCCTGCCGGCGCCGGCCGGTTACGAGGCCGAGGATCATTTTCCGGGTGCGGCCCTGCTCTACACGGATGTAGTGGCGGCGGATCCGGCCGTTGCCGACTCCGCCGCACCGGCGAAGGGTGTGACCGGCACCACCGCCTTGCCTGCGCTGCCCGTTTCCACAGAGGTCGCGACGGCGGCGCTGCGGGCGGATGCCGGGATCACCGCGGCTCTGCCGTTTTCGCTGAAGGCAGCGACCGGCCTGGATCGTTCCCGTGCGCTGGAGTGCCTGACGACGGCGATCTATTACGAGGCCGCGTCGGAACCCGATGCCGGCCAGTCCGCGGTGGCGCAGGTGATCCTCAACCGGGCGCGGCACCCCGCCTTTCCGGCGACGGTCTGCGGCGTGGTGTATCAGGGATCGGAGCGGTCGGGGTGCCAGTTCAGCTTCGCCTGCGACGGCGCGATGGCGCGGGTGCCGGCGCGAACCGCGTGGGTGCGGGCGGCCCGCAACGCCGCGATGGCGCTGGCGGGCTATGTCTATGCGCCGGTCGGGCTGGCGACGCACTACCACACCTACGCCGTGACGCCGGTGTGGAACCGCAGTCTGGTGATGACCGACGTGGTGGGCGCCCACCTGTTCCACCGGTGGAAAGGGTTCTGGGGCACGCGGACCGCATTTCGGCAGGTCTATCGCGGCGGCGAGCCGGTGCCGGGACCGCACCGGCCGCTGGTCCTGCCGCCGGTCGCGGTGACGCCGGCGGTCATCGCCGCGGCGGCACCGCTGCCGGTCGCGCCGGTGACGAACGCGGCGCAGGTCCGCCCGGCCTATGCCGAGAGCGGCAGTTACGTGACGCCGGCACCGGCACCGGCGGTGACGAAGGCGGGCGACACCCTGCCGCCCGCATCCATCGTGCTCGACAAATGGAAGGATTCGGGCAAGCCGCTGTTCTGACGCCGGGCGTTACTTCGCGCCCTTCACATAGCGGTCGAACCACGCGATCGCCCGCCGCCGAACGTCGGCGGACTGGTCCGGGGCAGGCACGCAATGGCCGGCGTCGGGATAGATCACGAGGCTGACCGGGACGTTCCGGTCCTTCAATGCATGCCACCATTCGATCGACTGCGTCGGCGGCACTTCGATATCGCGTTCACCGACGTAGATGAAGGTCGGCGTCCTCGCCTTGCCGGCCTGATAGATCGCCGACACGTCCTCATAGGCCTTCATGTCGTCGTACATCGACTTGCCGAAGAACGGCAGCATCCACTGGTCGATGCCGTTGGTGCCGTAATAGCTGACCCAGTTGGACAGGCCCGCGCCGGCGACGATACCCTTGAAGCGGTTCGTCTGCGTATTCGCCCACATCGCCATGAAGCCGCCATAGCTGCATCCGCCGAGGCCGAGGCGATCGTCGTCCACCGGAGCGACGCGTTCGACCGCGTCGATGCCGGCAAGGATGTCGCGCAGATCGCCGCCGCCGAAATCGCGCCTGTTGGCGGCGGTGAACGCCTCGCCCTGACCATAGCTGCCGCGCGGATTCGGCAGGAAGACGTAATAGCCGGCCTGTAGCAACGCGGCGTTGAGCGAGGTCGGATAGAGGTAGTTGGGCATCGATGCCGAGGACGGTCCACCATGGACGATGGTGATCATCGGCGCCTTGCCAGCGGGAGCGGTGCGGGGTGCGAGTAGCCAGCCCTGAACGTCATACCCTTCGTTTTTCCAGCTGATGCTGCGGGCAGTGGCAACCGCGGGCGCCGCGTCGTTGTCGTGGGTGATCTGGCGAAGCGCGGCGATCGGGCCGGCATAGATGGCGGGGGCGTGTTCGTAATCCTGCACCACGGCGGCGGCGATGCGGCCATCGGCGGAGAAGACGGCGCGACCGTCGCCGGCGCCGACGCTGGCCGGCTTGGCGAAGCCGGCGACGACGGGACGGCCGGGAGTGAGCGTGCCGAGCTGGACCGAATCGCCGGCGAGCGTGACGGTGCGCAGCCCGGCGGCGGTCCAGTCGATCGTGGTGACGGTGGATCTGGCGCCGGCGGTGATGTTGCGCGGGGTGCCGCCGGTCAGCGGGACGGTGAAGACGTCGCCGCCGATCGAGCCGAAATCGCTCATCAGACCACCGACATAGGCGACGGTGCGACCATCCGGGGACACTCTGGGCTGGTTCAGCTGGGTCGTGGGTCTGGCGATGGAGCGAACCGCGCCCGTCGTCGCGTCGATGGCGTCGAGCGTCGCGACCCACCAATTGTTGTCGCCGTTGCCCAGCGCCGTGGTCGCGACGAAACCGCGACTGTCGGGAGTCCAGTCGTATTCGTAGACATAGCGGCCCGATGGCGACAGCGGAGTGACCTGTGCCGCCGGACGGGCGATGTCGAAGACCGCGAGGCGCTGTTCGTCGTTCCGCTCTCCAATCTCGCCGATCATCCTGACGCCGGCCTGGGTCGCGCCGGATTCCTTGGCGGCGCCGAGGGTCACCAGCAGGGCGATGCGCTTGCCGTCCGGCGAAACGCGCGGGGTCTGCGCGATGCCGGGGATGGTGGCGACGGTACGGGTCGAGCGGGCATCGGCATAGGTCAGGCGGACGGCGGCGGTGTCGCGGACCAGGAAGACGAGGTCGCCGTTGGGGGCGAAGGTGAGGCCGGAATAGCTACAGGTCTTGCAGGGATCGATCGTGCGGAGGATGCGGCCGTCGGCGACGGCCCGGATGGTCACCACACCGTGGCCGGCCGCGGCCTCTACCGTGGCGATGCGGTCGCCGGCCGGGGAGAGCGCGAGATTGCCGTATTGGTGGATCGTCTGCGCCGTTGCCGGAGCAGCGGTGGCGAGCAGGAGGGCGGCGGTGGTGAGGGTCAGGCGCATCGGGGCTCCGGGAACAATGTCCCGCCGATGCTAGCGGTTGCGGGGCAGGCCGCAAGCGGAACGGTGGCGGAGGGCCGGCCGTTGGAGCGGCAGAGGAGACGATCATGAAAGACGACATCAAGCCGACCACCGAAACCGACGCCCCCAATCTGTCGACCGAGCATCAGCGCCCCGGGGATGCTCGCCGGCCGAGCGAGACGCTGGACAAGGGACAGCCGCAGGGCGAGACGATCCCGCGCAAATCGTCGCTGCTGGGCAACGACTGACGCGGGACCATGCCGTTTACCGGCAGCGTACGTTGTTGCGGTCGACCGAGCGTCCGACCGCAGCACCGGCGGCACCGCCGAGCAGGGTGCCGAGGAGATCCGAACCGCCCGGCGCGATGATGTTGCCGAGCACGCCGCCGGCGATGCCGCCGACGATCAGACCGGTCGTGCCGTCGTTGCGGCGGCAGTAGTATTGGCCGTTTTCGCCGCGGTAGACGCGGTCGCGGGCAGACAGGCGGCGTTCGCGGTAGCGCGGGCCATCGGCGTAATAGCGGTCGGCGTAATAGCCGCCATAGGCCGGGTCGGCACGGTTGTAGTCATAGGCCGAATAGCCGCGATAGCGGGTATCGGTGCCATAGCTGGTACAGCCGGCCAGAGCGGTCGCTGCGGCCATCGCCGCGATCAGGGGTGCGCGCATTCGAACAAATCCTCCCATGATTGATGGATGTTAAGTCGAATGCGCGGCGTGCCGGAATGGTTGCGTCAGGCGGCCCCTGCCCCTTCGCTGAAACCGCTGCCGCGGTCGGCGACCAGCGTCGGCGCGGGGCCGGTGGCGGGGCGCAGCGCTTCGCGTTCCTGTTCGGTCGGGACCGCCGTCGGATCGGGGCGGAAGGCGTCGACGGCGCGGGTGTCGTTGCCGGGGTGGGTGTCGCCCATCAGGTCGGTGGGAACGTGTTCGGCGGCGGGGTTGCCGGGGCGTTCCTGAAAATGCTTTTCGGTTTCGGCCATGCCGACCGGGGCGGCGGCCATCGTCGCCGGACGCGGGGCGATCGGCGAGGTGGTGCTGTCGCCCGGCACCGCGCCTGCGCCGGTGTCGTCGTCGTTCGATGCGGGGCGGCGCGAACCGGGCTGCGGGCCGAAGGCCGCCGCTGCTGCGGTCCATGCCACCGCACCCGCCGCAAAGGCGCCGAGTCCGAAGCCGATCTTCTTGTAATCCATGCCGTTTTCCTTTGCCGATGGGGGCATCATGGCGCGGTCAACGGGCGGGCGGCGGGGGTGTTCCGGGTTTGCGGGGCGGTGGATCGATGAGGGCGGAATCGGCGGGGGCCGGCACGGCGTGGGCGGCGGGGCGGACGGCGCGTTCGCTGGCGCGATCCGGATTGCGGAAGATCATGGACAGCGGGGGACGTGGCGGATGGCGAGCATCCCGCAATGCGATCGGGACGATGCTCGTGAGATCAAGGGTGCTTGTAATCCACCGTCAACGCGCGGCGGGCGATCGCGATTGCGGCACGGACGGTGGCGGCGTGCGTGATCTCGCCGCAGGTCATCACCGGGAGCGGCACGGTCGGGGCTTGCGGACCATCCCCCTGCCCCTGCGGGATGCCGGCACGTTTCAGTTCTGCCGCGACCGCATCGGCGACCGGGCTCCATTGTTCCGGACTGCCGTGTCCGCGCTGGATCACCGCTCCGGCCCATCGCTCGCCCTGCTCTTTCAGGTAAGGCTGCGGCAGGGCGGCGAAGCAACTGGCGACGGCATAGGCCGCAAGATCGCGATCGAGCGCGGACGGCACGGTCGACGGCGGCACCGGCGCCGCGGCGCTGCATGCCGCGAGCGGCAGAACGGCAAGGATGACGGCGCGGATCATGCCAGCTCCCGGAGTTCGCCACACGATGTGCGGGCGTTGCCGTTGACGTAGCGTACGGCGATATAGTCGAGAATATCCAGCAAATCGGCCGTGGCTTCGTCCGTCCAGACCAGTGCGAGCGTCACTTTGGCCGATGTCGATCGATCACTGCGCGCGCCATCGCCATCACTTCGTCATGCGGGATGCGCGGGGCTTTGGATGCCATCACCCGCTCGACCTTGGCGCGGAACCACGCGTCATAGGCTGCGGCGCCCTCGCTGGTCGCGACCTCCGATTCAATCGGGGTGAACTCAAACATGGTAAATTACAAATTATGGCGGAATCACTATGACTGATCATTGCTCCACCTCATCAGCTGTGCTCGTTTCAAAGTAGTTTATACTGTTTTCTACTGACTCCCTTAAGCTGTCAAAAATTAGCAGTAGCTTCTTACGAGGCTTGGATAGCCGTTTTTTTGCTTTATTAACATCTGTAGACAGTCGCGGCAGAGTGTCTGTTGTATGTATAAGGCTTTGCAGTTCACCATATGCTGAGTTGATACCCCCTATTAACTGTTTAGCCGCATCAATATTTCCAGATCCGGATTCCATAGGATCGTCAAAATCAAGCCTGATGCGCAAATCTTTGTCAATCAAATCAGCCATTAGGCTTGCATCGCTCTCGACGGCATCAAGTAATGCCTCATACCTCGCAGCCAGTTCATTCATGCCGTCGGCAGCCTTGCGCATTATTGCTTTTATACCAGCGGCATCCGGCTGCCCAAACTTGAGTGCATCGCTTATTAATTGCGTACACTCATTGATTATAGCAGAATTGTCACTCTCATACTCGACTAAGCGCTGAAGTTTTTCGCTAAACTCTTCAACCAATCGCGTGAACGACTCTCCTAGCTCGATAAGGCCTTCCTCATCCTCATCATCCTGATCCTCTATCAACGAGATGGCTGGCAGGTTCACCGCTTCACCTCTACCCGTATCGCTCAAAAAAAAACTTGAGTATTTATCCTTATCTTTGGCAATCTGCTCGAATAAAAGATTTAAGATCGATCTTAAGGAGTTATCATCACTAAATTCACGATAAAAAGCACCTAAATCAGCGACTCTTTTCTTAAATTCCTGCACTTTAACTAACTGCACAGCATCTATCGTAGTTGGATCAATCTCGCCTTTCTTGAACATTGTTGCAATCCGCAATACCTGTCCACTTTGGCTTCTCTCCAGTGCCGCGTTAAATTCTTCTTCTGTTCCAGAGTCCGCGATGCCTGTCGGTGTACCAAACTTGGTCCACATCATACCTAAATAGACATCATAATTATTCCCGACTTGATCAATAACGGCATCTTGCGCTCTACCACTTAGAGCAGGAGCAACAAGATTTTCCCACGTCAGAACTGATAGAAAGCATCCCGTGCTTCTACTTCTTAATCTGTTCCATTCGTTAGCATATTGAACCACAAACTCTCGCTCCGGATTTACATCCGCGGGACTCGATAGAAATATCTCGATGACTACAGCTTGGTAACTCATCACCTACCCCGCCAAATTTGAAGCATAACAGCCTGATGTATGTCAATAAACCTCGGCTACTGAGAATTCGTACGCTTCAACAACGGCGCCAAATACTTCCCCGTAAAGCTGCGCGGTTCTTTCACCACCTCTTCGGGGGTGCCGACGGCGACGATTTCGCCGCCCTTGACGCCGCCTTCGGGGCCGAGGTCCACGATCCAGTCGGCGGTCTTGATGACGTCGAGGTTGTGTTCGATCACCACGACGGTGTTGCCCTGTTCGACCAGCGCGTGGAGGACTTCGAGGAGTTTGCGGACGTCTTCGAAGTGGAGGCCCGTCGTGGGTTCGTCGAGGATGTAGAGCGTGTTGCCGGTGGCGCGGCGGGCGAGTTCCTTGGCGAGCTTGACGCGCTGCGCCTCGCCGCCGGACAGGGTGGTCGCCTGTTGCCCGACCTTGACGTAGCCGAGGCCGACCTCGACCAGCATCTCCATCTTGTCGCGGATGGGCGGCACAGCCTTGAAGAATTCCGCGGCATCCTCGACCGTCATGTCGAGGACGTCGGCGATGCTCTTGCCCTTGAACTTCACCTCCAGCGTCTCGCGGTTGTAGCGGGCGCCGTGGCAGACGTCGCAGGTGACGTAGACGTCGGGGAGGAAGTGCATCTCGATCTTGAGCACGCCGTCGCCCTGGCACGCCTCGCACCGGCCGCCCTTGACGTTGAAGCTGAAGCGACCGGGCTTATAGCCGCGCGCGAGGCTTTCGGGCAGGCCGGCGAACCAGTCGCGGATCTGGGTGAAGCTGCCGGTGTAGGTCGCCGGGTTCGATCGCGGCGTGCGGCCGATCGGCGACTGGTCGATGTCGATGACCTTGTCGAGGTGCTGGAGGCCGGTGACCTTGTCGTGCTTGCCGGCGAGGATGCGTGCGCCGTTGAGGGCGCGGGCGGCGGCGGCGTAGAGCGTGTCGATGGTGAAGCTCGACTTGCCCGAGCCGCTGACCCCGGTGATGCAGGTGAAGGTGCCGAGCGGGATCGACGCGGTGACGCCGGTGAGGTTGTTGGCGCGCGCATTGTGGACGGTGAGCTGCTTGCCGTTGCCCTTGCGGCGTTGCGCGGGGACGGGGACTTCGCGGGTGCCGTTGAGGTAATCGGCGGTGATGCTGGTCCTGGATTTCAGGATCTGCTTGAGCGTCCCCTGCGCGACGATCTGGCCGCCGTGGACGCCGGCGCCCGGCCCCATGTCGATGACGTAGTCGGCGGTGCGGATCGCGTCCTCGTCATGCTCGACGACGAGCACGGTGTTGCCGAGGTCGCGCAGGCGGCGCAGCGTGGCGAGCAGCATGTCGTTGTCGCGCTGGTGCAGGCCGATCGAGGGTTCGTCGAGGACGTAGAGGACGCCGCTGAGGCCGCTGCCGATTTGCGATGCGAGGCGGATGCGCTGGCTCTCGCCGCCCGACAGCGTGCCGCTGGTGCGGTCGAGGTTGAGATAGTCGAGGCCGACATTGTTGAGGAAGCCGAGGCGCTCGACGATTTCCTTGAGGATGCGTTCGGCGATCGCGCGCTGCTGGTCGCCGAGGTGGTTGGGCATGTCGGTGAAGAAGGCGAGTGCGTCGACCACGGAGAGGTGGGTGGCGTAGGCAATGTCCTTCATCGCGATCTTGACCGCGAGCGCTTCGGGTTTGAGGCGGGCGCCGTGGCAGACCTCGCAGGGGCGCGAGGACTGGTACTTCGACAGCTCCTCGCGCATCCACGCGCTCTCGGTCTGGAGAAGGCGGCGGTTGAGGTTGCCGATGACGCCCTCGAACGGTTTCTTGACGTCGTACTTCTTCTTGCCGTCGACGAAGGTGAGCGTGACGGGCTTGCCCTTGCTGCCGTGGAGGATCGTCGCGTGGACCGACTCAGGCAGGTCGGACCAGGGCGTGTCGAGGCTGAAGTCGAATTCGCGCGCGAGGCTGCCGAGGACCTGCATGTAATAGGGGCTGGGCGGGTTGGATTTCGCCCAGGGGACGACCGCGCCCTTCTTGATGCTGAGCGCGTGGTTGGGGACGACGAGGTCTTCGTCGAACAGCAGCTTCTCGCCGAGGCCGTCGCAGGCGGGGCATGCGCCTTGCGGGGCGTTGAAGGAGAACAGGCGCGGTTCGATCTCGGCGATGGTGAAGCCGCTGATCGGGCAGGCGAACTTTTCGGAGAAGACGATGCGGCCGGCGGGGGCATTGTCGCCGAGAATTTCGGATTTGGGGGTGTGCGGTTCGACCGGGTCTACGGGGTCGATGTAGGCGAGGCCTTCGGCCAGCTTGAGCGCGGTTTCGAACGATTCCGCCAGGCGCGTGCCGATGTCGCCCTTCACGACGAGGCGGTCGACGACGACCTCGATGTCGTGCTTGAACTTCTTGTCGAGCGCGGGGGCTTCGTCGATCTCGTGGATTTCGCCGTCGATGCGGACGCGGGTGAAGCCGGCCTTCTGCCACTCCGCCAGCTCCTTGCGATATTCGCCCTTGCGGCCGCGGACGACGGGGGCGAGCAGATAGGCGCGGGTGCCTTCGGGCAGCGCGAGGACGCGGTCGACCATCTGGCTGACGGTCTGCGCGGCGATCGGTTCGCCGGTGGCGGGGCTGTACGGCACGCCGACGCGCGCCCAGAGCAGGCGCATGTAATCGTAGATTTCGGTGACCGTCGCGACCGTCGAGCGCGGGTTGCGGCTCGTCGTCTTCTGCTCGATCGAGATGGCGGGGGACAGGCCCTCGATATGGTCGACGTCGGGCTTCTGCATCAGTTCGAGGAACTGGCGGGCGTAGGCGCTGAGCGATTCGACGTAGCGGCGCTGGCCCTCGGCATAAATGGTGTCGAACGCGAGGCTGGACTTGCCGGAGCCGGACAGGCCGGTGATCACCGTCAGCGTATCGCGGGGGATGTCGACGTCGACGTCCTTGAGGTTGTGTTCACGCGCGCCGCGTACGGAGATCTTGGTCAGCATGTGGCTGGTTCTACTTCTGTTCTATGACCTAGGCTAGTCTGCGCAGGTAGGAACGCGCGGGGTGCATTGAAAGCACCCAAGAGGTGTCTTACGTTGGCGACACACAGTGATGAGGCAGGCGGCATGGGCAAGAAGAAGAAGGCGAAGCTCCCCAAGGAAGTGATGGGCGTGAAGCTGCCGAAGGAGGTGCGCGAGATCGGCGGGGCGCTGCTGGAGAAGGCGCAGAGCCCGCAGGGGCGCGAGATGCTGGCGGCGGGGCTGACGATGGCGGCTGCCGCCGCGACCGCGGCGGTGGCGAAGGGGCGCGCGAAACGCGAGGCGGCGGCGGCGCCCGTGCCCCCTGCCACGCCCGAAGCGCCGGTGCCACCGGTCCCGCCGGTGCCGCCCGTACCCCCTGTTCCCCCGGTATCGCCGCAGGGTACGCAGATGCAGCCCGATCCGCAGGCGATCGCGGAAGCGGTCGGCAAGGCGGCGGAGGCGATGCTGGGGCGGCTGTTCGGGGGGAAGAAGGCTTAAAGGTGGACGATGTCCAGGCCGCTGACCGCCTGCGCGAGGTAGTCGGAGGCAAGGCGGCGGTGGCAGTGATCGGGCTTCGCTTCGCTGCATAACAGGCAGGTGCGGTCGAGATCGTGCAGCGCGATGCGGTGTTCGACCTTGCGCGCGGCGAGCAGGTCGAGGTAGCGGCGGGCATATTCGTCCCAGCCGATCTCCTTCCTCCGATAGGCGTCGAGGATGTCGGCGGTGGGGGCGAGCAGCGCCTCGACCTGGTAACCGATGCCGCCGATCCGTTCTAGGAAGAAGGACAGGTCGTCCTGCTTGGCGAAACCGGCGAGTTGCGACACGCGGTTGAGGCGGGTGTCGTGGACGCGAGTGACGCCGGCGTGTTCGAGCCGGCCGAAGAAGTGTGCGGCCTTGCTCTTGGTGAAGCCGATCGTGAAGAGTTTCATGCCGGGGTCCCTTCAGCCGCGTTCGCGATACGCGATGGCGTCGGCCTGTTTCTCGTAGGCGAGCGCCAGTGCGCGTTCGTCGTCACCGGGCGCGCTGAGCAGCGGTGGCGGGGTCAGGCCATGGAGCGCGACCAGCCGGGCGTCGAACGTCGATTGGGGCTCCACCTGCCCATCCGTGTGGATGTGCGCGATCGTGTTGCGCAGGTCCTCCAACCGGTGCGCGACGAGGATCGCCCGATGGCATTCGACCGGGTCGCGTTCGGAGCAGACGAGCGCGAGCGTGGTCTTCGCGACGCCGTTGCGGACCCGGTCCATGCCGAGCCGGAACGGTTCGGTCGCGGCGATCCGGTCGTAGCGCGCCTGCCCGTCGACGTAGCAGGAGCGATCATCGGGGCGCGCGCCGAGCTCGCGGCCGAGGAAGACGTATTTGATGCCCGCGGCGTTGAGATGCGCGCGGAACGGCCCACGGGTGAAGTCGGGTTTGAACTTCGAGAACGGCGTCGAACGCACGTCGCACACGACCGCGATCCCGTTCTGCACGAGCCGGTCGATGAAGCCGGGCATGTCGAGCCCGGAATAGCCGATGGTGAACAGCCGTCCCATGTCACGCGCCTACGCCGGCACGATCACTCCGTTCAACTGCATGTAGCAGCGACGGGGATCATAATCGCCGTTCCGCCCTCGCCATGCCCGCGCCAGACCGATCCGGAGCGCCACGCGGTCATGACCGACAAGCCGATCGCGCAGTGCATGGAGCGCGTCATCGTCCTGTCCGTCGAAGGTGAGTTCGGTGACGCTGAGGTGATGGCGGACCCCATCCGGATCGTTGAACGAAACCCGGATCTTGTCGAACGGCTTGCTGACCGAAACGCTGTCGCCATCGACGATCAGACAGCCGAGTGAGCGGCAGTCGGCACGCTCCTCGACATATTTGTCATCGATCAGATTGTCGCCGACGATATCGGTAAGATCGTCGTCCGCCGTTTCCACACAGGCGTCGAACAGTTGCACCGCAGTCGCCGCGCCGATCCCGGTGACCCGGGCGACCCGCACATCTTCCGTACCGTGTGGCTTGTCCGATGCGGCCCCCGCGGCGAGCGACAGCGACAGGAGCTTGCCGACGCGAATGTGGCCGGCGTCGACCCATTTGTCCTCGGGCCAATTTCTGCCATCGGGTTGCAGTGGCCGGATCATCGCACCGGACGCTACGTCGATGCCGGCGACGCAGACCATGCCGTCGCCCATCCGCGTGACCTCCGTCACCAGCATCTGGCGGTGGCCGGCGGGTATCGCCTGTTTGAGATCCTGCAACGCCATCGCCCGTCCCTTTGACCCGGAGTGGCGACGTCATTGGCGGCATCGGCATGCGGACTGCAAAGCCAGACGCATCGGTTTCGGTGATCCGAAACGGATGCGCCTGAACGATCGCAATGCCGGCATCCGTGTCGGCCTGCTACGGCGGCAGCACGATGCCGGGGCGGCTGTTCCGGGGAAAAGCCGGCATGGCGCTTGCCTGACAGCTTGCGCGGCGTGTCGCGGGTTGAATGCCGAGGAGCAGGCAAGGTGCGCTGGCTGCGGTCCGACTATCAAATCGCCAAGGGGAGGCTGACCAAGCTGCCAACCGTGAAAACAGCCAAGCCTGAACAGTTCGAGGCGCTGTTACGGGACGCGACGGCACGCAAGCCGGGCTTTCCCCGGGATGCAACCGATCACACCGCGGCGGGTGCAGGCGACGCTGGAGGCGCTGGAGCGGCTGGGTCATGTCGCGGGCACCGATGGCGGCTATCTGTTGCGGCGCGCGGCCTGAGGTCAGGTCGCTGATTTGACGGCGTTCGTTCGCCGGCTACACAGACGGATCGGATCGATCGAAGGGGCGTGTCGCGTGCGGATGATGTCGGGATGTTTGGCGGGTTCCATTCTGCTGCTGGGAATGCTGGCAGGGAGCGGTGCGCAAGGGCAGACGGCGCAAGGTCTGGCCGCGAAGGCGATCGCCGCGCAGCAGGCGCAGGACCCCGGCACCGCCGCACCGGTGCAGTACGACATCGCCTTTGCCAATGCGGTGCATCACGAGGCGCAGGTGACGGCGACGTTCCGGCAGGTGCCGGCCGGGCCGCTGCGGGTGCAGATGGCGCGATCGTCGCCGGGGCGCTATGCGGTGCACGAGTTCGCCAAGAACGTCTATTCGGTGTCGGCGAAGGATGGCGCGGGGCGTGCACTGGCGGTGTCGCGCACCGATCCCTACGGCTGGAGCGTCGCCGGGCATGACGGGACCGTAGTGGTCACCTACACGCTGTTCGGCGACTGGGGCGACGGCACCTATGCGCAGATCGACGCGAGCCATGCGCATCTGAACATGCCGGCGACGTTCCTGTGGTCGCCGGGCTATGCCGACAAGGCGATCCGGGTGCGCTTCCGGCCCTTCGACCCCAAGTGGAAGGTGGCGACGCAATTGCCGGCGGCGCGCGGGACCGACACCTATTGGGCGCCGAACCTGCAATATTTCATGGATAGTCCGACCGAGCTGAGCGACTTCGCGCTGCGGGAGTGGCCGGTGACGGATGCGAAGGGGCGGACGCAGCTGGTGCGGCTGGCGGTGCATCATGCCGGGACCGACGCCGATCTGGATACCTATACCGCCAGGGTAAAGCGGGTGATAGCGCAGCATTACGCGCTGTTCGGGCAGGCGCCACGCTACGATTACGGCAGCTATACCTTCATCGCGGATTACCTGCCGCAGATTGCCGGCGACGGGATGGAACATCGCAATTCGACGATCATCACCGACAAGCGGGGGCTGCGCGAAGCGAATTTCGGCCAGCTCAACACGCTGAGCCACGAGTTCGTGCACAGCTGGAACGTCGAGCGGTTGCGGCCGGTGGAACTGGAGCCGTTCGACTTCACGCGCGCCAACCCGACGCCGAGCCTGTGGTTCGCGGAGGGCTTCACGCAATATTACGGGCCGCTGATGATCCGCCGCGCGGGGGAGATGAGCGTCGACGACTTCCTGAACGGGTTGGGGCGGACGGTGAGCGGCGTCGTCAACGGCGGCGGGCGGCGGTATGGCGGTCCCGAGGAGATGAGCCTGCGCGCGCCGTTCGTCGATGCGGCGAAGGCGATCGATCAGGTCAATCCGAACATCTTCATCTCTTACTATCCGTATGGCGCGGTGGTGGCGCTGGCGCTGGATATGCAGTTGCGGCAGCGGTATCGCGGCGTGTCGCTGGACACATACATGCGGCATCTGTGGACGACGATCGGCGATAGCGAGCGTGCCTATACGCCCGCCGATCTGGAGCGTGGCCTCGCCGAGGTGACGCGCGATCCTGCGTTCGCCAAGGCGTTCTTCGACGGCAGCGTGCATGCGAGCGGGTTGCCGGACTTCGCGCCGCTGCTCGCCCAGGCGGGGCTGACGGTGCGTCCGGTGGATGCGGCGCGCGGCTGGGCGGGGCTGACCGCGGTGGCGGGGGATGGCGGCGTGGTGGTGGGGGAAGCCCCCTCGCCTGCCGCACCGGCCTATGCGGTGGGGCTGGAGCGGGGCGACGTCATCCTGACGCTGGAGGGGGCAGCCGTGAGCGATCTGGCGGCGGTCAAGACGACGCTGGAAGGGCACAAGCCGGGCGACCGGGTCGCGGTGCGGTTCCGCCAGCGCGGTGTCGAGCGGGACGCCGTGTTGCGGTTGGCAGTGAACCCGGCGTTCGAGGTGGTGCGGAGCGAAACGGCGGGTGTGGCGGTGACGCCGGCGCAGATGGCGTTCCGGAAGGGCTGGATGGGCGAGTGAGCCCGGTGATCCTGCAGAGGCAGGGCCACCCGGGCAATCGCGCCCTCATGGATTAGTGTAACGGAACATTGCTGCGGCGCAGCGGTATACCCGGGGTAGAACCCGGAGTTGCCGCATGAACCACGTCCGCCATCCTGCCCGATGGCCCCATATCCTCGCCGTGGTGATCGGCGCGGTCGGGGCGATCAACCTTGGCGGCGGCGTGTGGCTGGCGACTCTGGGGGGCAGCCTGTTCTATGCCGCCGCGGGGCTGGCGATGCTGGCGACCGCGGTGCTGCTGTGGCGCCGGCGGGCGGTGGCGCTGCACGTGTTCGCGGCGTTGGTGCTGGGAACCGTCGTGTGGGCGTGGGCGGAGATCGGGGCGGACTGGTGGCCGCTGGTGCCGCGGGGCGACCTGATCTTCATCTTCGGTGCGTTGCTGGTGCTGCCGTGGACGGTCAGGCGGCTGGTGCCGGGCCCCGGCTGGCGGCGTGCGGCGGGGCCGTTGGCGGGCGCGCTGGGGTTGGCGGCGGTGTTCGGGATCGTGTCGCTGACGCGGGACGTGCACAATCTGGAGGGCACGCTGCCGGGGCCGCGCGAGGCGCTGGTGGCGAATGCTGGCGGGGTGCCGGACGACGATTGGTCGGCCTATGCGCGGAGTTGGCGGGGGGACAAGTTCTCGCCGTTGACGCAGCTGACGCCCGCAAATGTCGGCAATCTGAAGGTCGCGTGGCAGTTGCAGACCGGCGACGTGAAGCGCGAAGGCGATCCCGGCGAGACGACGTATGAGATGACGCCGATCAAGGTCGGCGACACGGTGTATCTGTGCACGCCGCATAATTGGGTGATCGCGGTCGATGCGGAGACGGGCAAGGAGCGCTGGCGCTTCGATCCGAAGATCGCGACCTCTTCGAAGAACATGCAGCATCTGACGTGTCGCGGCGTATCCTATTGGGATGGCGCGCGGGCGGGGGCCAGCGTCGGCGATTGCCCGCAGCGCATCTTCCTGGCGACCAACGACAGCCGGCTGATCGCGCTCGACCCGCGGACGGGGGCGCTGTGCCGCAGCTTCGGCCAGGGCGGGACGGTGAGCCTGCTGCCGGGGCAGCCGCACTACAACCAGGGCTGGTATCAGGTGACGTCGGCGCCGCTGGTCGCGCGCGGGTTGGTGATCACCGGGGGCGCGGTGTTCGACAATATCGCGACCAAGGTGCCGTCGGGGGTGATCCGCGGCTATGACGCCGTGACGGGCCGGCTGGTGTGGAACTTCGATCCGGGCAATCCGAACGACACCGCGCCGCTGGGTGCGGGTAAGCAGTATACGCCGTCGTCGCCGAACAGCTGGAGCACGCCGGCGACGGACGAGGCGCTGGGGCTGGTGTATCTGCCGATGGGGATGGGCGCGGTCGACCAATGGGGCGGCAACCGGCCGGCGACGACCGAGCGGTTCGCGACGTCGGTGCTGGCACTCGACATCGCCACCGGACGGCCGCGCTGGGTGTACCAGACGGTGCACCACGATCTGTGGGACATGGACGTGCCGGCGCAACCCGCGCTGGTCGACCTGAACCTGCCGGGGCGCGGGCGGGTGCCGGCGCTGATCCAATCGACCAAGACGGGCAATCTGTTCGTGCTCGACCGGCGGACGGGACGGCCGGTGTTCCCGGTCACCGAAAAGCCGGTGCCGACCGGCGCCGCGCCGGGCGACCGGACGGCGCCGACGCAGCCGTTCTCGTCGATCTCGCTGCTGCCGGCACCGGCGCGCGAGAAGGACATGTGGGGGGCGACGATGATCGACCAATTGTGGTGTCGCATCCGCTTCAGGTCGCTGGATTACAAGGGGCCGTTCACGCCGCCGTCGTTGCGTGGGTCGCTGGTGTTTCCGGGGAATTTCGGGGTGATGGACTGGGGCGGGATCTCGATCGATCCGGTGCGGCAGGTGCTGTTCGCGCATCCCAATTATATCGCCTTCGTCGACCGGCTGGTGCCGCAGGCGGGCGGCGAGCGTCAGAACGAACGTGGGCCGGCGGGCGGGTCCGACCGGCGCGGATCGGACGAGACCGGGTACAATCCCAATATTGGCGCGCCGTTCGCGGTCGACATGAACCCGTTCCTGTCGTTCGCCGGCCTGCCCTGCCAACAGCCGCCCTGGGGCTATGTCGCGGGGATCGACCTGACGACGGGCAAGAAGGTGTGGGAGCACAAGAACGGCACGATCCGCGACGAGACGATCCTGCCGCTGCCGTTCAAGCTGGGCGTGCCGTCGCTGGGCGGGCCGATCACGACCGCGGGTGGCGTCGCGTTCATGGCGGCGGCGATCGACAATTACGTGCGCGCGTACGACACGCGGACCGGCAAGGTGCTGTGGCGCGCGCGGCTGCCCGCCGGCGGGCAGGCGACGCCGATGTCGTACCGGTCGGCGGCGAGCGGGCGGCAGTTCGTGGTGGTGGTGGCCGGCGGGCATGGCTCGCTGGGAACGAAGCTGGGCGATCATGTGATCGCTTATGCCTTGCCGAAGTGATGGGCTGACCCGTTCCGCGCTTCGTCATCCCCGCGCAGGCGGGGATGACGGGGTGTGGGATGATCGCTCTCCCCTACCCGTCATCCCGGCGAACGCCGGGACCCATGGAGGCGCGCGGCTGGTGGTCGCGCGCGTCGCTGGCGAGGGGCTTCCATGGGTCCCGACTTTCGTCGGGATGACGGAGTGGGGGGGGCGGTAGGGACGATGGCGAGGTTCAGTGCGCCGAGGCTCCTTCCGCGCCGATGCCGGTTTCGGCGCGGATGCGTTGGGCGGGGTAGCCGGCGTGGTCGACCGCTGCCCTGGGGCTGCGGTCCAGTATGGACACCAGCCAGATCGTCAGGAAGGCCAGCGGCATGGAGACGATCGCGGGCGACGAATAGGGGAAGATCGCAGCCGAATGGCCGAGGATCGTGACCCAGACCGCGGGCGACAGGATCGTCAGCACGACCGCCAGCACCAGCCCCAACGTACCGCCCGCCACCACGCCTCGGGTCGTGCACCCCTTCCACAGCAGCGACAGGATCAGCACCGGGAAATTGCCCGACGCGGCGATCGCGAAGGCGAGGCTGACCATGAAGGCGACGTTCTGCTTCTCGAACACGATGCCGAGCAGGATCGCCGCCGCCGCGAGTACCAGCACGGTGCGGCGCGAGACGCGCAGTTCGGCGGTGCTGTCCGCCTGCCCCTTGCGGAACACGGTGGCGTAGAGGTCGTGGCTGACCGCCGACGCTCCCGACAATGTCAGGCCGGCGACGACCGCGAGGATGGTGGCGAAGGCGACGGCGGAGATGAAGCCGAGGAACAGGTTGCCGCCGACCGCATGGGCCAGATGGATCGCAGCCATGTTGCCGCCGCCGATCAACCCGCCGGCACCGTCCGCATAGCTGCTGTCGGTGGCGACTAGCACGATAGCGCCGAAACCGATGATGAAGGTGAGGAGGTAGAAATAGCCGATCCACCCCGTCGCCCACAGGACGGAGGTGCGCGCAGCCTTGGCGTCCGGCACGGTGAAGAAGCGCATCAGGATATGCGGCAGGCCGGCGGTGCCGAACATCAGTGCCATGCCGAACGAGATCGCCGACACCGGGTCCTTGATGAAATTGCCCGGCCCCATGATCGATGCGCCGCGCGTGGCGGCTTCGGATGGGGACAGGCCGGTCGCGGCGGCGAGGCCGGTCTTCACCTGCACCGCGCGGGCGAACAGCGCCTCGGGCGAGAAGCCGAACTGCGCGAGCACCATCAGCGCCATGAAGGTGGCGCTGCCGAGCAGCAGCACCGCCTTGATGATCTGGACCCAGGTGGTCGCGGTCATGCCGCCGAACAGGACGTACAATGTCATCAGCACGCCGACGATGCCGACGGCATATTCGTAGCGGAGGCCGAACAGCAGCTTGATGAGCTGTCCCGCGCCGACCATCTGCGCGATCAGGTAGAACAGGACGACAACGAGCGTGCTGATCGCGGCGAAGGTTCGGACCGGCGTCTGCGCGAAGCGGAACGAGGCGACGTCGACGAAGGTGAACTTGCCGAGGTTGCGCAGGCGTTCGGCCATCAGGAACAGGATGATCGGCCAGCCGACGAGGAAGCCGATCGAATAGATCAGGCCGTCGTAGCCGTCGTTGAAAATCTGTGCCGAGATGCCGAGGAAGCTGGCGGCGGACATATAGTCGCCGGCGATGGCGAGGCCGTTCTGGAAGCCGGTGATGCCGCCGCCCGCGGTGTAGAAGTCGGATACGGTACGCGTGCGCCGCGCCGCCCAGCGGGTAATGCCGAGCGTCAGCAGCGCGAACGCCGCGAACATGGCGATCGCAGTCCAGTTGGTCGGTTGTTGCTGCATCTGGCCCACCACCGCGTCTGCAAGGGCGGGCGTGGCGATCAGGGCAAGCGGTGCGGCGAGCAGCCAGCGCCTCACGGGCGGTAATCCGCGACAAGGGCGGCGAGCGCGGCGTCGTAATCGCGGTTGGCGCGCGCGACGTAGAGGCCGGTCAGCAGGATCGCGAGCAGGATGATCGCGAAGCCGATCAGGATGCCGAGCGAGGTGACGCCGCCGGCGACGATCGGCTGCGCGAGGAACGCCTTGTCGAAGGCGATGAGCAGGACGAAGCCGAAATAGGCGGCGAGCATGATGCCAGACAGCAGCCAACCGAAGCGGCTGCGCGTGCCGGTCAGCGCGATATAGCGCGGATCGTCGGCGATCCGGGTCAGTTGCTCTTCGGTCATGGTCCCCCTCCACCGATCCTATGATCGGGTCGATAGCGGCATCATGACGGATGACGGCCGCGGCGCAACCGGAAACCTGTCGGTATATGGTCGGTGGGCAACTCGGGTTGGAGGAACCGTGAGCCGTCATGGCGCCCTTACCCGGACGGTCGAAAGTTTACTGCGTCTTTCCCCTCCCTGCGAGGGAGGGGAGCCAGAAGCGTCACCGCCGATCCCGCGGGGCGATCAGGTAATGGAAGCCATCGATGGCGATCCGCGTTAGTGTTGCGGGATGAATGATGAGAACCAGCCCCGCCGGCGCCGCAGCGTGCTGTTCATGCCGGCCTCCAACCCGCGCGCGATGGCAAAAGCGCGGGAGCTGGCGTGCGATGCGGTGATCCTCGATCTGGAGGATGCGGTGGCGCCGGACGCGAAGGATGCAGCGCGCGGCTCGGCGCTGGCGGCAGCGGCGGAGGGGTTTGGCGCGCGGGACTGCGCGGTGCGGATCAATGCGCTGGACACGCCGTGGGGGCGGGCAGATGCGGCCGCAGTGGCGACCGTGCGCGGCGTGGCGGCGGTGGTGGTGCCGAAGGTGGGGCGTGCGGACGACCTGCATGATGTGCGGGCGCTGCTGGGCGCGGACGGGCCGCCGATCTGGGCGATGATCGAAACGTGCGGGGCGATCTTGCGGCTGGCGGAGATCGTTGCGGCGGCGGGCGAGACGCGGACCGAACTGCTGATCGCCGGGACCAACGATCTGGCGAAGGACATGCGCTGTCGGCCGGGCGTGGCGCGGGAGCCGCTGGTCCCCGCGCTGGTGCAGCTGGTGATCGCGGGGCGGTCCGCGGGGCTGATCGTGCTGGATGGCGTATGCAACGCGATCCGCGAGCCGGAGCGGTTCTCGGCGGAATGCGCGCAGGGGGCAATGCTGGGTTTCGACGGAAAGACGCTGATCCATCCGGGGCAGATCGAGGGGGCGAATGCGGCGTTCGGGCCATCGGCGGAGGAGCTGGCCCGGGCGCGCGCGGTGGTGGCCGCGTTCGCTGCGCCGGGCGCGGCCGGGCTGGGAGCGATCCAGCTGGATGGCGAGATGGTGGAGCGGCTGCACCTTGCCGAGGCGGAGCGGGTGCTGGGGTTGGCCGACTAAGCCCCTCCTCTTTGGAGGGGTTCGGGTGGAGGAGGCTGGGAGGGCTGATCTCGGTGAGACTTCCCCACCCCAACCCCTCCCCTGAAGGGGAGGGGATTATCTTGCGCTCTACCCTTCCAGCATCGCGGTGATACGGTCGGTGATGAGGTCCATCGCGAAGGGCTTCGTGACCAGCGCCATATTGGGATCGAGCGGGCCGCTGCCGATTACCGCATTTTCCGCATAGCCGGTGATGAACAGCACCTTCAGCGCCGGCAGCAGCGCCATCGCGGCGTCGGCGACCTGACGGCCGTTCATCTGGCCGGGCAGGCCGACGTCGGTGACGAGCAGGTCGACATGGGCGCCAGTGGCGAGCAGGCGGAGCGCGGCGGCGCCGTCGCCGGCCTCCAGCACGGTGTGGCCGAGTTCTTCCAGTATCTCGACGACGAGCATGCGGATCGTCGGTTCGTCGTCGACGACCATGACGGTGTGGCGGCCCTCACCCGGTATCGCGACCGCCGCGGGCATGGGTGCGCGCTCCTCCACCGTGTCGCCGTAATGACGCGGCAGGTAGATGCACATGGTCGTCCCCTGCCCCAGTTCCGAATAGATGCGGACCTGCCCGCCCGACTGGCGCGCGAAGCCGTAGATCATCGACAGGCCGAGCCCCGTCCCCTCGCCCATCGGCTTGGTGGTGTAGAAGGGGTCGAAGGCGCGCGCCTGAACCTCGGGAGTCATACCGGTGCCGGTGTCGGTGACGCAGACCGACAGATACTGGCCCGGTTCGAGGTCGCGCTCCTTCGCGGTGCGCTGATCGAGCCAGCGGTTCGCGGTTTCGATCGTGATGCTGCCGCCGTCGGGCATCGCGTCGCGCGCGTTGATGCACAGGTTGAGCAACGCGTTTTCGAGCTGGTTGGGATCGACCATCGCCGGCCATAGCCCGCCGGCGCCGACCACCTCGATGGTGATGCCGGGGCCGACGGTGCGCTGGATGAGGTCGCGCAGGCTGTCGATCAGCCGGTTGATGTCGGTCGGCTTGGGATCGAGCGTCTGGCGGCGGGAAAAGGCGAGCAGGCGGTGGGTCAGCGCCGCCGCGCGCCGGGCGGCGCCGTGCGCGGCATTGGCGTAGCGTTCGAGCTCGCCGATCCGGCCCTGACTGATGCGGACCTGCATCATCTCGATCGCGCCGGAGATGCCGGTGAGCATGTTGTTGAAATCGTGTGCCAGCCCGCCGGTGAGCTGGCCCACCGCCTCCATCTTTTGCGCCTGACGCAAATGCGCTTCGGCGACCATCAGTTCGCGGGTGCGCGCCTCGACCTGCTGTTCGAGGCTGGCGGTAAGCGCGGCGAGTTCCTGTTCGACCCGGCGTCGTTCGACGGCGTCGCGGACGCGTTCGGCGATGTCGCGGACGAAGGCGACCTCTTCGGGCAGCCACGGCCGGGGCACGGCGTTGTTGAGGTAGAGCAAAGCGACGAAGCCGCCCTGTTCGGTGACGGGCATGTTGATGAAGGAGAGTGCGGCGAGCCCTTTCAGCCCCTCTGCCGTATCGCGCGTGCGCGGGTCGTTATAGGCGTTGTCGATCGCCACCGTCTCGCCACGCTTCAGGTCCTCGATATACGAACCGTAATCGCGGAAGTGGAGGACGGAGGGCAGCGGTTCGATGCCGGGCGCGCACCACGGGCTTTCGGTGACGATCGTCTCCGCCTCGCGATCGATCGTGCCGTAGCCGCAGCGGCTGACGTCGAGCATGCGGCCGAGGATTTCGACCGCGGCATGCGCGATGTGGGCCGGATCGCCGGGTTCGCGAAGGGCGTCGTTGAGCTGGACCAGCGCCTGCAGCCGCAGTTCGGCGGATTTGCGCGCGTCGATGTCGAAGCTGATACCGGGGAAGCGGATCGCGTGACCGTTCGCGTCGAACTGCGCACGGCCGCGGGCCGCAACCCAGCGGGCGCGGCCGTCGGGCTGGCACAGGCGATAGTCGCTTTCGAAGGGCCGTCCGCTCGCGAGCGCTTCGGCGATTTCCGCGCGCACGCGCGGCGCGTCGTGAGGATGCATCGCAGCAAAGAAGCTGTCAAGTGCCGCACCCTCTCGCGCCGCCGCCGGATCGACGCCATAGAGGCGCGCGAACGCGGGATTGGCGGTGACGCGATCGGCGACCACGTCCCAGTCCCAGCTGCCGACGCTGATCGCACCGGCGGTTTGCAGGTCTTCGTCTGCCATTGGCGGCAACAGTCTCTCGTGTCGGGATCAGGAGGGATCGGTGGTCCGGGTGCGGGCTTCGCCGGCCGGTTCTTCCCCGGCAAGGCCGGTGTCGATCGGCGCGTTGGGCGCAGTGCCGTGCGGCACGGCGCCGGTGCTGGCGGAACGCGGGCCCAGGCCGCCGCCGCCCGGCTGCGTGTCCAGTGCCTCGTCGTTCAGGACGCCGGCCGCGGTGTCGGGGTCGCGGGGGGTCGGTCGATCGGGTGCGTTGTTCGGCTGTTCGGTCGGCATGGAGCTTCTCCTATGTTGGTCCGCCAACGATCCGGACAGCGGAGCGATCCTGCCCTTCCGACGAAGCGAGTGTCAGCGGCGCATGGCGTCGACATCCGTGCGCGACCAGCCGCCGCCCATCGCCTGATACAGCGCGACATAGGCGTTGAGCCGGTCGGCGCGCGCCTGCACCAGCGCGAGTTCGGCGGTCAGCAGGCCGCGCTGGGCGTCGAGCTGTTCGATGTACGAGGTGTAGCCGGCGCGATAGCGGTTGCTGGCGTTGCGGAGTGCGCCGGCGAGGGCGTCGACCTGAAGCCCGAGTGCGGTCGCCTGTTCGCCCGAACGGCGGACGCCGTCGAGCGCGTTGTCGACCTCCTGGAACGCGACGAGCGCGGTGCGGCGGTAGGCGAACGCGGCCTGATCGCGGCGGGCGGTGGCGACATCAGTCTGGGCGCGCAGGCGGCCACCGTCGAAGATCGGCGAGAGGATGCTGGCGCCGACCGAGAAGACGCCGATCGGGTTGGACAGCGCGGTCGAGAGGGCGACGCCGGCCGATCCGGTAAGCGCGAGGTTGGGCAGCATCGCCGCGCGCGCGCTGTCGAGCGTGCGGTCGGCGGCGACGAGACTCTGTTCGGCCTGGAAGATGTCGGGGCGGCGGCGGAGCAGGTCGGCGGGCAGGCCCTCGGGGATCGCGGGCGCGAGCAGGCGGTCGAGCGGCGCACCGCGTGGGATCGGGCCGGGACTGGTGCCGAGCAGCAGGCTGAGCGCATTCTCCTGCCGGCTGATCGCGAGCTGTGCGGCGGGGACGAGTTGCTGGGTGGCGCGATATTCCGCCTCCGCCTGCCGCAGTTCGAGGTTTGAGGTGTAGCCGGCCTCGGCGCGGCGACGGGCGATGCGGAGCGCTTCGGTGCGGGCGGCGAGCGTTTCCTGTGCGACCGACAAACGCAGGTCGAGCGCGCGCAGGGTGACGTAGCCGGAGGCGACGCCGCTGGCGATCGCGAGGCGGACGGTGTCGCGGGCGCCTTCGCTGGCGAGAAGCTGTGCCTGCGCGGCGCGGGTCGCCTGACGGAGGCGGCCGAACAGGTCGAGGTCGTAGCTCGCGGTGATCGCCGGCTGCGCGCCGGTCGCGTCGCTGGGGGTGCCGAGCGGACTGACCGTCTGGCCGGTGGTGGTCGGCAGGGTGCCGCCGAGCGTCGGCGTCTGCTGAGCGCGGGCGAGGCGGGCGGCGACGCGGGCCTCGTCGATGCGGGATGCGGCGGCGGCGAGGTCGACGTTGTCGGCGAGCGCCCGGTCGATCAGGCGGGTGAGGACGGGATCGCCGAACGCGCTCCACCAGTCGGCGCGGATCGGCTGGCCGTTGCCGAGGATGGTGCGCCATTGTGGTGGCGGGATGACGGCGCTGGCGGCGGGGGGCGCCGGGCGGGGTCCGATGCAGCCGGTGAGCGCGGTGCACAGGAGGATAGTGCCAGCAACGGTGCGGAGCGGCGAGCTGCTGAAGTCCTCCCCCGCAAGGCGGAGGTGGCGCGGCCGAGCCGTGGCAGAGTGGGAGGTGAGCGGCGAAGTTCGTTGCTTGCGGAAGCGCCCCCTGCACCATTCGGCTGCGCCGAACGGTCCCCCTCCCCCGCTAAAGCGAGGGAGGACTGAGAGGGGGGGGCCGGGTCGTCCCAATTCCTCCCCCGCAAGGGGGAGGTGGCGCGGCGGAGCCGTGACGGAGGGGGAGGTGAGCGACGGAGTTCGTTGCTTGTGGAAGCGCGCCCTCCACCATTCGGCTGCGCCGAACGGTCCTCCTCCCCCGCTGAAGCGAGGGAGGAATGAGAAGCGGGTTCCGGGGCGTCCCAATTCCTCCCCCGCGAGGGGGAGGTGGCGCCGCGTAGCGGTGACGGAGGGGGAGGTAGGCGACGCATCTGGTCGCTTGCGGAAACGTCCCCTCCACCAGCTTCGCTGGTCCCCCTCCCCCGCTGCGCGAGGAAGGAATACGAAAAACAGCCGCATCACTGCACCACCGGGCCGTCGCTGGTGTCCACCCTCGCCTGCACAGACATGCCGGGGCGGAGGCGCTGGATCAGGGCCTGGCCGGGGTCGATGCGGATGCGGACCGCTATGCGCTGCGGGACCTTGGTGAAGTTGCCGGTGGCGTTGTCGGCCTTCAGTACCGCGAACTCCGATCCGGCGGCGGGTGAGATGCGCTCGATGCGGCCGCGGAGCGTCGCGTTGGCGAGGCCATCGACGGTGAAGCTGGCGGGTTGGCCGACCGTCATGCGCGCGGTCTGGGCTTCCTTGAAATTGGCGATGACCCAGGTTTCGGGGGGAACGAGGAACATCAATTGCGAGCCGGCGGTGACGTACTGGCCGACGCGGACGCCGACTTCGCTGAGGCGGCCGCTTTCGGGTGCGCGGATGACGGTGTTGGCGAGGTCGATCTGAGCGAGGCGGCGCGCGGCTTCGGCACCAGAGACGCCGGCACGCTGACCGCCACGGCCGACCTGTACGGTGCGGATATCCTGTTGCGCGATCTGGCGGGCGGCGTTCGCCTGCTGCACCGCGGCCTGCGCCTGACGGAGCGCGGCGAGCGTCTGGTCGCGCTCGCGCTGGCTGACCGAGCCGTCGGTGACGAGGTCGTTGACGCGGTTCATGTCGGCCTGCGCGCGCATCAGCTGCGCCTCGGCGTTGGCGACGGCGGCGGTCTGCGCGGCGAGGCTGGCGGTGCGGCTGCGTTCGGATTGCTGCGCGTTGGCGAGCGTCGCCTGCTGCGCGTCGACCTGCGCGGTCGCCTGATCGACGCGCTGGCGGTAGATGCGGTCGTCGATCTGGACGAGCGGCTGGCCTGCCGTCACGTCGGCGAAATCGCGGACGTAGACCTGCGTGACGTAGCCGGACACCTGCGGCGCGATCACCGTGGTACGGCCGCGGACATAGGCGTTGTCGGTCGATTGATAGGCGTTGGCGAAGGGCGGCAGACGCCACGCCGCGAGCACCGCGAGCACGCCGCCGATCGCCAGCGCGACGATGACGAACAGCGCGGTGCGGCTGGGCGGCTGCGGTCGCCAGCCGGAACCCGCGGGGGCGCTGGGCGGGGTGACGGGCGCGGCGGCTTGCGCTTCTTCGGTGGCGGGCGTCGGATCGACGGGGCTGCGGGTGTCGGTCATGCTGGGGTCCCGGCGAGGGCGGCGCGACGTTCCCGGCGCGCACGGCGGATCATGAGGAAGACGAGATAGCAGAAGGTCAGCGCGGCGAGGACGGCGACCAGCCGGAACACGTCGTCGTAGGCGAGGACGTTGGCTTCGCGGGTGGCGGTCTGCGACAGGATCGCGCCGCCCTCCGCGCTGCGCAGCGCCGGATCGCCGACGACGCGCGACACCGCCGCGCCGCCGGCTTGCAGGCGTTGCGCGACGATCGGGTCGGTGGGGTCGATCGCCTGCACCAGCGCGGCGCTGTTCGCCTTCTCGCGGATCACCTGATAGCTGCCGAGCAGGGCGGTGCCGGCGAGGCCGCCGATCGAATTGATCATGCCGAACAGCGCGATGAAGCTGATGATGTGGCCGGAGCCTTGCTGGAGCGCCCTCGTCATACCGAATAGCAATGCCGGGCCGAGGAAATAGGTTGCGGCGAAGGCGATCATCGCCTGCGTGACGTAGAGCTGCGGCGCGCGGGTGAGGCTGGTCGACTGGCTGTCGACGAAGGCCGCGATGGCGACCAGGCCGATCGCGAGCATGATCGGGTGGGTCAGGCGGGTGACGTCGAGCGTGACCGCACTGAGCACGACGCCGGCCACCGAGGCGAGGAAGATGATCGTAAAGAACGGCACCAGCTGGTCGTTGTTCTGGCCCAGCACGGTGAGCAGGCCGACGGCGGCATAAGTCTGTTCGGACAGGACGATGCGCGCCATGATCGTGACGATCGTGAAGCGGACGATGTCGGCGCTGCCCAGCCAGCGGGTGTTGAGCAGCGGATTGACGCGGTGATGCTCGATATACAGCGCCGCGCCGAGCATCGGGATCGCGGCGATCAGCGCCCAGCCGATCCAGGCGACGTTGGTCCACCAGACGATGCGGCCGAGGCCGAGCACGGCGGCGAACAGCGCCATCGATCCGGCGAACAGGACGAAGGTGACAAAGTCGAGCCGCTCGAACGCCTTGGCCCGCGTCGTCGGCGGCAGGCGGAGGAAGGCGACGGCGGCGAGGCTGAGCAGTGCCAGCCCCAGTTCGAACAGGTACAGCGTCCGCCATTGCGACATCGCGAGCAGGTCGGGTGAGAACAGCCGGGCGAGCGGGGTCGCGCATTGCGGGATGCCGATGCCGACGACCACCGCCTTCAGCCGCCATTTCAGCGGTAGCGCCTGCATCATGTAATAGAGGCACAGGCTGCTGACCGCCGCCCCCGCCATGCCGCTGGCGGCGCGGACGAGGATGGCGGTGTCAAAACCGCGCACGAACAGGTGGCCGAAGGTCAGCGCGGCATAAATGCTGAGGAAGATCATCGCGAAGGGCCTGAGGCCGTATTGCGCGCGAAACTTGATGAGCAGCAGGTTGATGCTGACATTGGTCATCACATAGACCGTCGGCAGCCACGCGATCTCGGCCGGGTCGAGGCCCAGCGCGCCTTGCAGCGTATAGGTGTTCGCCGAGATCAGCGCGTTGCCGAAGCCGCCGGTCAGGCCGAGCAGCACCGCGATCACGCCATAGGCGATACGGTGGCGCGTCTGATGCTCCACCGACCCCGGCGAACCGGGGATCGCCGGGATCTCGTGGGGCAGGAAGTCCCAATGTTCTTCGGAGAGGAAACGGCGCAGCCGGGCGAGCATGGCTGTCCTATAAGCCCAAATATCGCGGCCGGTCAGCCGCCTATGATGGTTTCGTAGAGCGCGATGTAGCGATCGGCCATGCGTTCGACGCTGAAGCGTTCGGCGACGGCGGCGCGACAGGCGGCGCGGTCGATCTCCGGCAGGCGGGCGACGGCGGCAATGGCTTCGTCGACGCTGTTCACCAGGAAGCCGGTGACGCTGTGCTCGATCAATTCGGGCATCGAGCCGCGGTCGATCGCGATCACCGGCGTGCCGCAGGCCATCGCCTCGATGACGGACAGGCCGAAAGGTTCGTCGAAGTTGATGAGGTGGAGGAGCGCCGCGGCGCTGCCGAGGGCGCGGGTGCGGTCCTCGCCGCCGACCGCGCCGGGATGGGTGATGCGGTCGTTCAGCGCCGGAACGACGCTGCGCTCGTAATAGCCCTGATCCTGCACGATGCCGTACATGGCGAGGCTACGGCCGGTGGCGTTGGCGACGGTTATGGCTTCCGCGGCACCCTTGTCGGGGTGCATGCGGCCGAAGAAGAGGAGGTTTTCGCTGCCGGTGGCGTCGAAGGGGAAATCGTCGAGGACGATGCCGTGGTGGATGGTCGCGGCGTAGTTCAGCTTCGGCGAGCGGTCGGCATCGCTGATCGCGACGTAATGCACGCGGTCCTGATAGGGCTGGTACATCGGCAGGATGCGGTCGGACGAGAAGCCGTGGATGGTGGTGACCATCGGCGTATCGACGAGGTGTGAAAAGGCGTGGGCGGGGAAATCGGCCTGGTTGTGGATCAGATCGAATTCTCCGGCGCGTTCGAAGACATGGGCGAGGTGGCGGAATTCCCAGACCTTGGCGTCGATGCTGGGGTCTTCCGAATACGGCGCGGGGACGACGCCGGCGAGCGTGCCGGCGGTCTGGCTGTCCTGTGTGGCGAACAGGGTGACGTCGACGCCGCGCCGCACCAGCGCCTCGGTCAGCAGGCTGGTGACGAGTTCCCACGGGCCGTAGTGGCGCGGCGGGGTGCGCCACGAAATGGGGGCGAGCATCGCGATCTTCATGGGCGTGGGCTTAGCGGGTTGCGAGCAGGATGACAGCCGCGTTCGGCGCGAGCGTGTTGGGATCGGCCGCCGGGGCGGCGGTGAGGAGGATGGCGCCGGGCGGCAGGGCGAAGCGCTGCGGCGTATCGCCGAGGTTGAGCGCGATCACGATACGTTCGTCGTCGTGCCGGCGTTCGTAGGCGAGGACATCGCCCTCCGCCTCGATCAGCCGGAAGTCGCCGACCGCGAGCGCGGCGTGCTTGCGGCGGAGGGCGAGCAGGTCGCGGTGGAGCGCGAGCATCGATCCGGGGTCGGCCGCCTGCGCGGCGACGTTGCGGGTCGGCCAGTCGGGGTTGAGCGGCAGCCACGGTTCGGCGGTGGAGAAGCCGGCGTTGTCGCTGGCGTTCCAGGGCATCGGCGTGCGGACCGGGTCTCGACCAAGGCCGAGGCCGGGTTCGCGCAGTTCGCGGGGGTCCTGCACCTTGTCCGGCGGGATCGCTACGTCGGTCAGGGCGAGTTCGTCGCCGTAGTAGATCGTCGGCGTGCCGCGGAGGGTGAGCAGCAGGACGGCGGCGACGCGCGCCTGCGCTTCGCCGACGCGGGTGGCGATGCGGGGGCGGTCGTGATTGCCGAGGACCCAGTTGGGCCAGCCGCCGGGGGGCAGTGCGGCTTCGTAATCGGCGATCAGTTGCGCGAGTTGGCGGGCGTGCCACGGCGCGTCGATCAGCTGGAAATTGAAGGGCAGATGCACTTCGGGGGCGTCGAGGCCGTAATACTGCATCAGGCGTTCGACGGGCAGGTAGATTTCGCCGATTAGGACGCGGTCGCCGTCGTAACCATCGGCGATGGCACGCATCTCGGCGGCGATGGCGTGGACTTCGGGCTGGTCGGTCGAGTGGAGCTGGAGGACGCTGTGCATTGCGCCCATGTCCGGCAGATAGGCCGGGTTGGCCGGATTGTCGGGGAAGTCGGCGTGCTTGACCATGTGCCAGAGCACGTCGATGCGGAAGCCGTCGACGCCGCGGTCGAACCAGAAGCGGAGCGCGTCCATCATCGCGTGCCGCAGGTCCGGGTTGCGCCAGTTGAGGTCGGCCTGTTCCTTCAGGAAGGCGTGGTAGTAATATTGGTCGGTGGTGGCGTCGTATTCCCAGGCCGAGCCGCCGAAGTCGCTGATCCAGTTGTTGGGCGGGCTGCCTGCGGGTGAGGGATCGCGCCAGATGTACCAGTCGCGTTTCGGGTTGTCGCGCGATGAGCGGCTTTCCTGAAACCACCGGTGGTCGGTGGAGCTGTGGTTGGGGACGAAATCGAGCAGCAGCTTGAGGCCGCGGGCGTGGGCGGCGGCGAGCAGGTCGTCGAAGTCCGCGAGCGTGCCGAAGCGCGGATCGATGCCGCAATAATCGGCGACGTCATAGCCGAAGTCGCGCATCGGAGAGGGGAAGATCGGCGATATCCAGACCGCGTCGACGCCCAATGCCACCAGATGGTCGAGCCGTGCCTCGATCCCCTTGAGATCGCCGACACCATCGCCGTCGCTGTCCTGAAACGAGCGGGGATAGATCTGGTAGATCGTGCCCGGCTTCCACCATTCGGTCATGCGAACAGGCCCTTGGACAGGCGGGTCATGCGGCAGGCGAGATCGGCTTCGCCGCTGGCGACCAGGTAATCGTCGCCGGTGTCGACCAGCCCGGTCGAGAAGACCACCGGCGTCGGCAGGTACATCTGATGCGCGATCGGGGCGGTGAGCGCGGGGTTCGCCTCCATCAGCGGCACGTCGTCCTCGATGCGCAGGATGTGCGACGGATCGTCGCGGTCGAGCAGCGCCCAGAAGCTGCGGTAGATGCCGACGCTCTCGCGCGCCTCTACCCCGTGATAGATCATCAGCCAGCCGTCGCGGGTCAGAATCGGCTGGGTGCCGCCGCCGATCTTCATCGCCGATCGCGACGCCTTCCGCGCGCGCAGGCCGGGGGTGTCGAGCGGCTTCCAGTGGAGCGCGTCGGGGCTTTGCGCGAAGTTGATCGAGGGTCCGCCGACATAGGGGCTGTCGGGGGGATAGGCGAAATACACTTCGCCGAGCGGGCGGGTGAGCGCCATGAATTTGTCGGCCACCATGCCTTCGAACAGGATCATGTCCTTGTTCTGATGATCGAGGATAATCCCCTCCAGCCGGTAGTGCAGGCCGTCGCGCGAGGTGTGGAGCGTGGTGCAATGGCGTTCGGCGCCGACCGAGCAGGTCGTCATGTACCAGGTGTCGCCGATGCGGGTGATGCGGGCATCCTCGACGCCGTAATCCTGATAGGCGGCGGCGGGTTCGATCGCGGCGTCATAGTGGACCGCGACGATCGTCTCGCCGGCGGGGTCGAGTTCGACCGGGAGCAGCCAGGACAGCGAGGTCAGCGCGAGGATGCGGTGGCGGCTGCCCTTCAGCTCGAACTGGCGGGGGTCGGTCATGTCGACGCTGGCCAGCGGCCATGCGTCGAGGACGTAGCCCGCGGGGGTCCAGCGGATCGCGTGGACGTGGCCGTCGCGGACCGGCTCGGACAGCGCCTCCGCGATGCGAACCATCAGCAGGAGGTTGCCGTTCGGCAGGCGGGTGAAGCCGGGATTGAAAGCGCCAAGGACGTAGGTTGGCTCGGATATGCCGCGGCGGAGCGGCGAGCGGGTCAGGTCGACGTGGTCGGGGGTGAAGATCAGCGCGTCTTGCATGAGGGGCCTAGCGCTGCGGGGCGGTGGTGGTTCCCGACTTTTCGTTTGGTGAGAGGGCGTCTGTGCTGCCGACGACGGAGGGGAGGTGAGCGACCTTCGTCATTATGCAGTTTAATGCTTACCTCCCCCTCCGTCACCGCTGCGCGGCGCCACCTCCCCCCTGGCGGGGGAGGAATGTTGGCGCTTGATGTGGTTCGGTGAAATTCCAGCGCCGATCGACGCTGTGCGCCGTCTTTCCGATCCTCACCCGCGAGGGGAGATAAGACCATTCCTCTCAAATGGTGACGGGGGAGGAAGCGGCGACCGGCGTCAGGCCGTTCGCCGCCAACGTTCCCCACTGTCACCGCTACGCGGCGGCACTGGCGATCAGAATGCGGCGGTCAGGGTCGCCAGCACGGTGGCATCCGCAATCGATCCGACGCCGTCCTGGCCCTTGCTGAAGCTTGGCTGGAGATAGGCGGCTTCGCGCTTGCTGATGTCGGTGTCGACATACGCGACGCCGACCGTCAGCGGCGTCCCGGCGATCGTATAATCGGCGCCGATCAGCCAGTCGGCATATTCGCCGGTCGGTGCGACGCTGGTCGCGAACGGGCCCAGGCCGTCGTTGCCCTTCGAATAGCCGAGGTGCCCCTTCACGGTCAGCCCGGTGTTCGGCACGGCGGTGCTGATGTCGCCCCAGACGTAAAGGTTGTCGTTCTTGTCGCCCGGATCGGTGTAGACGCCGTTCGCGGCGGCCGTGCCGTTGCGGTACCATGCGCCGAGTGCTTCCTGCTTGGGAGCATAGGCGACGCCCGCGGTCAGGCTGGCCGGGCCGAGCGTGCCCGACAGCTTGGCATAGGGTTCGATGAAATCGGTGTTATCGAAGCCGCCCGGATACATATACCAGGTCGCGCCGACATCCAGCGTACCGCCGCCGACCGGCAGTTTGTAGCCGGCGATCAGGTCGAGTTCCATATTCGCGCCGCCGAAGGTACCCCAGCCGGCGAGGTTGGAACCCCAGGTGCCGACGTAGAAACCGCTTTCGTGCGCGATGGTGAAGCCGCCCTGCACGGCAAGTTGCTCGTCGCTCTGCGATACGCCGCGAAAGCGATAGTCGGAAACCAGGCCGACACTGCCGGTGACGGTGACCGGCTTGGGCGGTGCGGTCTCCTGCGCGGCGGCAGGGAGGGCGACGAAGGCTGCGAGCGATGCCGCGGCCAGGCTGAGATACTTCATGGGACCCCTTTCAAACGGTGGAGGGTCCCTCCTGCGTCCGGGCCGCCGGCGCGCTCACTCCCGAAGGAGGGGCACCGATCATTCCCGAACGCCTATTCGCTATCGCAGCATAATCGTCGGTTCAATGCCTTTTTGTCCGAATGCGCGCCGCGCGCACGATCAGTGCGCAAGTGCGGCAGTCTTGCCACGGGCGCCGAACAGCTCGACCGAATCGCCGGCGGCCCGACGACGCTGGAACCAGTCCTTGATCAGTTCCGCACAGGTGTGATCGACGGTGGACAGGTTGGTGACGTCGAGGCGGACCGGCTGGCCGGCGGGCGCGCGCTCCAGCGTGTCCGACAGCTTGGGCAGCGACACGAACGTTGCAGAGCCGGACAGGTTGATGGCATGCGCGCCGCCCTCCTGCCCTTCGGAAACGTTGAGGCCGAGGCGCTTGAGGTGCGGCACCAGTTCCAGCATCGACAGGCCGATGCCGACGAGCACGCCGGTCAACAGATCCTCGGCGACGACGGTGACGAGCGTCGCGAGCCAGATGAACGCGGGCAGCGGACCGTAGTGCGACAGCAGGTGACGTGCATGGCTGAGGCTGACGAGGCGCCAGCCGGTGACGACCAGGATCGCACCCAGTGCCGCCATCGGGATTTCACGCAGCACCCACGGCAGCAAGGCGACGAAGCCAAGGATCCAGATACCGTGGAAGATGGTCGACAGGCGCGTGGTGGCACCAGCCTGCACGTTGGCGGACGAACGGACGATCACGCCCGTCATCGGCAGCGCGCCGGCGAGGCCGCAAAGGAAATTGCCGATCCCCTGGGCCCGCAATTCCTTGTTGTAGTTGGTGCGAACGCCGTCGTGCATGCGATCGACCGCGGCGGCGGACAGCAATGTCTCGGCACTCGCGATGAAGGCGATGGCGAGCGCGGCGGTGATGATCGACGGGTTCATCCACTTGGCGAACAATTCGGTACCGGGCAGCGTGATCGCCGACGCGATCGACTGCGGCACGTTGACGCGCGACACGTCGAGACCGAACGCCATCGCCGCGAACGTGCCGGCGAGCACGCCGACAAGCGCACCGGGGACCAGCTTCAGCGACGCGGGCCGCAGCTTTTCCCAGCCGAGCATCGCGATGATCGTCAGCATACCGATACCGAAGGCCAGTTCCGCCGCTTCGATCGTGTCGACCGACAGGCCGAGGATGCGGCCGGGTGCCGCCGCCAGATTCTGGAGGCCGCTGGGCAACGGCTTGGCGTCGAACAGGACGTGGAACTGGCCGACGACGATCAGCACGCCGATGCCGGCAAGCATGCCGTGGACGACCGCCGGGCTGATCGCACGGAACCAGCCGCCGAGGCGGGCGATGCCGGCGACGACCTGGATCAGGCCCGCGAGGATCAGGATCGGACCAAGGGCCGAGAGCCCCTGGTCGCGGACGAGTTCGAACACGACCACGGCGAGGCCGGCGGCCGGGCCGCTGACCTGCAACGGCGAACCGGCGAGGCTGCCGACGACGATACCGCCGATGATACCGGTGATCAGGCCCTTTTCGGCCGGGACTCCGGAGGCGACGGCGATGCCCATGCACAACGGCATGGCGACGAGGAACACGACGATCGACGCGGTGAGATCACGCGTAATGACCGGCATCGATGGCAGTTTGAGAGCGCCGAGCATGATGGTTACTCCACCCCGCGCGCGATGGCGCGGATCAGGACGGGCGCTTGCGACGTCGGGGCGTGCGTGAACCGATCGTTGTCCGGCAATGTGCCGGGGCGGATGACAGGTTCGGACGATGGGTTCACGGCGCGATACTCCCGGACGGCAAGAGCCGCATTGGATATGCCGTCTATGCCGCCCACCTTGCTGAGTCGGCGCGCGAACGTTTTAATTTGTTTCCGGCGTCCGGGCGCGAGTCCGAAATCAGCGCGGCAGGACGATCGTCGCGCGCAATCCGCCCTCTGCCCGGTTGGCGAGGGTCAACGTGCCACCCTCCGTCTCGACGATTCGCGCGACGATCGGCAGACCAAGACCGAAGCCGACGGTGTCGCGGGGCCGCGCATTGTCGAGCCGGACGAAGGGTTCGAGGACACGGCGGAGCTGATCCTCCGGAATACCGGAGCCATCGTCCTCGACGGTCAGCGTCACACCGTCGGGCGCGCTGTCGAGGCGCAGCACGACGTTGCCGGCATAATGCAGCGCATTCTCCACGAGGTTGGCGAGCGCGCGCTTGAGTGCGACGGGGCGGACGGTAACCTCGCAATGCGCCGGGCCGTCGTAGACGCCCGGCAGGTCTCGGTCCTCGACATCGTCGATCAGCGTCGCGCAGAGCACGGCGATATCGGTCAGCACCGGCGTTTCGGGATCGCTGTCACCGCCGAGGAACGCAAGCAGCGAGGTGACCATCGCCTCCATCTCGCCGATGTCGCGCTGGATCGCATCGCGCGTGGCAATGTCGTCGACGCCATCCGCGCGGAGGCGCAGGCGGGCGAGCGGCGTGCGCAGATCATGGCCGACCGCCGCGAGCGCCTGAGTCCGGTCGGCGATCAGGCGCTGGATGCGCGCGGCCATGCGGTTGAAGGCGACGACGACGTGCCGCACCTCGCGCGGGCCGGTTTCCGAGATGGGATCATGCTCGGTATCGCCGAAACTGTCGGCGGCGGCGGCGAGCTGGCGCATCGGACGCAGGGAGCGGCGGATCAGCAGGCCACCGAGGATCATCAATCCCAGCGCGGGGATCAGCGCGAGCAGGATACGCTCCGCCGCGAGGTTCAGATTGTGCAGCGGTTCGAGCGTGCGGAAATACAGCCAGCTGCCGTCGGGCAGTTGCAGCCCGCCGGTGACGACCGAACTGCGCCCCGGCGACGTCAGCTTCAGGCGCAGGTCGGTGGTGGCCAGCGTCGGTTCCCATTCCACCACCTGATGCCGCATGCTGTCGAGCGCGGGCGCGATCGGCGGCGGCGCGGGCAGGTTCTGCTGCCAGTGCAGCGCATAGCGTTCGGTGGTCAGGTCCTCGGCCATGTCGTCGCGGCGCGACACCGGTTGTTCGGCGATCAGGCGGCGGGCGATGACGAGATGTTCGGCAAGGCGTCGGGCCTCGTCGTCGCGCACCGCGAACTGGCTCGCACGTTCGTAAAGCAACGTGCTGACGCCGAATTCGATGACCATCGTCAGGAGGAGGATGGCGACGATCTGGCCGATGATGCCGATCGAGGGGCGCAGGAAGCGTTTCATGCCGAATATGCGGGGTTGCGATCGCCGATCAACGGCGCGTCACCTCGGTATTCAGCATGTAGCCGACGCCGCGGACGGTGATGATCGGCGCATCCTTGCCCGCGCTCGACAATTTGCGGCGCAGGCGGCTGATCAGCACGTCGATGCTGCGGTCCGAGCTGTCGCCCAGCCGCGTGCGCGACAGTTCGATCAGCCGTTCGCGCGCGATGACGCGGCCGGCATGTTCGGCGAGGCTGACGAGCAGGTCGAACTCCGCTCCGGTCAGGTCGACGATCGCGCCGGTGGGGGAGGTCAGCTCGCGGCGCGGCAAGGTCACCTGCCATCCGTCGAAGGTCAGCACGCCCTCTTCGCGCTCGCCGGGATTGCGCTCCAGCGAACCGCGGCGCAGCACCGCGCGGATGCGGGCGATCAGCTCGCGCGTGCCGAACGGCTTGGCGATATAATCGTCGGCGCCGAGTTCGAGGCCGACGACCCGATCGGTCTCGCTGCCCTTGGCGCTGATGAAGATGATCGGGACTTCGCTCTTCTGGCGCAGCGCGCGGCACAGGTCGATGCCGCTGGTGCCGGGGAGCATGATGTCGAGCAGGATGAGGTCGACCGGGCCGGCTTCCAGCGCCAGCCACATTTCAGGCGCGGCGGAGGCGGGGCGGACGAGATAGCCGTTTTCCTGCAACGCGCGGGTGGTCAGGGTACGAAGGGCGGGATCGTCCTCTACCAGGAGGATCGTGGGGGCGGTCATGGGCCGAGAGGTAGGCAAGGACGGTGCCGGGGTCAACCGACCCGCATTGCGCACCGGTCCGCTTCGGGAACATCCGCAACCCTCCGCGCGTCCCTTCCGCCAAGGCGGGAGCCCCTTTGCTCCTTTGACCGGAAAAGGGGGCTCCCGCTGACTCAGTCGGCGGCTACGGGTCCGTGACCACCCTTGGGCCGGCGGGTAAACCAGACGATGACGATCAGCGCGGCGCACAGCCAGGCCGAGACGCGGAACAGATCGGTCGAGGCGAGCAGATAGGCCTGCCCGACCATCTGCCGGGTGATCGCGGCCGCCGCCTGCGTCGAGGTCGCGCCCATCCTCTGGAGGGCTTCGCTCGCCATCTGGAGCGGCATGCCCTGCCCCACCGCTTCCGACAGACGGCTCTGATGCAGCGCCTCGCGCCGGTCCCACGCGGTGGTGATGATCGATGCGGCGAACGATCCGGCGACGATGCGCGCGAAGTTCGAGATGCCGGTCGCCGAGGGCAGCCGCTGCGGCGGGATGCCGTCGAGCGAGATGGTGAGCATTGACAGGAAGAACACGCTCATCGCGACACCCTGCACCAGCAACGGCAGCATGAAATCCCACGAACTCGCCGTCGTCGTGTAGCCCGAGCGCATGTAATAAGACAGCGCGAAGGCCATGAAGGCGATCGTCGCGAGGATGCGCGCGTCGATCTTGCCCGACATGCGAGCGGCGAACGGCGACAGGACGACCGCGACGATGCCGCTGGGTGCTGCGATCAAGCCCGCCCAGGTCGCGGTATAGCCGACCTGCGTCTGGAGCCACAGCGGCAGGATCAGAATGTTGGCGAAAAATACCGCATAGCCGAGGCAGAAGGCGATATTGCCGATCGCGAAGTTGCGGCTCTTGAACAGGGTCAGGTCGACCGCCGGATTGGCGTCCGTCAGTTCCCAGATCACCCAGGCGACGAAGCCGATCGCGGCGACCACCGCCATCACGCAGATCGTCGTATCGGCGAACCAGTCGGCGTTCTTGCCGAGATCGAGCATGATCTGGAGCGCACCGACCCAGACGACGAGCAGCCCGAGCCCGACGGTGTCGATCGGCAGCTTGCGCGTCGGCGTCTCGCGCGTCTTCAGCCCGCGCCAGCAGACCAAGGCGGTGAAGATGCCGAAGGGGACGTTGATGAGAAAAATCCAGCTCCAGTGATAATTGTCACTGATATAGCCACCGAGGATCGGTCCCATCACTGGGCCGACCAAGGTCGTCATCGACCAGACGCCGAGCGCGGTGCTGCGCTTGTTGGCGGGGAAGACGGAGATCAGCAGCGCCTGACTACCGGGCATCATCGGGCCGGACACCGCGCCCTGGATGATGCGGAACACGATCAGCGATTGCAGGCTCCACGCGATGCCGCACAGGAACGAGGCCAGCGTGAACAGCGCGACCGCGGTGCAGAAGGTGCGGACGACGCCGAACCGGCCCATCAGCCAGCCGGTCAGCGGCACCGCGACGCCGTTGGCGACGGCGAAGGCGGTGATGATCCACGTCGAATTGTCGCTCGATACGCCGAGGTTGCCGGCGATCGTCGTCAGCGACACGTTGGCAATCGTGGTGTCCAGCACCATCATGAACGTGCCGAGCGCGAGCGCGAAGGCGATCAGCGCGAGCTTGCCGCCGGTGAGCGGGGCGGGTTGGGCGGGCATCAGCGTTTATCCCAACGGTGCTGGCTGCCCTCGCCCCTCCGGCGCTGCGCGCCTCCCTCCCTCTCCCGACGGGAGAGGGAAAAGACGGCGTAGCCGGCGAAGGGTGAGGACAGGCGCGGAGTCATCAGCGATTGGCGGCGATGATCTGGCGGATGCGCGCCTCGACGGCGGGGTCGCTGCCGTCGGTGGGCTTGCGTCCATACGCCTGCGTCGCGGCGCGGCCGAGGCGTTGGCCGCCGAGGTTCGCGGTATCCACCGTCGCATTGACCGACAGCCCGACGCGCAGCGGATTGCGGTTCAGTTCGCGCGGGTCGAGGCCGATGCGTACCGGCACGCGCTGGACGATCTTGATCCAGTTGCCCGATGCGTTCTGCGGCGGCAGCAGCGCGAAGGCGTTGCCCGAACCGGCACCGACGCCGATGACATGGCCGTGGAAGACCACGTCGTCGCCGTACATGTCGGCGGTGATCGTCGCCGGCTGGCCGATGCGCAGGTCCTTCAACTGGGTTTCGCGGAAATTGGCGTCCACCCATACCTTGTCGAGCGGCACCACCGCCATCAACGGCGTGCCGGGCGCGACCTGCTGGCCGAGCTGCACCGTGCGCTGCGCGACGACGCCGTCGATCGGCGCGACGATGTGCATGTGGCTGCGGGTGATCGCGGCGCGGCGATAGGCTGCGGCGGCAGCGAGCACGGCGGGATTGGTGCTGGTGTCGGTCCCCTGCACCGCCGAGCGCGACTGCATCTGCTGGCTCAGCGCGAGGTTGAGGTTGGCACGCGCGACCTTCACCGCATCGGCGGCGTGTGCGAGTTCCTCGCCCGAAATCGCACCCTGCGCTGCCGCACCCTGTCGGCGAGCATAATCGGCAGTCGCCGCACTCAATTGCGCGCGGGCCTGCACGACCGAAGCGCCGCTTTCCGACACCTTCGAGATGTCGGCGCGGGTCGCGCGGACGGCGCGGGCGAGTTCCGCCTCCGCCGAGGCCAGCGCGACGTCGGCGGTGGCGGGGTCGAGGTCGAGCAGCGGCGCGCCGGCCTTCACCGTCTGGGTATTGTCGGCGTGGATCGCGGTGATCTGGCCCGGATCGCGCGCAGTGATCGCGACGACATCGCCGGCGACATAGGCGTCGTCGGTTTCCTGTTCCGGCTTGGCGAGCAGGAAGTGGAACACCGCCCAGACGATGGCCGCAATCAAGACGATCGCGCCGAGGATCAGGAAGCCACGGCGCCGCGCGCGGGGCTTGCCGTTTTCGACGGGTTCGGGAGCAGGCGCTTGCGTATCGGTCATCGGCTGGATTCCTGGGCGGAGAAGCCGCCGCCGAGCGCCAGCACCAGCGCGACGCGCTGACGGGCTGCTTCGGCAGCGAGGTTTGCTTGGGCGAGCTGCGCATCGAGCAGCCGGACGTCGTTGTCGACGAGGTCGAGCTTGCTATCGAGGCCGCTCGAGACGCGGATCGCATTGAGGCGGTTGGTGTCGCCGAAGCCGCGGACGACCTCTGCGGTGCGCGCGCGTTGCTGCGTCAAATTGGCGACCAGAGCGATCGCGTCCGCCGCCTCCTTCACTGCGCCGACGACGCGATCGTTGTAATCGGCGGTGGCGAGATCGAGCGCAGCGGTGGCGCCGGCGAGGTCCGCCTTCAGCCTGCCGTTGTCGAACAGTGGCAGGTGGATCGCCGGGCCTGCCCCCGCCGTACCGGCATCGAGGCTGAACAGGTTGCCGAGGCCGACCGCCTGAAACCCCGCCAGCGCGGCGAGATTGACGTTGGGGTAGAAGGCACGGCGGGCGACCTGACGCCCGGCAGCGGCGGCATCGATCCGGGCGAGACCGGCGGCGATATCGGGCCGCCGGGCGAGCAGGTCGGCTGGCACCTGCGCCGGCAGCGGCAGCGCGGCATCGAAGTTCAACATCGCGGGACGGATGGTCGTGGCATAGTCCGGACCGCGCCCGGCGAGTGCGGCAAGCGCGTTGGTCGCCAGCGCGCGGCTACCCTCGGCGCGGACCAGCGCGCCTCGCGCCTGCGCCAGCAGGGTTTGGGCCGCGACCGCCTGAAGATTGCTCGCGAGGCGGTTGCGGATGCGGATGTTGACCAGCCGCAGCGATTCCTGCCGCGTCGCGATGGTCCGGCGGGCGATGCCGGCTTCGGCTTCGGCACGGGCGAGATCGATATAGGTCTGCACCACCGATCCGGCGATCGCGAGGCGTGCGGCGGCGAGGTCGAGCGCGGCGGCCTGCGTCGAGGCGCGGGCGCTTTCGATCGCCGCCTTTTGCCGGCCGAACAGGTCGAGGTTCCAGTTGAGGTTCGCCTGCGCCTGCCCGACGAAGCGCACCGATCCGGCGAAGGGCGGCGGAATGGTGTAGCGGCCCGAAAGGCGCGCGACCTGCGCCGATCCGTCGAGCGTCACGTCGGGGCCATTGGCCGCATCGCGGCCGGCGAGCACCGCCTGCGCCTGCGCCACGCGGGCAACTGCGGCGTCGAGCGTGGGATTGCCGGCGGTCGCATCGGTGACGAGGCGATCGAGTTGCGCGTCACCGAAGCCGGTCCACCAGCGATCGGCGATCGCGGGTGCGACGGGACCGGTCAGGCCGAGCGATGCAGGCGCAACGGGAGCGACTGCGGGTGGGCTGTGCGGGACGGCGCAGGCACCGAGCAGCAGCGCCGCGATCGGGGACAGGTTGGCGATCTTCATGCCGAGACGCCGTCGTCCGAGGCCTGTTGCAGGGTGTTGCGGAGTTGGCAAAGGAGACGGGTCAACTCTGAGACATCCTTTTCATTCCAGTCTTTCAGCCAGTCGTTCCACAGCGCGATCACCACGTCGCGGACCGTCGCGGCGATTGCCTCGCCCGCCGGCGTCAGCGCGACGCGGACCAGCCGGCGATCCTCTTCCCCGCGCGCGCGCGTCACCCAGCCACGCTCTTCCAGCGTATCCACCAGCCGCGTCGTCGCGCCCTTGTCGTGACCGAGGTCGCGGGCGATTTCGGCGCAGGTGGAGGCGCGATCGAAATGCAGCGCCACCAGCGCACTCCACTGCGTCTTGGTGATGTCATGCGCGGCGAACACCGGTTCTAGCGCGGACGTGCCGAGCTGTTCCGACCGACGGATCAGGTAGCCGATCGAGTTTTCGGGATGGAAATTCGAGTCGCTGTAGAACGCCATGCGGTTGCCATGGCAATGGTTGCCGAGGCAGTCAATAGTGTTGCATAATGTTGCTATCGCCTCCCACTTGTCCCCCGCGCGGGGGAAGTGGCGCCGCGTTAGCGGTGACGGAGCGGGAGGTGGGCCATGAAACCATGGGTTCGCAGCGACGCCCCATTGACCGTCGGAGCGAGAGAGGAATCGAGCACCTCTCCATCGCTAACCGCTTCTTAGGGCCGGGGCGCTAGGCCATCGCCTTGGACTTCGCAGGACCACCGACCCATGGAATTTCCGCTGATCGCGCCCAATCCGCCGCGACTGAGTGAGCTGACCGACGGCTTGCGCCGGATCGAGGCGTCGGGCGTATTCAGTAACAATGGTCCCGAAGTGAGGGCGTTCGAGGCGGAGATCACCGACCGGATGTTCGGCGGTACCGGAGCGAGCCTCGCGGTCGGCAATGCGACGCTGGGGCTGATGGTCGCGATGCGGCAGGCGGCGGGGATGCATCCGCGGCCGGGCACGCTGGCGCTGATGCCGGCGCTGACCTTCGCTGCCACGGCGCAGGCGGCGGTCTGGTCGGGGCTGACGCCGCTGATCTGCGATATCGAAGCTGCGACATGGGCGGCCGATCCGACGCAGGAAGAGGCGTTGCTGGCGCGATACGGCGAGCGGATCGGCTTGATCGTGCCCTATGCGACGTTCGGCACGGCGATCGACCTCGATCGCTATGCATGGCTGGCGAAACATTATCAGGTGGGTGTGGTGATCGACGCCGCCGCGTCGCTCGGCACGCTGGATGGCGAAGGCCGCGGGTTCGGCACCGGCGCGCCGTTCACCATCGTCTATTCGATGCACGCGACCAAGACCTTTTCGGTCGCGGAGGGCGGGCTGATCCATAGCGGCGACCGTGCCCTGATCGACCAGTTGCGGAGCATGATCAACTTCGGGTTCGAGGGCGGGCGCAGTGCCACCCTGCCCGGCATCAACGCCAAATTGCCCGAGGTGATCGGACTGATGGCCCGTGCCAAGCTGACCGACATCGACGCGATCTGCGATCATCGCGCCGCGATCGACACGGCCTATCGCGACGCCCTGCCCGCCTTTGCGACGCAGCGGCGGCAGGGCCGGCGACAGGCGACGCAATTCATGCCGGTGCTGCTGCCCGAAGCGCTGGCACCGCACCGGGCCGCGATCGTTGCCGCGCTGGCGCAAGACGGTGTGGGCGTCGGCCAGTATTTCAGCCCGCATATCGGCGAACAGCCGCTGTTCCGCGACATCGCGCTGGTCGAGCCGACGCCGGTCGCCGACGATATCGGCGCGCGGATGCTGAGCCTGCCGATCACCGATGCGATGACTCCGGCGGATGCGCCGGTGATCGCCGGGCGGCTGATGATGGCGATCGAACGGATCGCGGATACCGCGGTCGCGCGGGTGGGAGAGATGATGGACGCTACGGATCTGGCGACGGTGGTGATCGGCGGCGGCCCTGCCGGAACTGCTATGCTGACGTCGGCGAGCAAGCAGAACAAGCTGGTGCCGCTCGTCGAGGCGGGCTTTGCCATCGTCGAACGGCGGACGCGGATGGGATCGGGCGAGCTGGGCAATTACGCGATCCGGTCGGACACCACGGCGGAAACGTTCCTGTCGGCGGTGAAGAACAACCCGCATCCCGAACTCGCGTCGCTGGAGCACCATCCCGCCGGGCAGCTGATGCAGCGCTACGTCGCCGAACTGGGCGCGCCGCTGACCGATACCGCGCCGTTGCTGTCGGTGACCGCGGACCGGCTGAAGGGCATCGTCGCCGCGCACGGCGGCGAGGTGCTGACCGGCCATGACGCGACCAGCGTGCAGCGCACCGGCGATGGCCGCTGGCGCACGTCGGTAAAGGACGCATGCGGGGCAACGCGCACGCTGGTGTCGCGCAACGTCGTGGTGGCGACCGGGGGCTACCAGACCGACGAACAGGTCGCCGCAAAGCGCGTCGCTGGCGTGGCGCTGGGGAAGCTCGCCGGCAAGCGGCTGATGCGATCCGACACGCTGCTGCGGCTCGGCGGGGTCGAACAGGTGCATGAGCGGCTGCGCGGGCGAGCGTCGCCACGGGTCGCGATCATCGGCGCGTCGACCAGCGCGATCGCCGCGGCCGTGCTGCTGCTGAAGAACCAGCCGGGCTTCGCATTCGGTGCCGGCGCGGTGACGATCCTGCATCGCCAGCCGCTCAAACCCTTCTATCCGACCATTGCGGCGGCACATGCCGAGGGCTTCCGCGATTTCGACGAGAACGATATCTGCCCGGTAAGCGGCTTCGTGTTGCGGCTGGCCGGCCTGCGCCTCGAATCACGCGAATTGGTGCTGCGGATGCTCGCACTGGGCGGTCGCACGCCCGATCCCCGCGTCGCGTCGCACCGGATCGGTGGCGACGAGGATGCCGAGGCGCGAAGGATCATCGCCGACGCCGATCTGGTGGTGGGCGCGCTCGGCTATCGCCCGCGCGCGGTGCCGCTGCTGGGAATGGACGGGCAACCACTGGCGCTCGCGCATCACGACGGTCGCCCGATGGTCGACCGGCACTGCCGTATCCTCGATGCGCAGGACCTGCCGGTGCCGGGCGCCTATGGCATCGGCTTGTCGGCAGGCTTCGTGCCGTGGGGTAAACTGGGTGGCGAGGCGAGCTTCCGCGGCCAGGCGAACGGCCTGTGGTTGTGGCAGAACGACGTCGGCCAGATGATCGTCGACCAGTTGCTGGGACTGGAGCAGCCCGGCGCGGTACTGGCGGACGCGCGGGCGGCGGCGTGACGGATCCGGTCGTCTCGGTCGTCATGCCGAGCTACAATGGCGTGGCCTTTATCGGCGAGACGCTGGAATCGCTCGCGCGACAGACCTTGCGCGATTGGGAAGCGATCGTGATCGACGATTGTTCGACAGACGACACCCGTGCGCTGGTCAAGGCCTGGCCGGATTCCCGTGTCCGGCTGATCGAGCGTAGCGAGAACGGCGGACCGGTCCTCGCCCGCAATTCGGGAATCGCGGCGGTGCGGGGCCGCTACATCGCGGGGCTGGATCAGGACGACCTGTGCCTGCCCGACCGGCTGGCGCGGCAGGTCGCGTATCTGGAGGCGCATGCCGACGTGGTGCTGGTCGGCGCCCAGGCCGAGCAGTTGCGCGAGGGCAAGGTGTCCGCGATGCAATATGCGCCGCATTCCACGCCGGACCTGATCGCCTGGCTGACCTGGATCGAGAACCCGATCGTCTGGTCGACCGTGATGATGCGAACCGGCGCGGCACGGGCGCTCGATCCGTTCAGCCGTCCCGCGCTGGTCTATGCCGAGGATTTCGACCTGTACCATCGCATCGCCCGCTTCGGCAGGGTCGCGCGGCTGGACGAGCCCCTGGTCCTGTACCGTCAGCATGCCGGCGGCGTGTCGAAACGCTTCATCTCGACGATGCAGGCGAGCGCGACGCAGGTGCTGGCGCAGGCCCATGCCGCGCTGCTCGGCGAAGACGAGGCAGCGGCACTGGCCACGTTGCTCGTACGGCATAACATGGGGGGCGAACCGGTGCCGGATCGGGCGACACTGATGCGGCTCGGAAACGGTATCGCGACGTTGCAGGCCGCATTCATCGCGCAGGCGAGCCCGGATGCGGAGAGCAGCAAGCTGATCCGCTGGGAAACCGCACGCCGCTGGGCGCGGATCGGACGGGCGGGGCTGCGATCCGGCGCGGTTTCGCTGGGCGATGTGATAGCCGCCCGCCCACCACATCTGGGCCTCGGCTATGCCGGGATCGAAACATTGCTGTGGTGCGGCGCGATCGGCGCCGTGCGGCGGTGGCAGGCCCGTGACCCGTCTGCCAGCGTCACTGGCTGACCGGATGTGAAAGGCCGCCGGATAGCTCCGGCGGCCTCGCGCTGGTCATGCCTGATGGATCAGGACTGACCCTGGCTCAGGAATCCGATCAGCTCGGGCTGGGTGAGCGACTGGTTCTTGTCCTTGTCTGCCTGTGCGAACGCGGCATTGACCCAGGATTTCGTTTCGGCGCTCGTCGCAGACGCCTTCGGATCGGTTGCCTGCTTCAGCTTGACCATCCAGCTGGCAAATTCGGTCTTTTCGAGCTTGCCGTCCTTGTTCGCGTCATAGGCCGGGAACTCGGTCTGGACGACAGTCGCGACCTGATCGGCACCCGCTGCCGGCTCGGCCGCCGCACTCTGCGCCGCATCCGCTGCAGGAGCGGCCGCGGTCGAGTCCATCGGCGCGGAAGGCTGCGCCTGCGGGTCTGCGGCCGGAGCAGCTTGCGGCGTCGTCGCCGGGTCCACCTGACCGGATGCGGCCTGCGGTGCCGACTGCGTCGAGGTCGGGGCAGTATTGGCCTGCGTCTGCGCGATAGCTGGCGCAGCAATCGTCATCACGCCGGCGAGAAGAGCATATTTCAGCATTGCTTGTCTCCCATCGTTGTTCATGAAACTTGTAGCGGCTCGATTACGCCGGCCGCCACGCTTACTTGAAGTGGGAAATGATCTATTGATTGCAATGGTTCCGCATCGGCAGGTTTGTGGCCGAACGCCCACACTGCTACTGCCCCGCGGAAATCCGCGATTCGTACCGTTTTCGACACGACGAGCCGTGCGCCCATCAGGACGAAGGAACATCATGGTCCCCCGCTATTCCCGCCCCGAGATGACCGCGATCTGGACGCCTGAGAACCGTTTCCGCATCTGGTTCGAGATCGAGGCACACGCCACCGACGCGCTCGCCGAGCTGGGCGTCGTGCCGAATGAAGCCGCACAGGCGCTGTGGGCATGGTGGAACACCAACCCCGCGATCGACGTCGCCGCGATCGACGCGATCGAGGCGGTCACCAAGCACGACGTCATCGCCTTCCTGACCTGGGTCGCGGACAATGTCGGCGATCAGGCGCGCTTCATGCATCAGGGCATGACCTCGTCCGACGTGCTCGACACCGCACTGGCGGTGCAGCTGGCGCAGGCGTCCGACATCCTGCTCGCCGACCTCGACCGGTTGCTGGAGGTGCTCAAGCGCCGTGCGATCGAACACAGGATGACGCCGACGATCGGTCGTAGCCACGGCATCCACGCCGAACCGGTGACGTTCGGGCTGAAGCTGGCGCAGGCCTATGCCGAATTCGACCGCTGCAAGACGCGGCTGATCGCGGCGCGGGCGGACATCGCCACCTGCGCGATCTCCGGCGCGGTCGGCACCTTCGCCAACATCGACCCGTCGGTCGAGGAGCATGTCGCCGCCAAGCTCGGCCTGTCGGTCGAACCCGTCTCGACGCAGGTCATCCCGCGCGACCGGCATGCGATGTACTTTGCGACGCTGGGCGTGATCGCGTCGTCGATCGAGCGGCTGGCGACGGAGGTCCGCCACCTCCAGCGTACCGAAGTACTGGAAGCCGAAGAGTATTTCTCGCCCGGCCAGAAGGGCTCGTCGGCGATGCCGCACAAGCGCAACCCGGTGCTGACCGAGAACCTGACCGGCCTCGCCCGGATGGTGCGCGGCTATGTCACGCCGGCGCTGGAGAATGTGGCGCTGTGGCATGAACGCGACATCTCGCATTCGTCGGTGGAGCGGTACATCGGCCCGGACGCGACGATCACGCTCGACTTCGCGCTGGCGCGGCTGACCGGCGTGATCGACAAGCTGCTCGTCTATCCCGAACGGATGGAAAAGAACCTCAACAAGATGGGCGGCCTCGTCCATTCGCAGCGCGTGCTGCTGGCGCTGACGCAGGCGGGGGTGAGCCGCGAGGATTCGTACCGGCTGGTGCAGCGCAATGCGATGAAGGTGTGGGAATCGGACGGCGCGCTATCGCTGCTCGACCTGCTGAAGGCCGATCCGGAGGTGACCGCGGCGTTGCCGGCGGAGCAGATCGAGGAGAAGTTCGACCTCGGCTATCATCTCAAACACGTCGATACGATTTTCGCGCGCGTATTCGGCTGACGCGGGATTTCGCCCGGTCGGGCAAGGTGGGCGGGTCGCCAGCCGAACGGGAGGGCCGGCTCGCCGATGCCGCCCTCCCCGTGCGCAAGCGAGCGCCGCCCGGCAACGTTTCGTAACAGGAAACGTGCGCATGCCACCGAACCGTTTCGGACCCGATGCGTTACGGGGTTGATGCGGGGGCGAATATTCACGTTGGTCGGTGTGACGGCTGTGTTGCTGTCCGCCTGCAACACGCATCAATCGACGCTGGCGCCGTTCGGTGCGGATGCCGTCGACATTCGCCACCTGTTCCTCATCATGCTGGCCGGCGCCGTGGTCATCGCGACCGGCGTCGCCCTGCTGATGCGACATGCGGTGCGCGCGCCGGAGGGCGAGCTGACGCACGACAAGGGCATGCGGCTGGTGCTGTGGCTCGGCGGTATCAGCCCGACGGTCGTGCTGCTCGGGCTGCTGGTCTGGTCGTTGCCTTACATGAAGCCCCGCCCTGTCGGACCCGCCGATCTCAACATCGCGGTAGAGGGCGAGCAATTCTGGTGGCGCGTCGTCTATCGCCCTGCCGGGGCCGCGCCGGTCGAGAGTGCCAACGAAGTCCGGATCCCCGTCGGCCGCACCGTCGCATTTCGCCTGACCGCCGCAGACGTTCTCCACAGCTTCTGGATACCCGGCCTCGCCGGCAAGATGGACATGATCCCGGGTCGCACCAACACGTTGGTCGTTCGCGCCGAAAAGGCCGGACGATATCGTGGTCAATGCGCCGAATTCTGTGGGTTGAGCCACGCGCTGATGGCGATGGACGTGGTGGCGATGGAGCCTGCCGCGTTCGACACATGGCTGGCCGACCAGCGCCGACCGGCGACAGCGCGCGGTGACGGCGCAAGGCTGTTCGCCGCCAACGGCTGCAACGCCTGCCACGCGATCCGCGGCACGCAAGCGAACGGACGGATCGGCCCCGACCTGACGCATTTCGGCGCGCGACCGACGCTGGCGGCGGGTATCCTGCCGATGACCACCGCCAATGTCGCGGGCTTCATCCGCCATCCGCAGACCACCAAGCCGGGCGTGCGCATGCCCGCCTTCCCCCATCTCTCGCAAGGTGAGGCCGTCGCCATCGCCCGCTATCTGCAGGGCCTGCAATGAGCCTCCACACACAGGACGATCCGGAACTCCGCAAGGCGCAGGAAGAGCGGCTGCGCGAAGTGTGGAAGCCGCCGTCGGGCTGGTTCTTCCGCTGGACCGACGTCAACAACAACCGGATCGGCGTCTGGTACACGCTGACCGCGTTCGGCTTCATGCTGTTCGCGGGCGTATTGGCGCTCATCATGCGCACGCAATTGGCGGTGCCGGAGAACGACCTCGTCAGCGCGAACACCTTCAACCAGCTGTTCACGCTGCACGGCTCGATGATGATGTTCCTGTTCGCCGTGCCGATGTTCGAAGCGGTGTCGATCATCCTGCTGCCGCAGTTGCTGGGCGCGCGCGACCTCCCCTTCCCGCGCCTCTCCGCGTTCGGTTACTGGAGCTTCCTGCTCGGCGGCGTGTTCGTCGGCGGGTCGATCTTCTTCAACGCCGCGCCCGATGGCGGCTGGTTCATGTACCCGCCGCTGACGACGCGCACCGACCTGTCGGGGCTCGGTGCCGACATCTGGATGCTGGGGCTCAGCTTCATCGAGGTGTCGTCGGTCGCCGCCGCGGTCGAACTGATCGTCGGCGTGCTGAAATGCCGGCCGCCCGGCATGCGGCTCAACCTGATGCCGCTCTACGCCTGGTACATCTTGGTCGTCGCGGTGATGATCCTGTTCGCCTTCCCGCCACTGATCGCGGGCGACCTGCTGTTCGAGATGGAGCGGCTGCTCGGCTGGCCGTTCTTCGACGCGGCCAAGGGCGGCGATCCGCTGCTGTGGCAGCATCTGTTCTGGATTTTCGGCCATCCGGAAGTCTACATCGTCTTCCTGCCGTCGATCGCGCTGTTCGCGATGCTGATCCCGACGTTCGCGCAACGGCATCTGCTCGGCTATCCGTGGATCGTGCTGGCGGCGGTCGGCACCGCATTCCTGTCGTTCGGGCTGTGGGTCCACCACATGTTCGCGACCGGGCTGCCGAAGATCAGTCTCGCCTTCTTCTCCGCCGCGTCCGAAGCCGTCGCGATCCCGACCGGCGTGCAGATATTCGCGTTCATCGCGACCCTGTGGGCGGGCAAGGTGAAATGGTCGACGCCGTTGCTCTACGCCAGCGGCAGCCTCGCGGTGTTCGTCATCGGCGGCCTCACCGGCGTGATGGTCGCGATCGCGCCGTTCGACTGGCAGGCGCACGACACCTATTTCGTCGTCGCGCACCTGCATTACGTGCTGATCGGCGGGACGTTGCTGCCGCTGTTCGGGGGGCTGTATTATTATTGGCCGCTGATCACCGGCAAGAAACTGAGCGACCGGCTGGGGCGGATCGCGTTCTGGATCATGTTCGTCGGCGTCAACCTCACCTTCTTCCCGATGCATCTGTCGGGGCTGGAGGGGATGCCGCGGCGGGTGTTCACCTATCCGGCCGATCTCAATATCGGCTGGCTCAACCTCGCCTCGACGTTGGGATCGTATCTGTTCGCGACCGGCGTCGCCGTGCTGGTCGTCGATCTCGCACTGTCGCCGACGCGCAAGAAGGCGGCGCGCAATCCGTGGAACGCCGGCACGCTCGAATGGCTGGCGCTGCCCGAGGACGAGGATTGGGGCATCCGATCGGTGCCGCTGATCGAGAGCCGCTATCCGATCTGGGACCAGCCGGGCTTCGTCGCCAAGGTCGACGAAGGCCGCTTCTTCCTGCCCGATGCGGAGGAAGGGCGACGTGAGACGATCATCACCTCGGTCCTCGACGCCAAGCCGGTGTCGGTGATCCGGCTGGGTACGCCGAGCGTCAAGCCGATGATGACCGCCGTCGCGCTGGGCGCGGTGTTCATCCTGACGACCTATCATCTGTACCTTCTCGCGGCGCTGAGCGGCGTGGCGACGCTGGCGTGCGTCTTGTGGTGGCTGTGGGATACCGCCGAGATCCCGGAGAAGCCGGAGAAGGGGATCGGCCATGGCATCGACCTGCCGCTGTATATCTCCGGTCCCGCCGCGCCGGGCTGGTGGGCGATGTTCATCACGATGATGGCGGATGCGACGGCGTTTTCGGGGCTGGTGTTCGGCTATTATTTCTACTGGACGATCCATCCCGATTTCGGCGCCGGGTTCGACAGGCCGGGCGTGTACTGGCCGATGGTCGCGCTGGCGCTTTCGCTGGCGAGCTGGGCGACGACGGTGGCGGCGCGCGAACTGAATGCGCGGGCGCAGGTCTTGCCGGCAAGGATGCTGCTGATCGCTGGTGCGGTGCTGGCAGGAATCAGCATCTTTGCCGGTCTGCGGGGGCTGTCCGGCCTCGATCCCAAGGCGAACGTCTATCCGGCGATCGTCTATGTGCTGGTGATCTGGACCGTCGCGCATGCCGCGGTCGGCGTGGTGATGCAGCTCTACACGCTGGCCCGCAGCTTCGCCGGACGGATGACGCCGACGCACGATGCCGATCTGCGCAACATCACCGTCTACCAGCATTTCTTCGCACTTACGGCATTGGTGGCCTACCTGACGATCGGGCTGTTCCCGGAGGCGGGGCTGTGAGGCGGCTGGTCAAGCGCGCGCGCAGCCTGCGCGTCACGCTGTGGACGCTGATCGTACCGCCGACGACATGGGCGGTGCATTTCCTGTTCTCGTATTTGTGGGCGGCGGTGTCGTGCGCCAAGCTGGGCGAATGGGCGCGGTTTCCGACCGCTTTCGCGATCGGGACGGTCATAGCGTTGCTGGTCATCGTCGCCGCAGGGCTGATCGCATGGCAGCAGGCGCGCACGCCGGGCGAGCCTGCACCGCATGACAGCGGGACGGATGTCGATCGCTTGCGCTTCATCGCTTATTCGACGCTGCTGCTGTCGGGGCTGAGCTTCATCGCGGTGGTGTTTACCGCCGCGCCGGTCATCGTACTGAGCGATTGCCGGTGAGCGGTGTGCCGCCCCGTGCTCCTGCGAACGCAGGAGCCCAGAGTGACCGGGGGCAACGCTTGCGGTCCTGGGCTCCTGCGTTCGCAGGAGCACGGGGGGCGTTGGTGATAGGTCTGGCGCTGCTGCCCATCGGCTGGGTGCTGAGCGGCTACGGCATGACCGGTCATATGGCGGCGCACATGATCGCGGTCGCCGTCGCCGCACCGTTGATTGCGGTCGGAGTGCAGGGAGGGCGGTTCGATCCCGCGACCCGCTGGCCGCGGCTCGCCTCTCCCTTGCCCGCAGCGATGATCGAGGCGGTGGTGGTGTGGGGCTGGCACGTGCCTGCCCTGCGCAGCCTCGCCGCGCATCATCCGGTTGCACTCGTCGTCGAACAGGCGAGCTTCCTCGCCGCCGGCCTGCTGCTGTGGTCCGCCGTCCTCGCGCCACGACACGGCGCGGCCGGCGTCGGTGCGTTGCTGGTCACGTCTATGCACATGACGCTGCTGGGCGCGCTGATCGGCCTCGCACCCCGTCCGCTCTACATGCATCACGGCGCCGACGCGCTGGCCGACCAGCAACTCGCCGGTGTGGTCATGCTGCTGGTCGGCGGCATCGCCTATCTGCTCGGCGGGCTCGCGATGCTCGGTCGATTGCTCCAGACCCGCCCGGAGGCACGCGCCGTATGACCATCCGCATCACCTGGGCGCGCGCGGTCGCGACATTGGTCGGGCTGGCCGCGGCGGGGATGCTGTTCGCCTGGTCCGGGCTGTTCAACATTGCGGCATCGAGCGGACATTGGCCGATCACCGACTGGTTCCTGCACTGGACGATGCGCAATTCGGTACGGACCTACGCGGCCGTGACCAGCCCCGACGATCCCGCCGACCACAGCGGCATGGTCAGCGCCGCCGGGCATTTCGCCAACGCCTGTTCGATCTGTCACGGCGCGCCGGGCGTCAGGCCCGCGCCGGTGATGCAGGCAGCGACGCCCCCCGCCCCCGACCTCGCGGTCAATGCGAAGGAATGGAGCGACAAGCAGCTGTTCTGGATCCTGCAGCACGGCGTCAAATATACCGGCATGCCGGCGTGGGCGGTGCAGGACCGGCCCGACGAGGTGCGCCGCATGGTCGCCTTCGTCCGTCGCCTGCCGGGTATGACCGCCGCGCAATATGATGCGCTCGTCGCCGAGGCGGATCCGGGCGCGGATCTGGCCACCTGCACCGGTTGTCACGGCGCCGACGGCAAGGGGCGGGGTGCGCGCGACATTCCCTTGCTCGGTGGGCAAAAGCCTGCATACCTGCTCGCCGCGTTGCAGGGCTATGCGAGCGGCAAGCGGTCAAGCGCGGTGATGCAGCAGGTTGCGATGCGGATGGATCCGGCCGAGATGGACGACGCCGCGCGCCGCTTCGCCGCGATGCCCGGCCTCGGCGCATCCCCGACGGGCAACGATGCCGCCGCGGCGAGGATCGTCGAACAGGGACTGCCGAAGCTTCAGCTGCCCGCCTGCGCCAGCTGCCACACCGCGGGCAAGGACTATCCGGTGCTCGCCGGCCAGCGCGCCGGGTATATCGCGCAACGGCTGCGGCACTGGCGCGGCGAGGAGACGGTCGTGGATGCGCGCAAGAGCCACGCGACGATGCCGGTGATCGCGCGCCGCATCCCCGACGCGATGATCGATCCGCTCGCCCGTTACCTCGCCGGTCGATCCACGCGCTGACGGAACGCGCCGCCGCCTCGTTCGTCCCTGTCCCGAACAGGATAAGGACATCACATCATGGCGATCTTCAACAAGGACATGGTCGATCTCGCGGGCCGCAACACGCTCTGGCAGAAAGAGGTGTATCGCGACGCCAAGGTGCAGATCGTGCTGATGAACATCCCCGTCGGCGAAGAGATCGGCACCGAGACGCATCCCGCCGACCAGACGACCTATATCGTCGAGGGCGAGGCGCAGGTGACGATCGACGGGCATTCGACCAAGGCGACGCCGAACCACCTCGTCGTCGTGCCCAAGGGCGCCGAGCACAACATCGTCAACAAGGGATCGGGCCCGCTCAAGCTGTTTTCGGTCTACGCGCCGCCCGCCGAACCCGAAGGCGCGGCGTTCAAGACCAAGGCCGAGGCGGAAGAGGCCGAGAAGGGACTGTTGTCGAAAGTCGCCGATGCCGTGAAGGACGCGGTCGGCCGGTGAGCGCTCCCGCTCCCCGCCCCGCCCCGCGCGTCGTCATTACCGGCGCATCGAGCGGGATCGGCGCCGCGACCGCCATCGCTTTCGCCAGACAGGGCGCCAGCCTGTTCCTCGGCGCGCGCGGGGCGGCAGGCCTCGACGATATCGCCCGGCGCTGCCGCGATGCGGGTGGCACGGCGGAAGTGCAGGTGGTCGACACCACCGATGCCGCCGCCGTCGCCGCCGTCGCGACGGCCGCGAGGGATCGGCTGGGCGGCATCGACCTGTGGTTCAGCTGCGTCGGCGTCGGCGTCGTCGGCCGCTATCAGGACGTGCCGATCGCCGATCACACCCGCGTGGTCGAGGCCAATCTGCTGAGCCACATGAACGATGCGCATGCCGTGCTGCCGATCTTCCTCGCGCAGGGCCACGGCACCTGGGTCAACATGATCTCGGTCGGCGGTTTCCTGGCGACGCCCTATGCCGCCGCTTATTCCGCCAGCAAATTCGGCCTGCGCGGATTCAGCGAGGCGTTGCGCGGCGAGGTGTCGAAAAAGCCGCGCATCCACATCTGCGACGTCTACCCGACGTTCGTCGACACGCCCGGCATCGACCATGCGGGCAATTACACCGGTGCGCGGTTGTCGCTGCCGCCCGGTGCGCTGGCACCCGAGACGGTCGCGAAGGCGGTCGTCCGGCTTGCGCGGTATCCCCGCAACACCACGGTCGTCGGTGCGCCCGGACTGGCGCTGAAGCTGGGCCAGTTCGCCGCCCCCAATCTGGGCGCGGCGATCATGAACGGCTTCATGGACGTCTGGTCGACCAGGGCGGATCGCGGCGAGGACACGCCGGGCGCGGTATTCGATCCTCCCGCAGCGCCCAGCGGTCCCGACGGCGGTCGCCGGCATCCCGAGCGGCGGCGCAAGGCAGCCGCGGCGGCGAGTGCCGGCGCAGCGGTTGGGCTCGCTGCCATCGGCGGGTGGCTGTGGCGACGGCGGCGCTGAATCAGTCGAGGCGCTTGCTGCCGGTCACGGTCAGCCGGACCATGCCGCCGGGGACGCGAGGCCGCTGCGCCTCCGTCGCCGGCTGACCACCACCGACCCACAGGTCGATCGGGCCGGGAACGACGGCGCGTCGTCCCGCCGTGTCGACGTGGCTCATCCCGCGTGGATCGACGACGAAGCGAACCTCGCGGCTTTCACCCGGCTTAAGATGGATCCGCTGGAAGCCGACGAGCGCGCGGATCGGCGCGCCGGCCAGCGCGCGCGACGCGTACAGCTGCACGACCTCGTCGCCGGCGCGGGCACCGGTGTTGGTGACACGCGTCGTTACGACAGCACTCGCGCCTGCACGCAGGTGCGTCTTGTCGAGCGTCGGCGCAGCATAGGCGAAGCGGGTGTAGCTGAGGCCGTGGCCGAACGGGTACAGCGGATCGCCCGCGAAGTAGCGGTAGGTGCGCCCCGTCATCGCGTAATCCTTGAACGGCGGCAATTGGCCGACGTTGCGGTAGAAGGTCACCGGCAGGCGTCCCGCCGGGCTGAAGTCGCCCGCGATCAGCCCGGCGACGGCGCGACCGCCCTCCCCGCCCGGATACCAGGCCTCGACGATCGCCGGCACGTGCTTGTCCGCCCATTCGACCCCTAGGGCGCTGCCGTTCATCAGCACGAGCACCAGCGGTTTACCTGTCGCCTGCAGGCGTTCGAGCAGCGCCTGCTGCGGCGCGGGCAGGTCGAGGCTGGTGCGGTCGCCGCCGGCGAAACCGGGCGCGCGGACCCTCATCTCCTCGCCCTCCAGCTTCGCGGTCAGCCCGCCGACGAACACGACGAGATCGGCGTCGCGTGCGGCGGCCACGGCGGCATCGTCGCGCGCGCCGACATTGCTCCACTCGAGGCTCTGGTCGCCGCGCGCGCCGGTCTGGATCGCCTCGACGACGATCTGGTAGCGTTTGCCTGCGATCAGCGCGATCTCGCCATCGGCGATCGAGGCGGGATCGGCGGCGTCCCAGGCATCGACTACGGTCTTTCCAGCGACGCGGATGCGGTAGCCGCCGTCGCCGTTGAGGCGGAAGCGATAGGGTCCCGTCTCCGCGGCGGCGAGATACCCGGTCCAGCGGATCGAAGTCGCGCGCTCGCGCCGTTCGGGACGCCCCCAGCCGAACCGTACGCTCTGCCCGGTCGCGGCGCGGACCGGCTGGCCGGTGAGCGCAATGTTGCCGAATTCCTCGACCTTCACACCGGGTGCGGCACATGCCGGGTCAAGGCATAGTGCGGTCGCCGGCACAGGTTTCAGCGGTGGGCCGATCAGGCCGGTGCCTTCGACGAAATCGATCGTGGCGGCAGGATAGCGTTGTCGCAGTCCCGCCAGCACCGTCACCGGATCGGATGGCGTGCCGTTGTAATTGCCGACCAGCGCATCGACCGAATCCGCATTGGGTCCGATGACCGCAATCCGGCGCGGATCGCCTTTGATCGGCAGCAGGCCGTCGTTCTTGAGCAGCACCATCGATTTGCGCGCGACATCGAGCGCCTCTGCCCGGTGCGCGGGCGTGTCGAAGTCGGCCTTGCCGATACCGCCGAACGTCCCGCCGTCGAGCAGCCCCAGGCGAAAGCGCGCCTCGAACAACCGCGTTACCGCGCGGTCGAGCGTCTCCGGTGTTAGCAGCCCCTGCCGTACCGCATCGACGACGATACCCGGGTCGGCACTTTTGTCGCGCCCGAATTCGGCGCAGATCAGGTCGGTGCCGGCGTTCACCGCCGCAGCGACCGCGCGTTCGGGCGTCGCCACGTAATGGTGCGATGTCGGCAGGAACAGATCGGCGATCGCCGCGCAATCGGACACGATATGGCCGGCGAACCCCCATTGCGTCCGCACGCGACGCTGGAGCAGCGGACTGGCGCAGGCGGGCACGCCGTCGACGGCGTTATAGGCGCACATCAGCCCCTGTACCTTCGCCTCGGTCACCGCGGCGCGGAAAGCGGGCAAGTAGGTATCCTCCAGGTCGTGCGCGGACGGGTGCACGTCGTCCTTGTGCCGATCCGCCTCCGGCCCGCTGTGGACGGCGAAATGCTTGACGACGGCGAGCGTCTTGGGATGGGCGGGATCGGGTCCCTGCAGGCCGGTGATGAACGCGACGCCGAGCCGCGAGGTCAGATAGGGATCCTCGCCGAACGTCTCCTGCCCGCGCCCCCAGCGCGGATCGCGGAAGATGTTGACGTTGGGCGACCAGACGGTGAGTCCGCGATAGCGATCCGAACTGCCGTCGGGATGGCGCGAGGCGAGGTATTTCGCCCGAAATTCCGTGGCGATCACGTCCGCCGTGCGATGCACCAGCGCCGCGTCCCACGTCGCGGCCAGCCCGATCGCCTGCGGAAACACGGTGGCATTGCCCGCGCGCGCGACGCCGTGCAGCCCCTCGCTCCACCACGCATAGGCGGGAATGCCGAGCCGCGGGATCGCCGGCGCGCTGTCCTTCAGCTGCGCCGCTTTTTCCGCCAGCGTCATCCGGGCGACCAGATCGGCGGCCCGCCGTTCCGCCGATAGCGCCGGATCGCGGAACGGCATGTCCTGCGCCGCCGCGGCGCTCGCCGTGCCGAGCAGCAGCGCAGCGGCGAGCCGCATCACAGCGTGCGGAACCGGAAGTTGCGGAATCGCGCCTCGCCAGTGCCTGCCGAATAGAGGCCGGGCCGCAGCATCAGGAAGCCGCCGCGGACGTTGTGGTGATAGCCCGACACCTCCATACCGCGGTCGAAGCGCTGCCACGTCTTGCCGCCATCGCCGGAGGTATGGATCGCGACGATATGCCGCTTGTTGGCGATCCGCAGCATCATGCGGCGACCATGCGGATTGGTGGGCCGGCCGCGTTCGATCCCGTATTGGTGCGTGACGAAGCGCTTCTCGTCGAACCCGAGGCCGCAATAGAGCTGGTCGTCGTAGAACAGGACGAGCCCCGCGGTACCGCCGGGCGCGATCTCGACATCGCATTCGAACTCATACGCCTGATCCCCGGCGATCAGCATCAGCGGCGAGGAATCGCTGGGCGCCTTGCCCGTCGCCTTCAGCACCAATGCGCCTTTCTCGATCCGGATACGGTCGCGTTCGTTCGGGCCGGGGCGGAAGAAATTCCACTTCGCGCCAAGCTTGAGCGGCGCCGAAAAGTCGTCCGACAGCGGCTGCCCGTGCGCGCCAGCCTGCCCGCCCTTGGGCTTCGGCAACGGTTTCGACAAATCGCCGCCGGTCATCCGGAACCAGCCATCGGCTGTCCAGCGAACGGGGTCGAGCAGCACCTGCCGTCCGAGCGTCCAGAAGCCGTTCTCGAACCCGTGATAGACCGACCACCAGCTGCCGTCGGGCGCCTGAACGAGGCTTGCATGGCCGCGCGACCACCATTTCTCGTCGTTCGACACCGTCCGGACGATCGGATTGCCTGGGTCGTTGACCCACGGGCCGTGGATCGACCGCGACCGCGCGACGATCACCATATGTCCGGTGGGTGGTCCGGCCGTGCCGCCGACCGCCGTGATCATGTAGAACCAGCCGTTGTGGCGGTGGATCTTGGGTCCTTCGGGGCTGAAACCCTCCACATCCCAATCGTCGGGATAGCGCCACGGGTCATAGACATGCTCGACCTTGCCGACCGTCGACAGCCCGTCGTCGGACAGGCGGATGCGGTCGCCGCCGGACAGGAACAGCCAGCGCGACCCGTCCTCGCCGACCGCGTGGCAGGGATCGATATGGCTATGCAGCCCCAGGCTCACCGGGTCGGACCACGGCCCGTCGATAGTCTCGGCGGTGATGACGTAGATGTCGTTCGGGCTTGCCTTGGTCGGGATGTACAGGAAGTAGCGGCCGTTGTGCTTTTCGAGGCTGACCGCCCAGACCGAGCCGATGTTTCGCGTCAGCGCGGCGGTGCGCGGGCGCCAGTTGACGAGGTCGCGGCTGTGCCAGATCGTCAGCCCCGGATAGCTGTCGAAGCTGGAGAAGGTCATGTAATAATCCGCGCCATCCTTCAGGATGGCGGGATCGGGCCGGTCGCCGCCGATCAGCGGGTTGAGGAAGCGGCCATCGCCCAGATCGGCGATCCGCTGCCCGTCGAACCCGCGACGCCAGCTGGCGTCGAACGGGCGGATGCAATCGGGTGCCGCCCTTTCGGCCGCTGCTGCCGGCGCGCCGGGGATCAGCGCCGCGCCGCCGGCGAGCGCGAGCCCGAATGCGTCGCGCCTGTTGAATTCGGTCATGCTGGCTCCTGGATCAGAAAAGGCTGGTCGCGATGCACGACGACATGGCCGCGTGCGTCGAAATCGATCCGGACGATACCGGGTTTCTCGCGGAAATGGCTCGCCTCGTCGTTACCGAAGAACGTTTGCCACCAGCGCCCCTGCCGGTCGCGAAAGATGTTGCCGCCGCCGCAGCACGGCGCGCCTTCGTGCGGTTCGCGCCACGGACCGGTAGGCGTGTCGCTCATCCAGATGCGGAAGGAATAGCGCCCCTCGTACCGGTCGACGACGCCGAGATAGAAGACGCCGTCGCGTTGGAACATCGTCGCGCCCTCATAGCCGAACTTGCGGCAACCTTCGGGGGCACACGGGCTGCGGTGATGGCGGGGATCGTTGTCCCATTCGGTCGCCGTCATCTTCTGCCAGTCGCCGGCGAGGCCGGACAGATCGTCCTTCAGCCGGACGATCTCTTCCGCCGACCCATAGGTCAGCCACACCGACTTGCCGTCGTCGAACAGCGTCGCATCGATGCTGCGGCGGATCGGCGCGTCGGGCGAAAAGGCGTGGACGTACGGCCCCTCCGCCTTGCCCGTTGTGCTCTTCAGCACCGCAAGACCGGCGCGGCTCATCGAATGGCAGATGTAGTAATTGCCACGGATGAAGTGGATCTCGGGCGCCCAGAGCGCGCGGAACGGCACGCCGGCGCGCATCCGCCAGTTCTTTTCCCATACGCCGTCGCGCTCGATCGACCAGACGAGGCCGCGATATTCCCAGCTGTCCAGATCCTTCGAACGCCACAGCTCGACGCCGTCGTTGACCGCCCAGATGTTGTCGCCGGTCGATCCGGTCATGTAATAATAGCCGTCGCCGCCGGGGCAGACGATCGTGTCGCGGATGTGGGCGTCGTGCAGCGGACGGATACGGGGCAGCAGCCCGGCCTTCACCGCGGTGCCGGCATCGGAGTCGTTCCATGGTGCCACCGGGTAGCGTGGGCGACCCGGCCCCTTGTAGCGGACGTCGGGCATGCCGCTGGTCCAGCCGCCGCTGGCGCTCGCCGCGGTGGCGCGTCTTCCGGCCCCGCTGACGCCGCTGAACGGCCAGTAATTCCTTGGCGGAGCCGGGATGATCCGCCCGCTGTCGTCGGCATCCGCCGCCCGCTTCGTACCGGGCAGAGGCGCCGGACCGTAGGGCACTGCCGTCTGGAGCAGCGGCCGGGCCGCGGCGCTGCCTGCAAGCGCCAGTCCGCCGATCAGCACGTCGCGTCGTTTCATGCCCGTCGTCTCCCTGAAAAAAAAGGGGCCCCGCCCGTCGTTGCCGGTCGGCGGGGCCAGAGGAACTCCCCCCGGGGAGGTAGGGAGGTACGGTAAAGCGAAGATCAGAAGCTGAACCGCGCACCGACGCGATAGACGCGACCGGAGCTGCCGTATTGGGACACGGCCTCCTGCCCGTCATAGGCGAAGCGGTTGCTGGTCTGGTTGGTTAGGTTGAGCCCTTCGGCGGAGATCGACAGGCCCTTCATCAGGTTGATGTTGATCGACGCATCGACGTTGGTGGTCGAACGGCTGAAGCCGAAGTCGTTGATCAGCGGGCTGTCGCAGCCGACGGTCTCGGTGACCACGCCGTTGACGACGCCACCGCCGACAGTAGTCAGCCCCGGGCTGCACGATCCCGCCGCCAGCGGATACGTCGTGCTGTACCCCGCACGCTGCGCCACCGACACGCGAGCACGAAACACCTTCGTCTCGTAAAATAAGGTCGCATTGATAGCATCCGGCGACACCCCGAGGAACGGCCCCTGCCCCAGCACCTGCGGCCGGGTTTGCACGCCCGCCGCGCTGACCGCACCTGGATCAAGTATGTAGTTCAGTTCCGACTTGATGTGCGTATAATTGAACAGCACGCCGAGGTTGCGGAACGCCCACGGCAGGAACGTCAAATTCTGCTGAAAGTTGAATTCGATGCCCTTGATGTAACCACCCGGCGCATCGCGATACTGGCGCGCGACGAATGGAAAGTTGGCATCCAGATACGCCAGCTGGTTGACGTTGGTATATTGCGCGCGGATCGCCGCCCGCGTTGCATCGTCGACGAATTGCGACAGCGGCGCGGCGAACAACACCGTCTGCGGGAAGTTCGAGATGTCCTTCTGGAACGCCGCGACCGAGATCAGGCTGCTGCGAGTGAAATACCATTCGGCGCTAAGATCGAGGTTGCTCGACCGGAACGGCGCGAGCTTCGGATTACCGATGGTGAACGAGGCACCTTGGTTGTCGCCGTTGTTCGGGATCGAAATCGAGGTGATCGTCGGCGACAGATTGCCGAGCAATGGGCGCGCCATTACCTTCGATGCACCGAAACGCAGGATCAGGTCGGGCACGATTTCGTAATTAAGATTCAACGACGGCAGCCAGTCGGTATAGTCGTTGGTTCCGATGATCGGACGCCCCGCCTGTGACGTGCCGTTTGACGTCACGCTGGTGAAGGCGACGCGGGTGCCTGCATTACCTCGCAGCGACCGGCCGAAGACTTCGGTATTGAAGTCGAACTGCAGATACAGGCCCTTGTCGTATTCATCGACGCCGAAGGTGGCCGAGCCGCCGTTGCGCTTGGTGGTCAGGCGCCAGTCGCCGTATTTGTTGATGCAGTCGCACTGGAAACCGAGCAGGTCGTTGAATTTGGCGAGGTCGGGGACGAGGAAGCTCGTCACCGTGCCGGCGGGGGTTTGCAGGCCCTGGCCGAAAGGCACGACCTTGCTGTTCTCCGCGGTGGTCGAACCGGCTTCGAGCAGGGTCGGGTTGAGCGTGTCGGTGTTGCGTTCGCCCTGCGACGTGAAGAAGCCGAAGCGGCGCAGCGTCCCGCCGAAGCCGACGTTGAACTGGTCGTTGACCCGCCAGTCGAAATCGGCGCGGATCGATTCATAGGTGTTCTTGACGTAGCGCTGATAGTGGCGGATCGCCGAGAAGCCCTTCACCGTCTGCCAATTGGCGGGATCGGCGACGTCGAAGCCGAAGTCCATCACCGGCATGTTGCCGCCGGCGCGATCGTCGAAAGTGAAGGTCTGCGGCGAATCCATCCGATTGAATTCGACCAGCAACCCGGTCGAGGCATTGGTCGATTTCGACCGGCCATAGATTGCAGCCATTTTGAAATTGTCGGTGAATTCGTGATCGAGGCGGAACGTGCCCTGCCAGAATTTGGTGGTGTATTCTGAGTAATCGACCGCCGAGCGCATGTCGACGTTACGCAGCTTGAGATAGTCCGCGAGGCCGTTGGTGACGTTGGCGTCGAGCACGTCCACCCCCGGACGGCCGATCAGCTGGCCGCGATAGGCAAGGCCGTTGCTCGACGGGATGTACCCCACCGAATTCGGGTTGTTGTAATAATCGTACGGATCGAGGTTGAACGGGTTGGTCGAGAAGATGTTGGCGTTGGTCGGATTGACGCCGCCCGGCACGACGGCCGCACTGCCCAGCACCGACGCCACGCGCTGCCCCTGCGCGTTGAGCGCGGTGGCAAACGCAGGCGTCGTCCCGTACAGCGACTGGCCGCAATCCTGCGACACCGCGATGTCGCTGCCCGCGGCGGGCGTGCACAGGCCGGGATAGGCCGCACGTGCGGCGATCGGCGTCAGCCGGCCGTTCGCCGTGTTGTAGGCGGCATTGGTGTTGTTGCGGTTGAGGCCGACCGGCGACAGCTGGTTGTTCTCGCTCTCGTTGTGGAAGCGCGAATACAGGCCGTCGATCGAGACGCGGGTCTTGTCGGTGACGTCCCACTGGTACGCGCCGGTGAGGCCCAGCCGCTGATTGCGAACGACCTGATGCGTCAGCGCCGGCAGTGCCGGGATGCGCACGGTGGAATCGTCGAAGCGGCCGGGGGTGTTGTAGGGTGCGCCCGGATAGAGCTTGGCATACGCGGCGGAATCGGAACCGGTCTGAAACGCGGTCGCATCGGGATTGGCGTAGTTGAGCGTGCCGACCGGTGCCGAGAAACCGGCGCGCTGGGTGGCGCCCTCGCCGACGAACTGGCTGCTGCGGTAGAGGTAATCCGACGCACCGACACCGCGGTTATACTGGTCGATGACGTTGATCGTCCGGTTGTAGGCGCCCGAGAACAACAGGCCCATGCGCTTGTCCGCACCGAAGCGGAACGAGGCGAGACCGGCAAGGCGCGGGTTCGTCTTCTTGCTGTTCTCGTTGTAGCTGGCGGTGGCCGATCCGCCGATCCGCGTGCCCTTGAAATCGAACGGCCGCCCGGTTTCCAAATCGATCGTCGCGCCGAGCGAGCCTTCGTCGGTTTCCGCCATTGGCGTCTTCTGCACCTTCAGCGAGCTGAACAATTCCGAGGCGAAGGTCGAATAGTCGAACGAGCGGCTGCGGTTCGGGCTGGTGCCCGAATCGTTCGATCCGGCGGTCGACAGCGCCTCGATGCCGTTGAGGCGGGTGCGGTTGAAGTCGCCGCCGAGACCGCGGACGGTGATGCCGCGCCCTTCGCCATTGTCGCGATCGATCGAGACGCCGGGCAGGCGCTGCAACGATTCGGCGAGGTTGGCGTCGGGGAAGTCGGCGATATCCTGCGCGTTGATCGCGTCGATCTGCACGTCCGAATAGCGCTTGTCGTTCAGCGAACTCTGGATCGAAGCGCGAAAACCGGTGACGACGATGTCCTGCGACGTGTCGCCGGCATCCGTTTGCGCGGCGGTCGACGCGGTCTGTGTCGTGTCCGTGCCGGTATCGAGCGCGCGCGAGGGACCGTCGGGCGCGGGCGTCAGCGTCGGATTGCCGCTGGTATCGACGGCGGGATCGGACCCGGTCGGGCGCGCCGGGCTGGCCTGCAGCGCCGCCTGATCCTGCGCGTAAGCGGCGGGTGCGAACAGGTTCGCCAATGCGAGGGCGCCGAGCGACGTTCCCAGTCGTGCCAATGCGGTCGTCGTATAGGTCATCATTGTCTCCCGTGGATTGGCCGGTGCGCTCACGGCGCCCAGCCTTGTAGAATTGCGGCCGGCGTGAAGGCGGCGGCCTCCGCGTCGGTCAATCGTCGCCGGCTCGCCCCGGCGGGCGCAGCGCCCGGTCCGGTGGATCGCCATTCGAACAATCGCGCCTGCTGCGGCTCCAGCATCCGGCGCACCCCGGCGGGATCGGTGAAGCCCATCGCGGTCCAGCCGTCGGTCTTGATATGGGCATCGAGGCGACAGCGCAGGAACACCGCGGTGCCGATGATCGCCATGTTGCCGCCAGCGCGCCACGGCCGGCCGAGCCAGGCCGACCGGTCCGGCACCCCCGCCTCGCGCGTCACATGGCAGCGGTCGAACACCAGCCCGAACCGTTGGTTGGCAAGCGTGCTCGGCGCCGCGATATAACCCGATTGCAACGCGTTGGGCACGAAGCGGGTGACGATCGCGCAATTCTGGAACAGCGCCGGGGCGCCGCCGAAGATGAAATCGACGCCGCCGACGATCCGGCAGCGGCGGAACAGCGACCGCGCGTTGACGTACAGCGTGTCCTGATAGCTCTCGATCACGCAGCGATCGACGAACACGCGATCAGCACTGCGCGCCAGCGATAGCGCTACCGCCTGCGCGCCGCCGCTGGCGTGGCTGACGGTATCGGCGATGAAATCGAAATCGTTGCGGATGGTGAGGCCGCGCAGAGTCACGCCGGCGGCCTCGACGATCATCGTGCCCGTGCGGCCGGTGCCCCACGGCTTGCCGTCAGGCGCGATATGGCCTGCCGCGGCGCCATAGACGATGACGACGCCGGGGCCGGCGGCGGTGAGGACTACGTCGGGAACGGAGACGGTCAGCTTTTCGCGATAGGTGCCCGGCGCGATCACGATCTCGACCGGACCGGCGATCGTCACCGCCTGGCGAAGCGCCTCTGAAATGGTGTTGATACCGGTATCATTTCGACCGACCCGCAACGTGGTCGCTGCCCTGGCGGCGAGAGCGGGTATTGTCGTCAGTATCCCGCCGACCGTCGCGATCGTCGCCGCAGCCTGGCGCCGCGAGCAGCTAAGCCGCGGAATATGGACCGGTAATGCCAACACGTCCTCTCCCTCCCTCACCGGTTCTGCCGAACTCTATGGTAGCGCTAAATTTACGCGATTCATTGCAACTGGCAAGCAGATATTGCTACCGGTGTCACGACAGCGCAACGACGCTGACGAAATCGAGGGAAGGATGCGCTGATGACACGGAAGATGGGGCTTCTCATAGGCTTGACCGCGATGGCATCGCCGCTGGCCGCGGCGGTCGTCGGGCACATGACGCCGCCCCCGTCGCTCGGCGCGGCGCAGCTGTCCGCCCTGCCCGCAGATGCGCGCGCGGCGTGGCAGGCATATCTGGCGCGATCGACCGCGGCGATGGCGCGCGACAAGGCCGCGCTGGCCGCCGAGCGCGCGGGCCTGACCACGATCCCGACGCCGCCGCCCGAATCGAAGGCGGAGACGATGCCGCTCGATTCCGATGCCGGCTGGTATGCAACCGCGCCGGCGCAGGCTGTCGCCGACAATATCGTCAGTTATCAGACGCCGACCGGCGGCTGGGGCAAGAACCAGGACCGCACCGCACCACCGCGGACGCGCGGGCAGATGTACCTGCCCTTCGACAGCAAGGCGGGCATCTATGCCGCGGCGGACGGGGCCGGCGGGTGGAGCTTCATCGGTACGCTCGACAATGACGCGACCACCACCGAATTGTCGTTCCTGGCGCGCGTACAGGCGGGCCGGCCGGGTGCGGCGGGGGAACGCTATCGGGCGACGTTCCTGAGGGGCATTCGCTATCTGCTGACCGCGGAATTCCCCGGCGGCGGCTGGCCTCAGGTGTTTCCGTTGCAGGGCGGCTATCACGATGCGCTGACGCTGAATGACGATACGATGGTGAAGGCGACGGCGCTGTTGCAGCGGACCGCGGCGGGCACGGGCGACTATGCCTTCGTGCCGGCGGACGTGCGAACCGGGGCGCGCGACGCGGCGGCGCGGTCGATCGCGACGATGCTGGCGACGCAGATCACGTCCGAAGGGCGCAAGGCGATCTGGGCGCAGCAATATGATCCGCTGACCCGGAAGCCGGTCGGTGCGCGCAATTTCGAACCCATCGCGCTGGCGACCGCGGAAAGCGCGGCGCTGCTCCGCTTTCTAATGGCGCAGCCCGATCCGTCGCCGGCGATGCGGCAGGCGATCACGGACGGCGCGGCGTGGTTCGCGTCGCATGCGGTGCGCGACACGGCGTGGGCGAAATCGTCGGGTCCGGAGGGGCGGCGGCTGGTCGCGCAAGCGGGGGCCGAGCCGCTATGGGCGCGCTTCTACGATCCGGCGACGGGCAAGCCGGTCTTCGGCGATCGCGACCGTTCGATCCACGACGACGTCAACGAGATCAGCCTGGAACGGCGCAACGGCTATTCCTGGTTCGGCACCGCCGGGACCGGCGTCGCCGCGGCCTATGCCAAGTGGCAGCAGCGTCATGGCGCCTGAGCCGAAGGCCGCGATCACGCGGTCGATCACGCGGCGAGGATTGCTCGCCGGCAGCGCGGCGGTGGCGCTGGCCGGCGCCGCCGCAGCGGTGTGCGCCGCCGATGTCGCGCCGGACCGCGCGGCGATCACCGCCGCGATGCTGCGTGCGGCGCGGCACATGGTCGAACGGGTGAGCCACCAGGGTGGCTATGTCTGGCAGATCGCCCTCGACGGTGGGCGGCAATGGGGCGAGCTTGAGGCCTATCCGACCAGCGTCTGGATCCAGAATCCCGGTACGCCGCTGATGGGGCAGCTATTCCTCGATGCGTATCGCGCGACCGGGGACGCCTATTTTTACGGGGCGGCGGCGGCGGCGGCGGATGTGCTGGTTCGCGGGCAGCATGAGAGCGGCGGCTGGAACTATCATTTCGACCTTGCGGGCGACGCATCGACCCGGCGCTGGTACGACACGATCGGCAGGAATGCGTGGCGGCTGGAGGAATTCCAGCATTATTACGGCAACGCCACGTTCGACGACGGCTGCACCGCGGATTGCGCCAAGTTCCTGCTGCGCATGTACCTGGAAAAGCGCGACGCCCGGTTCCGCCCCGCACTCGACAAGGCGATCGGCTTCATGCTGGCGAGCCAGTATCCGGTCGGCGGCTGGCCGCAGCGTTTCCCGCTGCGCGACGAGTTCCACCACCACGGCCTGCCCGATTATACGTCCTGCATCACCTTCAACGACGATGTCGCGGCAGAGAATATCGCGTTCCTGCTGATGGTCTGGCAGACGCTGGGCGACCGGCGCGTGCTGGACCCGATCGCGCGCGGCATGCAGTGCTTCATCGCCGCGCAACAGCCGATGCCGCAGCCGGCATGGGGCCTTCAGCATAGCGTCGCCGACCTGAAGCCGGCGGGCGCACGGACGTACGAGCCGAAGGCGCTGGTGTCGCATGCCACCGCGGCGAACGTCGCGCTGATGATGGATTTCTACGAGCTGACGGGCGACGCGGCATTCCTGCGCCGCCTGCCGGAAGCGATCAACTGGCTGGAGTCGATCCGCCTGCCCGCCGCGATCGATCCGAAGCGGCGCTGCCCGACCTTCGTCGCGATCGGCAGCAACCAGCCGATGTACATCCATCGCCGCGGATCCAACGTCGTCAACGGCGCCTATTATCACAACGACGACCCGGTCGGCACGATCGCGCATTACAGCTCGTTCCGCGCGATCGACGTCGACCGGTTGCGCGCGCGGCACAGCCGGCTGGCGGCATTGCCGGTGGCGGAGGCGACGGCGGGATCGCCGCTGAAGGCCGGGCGGCGCGCGTTGCCGAAATACGTGACGCTGGCGCCGATCGGCTTTGCCGAGTTGAAGGCCGATACGCCGCCGACGGCGCCATCGGCGGCCGAGGTGGCGGCCGTGCTGGCCGATCTGGATGCCGAGGGCCGCTGGGTGACGCCCCTGCGCAACACCAGCCACCGCTACACGCGCAATGGCGACCCGCGGCCCACGCCCGGCAATTATGCGCAGACCTATGTCGGCGACGCGACCGACACCTCGCCCTATCCGGACCCCGAGCCGCAGCGCGGGATCAGCACGGAGGCGTTCGTGCGCAACATGGGGGTGCTGATCCGAGCGATCGCGGCGCGCTGACCGTGACGCGCGGGCCGTCCCGCGCTGGCCGTCACGCGATCCGCAGGTCCGGCCCGACCAGCCGGACCGGCCGCCCCGGCGTCAGCGTCACCACGCGCGTCGTATCGCCGCAGCGCAGCGTGCGCTGTCCGGCGACCGTGGACGTGATCGTCGCCGAGGCGAGCCGGCCGGACTGCCACGCAAGGTCGACCGAACAGGCGCCCCGCGCGCGGAGGCCGCGGATCGAACCGGTCGGCCAGGCACGCGGCAAAGCCGGCAGCAGCGCGATGTCGTCGCCGGTGCTGCTCATCAGCATCTCGGCGATCGCCGCCGCGCCGCCGAAATTGCCGTCGATCTGGAACGGCGGATGCGCGTCGAACATATTGGGATAGGTGCGCTTGGGCCCGATCAGGAACCGCAGGATGTGGTGCGCACGCTCGCCATCGCCCAGCCGCGCCCACAAGGCGATCCGCCACGCCGTCGCCCAGCCGGTCGCCTCGTCACCGCGGATGTCGAGCGATCGCCGCGCCGCCGCCGCGAGCGCGGGCGTGCTGCGGACGCCGATCTGCCCGCCGGGGTAGACGCCATACAGGTGACTGACGTGGCGATGGTGCGGGTCTTTGGCATCGGCATCCCAGTCCGCCTGCCATTCCTGCAACTGCCCGCCCCGCCCGACCTTGAACGGCGCCAGCCGCGCGCGCGTCGCGTCGAACGTCCGGGCGAGATCGGCATCGCGGCCGAGAATGGCCGCCGCCTGCGACGCCTGCGCGAACAGGTCGCGCAGGATCGCCATGTCCATCGTCGGGCCGGCGCAGACCGATCCGCCGTGCCCATGATTGTTCTCTGGCGACAGCGATGGATTGGTTACCAGAAATCCGGTGCCCGGATCGGTCTGCAACGTGTCGACGAAGAACAGGGCGGCATCGCGGATCAGCGGATAGACCGAGGCGAGATAGCGCCGGTCGCGGCCGTAATCGTAATGGTCCCACAGATGCGTGCACAACCATGCGCCGCCGGTCGGCCACATGCCGTACGCGGGCCCGTCGATCGGCGCGGTCGCGCGCCACAGGTCGGTGTTGTGGTGGCACACCCAGCCGCGCGCGCCGTACATGACCTTCGCCGTGCGGGCGCCGGTCACCGCCAGATCGCGGACCATCGCAACCAGCGGCGCGACGCATTCCGGCAGGTTGGTCGCCTCCGCAGGCCAATAGTTCATCTGCGTGTTGATGTTGATCGTGTACTTGCCGCCCCATGGCGGGCTGACGCTGTCGTTCCACAGTCCCTGCAGATTGGCCGGCTGGCTGCCCGGCCGCGAACAGGCGATCAGCATGTAGCGGGCATAGTTGAAATAAAGCGTCGCCAGCGCCGGATCGCCGCCACTCTCGCCATCGCGGATACGGCGATCGGTCGGCCTGTCCGCGCCGGCGCCGCGCCCAAGATCGAGCGAGACGCGGCGGAACAGCGCGCGATGCGCCGCCACCGCCTCGCGCGCGATCCGCGCATGGCCGTGCGCCGTCGCGCGATCGATCTGTCCGCGGGTGATCGCCGCCGGATCGCCGCCGACGTCGTCGAACCGTCGGTAGCTGGTCGCCATCGCGATCAGCACGACCAGCTCGCGCGCGCCGCGCACCGCCAGCGTATCGCCGTTGCGCGTCAGCGTTCCGCCGGTCGGGATCGCCCGCACGCGCGCATCGAACGTCAGCGCACCGGCGACGCCGTTCGCCATGTCGTTGCGGCCTGCCAGCACCATCTCCGCGTCGCGTCCCGGTTCGATCCGGCCCTGCTTCAGCGGCGTCGTGAACGACAGGTCGACGTCGATGCCGGCGGGCGCATCGGCGGTCAGGCGGATGGCGATCACCTGATCGACCGGAGAAGCGATCACCTCGCGCCGGTACGTGACGCCGCCGGCGGACCAGCGCGTGGTCGCGGTCGCCGTGTCGAGGTCGAGTTCGCGCCGATAGCCGGCGACCGGTGCGGGTGCATCGGCGGGGGTGACGATGCTGGTCAGCCCGCGCGACGCCGGCGTCGGCGGGGGCGTTGCGGGTGCATCCGGTCTGGCGATCACCAGCGTGCCGATCGTGCCATAGGGCATCTGCCGCACCGGCCGCGCCATCACCTTGTCGCCGATCAGCGCCTGCGCATCGGCGTGGCGGCCGGCGAAGATCAGCGCGCGCACCGTCGGCAGCGCGGCGAGGGCATCGGGGCTGGCGGGATCGTAGGGGCCGCCAGCCCACATCGTATCCTCGTTCAGCTGGATGTATTCGCGATCCGTCCCGCCATGCACCATCGCGCCGATCCGCCCGTTGCCGACCGGCAGCGCCTCGACCCAGCTCGCGGCAGGCTGTGCATACCAGAGCATCGTCGTATCCGGCGACGCGACCGACGGGGTTCGCCCGGCCCCTGCCGCAGCGGCGGCCGGGACGGCCAGATTGGCGCCGGCGGCAAGCAACGCCACGGCATCACGCCGGTTGATCGGGCCCATATGATCGGACATGCCATCTCTCCTGCTTTTGATTGCAGTATGATAGCGGTATCATTGTGTGACAAGCGAGGAATGACGCGATCGGATTATCCTGCCGCTTCGGTCGGCGCGGACGTGGCGCGAGAGCAGATTCCACAGCGCATCGTTGTCGACGACCCAGGCGTGACCGCCACCGACGGTGATACGGGCAACGACTTCCGTCCCGCTGCGGCAATTCCCGTAGCGCTCCTCGTAGACCGTCGGCGATATCCGCCGCGTGACCGGCGCGGCGGTGCATCCGTTGATCTGCGCCCAACGCTGTTCGGCCGCGTGCATGGTGTAACGCCAGTAGCCGGCGCCGCCGCCGGCGATCGGATTGGTGGTATCATTGTCGCCGGCAAAGGCGATCACGGACACCGGCGTCCGCGGGCGACAGGATTGCGGATCGGGCCGGTCGGGATCGGCAGGCAGCGGATTGCCCGCGCGCAGGCCCACGACCGGGGCGATCGCCGCGAACCGCTCCGGCGCGACGCAGCCCAGCCACGAGGTCATCCGTCCGCCGCCGGACAGGCCGGTGACATAGACCCGCTGCGGATCGGCGCATCCCTCTGCGACGAGCCGGTCGACCAGCGCCGTCAGATAGGCGACGTCGTCACGCGCGCGAGGGCCGGGAATCGTGCCCTCGACGGTGGGGACACCCGGAATGTTCCAGACGAAGCCGGTCCTCACCGGGATACCGCCATCGGGATAGGCGACGAGGAAGCCGTTCGTGTCGGCGGTGTCCGCAAGCCGCGAATCGCGGAGCATCTGCGCACCGGTCGCGGTACTGCCGTGCAGCAGGATCACCAGCGGCAGCGGCCCGCCGGTCCAGCCGGCCGGCACGTGCAGCGCGGCGGGCTTGCCGCCATCCGGTGCGACGCTGCCGGCACCCGCCCGCAACGGGCAGCGCGCCTCCGCCGCCGCGGTCCCGCTTCCCCAGAGCGCGCCGACGGCGAGGATGCACAGGACGACGAGGGACGACAGCAGGGACCGGATCATGATCCGATCGTGCGATCATGCTCCGTCACCGTCAACCATCCCGTCCGTCGACAATTATCCACAACCTTTCGCGACGAACGCTTGCCCCGGCGCGCGCTTCGCTCTAGGCGCGCTCTTCCCAAGCGCCCGTAGCTCAGCTGGATAGAGCATCAGACTACGAATCTGAGGGTCGGACGTTCGAATCGTTCCGGGCGCACCACATACCGAACCATATGCCGCATCGCGCCCCTTGCGCGATCGCATCGCTGTGATCGCACGAGGTGGACGTTGGTAGACAAAAGCTGGGGAACCGGATCCACCGGGTTCCGGATCAGGACGAACGACACGGCGGCTGCGCGCGCGACCCAGCGCGCACAGGCGCGCGATGCGCGCGCGCAGGATCGCGCCGCCGCCATTACCCGGCGACTGGAGACGCGTGCGACGGACCGCGATGCGGAGGCGCAGGCGCGGGAGCGGGCGCGCGAGGAACGGCGCGCGGCCGAGATGCCATCGGCCAGCGGCGATCCCCATGCCGCCGCTGCCCAGCGGCGCCGCGGGTCGGGCCGCAAGGACGTGGTGCGGGAACAGCGCGATACCCGCGGTTATGCGACGGTGATGGACGTCGCCCGCATGCGCGAACTGGCGAAGCGCGGCGCGTCGACCGCCGGGCTTGCCGGTGCCTTCGGCATCAGCATCGCGGAGGTCGAGGCCGCGCTCGCCGACGCGGACGACTGAACGGCGCGTCCCGCGCTACATCGCCATATCGTCGCCGAATTGCGCTTCGTTGAGCCCGGGCGTCGGTTCGCCGATGAAGACCGGCATGGCCGCATCCGGAATGCCGAGTTCGTCACTACCCTCGCCACCGGCGACACGGGCCGCCGGATCGAACGACGCCGTGTCGAAGCCGGCGGGTTCGCCGTCGATTCCCGATCCGTCGCCGTCGGTCTGCGGTGCCTGATCCAGCGAGGATACGGGCACGATCTCGTTCGCCGATTCCGCACCGCCCCCGAACATATCAGTCAACAGGCCTGCCATGATCATTCTCCCTCATTGATGGATGTGGATGTCGCGCACCGGACCGGTCGGGTCATCCGTCCGCGGTGAATTCCTGGGTGATGGTGCCGACGAGGTTCGCGGTGGCCTCCAGATCGACGCTGAGCGTCACGTCGTCGGTGCGCGACCAGGTCGTCTCCGACCCGTCCAGACCGTAATAGGTGCCGCCCATCTCGCTGTGCAGCGTGATCGTCGGATCGACGTCCAGCGTCAGGCCGCCATCGACGCTGCCGCTCTGGCTGTCGGCGCTCTGGCTGCCTGCACTCTGGCTGCCGGCGCTCTGGTCGGTGCCGCCCGCGCCCTGATCCGCATCCTGATTGTGCGCCTGATCCTGCGCCAGGGTGCCCAGCGTACCGTCCGAGGCCTGCGCCTCGTCCGAATCGAATATGCGGGTGAGAAAACCTGCCATGTCTCGTCTCCTTATTCCTCGCGGAAGCTGCGGCTCATGGCGTCGGTGAACGGCGCGAAGAGGTAGTCGAACAGCGTCCGCTCTTTTGTCTTGATGTTGATCGTCGCCGGGATGCCGGGTTGCAGCGTCAGCCCTTCGCGGCGCGCCGCCTGTGGCTCGTCGAGCACGATCTGCGCCTTGTAGAAGGCGGTGCCGTTCTGTTCGATGCGCGCCGGCGACAGGGTGACGACGCGTCCCTTGAACGCGGTCTGGCCATGCGGGTTGACGCTGGAGAAGCGGATCGTCGCTTCCTGTCCCAGCCGCACGTCGTCGATGTCCTGCGGCTTGACCCGCGCCTCGACGATCAGCGCGCGGCCGGTGGGTACGATCTCCATGATCGTCCGGCCGCTGCCCATCACCATGCCCGGCCCCATCGGCACGACGCCGGAGACACGACCGGCGGCGGGCGCGCGGACCATGTCCTGATCGGCGAGATATTTCGACACGTCGAGCTGCGACCCGACCTGCACCAGCTGCTGCTGGACCTGGTTGAGCTGGCTGACGGTGTCCAGCGTCTGCGTGTCGCGCAGCCGCTGTCGCGCGATCTCCGCCTGACGCACCGCGGCCATGCCGGTGCCGACCTCCGCCTCCAGCTGCGCCCGGTTGCGTTCGAGCGAACGGATCGTCGTCAGCCGAGCGAAACCGCGCTTGTAGAGCATCTGGTAGTCGGCGAGTTCGTCGTTGATCAGCGCCAGCTGCCGCCGCGCCGCGTCCTGCTTGACGCGCGAGGCGGACAGGTCCTGCTCGCTGCTGCTGCGGTCCGCCTGTTGCACCGAGCGATGCCGGGCGAAGATCATGCGTTGCGATGCCATCGCCGCTGCGACCTCGGGCTCGCCGGCGCGGCGGGTCAGGTCGGCGGGGAACACCAGTGCGGCCTTGCCGTCGCGCTCGGCGATCAGCCGCGCCTCGAGTGCCTGCAGCCCGTCGCGCTGCGCCTGTGCCTGCCGCAGCTGCGCGCCGGAGCGCACGCCGTTCAGGCGCACCAGCGGCTGGCCCGCGCGCACCGCCTGCCCTTCGCGGACCAGCACCTGCGTGACGATACCCGGTGCGGCGGGCTGGATCGCGATCTGGTCGCCGCTGACGGTGACCTCGCCCGATGCGATCGCCGCGCCCGAGATCGGCGCGAGCAGCGCGAAGGCCGCGATCAGCGCGATGAACAGGCCGAGCGCGATGAGCCCCGCGCGGATCGTGCCGCCGGCATGGTCGAGCGGGCGGATGTCGAGCTGGCGCATCCGGCGGGCCACCAGCCGGCGCGGCAACGGGGCACCGGCGCCGCCGGCCGCGAGGAAGTCCAGCTTCATACCGCCTCCACCGGTTCGCGGGCGATCGATCGCACCATCTCGGTCCTGACCTTGCGGAACACCCTGGCGCGCGGACCGTCGAGTTGCAGGCCGCCCTTGTTGAGCACCAGCACGCGATCGACGTGCGCGATCGGGTTGAGGCGATGCGCGATCAGCACGATCGTCGACCCCTCGCTGCGCAGGGTTGCGAGGGCCGCGGCCAGCGCCTCCTCGCCATCGGTGTCGAGGTGGGCGTTGGGTTCGTCAAGCACCAGCAGCCGCGGCGATCCGAACATCGCCCGGGCAAGGCCGATGCGCTGACGCTGGCCGCCGGAGAGACCTGCGCCGCCTTCGTCCAGCTGCGTCTCGTAGCCGTCGGGCAGCGCCATGATCATGTCATGGACGTTGGCGCGCGTCGCGGCGGTGATGACCTCTTCATCGCTCGCCTTGGTGAAGCGCGCGATATTCTCGCGGATCGTGCCGGGGAACAGCCCGACCGTCTGCGGCAGGTAGCCGACGTAGCGGGAGAGGTATTCCGGGGTCCAGTTGCGCCCCTCGATCCCGCCGATCGTGACCTTGCCGCTGTTGGGGCTGGTGATCGCGACCAGCATCCGGGCAAGGCAGCTCTTGCCGGCGCCACTGGGCCCGACGACGCCCACCACCTCGCCCGCCCCGATCGTCAGGCTGATGCTGCGCAACGCGGGCTGGCGTGCGCCGGGCGGGATATAGCTCGCATTGTCGACGACGATGTCGACGTCGCGGTCGGGCAGGTCGATGCGACCCGGCGGCGGCGGCGCCTGCAACAGCGACGTCTGCACCCGCCGGCCGGCGGATATCGCCTGACCGATCGATCGCCATCCGGTCACCGCGATCTCCAGCGGCGCGAGCGCGCGGCCAAGCAGCACATTGGCGGCGAAGATGCTGGCCGGCAGCATCCGGCCCTCGACCACCAGCCAGCCGCCGATGCCGATCATCGCGCTCTGCATGACCAGCCGGACGAACTTGAACAGCGACGACATGCCGGCGCCGCGATCGCTGCCCTCCGCCTGCCGCCGCATCATCGTCTCTCGATCGATATGCCAGTGCACCGACAGCGCGTCTTCCATCCCCATCGCCCGCACCGGTCCCGCGAACCGCGCCACCGCATCGGTAAAGCGATAGCTGCGCGTCGCCGCGGCCTGCGCCAGTTCCGATCCTTCACGCGTCACCCGATTGTTGACGATGGCGAGGGTCAGCAGCAGCAGCGCACCGCCGGTGGCGACCCCGCCGAGGATCGGGCTGATCAGGAACAGGACGATCAGGAACAGCGGCATCCACGGCACGTCGAAGAAGAATTGTGCGCCCGGACCGGCCAGCGCGCTGCGAAACTGGTCGAGGTCGCGCAGCATCTGCGCATTGCGCGACACGGCGCCGTTGCGCGGGGCGAGCTGGACGATCGCCTGGAACACGCGATGCGCCAGAATACGGTCGAGCCGCGCCGCCGCACGGATCAGGATGCGCGCGCGAATGGCGTCGCAGAATCCCATCGTGGCGAGCGCGATCAGCAATCCGATGCTGAGCGACACCAACGTCGGGATGCTGCCGCTGGGGATCACCCGGTTGTAGACTTCGGTCAGGTAGATCGGCGAGGCGAGGAACAGCAGGTTGACCGCACCGCTGAATCCGGCGGCGGTCCAGATCAGCCGCTTGCACTGGCGCAGCGCGGAGGCGAATTCATCACCCGAATCCAGTTCGCTGGCGCGGACCGCGCTGTCGAGCGCGATCACCTGCGCACTGGCGAGCGCAGCCTGATCCTGCGCGTCGCGCAGCTCGTTCGAATTCAGATCGGCAGACGTGGTCGCGGTCATGCGTCTATCCCAATCCTCCCAGAGGGCCGTGGTGCAGGTCGAGCAGATCGGCCGCATGCCCCGCGGCATCGTCACCGCCGAGCAGCGCGCCATCCTCCGCGGTATCGGACGCGAGCGCGTCGACGATCGAACCGACCGCACCGACGGTGGCGGCCGGTGCATCGACATGGCCGAGATCGAACGTGTCCGCGGCCTGGACCATCCCCACCAATGTCTGGATGCCCCCCGCGGGATCGCTGCCGGTGAACAGGTCGGTGACGGTCGGCGCGGGTGCAGCAGGCCCAGCCACGGGAGCAGCATCGGTTGCCGCACCGATCGTCATGTCCACGGCGGTGGCTGCGATATCGCCGACCACCCCCGTCGCGGCGACGGCAGTCGTCGCAACGGTGTCGGTGACCGGAGCAGCCACCTGTGCGGTTTCCGTCGCCAGCGTATCGACCAGATCGGCCGCCGCCGCGACGACCGGGGGCACTGCTCCGGTCACGGTTTCCACCGCCTGCGCGCCTGTCGTCGCGACATCCGCTATGGGGTCGGTCGCCAGCGCGGTCACCGGCTGAACGATATCGGTGACGATGGGGGCCACCACAGGGGAGACGATATCGGACACGACCGGAATGTCGGCGACCGCCGCGTCGGCCGCGCCGACGACCTGCGTGACGACATCCTGCACCGCCGTCGTCCGATCGGCCGTGGCGGTCAGCGCGTCGGCAGCGACATTGCCGACGGCGACCACGGCATCGGTCGCAAGGTCGCCGACATCGTCCGTTGCGGCGTCTATCGTGGCCGCCGCCGCATCGACGGCAGGTGCAACCACCGCGTCGATGCTGCCGATCGTCGCACCGGCGATGGTCCCGACCGTATCCAGCAACGGCGCGGATATTGACGACCCTACGCCGCCGGCGGACAGGTCGGCGACGACGGAAGGCGGCGAGACGCCGTCGATCGGCATGACGGACGCCGGTGTATCGCCGGTCGCGGGCGGCAAGGCATCGTCCGACAGGATCGTCGGCGGTGTGAAAACGGATGACGAGCCGATCGCCGCGGGCAGCGGCAATGGTTCGGGTGCGGACGCGGGCTCACCCTGGGCGGTCGCAGCCTGAAGAATAAGAGGAACGGCAGGCGGGGCCTGCGAGATATCGCCAGCGACCGGCTCGACCGGTGCCGCGGCAGCGGGAGCGTCGCCGGCGGGCGCAACACGATCAGGCGCCGGGCCACCAGCGCTTGCGGTCGTCGCCGCCTCGTCGATCGGGTCGACGTCGGCAGGTCGCTGGCCGGCCCTGCCGATATTCACGTTCAGAGCCGGTTGTCCGCCGAACAGGCTGAAGTCGGTGATCGACCCGCCCAGATTGCGATTGCCCGGTTGGAACAGGGGAGGCGTCAGCATAGGCCGCTCACGACAACAGGAGGGCCGCGACGCGACCCTCCCTTGCCGTCCAGTCGATTACGACGTCGATTCGTCGTTCGAGTTGAAGGTGTCGCTGACCGACGACAGCAACCCGTCCGTGCTCGTGTCGAGACCGAAGCTGTTGTCGCTCTGCTGGGCCGAGATGTTGCCATCCTCGTCCTGATCATAGCTCGACTGCGACGAATCGGCATCGAGTCCCAACGTGCTGTTGATGTCCAGAACGTTGTCGAGGCTGTTGGATTCGGTGCTGCTGCTGTCGCTGTTGTCGCTACCGAAGATGTTCGAAAGACCGGGCATTTCTACCTCCTAAGTCATTGATCGATTTACATTCACGATCCTCGTGGGTCGCATGGTTAAAACCTTCGGAGAACAATTCCCGTTCCGGCCGACGCCGGCTGCATACGCACCGGCAACTGCGCTGCGGCAGTGATGACGACGACGTAACGAGGCAGGACCAAGCTGCCCTTCGTCCGGGTCGAGCGATGCTGGCGACGATGATCGCGGCATCACGGTTCGACACGATCAGGCACGTCAATGCGTCGGTGGGGCACCCTTATCGACGAAATCGGCGTCGTTTTTCCAGTTTGGGTTTTCCCGGTCGGGGCTTTCCCGGTCGGGAACGTGCCGCCGGGCGCTCGTGACGCGATAGGCGCTCGGATCGATGCCGTAATTCGCGCGAAACATGCGCGAGAAATGGCTGCGGCTGCGGAACCCCATCGCCGCCGCAACGGCTTTCACCGGTGCCTCGGTCGAGCGGAGCATGATCGACGCCTGTTCCAGCCGAACCCGCTGGATATATTCCATCGGGCTGGTGTGCGCGAAGCGTGCGAGTTGCCGGATGAACGTCGACCGGCTCATCCCCGCCGCCCGGGCCAGCGTGTCGGTCGTGTGCGCCTGCCCCGGATCGACATGGAGCAGGCGGAGTGCGCGCTCCAGCGAGGGACTGCGCGCCGGCTGATCCGCCGCCGGCGCCGGATCGTCGCCCGACGAGGTTTTCAGCGCCTGCACGATGCACGCGCCGACCAGCGACAGCGCCAGCGCAGGTGCTCCCGCATCGGTGCAGTCGAACTGCTGGTGCAGCAGCGCGAACAGGCGGGCGCCATCCTCGTCAGCGGTCAGCGATACCCGCTGCGCGCCGGACAACCATTGCGCGCGGGTGCCATCGATCTTCACCATAGCCACACGCAACGTGCACCGCGCCCCGCGCGTGGCATCGGACACGAGCCAGCTGCCCCGCTTCACCAGATGGTCGCGGCAGTCGAGCGCCCGTCCCTTCGCCCGGGTCGATGCCGATATGACGATCCGTTCGCGTGCCGGGATCATCGCCATCTCGCCGGCGCGAAAGACCTGCCGCTCGCCGCCGCGATCGAGATACATCGTCCCGTCGATCACCAGCAGGGCAGCCACGCTGTCGGGCAGCAGGGCGGACACCCGCACGTCCGCCGCCACGTCGCAGACCGTCAGTGCCAGCGATGCGGCATCCAGGGTGTTCAGCACCGTCTTGAACAGCGATGGAGCACCCATGCCTGCCGATGCCATCCTCTTGCGCCTGTGCGCCCCAATCGCCCCCCTGCCGGCGACGATGGACGCGTGTTCGATGGACGATGTTGTGCAGGACCTTGAAAAGGTTCGCCTTTAACTCGGTCAAGGTCTGGTAAATCGCTCGTTAACCACATTCGTTGCAGCGATATCCGCCGGCCGGTCCTGCTATGGCGTCCCGGTAATCCGGGCCATTCGCTGCCGATCGGGATACGCGGACTGGCCCGATTGCGCGGACTGGCCCGATTGCGCGGACTGGCCCAATTGCGCGGACTGGCATACGGTATCGCATGTCTGCAGGACCGAACCCACGACATCGACATCGGGAATTTGTGATGCGCGTTCACGCCCTTACGACCGTAGCGGCGATCGCCATCGCGGCGGCCGCCGCGCCCGCCGCGGCGCACGACGCATCGTCGGTGGTCGCCTCGCCGCGCCGCACGTTCAACCTCAATCCCGGATGGCGGACGATCGTCGGGGACATGCGCGGCGCCGAGCGGCCGGACTTCGACGATCGCGGGTGGCAGACCGCCACCCTTCCCAACGCCTTCAATGAGAAGGAGGCGTTCGCGCGCGATATCAAGGACCTGTCGACCGGCATCATCTGGTATCGCAAGACGATCACGCTGCCGAAGGACGCAGGCACGGCCAAGGCGTTCCTCGAGTTCGAGGGCGTGCGGCAGGCGGCCGAAGTGTGGGTCAACGGCCAGTCGGTGGTGCTGTCGGAACGCGGCGCGATGGCGTTCGGTGCGGACATCACGGCAGCGCTGAAGCCCGGCGGCAACGTGATCGCGGTGCGCGTCGACAACGACTGGGGCTACAAGGAGCGCGCGACCGGCAGCGCCTTTCAGTGGAACGACCGCAACTTCAACGTCAATTACGGCGGCATCACCAGGAACGTCCGGCTGCACCTGACCGCGCGTACCTATCAGACGCTGCCTCTGGTCTCCGATCTCGGCACCACGGGTTCGTACGTCTGGGCGGATGCGTTCGATCACGTCGGGAACGCCGCGACGATCCACGCCGAAACGCAGGTCCGCAACGAGGACGCGCGGGCGAGGACGGTGGCGTACCGTGCCGAGATCCGCGATCGCGACGGCCGCGTCGTCGGGCGGCTGGACGGCGGCAGCGCAACGCTGGCGCCGGGCGAGACGCGCACGCTGACCGCGCAGGGCCGGCTGTCGGGCCTGCATTTCTGGAGCTGGGGCTATGGCTATCTCTATCGGGTGACGACCAGCCTGATCGCCGACGGCCGGCCGATCGACGCGGTCGATACGCTGACCGGATTCCGCTCGACTCACTTCGCCGACGGCATGATCCGGCTGAACGGCCGCGTGATGCAGGTGCACGGCTATGCCCAGCGCACGTCGAACGAATGGCCCGCCGTCGGCGTGTCGATCCCGCCGTGGATCAGCGATTTCTCCAACGCGCTGATGGTCGGGAGCGGCGGCAACATGGTGCGCTGGATGCACATCACGCCGTCGAAGCAGGACGTGGAATCCGCCGATCGCGTCGGCTTGCCGCAGGCGATGCCGGCGGGCGATGCCGAACGCGACGTCGAGGGTCGCCGCTGGGACCAGCGCAAGGAGCAGATGCGCGACGCGATCGTCTACAACCGGAACAACCCCTCGATCCTGTTCTACGAAAGCGGGAACGAGAGCATCAGCGAAGCGCATATGGCCGAGATGAAGGCGATCCGCGATCGCTACGATCCGCACGGCGGTCGCGCGATCGGATCGCGCGAGATGCTCGACAGCAAGGTCGCGGAATATGGCGGCGAGATGCTGTATATCAACAAGAGCGCGCACATCCCGATGTGGGCGATGGAATACAGCCGCGACGAGGGCGCCCGGCTGTATCAGGACGAACAGACGCCGCCGTTCCAAAAGGATGCACCGGACTATAACCGCAACCAGGACAGCCACGGAATCGAGGACGTGCGGCGCTGGTACGATTATTACCGCATCCGCCCCGGCACCGGGCGGCGCGTCAGTTCGGGCGGGGTGAACATCATCTGGTCCGACAGCAACACGCATTATCGCGGCGACAACAACTATCGCCGGTCGGGCGAGGTCGACGCGGTGCGGCTGCCCAAGGAGGGTTATCATGCGCACCGGGTGATGTGGAACGGCTGGGTCGATCCGGAGACGCCGGCGACGCACATCATCGGCCACTGGACCTACCCGCCCGGCACCGCGAAGCCCGTCAGCGTCGTATCGAACGGCGACGCCGTCGAGCTGTTCCTCAACGGCCGGTCGCTGGGTCGCGGGCAGCGATCGAGCGGCTTCCTGTTCACCTGGCCGGACGTGTCATGGCAGGCAGGCACGTTGCGCGCGGTCGCGACGCATGCGGACGGGCGCACGTCGGCGGACAGCGTAGAGACGACCGGCGCGCCGGTGGCGCTGCGGCTGGTGCCGCACGTCTCGCCGCGCGGCTTCGTGATGGACGGCGCCGATATCGCGCTGGTCGACGTCGAGGTGGTCGATGCCCGCGGCCGACGGGTGCCGACCGCGAACGACCGGATCGCCTTCACGCTCGACGGACCCGCCGAATGGCGCGGCGGCATCGCGCAGGGCGACAGCAGCGGCACACCGCGCAGCGCTGTCGCGGTTCAGGCGGAAGCGGTGCCCGGCACCACGCCGACCGCGGGTACGGCGCGGACCGAGGACAATTACATCCTGTCGCGCACGCTGCCGGTCGAGGCGGGGATCAACCGCGTCCTGCTGCGCGCGGGAATGACGCGCGGCACGGTGCGGGTGACCGCGACGGCGCGGGGTCTGAAGCCGGCGACGCTGACGATCCCCACCGTCGCCGCCGCGCCGACATCGGGCGGTCTGTCGCGCGACTTCGCGGAGGCGGCGCAGCCGGGCCTGCTCACCCGCGGTCCGACGCCGGCCGGCCCATCCTATCGCGTCACGCGCAGCACCGTGCGGCCGACCCGGATCGTCGCCGGATCGGCGCAGGCCGATGCCGACAGGACGGTCGACGACAACGAGCTGTCGCGCTGGGCGAGCGACGGCAAGCCGGACACCGCATGGATCGAATATCGGTTCGACACGCCGGTGACGCTGAACGCGATCGAGCTGAAGCTGGTCGGCTGGCGTCAGCGTGGCTATCCGCTGCGGATCACGCTGGATGGCCGCCCGGTATGGCAGGGGACGACGGAGCGGCAGCTGGGCTATGCCGCGATCGATTTCGCCGCTGCCACCGGGCGCGTGCTGCGGATCACCCAGACCGCGCCGACACAGGACCGCGACGCCTTCGGCAAGATCGTCGAGGTGAGCAATGCGCGACAGGCCGGCGACACCGGCGCCGATGCGGTCGCCGCGGGGTGGCGGCTGGGCATCGTCGAAGCGGATTTCCACGGCCCCGTCGCGACGACGCGGCCGTGATCGTCCGCCACGTCGCGATCGCCGGCTTCGTCGCCATCGGGGCTCCCGCCACGGGTCCGGCAGCGTCGCGGGTCGAGGCGGAGGTCTATATCCTCGCCGGCCAGTCCAATATGTCGGGACGCGGCGCGCTGTCCGAGCTGTCGACCACGGATCGCGTCGCCGACGAGCGGATCACGGTATACGGCAACGACGGCACGCTGCGTGTCGCGCTCGATCCGCTTGACGACGCCTCGGGTCAGGTCGACGCGGTATCGGCGGACCGGCAGGCTGCGGTCGGCCCCGGCCTACCCTTCGCCCGCGCGATGCTGCGACGCCATGGTCGGGCCATCGTGCTGGTGCCCTGCGCGAAAGGAGGCTCGTCGATGGCGCAATGGGCGCCGGGCGGCGATCGGTCGACGCTGTACGGATCGTGCATCGCGCGGGCGCGCGAGGCCGGAGGCCGCATCGCCGGCATGCTCTGGTATCAGGGAGAGTCCGACGCGCGCGACGTGGCGACGGCGGCACGCTGGAGCGCCGCCTTCGCCGATCTCGTGACGGCATTCCGGCGCGATCTGCGAATGCCGCAGCTGGCCGTATCCGCCGTCAGTCTGTCCGACCGCCCGGTACGCGACGCAGACCGCTATCCCGGCTGGACCGACATCCAGCGCCAGCAAACGCACCTGAAAATTGCCTGCACCGACGGCGTCTCTGCCGCCGGCCTGCCGCACAATGCCGACGACCTGCACCTCGCCACCCGCGCACAACAGCGGCTGGGCACAATGCTGGCAGGGTCGATGACACGGCTGCGACGCGAGGGATGCCGCTGACCTCGCCCCCGTCATCGACCAGTCGCGGCAAATGCCGGACGAACGTGCGGCACCGGTCGACCGCACGGGCGTTGAAGAACCATAACGAGGAGACAGACGCATGGCCGACGACCAGAACGAACAGCCCGTCCTTTACATGCCCGATACGCCCAACGTCGGCGCAGCCGATCCCGACGGGAATCCCGACGATCCGAAGCGCGCCGCGAAGGATCAGGCGCGCGCCGACGATCTAGCGGCGAAGGTCGCGGTCGGCGATGAGCTGTCCGGCTACGAAACCGTCGCAGGCCGGGGCATCGCACGCGACTGAGGCCGACCGGATCGCGCGCGTCGGGCCATCGTCGGACGGCACCGGCGCGTAGCCTTCGATCGGGTCGTTGAAACCATAAGGGTCGTTCGGGACTTACGCTTTCGCATTCCGGCCGACGATGGGCGCGGATGGAGAAGCCGATGCCCCCCAGTCCGACGTCCCGAACCCTGTTGCATCCACTGCACGCCCTGTTGCTGGCGTTTCCGATCGCCCTGTTCAGCACGGCGGTGGCGACCGACATCACCTATCTCAACAGCGCCGAGATGCAGTGGTCGAACTTTTCGGCGTGGGCGATCACCGGCGCGCTGATCATGGGAGCGCCGGTGGTGCTGTGGGCGATCGTGATCGCGGCACTGCGGTTCCGTTCGGCATCGCGACCGGCGCTGACCTATCTCGCGCTGGTCGCGGCGATGTGGCTGATCGGGCTGGTCAACGCCTTCCAGCATAGCCGCGACGCGTGGAGCTCGGTTGGCGCCTTCGGACTGATCCTGTCGATCATGTCGGCGCTCTGCGCGCTGGCGGCCGGCTGGATCGGCTTTTCGTCACGCGACATCGGGAGGGCGACACGATGACGCGCCGGTTCAAAACGATCGCGCTCGCTGCGGCGACGGCCACGCTTGCGCTTTCCGCCTGCGGCAGCAAGCCCGCCGATCTGGATCAGACCGGCGCCTCCCCGACGCTGCCGGCGCAGAACGAGACGCTGGTGCCGCCGATGAAGATCGCCCGACCGGCCGGATGGGACGGCGCGTTGCCGACGGTGCCGGCGGGATACCGCATCACCGCGCTGGCGACGGACCTGAAGATTCCGCGGCAAATGCTGGTCCTGCCCAACGGCGATATTCTGGTGGCCGAGGGCAAGGGCGGACATGCCCCCAAGCTGCGGCCAAAAGACGTCATCGCCGGCTATATCAAGGGGTTGGGCAACACCGGCGTGAAGGGCGGCGACCGCATCACGCTGTTGCGCGACGCGGACGGCGATGGTCGCGCAGAGGTGCGGACGGTGCTGATCGACGGGCTGGATGCACCCTACGGTCTCGCGCTGGTCGGCAGCGACCTGTACGTCGCGAATCAGGGCGCGCTGTTGCGTTTCCCGTATCGCGACGGCGTCACCGGGATCGCGACGCCGGGACAGGAGGTCACCAGGCTTCCCTCGCGCATCAATCATCACTGGACCAAATCGCTGGCGGCCAGCGCGGACGGCAGCAAATTGTACGTCGGCATCGGTTCGAACAGCAACGTCGGCGAACGCGGCATGGAGGTCGAGGAAGACCGCGCCGTGATCTGGGAAATCGACCGGATCAGCGGCGCACATCGCGTGCTTGCCTCCGGCATCCGCAATCCGACCGCGCTGGCGATCGAACCGCGTACCAATGCGCTCTGGAGCGTCGTCAACGAACGCGACGAACTGGGACCGCGCCTCGTCCCCGATTACCTGACGTCGGTACGGCCGGGCGGCTTCTATGGCTGGCCGTACAGCTATTGGGGCCGCAACGCCGATCCGCGTGTCCATCCGCAGCGGCCGGACATGATCGCGAAGGCGATGGTGCCCGATTACGGTCTGGGATCGCACGTGGCGGCCTTGGGCCTCAGTTTCACCACCGGTGCCGGCATGGGCGGTGCGTTTACCGAAGGTGCCTTCATCGGCGAACACGGCAGCTGGAACCGGAAGGATCTGGCGGGTTACAAAGTCGTCTGGGTGCCCTTTTCGGCTGGTCGTCCCAACGGCAAGCCGCGCGACTTCGTGACCGGATTCATCGGTCCGGACGGGCATGCCCGCGGCCGCCCGGTCGGCGTCGCCTTCGATGCCCGGACGGGGACATTGCTGATCGCCGACGACCTGTCCAACACGGTTTGGCGGGTCGCGCCCGCGGCCGCGACGCGCTAATCCATGCCAAGGGCCATGCGTTGGCTGCCGTTGTTGCTGGCGACGCCGGTGGGTGGCGTCGCCGCGCAAACGATACCGACGATCGATACGGAGGATGCCGGACTGGGAACCCTCGACGCAGGAGGCGGGCGCCTGCATCCGACGTTCGGTATCGATCTGCGCAACGGCGATTTTGCCCGCGGCGGGTATGACGACGATGCCGCCGATCTCGATCGGCTGCCAGTGCACGTCCAGCTGGGCTTCGCATTCGACCTGCACCGCAGTGCGGGCGGCGATGCCGATCTATGGCTGGTCGGCACCTCCTCCAACGGGGTCCATGCGCCCGTTGCCGGCGAACGACGCTCGCCCCGCGCTTGGTACGAAAGCAACAACCTGATCGGCATCGTCGCCAGCCCCATGGCGGGGCTGACCGTCGGCACCGCCTATACGATCAAGACCAGTCCGAACGGCATTTCGGGCACGACGCACGAGGCCAGTCTTACCGCCGCGATCGACGGGTCGTCCGGCTGGAAGGCGTTACACCCCGGTGCCGCCGCGACGATCCGGCCGAAAGGCGGTGGCGGCGTCTACACGCAGATTGGCATCGCGCCGGAGCTACCGCTGGGCACCGGCGACGACGGCCCGACGCTCGCCGTTCCGGTCGTGCTGGGCGCAGGCTGGGGCGGGTTCTACGAGGCGGAGTCCGGGACCGGGGGCTTCGGCAGCATCGGGCTGGCCTATAGCCATCCTTTCACAGTCGGCGCGATGCGGTGGCGGTTGCGCGCCGATGCCGTGGGCATCGTCCGCGACGATACGCTGCGCCGGATCGGCGGCGACGATGCGGAGAGTGCGACGCTGGTGCCGCTTGTCACACTGGCGCTGACGACGACGTTCTGACCGTCAGTCTTCCGGCGTCATCCGCTCGGACAGGTCCATCAGATTTCGCGCCGCGTCCCGATCGGCGGCATCCTCGAACGCCACGTCCAGCGCCGGGGCGGCATCGAGCATGTACAGGAGGGTCCACAACGCGAAACGCCGCGACCGGTCGCGTTCGAGGCCGAGATCGACCCGCATATGCTCGATACCGGCGGCCAGCGCCTCCGCGGGAACGGCGGACATATCGGTGGTGCCGAAATAGCGGCGCATCTGGTCGTCGAGGTTCATCGGGCGTCTGTATCCGATCGATACCGCACCACAAGCCGACCGGCGCAGGCGAAGCGCACTCTTCGGCCCTATATTGCCGACGACGCACGAACGCCCTAACGCCGCCACCGTCGCCCAAGGACCTGCATGACCCGCTTCACCCGCCGCCGCTTCCTGCGCAACGCCACGCTCGGCGGTGGCGCGCTGGCGATTCCATGGCTCCCGGCCTGGGCGCAGCCGGTGTCGGCCGGACTGCCCAGGGCATCGTCGACGCTGTCCGGTACCGACATCGCGTTGACGGTCGCGCATCAGATGATGACGATCGATGGGCGGCAATCTCATGCGATCGGCATCAACGGCACCGTCCCCGCCCCGCTGATCCGGTTACGGCAGGGTACGAACGTGCGCCTCGCCGTCACCAACACGCTGGACGAGGACACGTCGATCCACTGGCATGGCCTGCTGGTGCCGTTCCAGATGGATGGCGTGCCCGGCATCAGCTTTCCCGGCATTCCCGCCCGCACCACCTTCACCTATGAATTTCCGGTGATCCAGTCGGGCACCTACTGGTATCACAGCCATTCGAGGTTGCAGGAACAGATGGGGCATTACGGCCCGATCGTGATCGATCCCGAAGGCGCCGATCCGGTTGCGTCGGACCGCGAACACGTCATCGTCCTGTCCGACCACAGCCCGCTGCATCCGCATGCGATCTTTCGCCGGCTGAAGCTGCAGGGCGGCTATTTCAACTACCAGAAGCAGACGCTGGCCGGTCTGATCGCAGGGCGGGATCAGCCCGCGGGCGAACGGCGCATGTGGGGCGGGATGCGAATGGATCCCACCGACGTGTCGGACGTCACCGGCGCGACCTACACCTATCTGGTCAACGGACACGGCCCGGCGGACAACTGGACCGGGCTGTTCGCTCCCGGCGAACGCGTCCGGCTGCGCATCATCAACGCCTCGGCCATGACGATCTTCAATATCCGCATACCGGGATTGCGGCTGACCGTGGTGCAGGCCGATGGGCAGAACGTCCGGCCCGTACCGGTCGACGAGTTCCAGATCGCCGTCGCCGAAACCTATGACGTCATCGTCGAACCGGTCGATCGTCGCGCCTATACCCTGGTCGCCGAAGCGTGGGACCGTTCGGGCATGGCCCGCGCGACGCTGGCCCCGGCGATCGGCATGACCGCCCCGGTCCCCGCCCTGCGCCCGCGTCCGCTGGCGACGATGAAGGATATGGGGATGGGCGGCATGGCCGGCATGCACCACGATGCCGCGGCGGCCTGCCCGCCGAACCATGCGGCGATGGGGCATTGCAAGCCCGGCGCCACGCCGGCGATGCGTCACGGCATGCGCGATTTCGCCAACGCGCCCCAACTTCCGCGAACCCCGGTGGTGCAGACCGTCGCGCCGATGCCGGTGGACCGCACCGGCGAACCGCCGCAGGGGCTTGCCGAGGTGGGCCACACGGTACTGGTCTATCGCGATCTGATCGCGCTCGATCGCAATCCGGACGTTCGTGCGCCGTCGCGGCAATTGCGCATCCACCTCACCGGCAACATGGAACGCTATATGTGGGCGTTCGACGGGGTGAAGCTGAACGCCGTTACCGCACCGATCCCGTTCCGCCGGGACGAGCGTGTGCGCGTGACGCTGGTCAACGACACGATGATGGCGCACCCCATCCACCTGCATGGGCATTTCTTCGAACTGGTGACGGGGCATGGCGATCACGCGCCGCGCAAGCACACCATCAACGTCGCTCCGGGCGGCACCGCCACCTTCGACGTGACGACCGATGCGGTCGGCGACTGGGCATTCCACTGCCACCTGCTCTACCACATGCATGCGGGCATGATGCAGGTCGTCACCATCCGGCCGGATGACGACGCCGGGAGCCCGGGATGAAGCTGCTCGTCCCGAAACTGGCGCCGGGCCTGTTGCTGGCGCTGTCGTGTCCGACCGCCGCGCAGACGCACGACATGGGCGGCATGACGATGCCCGCACCGCAGCGTCCTGCACCTGCGACCGCGGCGCCCGCCGATCCCTGTCCGCCAGACCATGCGGCGATGGGCCATTGCACGCCAACCTTGCCACCGGCCGCGCAGCCCTCACCGGGCGACGGGCCGGTCGGCACCGATCGGCCTGCGGGCGACGCCGCCCCCCCTGCCCCGCCGACGACGCTCGCCGCGAGCCGCTACTACGATCCCGACGCGATGCAGCGGGCGGACCGGATGATGCGCGACGAACACGGCGGCATGCGGTTCGGCCAGATCGTCCTCAACCTCGCCGAGGCGCAGATGCGCAGCGGGCGCGACGGCTATCGCTGGGACGGCGAGGGCTGGTTCGGTGGCGACATCCACCGGCTCGTCGTCAAGAGCGAGGGCGAGGCGACGTTCGGCGATCGGATCGACGAGGCGGACGTGCAGGTCCTGTATGCCAAGGCGATCGACCCGTACTGGAACCTGCAAGCCGGTCTGCGGCAGGACCTGGGCCGCGGCACACGAACGTACGCCACGGTCGGGATCGAAGGCCTGGCGCCCTATTGGTTCGATGTTGAGGGTGCGGTGTTCCTGTCGGACAAGGGCGATATCCTCGCGCGGGCGGAGGCGTGGTACGACCAGCGGATCACCCAGCGCCTCGTCCTCCAGCCGCGCGTCGAGGTGAATCTCGCCGCGCAGGACGTGCCTGCCAGCCGGATCGGTGCCGGCCTGTCGACGGCCGAGGCCGGCGCACGGCTGCGCTACGAGGTCACGCGCGAATTCGCACCCTATGTCGGGCTATCGTGGGAACGCCGCTACGGAGCGACCGTGCGCTATGCGCGTGCCGATGGCGACGGCACCGGTGGCGTCTCACTCGCGCTGGGTATCCGCGCCTGGTTCTGACCGGGCGCGGGGTCAGGGTTCACTCCTGATCCTGCATCCGGGGCGCGATCGTCAGTTGCTGGACGACGGCGCGGCGCGGCTGGGTCAGCAGATAGTGCACGCCCACCGCGATATCCTCGGCCCGCAGCATCGTCTCTTCCGCGATCATCGCCCGCTGTTTGTCCGCTGGAATATCAGGATATTGGAAGTCGGCACCGGTCTTGCCCGGTTCGACCAGCGCGACCTTGATACCCTTGGGTCCGAGTTCCTTGCGCAGCGCTTCGGCAAAGCCGGCGATGCCAGCCTTCATCCCGGCGTAAACGGTCGATCCGGGCCCGAGCACATGCGCGCTCATCGATCCGATCAACACGATGTCGCCACCCTCTCCCAATGCGTCCGACGCGGCCTTCGCACTGAGCACGTACGCGGTGAAATCCGTCGCAATGGCATAGCGGATCGCGTCCGCGTCCATGTCGGTCAGGCCCTGCGCCGGTACGGCAGCGTTGATGACGACGATGTCGATCCCGCCCAGCGACCGGGCGGCTGCCGCGAAGACCCTGTCGACGCCATCCGGTTCGGCGAGGTCGATCGCCAGCCCGTCGCCTTCACCGACGTCACGGATGCGACGGAGCGCATCGTCGAGGTGTTCGGGCGTCCGGCCGCACACGAACACCTTCGCACCCGACGCCGCGAGCAGCACCGCCGTCGCCCGGCCGATCCCGGTCGTGCCGCCGGTGACGAGAACCCGGCGCCCGGCCAGCGAGGAATGGGCGGTATGGGCATCGCGGTCGTCGGTCATCGCAAACTCTCCAGTGGCTGCGGCCATGACGCGCGTACCGACAAGCGGGTTCCCGACCGGTCATGCCATTGCGAAGGGGCAATTTGTACCAGCTGACGGGTAGTTCGGGAGGATATGTCCCGACCGATACCGGCGTTACGACGAGGTATGAACGATGATAGCGATTCCTCGCCAAGTCCTGCCGACCGCTCCGGCCCGTCGGAACGAACCTATTGGTCGATGCGCGCCGATGTTCATCGGCAACGCGCTGAAGACGCACAGGAAAAAGACACGCGGTCGATCCACCTCAAGCTTGCCGAACTCTACGACGAACATGCGGCAACGGTCGGTATAGTGCATCCGGATCAGTAGGATACGCAAAGATACCAGGAACGGGCCGCCGCACGGACGGTTGATGCGCTGAACCGATCGCCTGCCGCGATCGGGCGATGGGGCGGTTCCATGAAAGTCTTCCTGGCCACTATGCTTGGTGCGACGACTCTCGCCGGTTGTGCGGCACCTGCGACCCGGGTGTCGACGGGACTGCAGCGCTATGGGCTGGACGCCGGTCGCGCCGATTGTGTCGGCACACGATTGCAGGGCGATCTTTCTATCGGTCAGCTTCAGCAGCTGGGCCGCGCTGCAGCCGCGTATCGATCGGGCGACACCACCCCCGGCACGCTGACCGCGTCCGACCTGCTGCGGGTGGCCGGCGAGTTGAAGGACCCGGCCATCCCCGTCGCGGTCGGCAAGGCCGCTGCGGGTTGCGGCGTCCTTTTCTAGGATCGCCGCGTATCTCATTTCGCCAAAGGAACGATCATGAACGAAGACGAATTCAAGGGCGGCGCCCGCTACATCGGCGGCAAGGTCGAAAAGGCTGTCGGCGATGCGGTCGAAAGCCGGTCGTGGCAGGTCGATGGCGTGGTGGATCAGGTCGCGGGCGGCATCCAGCACGGTTATGGTCGCGCTCGATCGATCCTCGACGATGCCATCGAGAGCGCGCCCGAACTGGCGGAGGAAGCCCGCGATCGGCTGAAGGTCGCCGGCGAGCGCGCGGCGGATACGGCACAGAAGAGCGGCAGGATCGCGGCCGAGACGGTTCGCGACACGCCCGTGCTGTGGGCGGTCGCCGCCGCCATGGGCGCCTATGCACTGGCGTGGTTCGTCCACGGCCGTCGCGCCTGAGGCCGACGGTGACGACGGCATCGTTCAAGTCGCTGCGCGAAACCGCGGATCTGCGCCACTTGCGCCAGATCATCGTCGGCCTCGACGAAGGCGTGATCCTGATCGATCCCGACCAGAGCCTGCTTTGGGCGAACGATGCCGCATTGGCCATGCACGGCGTCGACAGCCTCGCCGCGCTGGGCACCGACGTCGACGAATATCGCGCCCGCTTCCAGTTGCGCTACCGCAACAATCACCGGGTCGAGGCGGACGATTACCCGATCGAGCGCGTCGTCGCCGGCGATTCCTTTTCCGAAGTGGTGGTCGAGGTCACGGTGGCGGGTGAGGATGAGCCGCGCTGGGTGCATCAGGTGCGCAGTCTGGTGCTGAACGACGCCGACGATGCCGAACCTGCCTGTCTGGTTCTGATCATTCAGGACGTATCCGCGCGCTATCAGGCGGAGGACCGGTTCGAACAGTCGTTCAACGCCAATCCTGCCCCTGCGGTGATCTGTCGCCTGAACGACCTGCGCTTCGTCAAGGTCAACCAAGGGTTCCTCGACATGACCGGCCACCAGCGCGATCAGGTTTTGTGTCGGACGGTCTACGACATCGACGTGCTGCGCGCGGCCGACCGCCGCGATCTCGCCAAGGAACGGCTCGCAGAGGGGCGGACCATCCCGCAGATGGAGGCGGAGCTGGAACTGCCCGACGGCGGCACCAAGCTCGTCATCGTCGCGGGCCAGCCGATCGACATCGGCGACCAGCCCTGCATGCTGTTCACGTTCGCGGATCTGGAACCACGGCGTAAAGCCGAGGGCGCCTTGAGGCATAGCGAGGAGCGCTTCACGCGCACGTTCCAGATGGCGCCCGTACCGATGGCGATCGGCGCGCGTGACGGGCATTTGCTGTGCGAGGTGAACGCCAGTTTCACGCAGATGACCGGGTATGACGGGATCGAGATCATCGGCCGGCCGCTCGGCGATGTGCAATTGTGGGACAGCGACGGTGCACGCCGCGAGATCGAGGCATCGATCGACGGCGGCCGCGACCTGCGTGGGCACGAGGCACGGATCCACGCGAAGGATGGCGCGACGATCGACTGCCTGGTCTCGACCGAGGCGATCCGGCTGGGCGACGACGCCTGCGTCCTCTGGGCGTTCCAGGACATCACCCAGCGCAAGGCCACCGAGATCGAGCTGGTCGAGGCGATCGAGGCGGTGATGAAGGATACCAGCTGGTTCAGCCGGTCGATCATGGACAAGCTGGCGCGGTTGCGCGCGCCGCAGGCCGATATCGACGGGCCGGGCCTCGACGATCTGACCGCGCGCGAACGCGACGTGCTGGCGCTGATCTGCCGCGGGTATGATGACAAGACGATCGCACGGACGCTGGACGTCGCTGGCAACACCGTCCGCAATCACGTCGCACGCATCTATGCGAAGATCGGCGTCAATCGCCGCATCGCCGCAGTGGCGTGGGCCCGCGCCCGCGGATTCGACGGCGAAGGCGTACGGATCGAGAAGCTGGATCAGGAGACCATGGCATGACCGTCCGGCCTGGCGACGGCGATCCGGCCCCCGATGACCACGAACCCGAAACGGCGGCGACACGCGAGGCCCGGGGTTCGGTGCACGAGGCGATCGGCAAGCTGATCGGCGACGATACCGCGCGCGAACACGGGACCGCCGAACGGCGCGCCGGCGCGGCCCAATCCACGGCGGCGCGCAAGCCGCCGCGATCACGACCCTAATCCAACAGGAGTAAACATGGCTACCAATGTGACCAACGGCGCTTTGCCGATCGATGACGTGCGTCCGGGCAAGAGCGCGACCCGCCTGTCATGGGGCGCCGTCTTCGCCGGCGTCGTGCTCGCCATCGCGGTGCAGCTGGTGCTCGGCATCCTCGGTGCCGGCATCGGGCTGACGCTGGTCGATCCCGTCGAAGGCACGACGCCGGGCGCATCCGGCTTCGGCATCGGCGCGGGCATCTACTGGCTGATCACCACCGTCGTCGCGCTTGGTGCCGGCGGCTATGCCGCCGCGCGCGTCGCCGGCGTGCACGAGCGGTTCGATGCGCTCGTCCACGGCCTCGTCGTATGGGGCGTGACCCTGATCCTGACGCTCTATCTGCTGACGTCGGCGGTCGGCGGCATCATCGGTGGCGCGTTCCGGACCGTCGGCACCGTTGCCGGTGCGGCCGGTTCAAGCGTCGGCGCTGCCGCACCCAAGGTAGCATCGATCGCGGGCATCGACGAGAACGACGTACGGGCCGAAGCGGCGGAATATCTGTCCGACGCCCCCGCCGATCCGGCGCAGATGACGCCGGAACAGGCGCAGAAGGCGATCGCCGGCGAACTGCCCGCACTCGCCCGAGGCGGCGTCGACGGTCGTGAGGCCGAAACGCGCATCGTCGATATCGTCGCTGCGCAACGAAAGATCAGCCGTCCCGAGGCGCAGGCTCAGGTGACGCGCGCCAAGCGCCAGTTCGTGCGGACCAAGAACGAGACGATCGCGACCGCCAAGTCAGCGACCGACACGGCCGCGGGGGCCGCCGCCGGCACCTCGTTCGTGCTCGTCCTCGCACTGCTGGTCGGCGCACTCGCTTCCGGTTTCGGCGCAACCGCGGCCACCCGCCGCCGGCTGCGCTGAGTGTACGCGGCGGACCGGCGTATCGGGTCCGCCGCACCCGTTTCATCGAAGAAGGACGACGTCATGAACAAGACCATCGGTTTCGCCGTCATGTTGACCGGCATGATCTCGCTGACCGCGTGCCATACGGTGAATGGCGCCGGCAAGGACCTGAAGTCGGCCGGCTCAGCCGTGTCGGACGCATCGGGCGAGACCAAGAAGTAAGCATCGCGAAGGGCGCTGGCGGCGGTTCCGCCGGCGCCTCTTCAGCAAAGCCCAGGCGACGGAAACCGCGTCAGCCGGCGGCCTCGCGCTTCAGCGCGCTGTAGCGTTCGTAGCTCTTCTGCATGTGACGGCGGGCCGCGAGGCTGGCCTTGGTCATGTTCTGCGCTGCGATGGCGTCGTAGATCGCCTTGTGATCCTTGTTGATCGTCCGCGCATAAGCGGCATGCGAGCGCGGACTGTCGCTGCGCAGGTACAGCCGCCGCGACGGCACCAGCCGGATGCCGAGGAAATCGGTGAAGCGCAGGAAATACGGATTGCCGGTCGCCCGCGCGATCGCGGCATGGAAGGCACTGTCGGCCTCTACCGAGGCGTCCATATCGGTGCTGCGCGCCATGCGCTCCATACACGCCTTCATCGTATCGAGATCGTCCTGCGTACGCCGTTGCGCGGCGATCGAGGCCATCTCCGCCTCGAACCCCGTCCGCATCTCGAGCAGGCGGAGCACGTCGTCGATCTCGCCCAGTTCGGCCGCGGTCACCTGAAACGCCTGATAGCGTGCGCCCTCAGCGACATAGGCACCCGAACCCCGCCGCGATTCCAGCAGTCCGCGCGCGGCCAGTCGTGCGAACGCCTCTCGCACCACCGTCCGGCTGACCCCGAAATCGGTCGTGATCGTCATTTCGGTAGGAAAGCGCTCGCCGGGCTTCAGCATGCCGGACAGGATCTTCTCCTCGAACCGGAGCACCAGATCGTCGGCGAGGGATGCGGCCTTGGTGATCTTCATCGTCCGCTCACATCCCTCTTGCACGACGCTCAAGTGTCGGCCGTGCGCGCCACGCCGTTCCTGCTCGCCCATGCACCATAAGCATCGATCGCGCGCTGGGGAACGGTGACCCACCAATTATACCCGTTGCGGCGGCCGACCGAAATGAAGTTGACGTCGTCGTGGATCGACTTGTCCTTGTCGCCGAAGATCGGTCGCTGCGTCGCGACGTCGTAATTGCGCGACCACAATGCGCCGCCGCCCTTGCGGGGGAAGAACTTGCGGCCTTCGTCGCCGACCTTTTCCCAGGCGTGATCGTAGACCGCCCGCGCCTTCAGCCAGGCGATGCCACTGCTCACCGCGGTCTTGATCGCGGGGCCGGGGTTGGGCTGTTGCATCAGGAACATCAGCACGTCGGTCGTTTCGCCGCTGGCAATCGAGCGCGGTTCGTAGTTGCGCGCCGATATCGGGGCGAGCGTCAGCGGATCGACCTGCTGCGGCCAGCCGGTCGGCGTGCCGTTCACCCGCACCTGCGCACGCAGGATCAGGTCGACGCCGCGCTTCACCGCCGCCGCGGACTTGCTGCGCAGATCCGCAGGCACGAAGCGGTAGCGTGGTTCGGTGGCGACCGCCTGCAACAGCATCGCCGCTTCGGCCATCGCATTGTCGTTGAAAGTGATCCCGTCGTGGAAGCCGCCCTCCAGCGGATAGATCTGCGGCCAGCCGCCGTTGGGGTATTGCGCGGCGAGCAGATAGCGGACGCCCTTCACGAAGCTGGCGCGATAGCGGTCGCCCCCGCGGCCCGTAAGCGTCGCGGCGACCTTCTCGAGAAAGCGCATCTCCATCCACGTCGCATCATTGTCGAGCGTGCCGACGAAGGTCCAGTAGCGGTCCTCCGGCGCGTCGAAGTTCGAGCGGTCCGGGTCCATCGTCTCGGCGTCGTTGGCGTAGCGTTGCCCGGGCAGACGCGGCGGGCCGGCGCGGTTCTGGTTCTTGCTCCATCCGCCCGCCGGGGTCTGGAAACTTACGATCGTGTCGGCGACGCTGCGGGCCGCGGGGGTGGCATACCACGCCGCGTCGCGGTCGAGCGGCATGTTGTACTGGCCACCGCCGACCGCCTTCGGTGGCGGCGGCGGGGTCTGGCCCGGCTTCAGTTCCGCAGGCAGGCTGGCGCGATCGGCGGCACGCTGGCGCTGCGAGCGGGCGAGATAGTCCGCCCACGCCGCACGCTGCGCCTTGGGCAGCGCGGCGATGCGATCCGCGGTCAGCGATTGTGCGGGATAGTTCTGGCCGATCACGCGGGCGGGCGCCGGCGCGGCGAGCAGCACGACGGAGGCTGCGGCCAGCGCGAGCCACGACAGACGGGACATCTTCTCTCCTGTTCTTCTCTAGCGTTTGGCGTCGAAGTCGAATTGCGTCTTCGCGACCAGCGCATCCCAGTCGGCGGCGCTGCGGACGTCGAGGCCGCGATCCCAGCCGTAACCGGTGTAATAGGCGAAGGGCGTACCGGGCTGGACCCGCACCAGCATCAGGTAATTGTCGGCATCCTGCGCAAAGCCGACGACCATCGCGGGATCGGCGGCGACGGTGATCGACACCGCGCCATGACCGGGGTCGGACGGTTCGTGGAAGGTCAGTCGACCGTTCGCCTGGTCGCGGACGATGCGGCCGGTGCCGGCCCCGTTCTTGCGTTTGCCGATACCGATGCCGACGATCAGCGGGTCCCTGGTATCGGACTGGAGCGTCGAGACCATGCGCGTGAAGTGCGATCCCATCGGCAAGGCGAAGCTGCGCGTTTCCCAGACTCGGCGGACGACGTCGACTGGCCAGGGTTTGTACGTCACCTCGAACCGGGCGACCTGACCGCCGGTGTCGAGCACGCGATGGGTGGCCCAGTTGCGCGAATTCCACAGCTTGTTGCCCTGCCAGATGCCGAGCGCCCCTGCCCCGCGGCCGCCACCGACGTCGTAGAAGTCGAGGCCCTCGCCGCGATCGACGTGGTAATTGGGGAACTTCAGCTGGCGCTGCATGAACGGCCAGCGGACGCGCTTGCCCCAGACGTCGATGCCGGAGCCCGACGGTGGCTCCTTCGCCTCGAGCGCGGGGCCATAGATGCGCAACGCGACCTTGTCGTTTTCCCACAGGATGTCGTCGAGCCGTTCGGGCGCATAGTGCACGATCGCGCGCGGACGCGTGTCGTCACCGGTGGGCGGCGTCAGCGGTTCGATCGTCGCCGGGCGCTTCAGCACGGCGGGGTCGTAGGTCAGAGCCGCCGTAGCCCGCATCTCTTCCGCGCGGCGCGTGCGTTCCGCATCGCCGACGACGGTGCGCGGCGCCGGCGGTTGCGGCGTGGTGGTGACGATGGCCCGTTCGCCGTCACGCTGCGGCTGCGGCACGGGCAATGCCGTCGCAGGGCGGGCGAGATCGGCGACTTCGAGCGCGGTCAGTAGATAGGCGCCGGTCCCGTACAGACCGACGTCGTTCGCCGCCGTCGTGACCGGCTGGTCTCCGGTCTTTTGTACCGCACCCAGCAGCCCCGACGGCAGTACATGCCGGTTGAGTGCCGCCCAGCCGCGCGTCACCACCGGCGCGTAGCGGTCCCGCGGCAACACCCCGTGGTTGACGCCCCAGGCGAGGCCGTACAGCAGCAGGCCCGATCCGGACGTCTCGGCTTCCGGAAATGCGGCGCGGTCGAGCAGGCTGGCGCTCCAAAGGCCATCCTTGCCCTGCAATTCGGCGGCACGGCCAGCGAGCTGGCGGAACAGGTCGAGGTAGAAGTCGCGGCCGGCGAAATCGACCGGCATCGCCTCGATCGTCCGGGCGAGGCCGGCGAGCACCCAGCCATTGCCGCGCGACCAGAATATCGGCGCGCCGTTCGCCGACTTGCGGTCGAGGAAGCGCGCGTCGCGGTAGAACAGCCGCTGCTGCGGATCCCACAACAGCTTGGCCGTGCGGCGCCATTCCTTGTCCATCGCGACGAGATATTTGGGGTCGCCGGTGATCGCCGACATGCGCGCCAGCACCGGCGGTGCCATGAACAGCGCATCGCACCACCACCAGACCAGCGACGGCGTCTCCTCCGCGCGGTTGAGATGCGGGATCATATAATCGAGCCGCTGCTGGAGCGGCATCAGCACGCCCTCCTGCCGCCGCCGGGCGTAAAGTTCCTGATAGAGGTCGCCGATCGCGACATCGTCCGCGTTGAGCATCGTCTTGCCGGACCGCGCACCGCGCATCGCATAATTATAATGTTCGGCGACGGCGGTGAGAAAGCGCAGCGTCTCTGGCCGGGGCGAGACGCGGGCGAGGCGCGCGGCCCCGATATAGAAGGTCGCGGCAACCCAGTTGGACGCCGCCGCATCGGTGGCACCGCCGGTCGACAGCGGCAGCGGGTGGCGCGCCATGTCGGCGATCTGCGCCGCCGCGACATAGTCCGCCGCGCGCAGCACCGCGGCCGCATCGGGAACGCGATCGGCAGCGAACGCGAGGTTGGGGCGGGCGGGCAGGACCTGCCATTCCGGTTGCATGCCGAACGACTGCGTGCCTTGCGCCAGCGCAGCGGACGGTAGCGTCAATGCCAAGGCTGCCGTCATTGTCAGCCGCGTGATCGATCGCATGGTTTCCCCCTCCTCATGCTGGTATCCGCGGCATCGTTTCTAGGCCGCGTGGTGAAGTTGTGCAACAACTCGGGTGGCGCACGAACGGCGGTCCACCGGTGTCACGTATGTGCGACAAAAGGGGTGCGGAGCGCACGACACGCTCCGCACCAGAACGGCGCCGACCGGGGGAGGTCAGTAGCGCCAACGCAGACCGAACAGGATCTCGCGGCCGAAGTGACGGTAGTTGGACACACGGTCCGTCACGTCGGCGTACCTGTCGGAATAGGTATCGGTCAGGTTCACGCCCTCCAGCGTCAGGCTGAACTTGGGCGTCAGATCGTAGCGGATCGCCGCGTCGATGTTGGTCGCGCCCTTCACCCCTTCCTCGGTGTTGCCGTTGCCGCCGGGGAACGCCACCAGATAGGCGTCGCGATAGGCGGCGGACACTCGGGCGCTGAATCCCTTCACCTCGTAATAGAGCGTGGCGTTGAACAGGTTCTTCGACTGGCCGGTCAGGCGGTTCAGCAGCGGGTTCGCTGCGGTCCGATAATTCACCTCGCTGTCGACGTAGGTGTAGTTGCCGATGAAGCCGAGATTGTCGAACGGCGCCGGCAGGAATTTGAACGGCTGTTGATACTGGAACTCGACGCCTTGCAGGGTCCCGCCCGTTCCGTTGATATTGCGCGTCACCTGGAACAGCTGGTCGGGGGACGAGGGCGTGCCGACGAGCAGTGAGTCCGGAAGGCCCAGCTCGCGATACGGCAAGAACGAGATGTCGCTGGCGATGAACGAGTCGATCTTCTTGTAGAACACCGCGACGGCCAGCAGCGATTCCGGCGCGAAATACCATTCCGCCGCCAGATCGACGTTCTTGGCGCGGAACGGCGCGAGCAACGGGTTGCCGTACGAGATCGTCTGGCCGGAGGTGTTGAGCGATCCACCCGGCGTCAGGCTGTTCAACGTCGGCCGCGACATCACCTTGGCGACGCCGAGGCGGAAGACGAGCCTGTCGGTCGCATCCAGCGCGAGATTGGCGGACGGCAGCCAATCCTCGTACTTGTTGTCGACCGTGACATAGGTCGTGTTGAGGAAGCCCGACGACGCCGTCTCGGTCCGCGCGTAGCGCAAGCCGATGTTGCCGCGCAGCGTCGTGTTACCGTACGGCTGCGCGAAATCGAGCTGCGCATAGGCGCCGGTGTCCGTCTCCGACACCTCGCGGAAGCCGTTATAGGTCGGGACCAGCGGGAAATTCTGGTAAAGGCCGATCGCCTCGGTCGTCTTCCAGATGTCGGGCGTGATGTAGCTGAGATCGGCACCGTTGGGGATCGCGAGCTTGCCGTCGAGGCTGGCGAGCTTGCCGATATTGCCGACACCGACGATCTGTTCGGCTGCGGTCAGAACGCGATTGCGCTGGCGCCCGAAGCTGTTGAAGCCATAGCCGCGCCGCTCGCCGCCCAGCTTCAGTTCGAACACCTCGTCGAACTTGTACGCGACCGCCGCCGATGCAGATGCGAGATCGTAGACCGCACCGCCTTCGCTCGCGCGCACCTCGGTCAGCGTGAACTTCGACGGATCGGTGACGTCGAAGCCGTAGCGGATCAGCGGCAGGCGATCGTTCTGGCGGAAATCGTAGGTGTATCCGTTCACGTTGTTGACATCGAACTGATACGAGATCGACGTCGGCGTCAGCGCCTTCGCCTTCGACTTGCCGATCTTGAGCTGTCCGCGAAACTTGTCGCTGAATTGGTGACGCGCATTGAGCGAGACCTGCGTGAAACGGCTTTCGTTGCGATCGAAGCCGTTTTCCGACCGCACGTCGACGCGGTCGAACACGCCGTAGGAGATGACGTTCTTGTCGGGATCGATCGCGTAATCGCGCACGATCGTCTCACGCACGCCGGTCGCGGTCGATCGGCTGAACGAGATCGCCTCGATATTCGGACTCTCGAATTCCTGGTTGAAGCGCGAATGCAGTGCGTCGACCGAGACTTCGGTGCGGTCGCTCGGCTTCCATTGCAGCGATGCGGTGATGCCGAGCCGGTCTTCGGAGAACTGGCCGAACGTGTAGCGCGGGATGCGCGGGTAATAGGCGTTCAGCACCTCGGCGCGCTGCGCGGGGGTGGCGCAGACCGTGCAGCCCGCGAAATTCTGGTTGGTGCCGTACGCCTGCGCGGCGTTGCCGGCCTGCCAGCGCGTGGTGTTGAAGCTTTCCGAGGTGGGTTTACGCTCGGAATAGGCGAGTGAGACGAGCCCGCCCCACGTCTGGTCGTCGTTGGTCCAGCTGACCAGCCCGGCGATGCGGGGCAGCACCTTCTTCGACAGATCGTTGTACGACCCTTGCGTCGACAGCGCGGCATCGAAGCCCGCCTTGAAATCGAGCGGGCGTCCGGTCTGCAGGTCGACCGTCGCGCCGAGCGACCCTTCCTCGATCTCCGCCGACTGCGTCTTGCGGACGGTGACGCTGTTGAACAGCTCGGAGGCGAAGATCGAGAAGTCGAAGCCGCGGCTGCGATTGCCGCCCGCCGCCGCCTGCGCCTCGAGCCCGTTGATGCGGACGCGGGTGAAATCGGCGCTGAGGCCGCGAACGCTGATCGTGCGCCCCTGTCCGGCATCGCGCTCGATCGTCACGCCCGGCAGACGCTGGATAGATTCCGCGAGGTTGAGATCGGGGAAATCGGCCATGTCCTCGGCGAGGATCGCATCGACCGCGCCGGCCTCGGTCTTCTTGACGTTCAGCGCCTTTTGCAGGCTCGACCGGAAGCCGGTGACGACGATGTCCTGCCCGGTCTCGCCATCGGTCGCATCGCCGGTTTCGGAGGTCGCGTCGGCGGGTGCCGGCTGCTCCTGCGACGGCGAGGTCGAGGGCGGCGCAATCTGCGACGTCGGCGGCGATACGGCCTCCGGCGGCGTGGTCGTCTGGGCCGCCGTGGCGGTCGCGATCACGAGCGTCGAGGCCGAAACCGTGGCGCGGAGCGATGCGCGCACTCCGTCTCGAATCGTCATAATGCCCTCTCCAAACATGATTTTGATACCGGTGTCAGAGCGGCCCCTGCCCCAAGATCATATTGAGTTGCAATACAATTTCGACCAACCGAGGAATTTTCAGGTAGCTGTCGTTGACCGGAGTTGCCTGACAAGTTACCCGCCTCTTCATCCAGCCGGGAGGGGCGTGCCGTGCCGATCGATCAGACCCGACCTGCAAGGGACCGTGGCCGGAAACGCGATGCCTGGAATCGCAGGTGCCGTGCCGCGCTGGTACCGCTCGCCGCCTTGCTGGTCGCCGCGGCGCCGCCGATCGATCGGGAAGCGCTGGTGCGGCGGCACGCGGTGACTTTTACGAAGGCCGATCCCCATGCACCGATCATGCTTGGCAACGGCGATCTGGGTTTCACCGCCGACATCACCGGGTTGCAGACGTTTCCCCGTTTGTATTCCGAACTGACGCCGTTGCTGACGATCGCACAATGGGGATGGCACAGCTTTCCCAATCCAGCAGGCTATACCGAGCGCGACGGACTGACGATGGTCCCGGTGCCGGGGCGTGGGGACCAGCCCTATCCGTGGATGCGGGCATGGAGCGACGCGGACAAGAACCCGGCATTCACCTGGCTGCGCGCCAACCCGCATCGCATCTCGCTGGGCCGGATCGCGCTGACGATCGGCGGCAAGCCCGCTGATTTCGCTCGCGTGTCCGACACGCGGCAGGTGCTGGACATGTGGACGGGAACGCTGACCAGCCGCTTCCGCTACGATGGCCAGCCGGTCGAGGTGCGGACGCGGGTGTTGCCCGGCGTGGATGCCGTCGCCGTGGAGGTGACGTCGCCGCTGGTGGCGCGCGGATCGCTGGGCGTGTCCGTGGCGTGGCCCGGCGTCGCGCCGGCGATCAATCCCGATCCGTCAGGCTGGACGCCGCGCGCGGGCGAGACGACGCGGGTGCTGACGCAAGGGCAACGCGAATGGCGCGTCGAGCGGCAGCTGGATGCAACCCGATACTGGTCCACGGTGCGATCGGACGGCACGATCGCACGGGATGGCGACGCCCGGTTGAACGTGCGCGGTCGCACACCGACGCTGCGCATCGCCGTCGCCTTTCATCGGAAGGCTGAGGCTCCCCGCCTGCCGACGTTCGCGACGATGCCCGAAACCGTAGCGGCACATTGGCGACGGTTCTGGACCGGCGGCGCGGCGGTCGATTTCACCGGCAGCAGCGATCCCCGTGCACCCGAACTGGAACGCCGCGTGGTGCTGTCGCAATATCTCTCCGCGATCAACGGCGCGGGCACGCTGCCGCCGCAGGAGGAAGGGCTGTTCTCGAACAGCTGGTTCGGCAAGTTCCACCTCGAGATGCACCCGTGGCACAGCGCGTGGCAGGCGACATGGGGCCATGCCGACATGCTCGAACGCAGCATGGGCTGGTATCTCGGCAACCTGCCATCGGCGCGGGCGGAAGCGGCGCGGCATCGGGTGAAGGGCGCGTGGTGGCCCAAGATGGTCGGGCCGGAGGGGCGCAACAGTCCCAGCCTGATCTCGCCGTTCATCATGTGGCAGCAGCCGCATCCGATCCTGCTGTCCGAACTGATCCGGCGCGCCGGCAACGGCAAGGCGGTGCTCGATCGGTACGCGCCGCTGGTCGAGGCGACGGCGGAGGTGCTGGCAAGCTGGCCGACCTGTGACGCGAGCGCCTGCCACCTCGGCCCGCCGCTGATCCCCGCGCAGGAGAATTACGACCCGCTGACCACGCGCGACCCGGCGTTCGAGCTGGAGTATTTTCACTGGGCGCTGGGCGTCGCGCAAGACTGGCGGACACGGCGCGGGCTTGGCCGGCGTGCGGACTGGGATAGCGTGATCGCGAAGCTCGCAGCCCCGCCGGAACGGGACGGACTGTACCTGCCGGTCGCCTCCGTCCCCGATTTCTGGCGCGTCGCCGCGTCGGACCGCTGCCGTGGCCGGGCCGAGGCGGAGGGGTGCCGGAACAAGGATCACCCGTCGTTCCTGATGGCCTATGGCTTCGTCCCCGGTGCGCGGATCGATCGTACGACGATGACGCGGACGTTGCGGGCGGTCGAGGCGAACTGGGACATGCGCCAGACCTGGGGCTGGGACTATCCGATGATCGCGATGACCGCGGCGCGGCTGGGCCAGCCGGAAAAGGCGGTCGACTGGCTGTTCGCCACCGGCAAGAACAATCAATGGGGTGCGACCGGCATGACCCCGCGCGTCCATCTGGATGCGCATGCCGAGGGGCTGGTGCCCCAGTCGGGCGGTGCCGGCGGTGTCGCAATGGCGGTCAATCCGGACGGGCCGGGCTACAAGCGTGCGGCGGAAACCTATTTTCCCTCGAACGGCGCGCTGCTGATGGCGGTGGGCCTGATGGCGGGCGGCTGGGACGGTGCGGACCGCCCTGCCCCCGGTTTCCCGCGGCGCGGCTGGCGGGTGCGGGCGGAGGGCTTCACGCCCCTTCCCTGACAATGGAGCGATGATGAGCGGATCGACACGACGCGAATTTCTGGGTGCGGCAGCGGCGGTCGGCGGCACGGCGGCGATCGGGCAGGTGCCGGCAGGCGCACCGCCCCGCGAATGGACCGATGCGAAGACCGGCCATCGTGTCGTCCGCCTGTCCGGCGATGAGGGCGGCAACAAGCTCTACTTCTATCGCAACAGCTTCACGCCGCAGGGCGACCTGATGGTGATGTCGAGCCCGCGCGGGATCGTACTGGTCGATCTGAAGACGCATGCGCGGCGCGTATTGGTGGCGGACCCGCGCGCCGACCTGATGTTCACCGCGCGGACGTCGCGCACGGTGTTCTACAGCGTGTCCGATCCGGGCGACGGCCAGCCGACCGACCGGCCGCGCACCGTCTTCGCAGTCGATGTCGACAGCGGCCGCAGCAGGCGGATCGCACGGATCGAGGCGGGGCAGGTGGGATCGGTCAACGCCGACGACACCCTGTTCGTCGGCACCGTCGCCTATGGCGACGCGCCGTTGCAGCCCGATGTGCCGGACCCGCGCCATCGCCGCTTCGGTCAGGCGGAATATGCCGCGGTCGGACCGGATGGTCGCCCGCTCAACTTCGCCAGGGCGAAGGGCGTCCGGATGCTGCAACGCTGGGCGGCGCGGGTGCCGATGGAATTGTTCGTCATCGACCTGAAGACCGGGCAGCGCCGCGTCATCCACAAGGCGAACGACTGGCTCAACCATCCGCAATTCTCGCCGACCGATCCGGGCCAGATCATCTTTTCGCACGAAGGGCCATGGCATCGCGTCACGCGCATGTGGCGCATCCGCACCGATGGCAGCGGGCTGGCGGCGACGCACACGCGAACGATGAACATGGAGATCTGGGGCCATGAATTCTTCGGCCCCGACGGCAAGTGGCTGTGGTACGATCTGCAGACCCCGCGCGGGCAGGTGTTCTGGGTCGCCGGGCTGGAGCTGGCGACCGGACGGCGGCTGTGGCGGCGGGTCGAGCGGAATGACTGGTCGGTGCATTTCAACGTTTCGCCCGACGGCACGCGGTTCGCTGGCGACGGCGGCGATGCCGAGATGGTCGCGCATGCGCCGGACGGGAAGTGGATCGTGCTGCTGACGCCCGAGACGATCGTCGATGGCGAAACCCAGGCGTACGACCCCGGGCTGGTGACGCCCGAATATATGCGATCGACACGTCTGGTCGACATGAGCGCGCACGATTACCGGCTTGAACCGAACCTCACCTTCACGCCCGATGGCCGGAGCATCGTCTTCGGGTCGAACATGCACGGCGCCAATCATGTCTACCGGGTCATGCTGTGACGTCTCTACGCGTTGTTAACCACTGTCCTTCATAAGACGTTGTCATCCGCGCGGCGGCCCGTCGCCACGCGCCACGCAACGCAGGGCTTCAGCGCATGAGCACGACCTTTCATCGCATCTGGTTCGGCGACGCCGCGATCCCCGATCAGTATGAACAATACTGGCATGCGTGGCAGCGCCAGTTTCCGGAGTGCCGGTTCGTCACCTGGACCGATGCCGACATCGACCGGCTGACGCTGACTGCCACACGACTGCGCCAATTGAGCCGCCACGTCTCGCGCGCCGACCTCGCCCGCTACGAAATCCTGTATACCGAGGGCGGCGTATATCTCGATTGCGACATCATGCCGTACCAGCATTTCGACGTCGCTGACCTGACTTGCCAGCTGACCGTTTGCAACGAGACCGAGTCCACCGATTACTGCTCGATCGGCTTCATCGCCGCGCCGCCGGGGCATCCGGTCTTCGCCGAACTGATTGACCATATCATTACCAGCCCGATCGACGAGACGCGGCCGAACATCTCCACCGGCCCATGGCTGTTCGGCACGTTCATCAAGCGGCATCGCCACGTCCGTCTGCCGACCGCCGCCTTCTATCCCTACCTATACGACGAGCCGCTGTCGGCGGTGCGGACCCGCGACCTGGAATCGACGTACGGCATCCATGTGTGGGGCGGATCGTGGCTCGCCCCCGACCTGAAGCAGACCAAGACGATGCAGCTGCTCGGCCGCGGCGACCTGATCGAACCGGCGGCGATGCTGGCCGGATCGGAGGACCAATGGTCGCAGGACGTCGGCCTGATGATCGACACGATCCGCGACATCCGTGAAAAGAGCATCCAGATCGCGCCGGTGCTCACGCCTGCGATGGGGATCGCGCCGCACGACCGCATCGCGTTCGAATTCGGCAAGGTGCTCGACTGGCTGCTGGCGCGCGACGCGGATCGCATGGTGTGGCAGATCGGCGCGGCCGACGGCACGCTGGTCGATCCGCTGCGTCCGGCGATGATCAACTACGATCCGCCGGCGATGCTGATGGAACCCAATCCGCACCTGTTCACGATGCTGGAGCGTGCCTATGCCGGCAATCGCAACGCCCGGCTGCTGCCGTTGGCCTATGGCACCACGGCCGGCGAGCTGGTGCTGAACGCGATCGATCCCGCGCGCGCGGCGGCGCTGGCACTGCCGCGCTGGGTGCACGGCATTTCGTCCATGTACATGGATCGCAATGCGCTGGGCGGCATGTCGATCGATCCCCACACGACCGAACTGATCCATCGGTGCGTCGACCGGATCACGGTGCCCGTCATCGATCATGCGATGCTGCTCGCCATGGCGGACGGCCGCGGGCCGGACGTGCTGGTCGTCGACGCGGAAGGCATGGACAGAGAGATCATCGAGGACATCCTGGCGCATGGTCACCGGCCAGCGATCATCCATTTCGAGATCCAGTGCCTGGAACGCGCGGAACAGCAGGCGCTGCTCGCCGCAATGGGCGACGATTATGCGGTGCTGCAATTCGGCAACGACATGACCGCCTATCGTCAGGACGTGGTGATGGACTATGCCCGCTCGCTCTACGTCGACTACGGCATTCCGACGATCTTCGCGGCAGGCCTCGGCTCGCTCAATGGCCTTGCGCTGGCAGCATGATCCCGAAGATCCTCCATCTCATATGGGTCGGCGACGATAGTCGGCGCCCCGACAATTGCATCCGGACGTGGCGCGACCATCATCCCGACTGGAACGTCCGGCTGTGGGGAAATACGGAGCTGGACGGGATCGACTGGATCAACCGGCGGCATATGGACGCGATGCGCACGCGCGAATGGAACGGCGTCGCCGATCTGATGCGGTGGGAGATCCTGCTGACGCACGGCGGCATCGTGGTGGATGCCGACAGCGTCTGCGTCCGCCCGCTCGACGATGCCATGCTCGATTGCCCCGCCTTCGCCTGCTGGGAGAACGAGATCGTCCGCCCCGGACTGATCGCCGCAGGCTATTTCGGTGCGGAACCCGACAATCCGCTGGTCGCGCGGATCGTCGCCGATATCGCTGGCGAAGACAGCGTCGTTCACGAGCTGGCGTGGCAGACCGTCGGCCCGCAGCGCCTGACCGATACCTATCGCGCCGCCCGCTATTCACCGCTGCGGATCTTGCCCAGCCACTATTTCATTCCGCAGCATTTCACCGGCGTCACCTACGAAGGCAACGATCCGGTCTATGCCTATCAGCTGTGGGGCTCGACGCGTGGCGCGTACGACCAACTGCACCGGCAGACGTTCGTATTGGGTACGCCCGCCGCTCCGGCTCCTGCTCCTGCGCCAGCGCCAGCGCCAGCACGCCTGGACGGCCCGAACGTTCAGCATGTTGCGGTGGACGACGATCTCGTCGGGATCGCGCCGCTGGACGTCTTTCGCCAGCTGTGCGCCGGCAAGCGCGTGCTGCATGTCGGCTGCGCGTCGGACACCGGACGCAAGCTTCACCTGGAGCTGGAATCCATCTGCGCCCGGCTCGACGGGCTGGACACGGATGCCGATGCGCTGGAACGCCTGACGCCGCTGACCCGCAGTCGCCTGTTCACCGATTTCGCGCAGGTCACCGACGCCTACGATATCGTGCTGGTGCCCGATATGCTGGAGCGGGTCGCCGATGCCGCCGCGTTCCTGACCCGGATCGAGGGCGTGCACGCGTCATGCTGGTTCGTGGCCGTTCGCGATGCATGCCGCGCCCGCAGCGAATATCATGCCGAAAGCGGGACCTTCGCCGAAGCGGTGCATGCCGACAGCCACGTACGCTACACGCCCTATACTCTTGGGCGCACCCTCGGGACGCATAGCGGGTTCGCGGTCGAGAAGATGTGGTTCTTCGACGACGATGCCCTGCTGACATTGCTGTCGAAGCCGGCGGTAGCCCTCGCCGCCTGACCGGCGAAGGGCTTATCCGATCGTGATCGGCGCCGGCGGGAGTCCGTCGATCGCGCGGCGATGTACCGCCTCGAAGGCCGCCTCCAGATGCCGCGTATAGCCGGCGCTGTCGAACAGCGGCCGGGTGAGGCGGTTGGCGGCCAGCCGCGCGCGCACCGCGCCGATCGCCGTGGGCGAGCTGGCGAGCGATACGGCGAGCGCTTCATATTCCGCTTCGGTCGTGGTGACGAGATCGGGCAGGCCGACCGCGGTCAGCACGCTGGCGGCGACCCGCGCGGCGAATTGCCGGCCGGCGAGCGTCACCACCGGCAACCCGGCCCACAGGGCGTCGCTGGCGGTCGTGTGCGCGTTGACGGCGAAGGTGTCGAGGAAAAGGTCGGCATGCACCTGCCGTGCGAGATGTTCGGCATGCGGGCGGTTCGCCGCGAACACCAGTCGCGCCGGATCGACGCCGCGCGCGGTCGCATGCGCGCGCAGGTTCGCACTCGCCTCCACCCCGCAGTCGAGCAGCCACAGCACACTGCCGGGAACGGCGGCGAGCAACCGCATCCAGACGTCGAATTCCCGCGGCCCGATCTTGTAGGCGTGGTTGAAGGAACAGAAGACGAAGCCGTCGTCCGGCAAGCCATGATCGCGGCGTGTATCCGCGACAGACGCGATCGCGCGGCGATCGTCGTTCGGCTGATAGCTGTGTGGCAGGCGGATCAGCGTCTCGTCGTAGAACGGCTCGTTGCCGACCGGAACGACGACGGGATCGGCGACCAGATAGTCGATGAACGCCGCGCCCATCGAACCGGGATAGCCGAGGTAGGCGATCTGCACCGGTGCCATCCGCGCCGCGAACAGCCCGGCACGATAGCCCCTGGTATACCCCTTCAGATCCACCGCGATGTCGAGCGCGTCGCCGCGCGCCATATCGATCACGTCGGCGTCGGTCATGCCGCGCAGGTCGATCAGCGCGTCGACGTGGTCGGCGACCAGCGCACGCTGTGCGGGATCGCGGGGCGGGCTGAAATCATAGGCGCGAATCTCGAACCGGGTGCGATCGTGTTCGCGCAACAACCCCGCTATCAGCAGCAAGGTCGCGTGATTGTAGAAGTCGGCGGAGAAATAGCCGATGCGGATGCGCCCGTCGGCAGCGCGCGGACGCGGTGCGAACGGCGCGTGCGTCGATCGCATGGTGCTGGCGGCGAACACGCGCGACCGCTGCAACTGGCGTTCCGGATCATCCTCGAACGCGAGCGCGGTAAACGGGCCGATCGCGTGTCCGCCGACGTTCACGACGATCGGCAGCCCGGCGAAATCATCGCGACGACGCCAGTCGGCGAGGCGCGCCTCCAGATACAGGCGCTGCGCCTCGATCCCGTAATTGCCGGGTTGCAGCGCTACGGTGCGGGCGAACGCGTCGATGGCCTCGCTCACCCGGCCGCATCCCGCCAGCAGATTGCCCATCTGGCAATGCGCGTCGGCGTTGGCGGGATCCACACGCGCCGCGAGCCGATAGCTGTCGATCGCCGGATCGACATGCCCTGCCGCCGCGAGCGCGCTGCCGAGATGGTATAGCGCCATCGGATGTTCGGGGGCGAGATCGAGCACGATCGTCAGCTGTTCGATCGCACGCTGCGGACGACAGGCCTCGACATGGAGCTTACCCAGTTCGACGTGCGCATCGACGTAGCCCGGATCGATCCGCACCGCCTGTTCGAAGGCAGCCTGTGCGGCGTCGTGCCTGCCCTGCCCGGACAATGCGAGACCCAGATTGTAGCGGTGATCGGCGGTATCGGGATCGAGCCGGATCGCGGTGCGGAACGCCGCCTCCGCGCCGGCGGGATCGCCCAGCGCCAGATGGGCGGCGCCCAGCAGCATCGGCACGGCACGCATCGACGGATGCTGCACCGCCAGCGCGTGCGCCAGCCGGATCGTCTCGCGATGGTCGCCGCGCTGATGCGATGCGGCGAGCGCATCCAGCGTCGGCGGCGTGCCGTCGGCGTCGAACGTCGCCAGCCGGGCGATCCCGGTGCGGGCCGCGACGTTGTCGGGGTAGCTGTCCAGCACCCCCTGCAACAGTCGACGTGCGGCCTCCGCATCGCCCTTCTTCTCGGCACTGCGTGCCTTGCGAAAGATCTGGTCCAGTCCGGCAGCCATCGATAATCCCGCGCACGCCGATCGTGCATGCGGGCGACAGTGCCGCCGATATGGATAATGCCGGGTTAACGCCCGCTGCCGCGCGCAACGAACGATGACGATACCGTGGTCCCGTCACCCGTCACGGTCGCCCGCCATGCATGGCGTTTCGCCGGCCGCCGCCCTACGCTGCGCACATGACGACGATCGTTCGACGCCTGCGCCACCCGATGATCCTGCTGGCATTGCTCGGCACCGCGCCCAGCACCCCGCGCAGCGAGGCGACGCGATGGCAGGCGCACGTCGCGCGGGTCACGATCTCACGCGACGATCACGGCATTCCGCATATCCACGGCCGATCGGATGCCGATGCGGTGTTCGGGCTGATCTACGCACAGGCCGAGGACGACTTCCCGCGGATCGAGGCCAATTACCTGACCGCGCTCGGCCGCACCGCCGAGGCGGAGGGCGGGGATGCGATGTGGGCCGACCTGCGCCAGCGGCTGTTCGTCGATCCGGAGACGCTGAAGGCGGATTATGCGGCCAGCCCCGGGTGGCTGCGCACCCTGATGCAGGCATGGGCGGACGGGCTGAACTTCTACCTGGCGACGCATCCGCAGGTTCGTCCCAGGGTGCTGACCCGGTTCGAGCCATGGATGGCGCTGAGCTTTACCGAGGGCAGCATCGGCGGCGACGTGGAACGCATTTCGCTGAGCGAGCTCAAGACCTTCTACGGCCAGCCAACGCCGCCGACACCGGAAGAGCTGGGCATGGTGCCGCGCGAACCGTCAGGATCGAACGGCATCGCCATCGCCCCGAGGCTGACCGCAAACGGACATGCGCTGCTGCTGATCAATCCGCATACCAGCTTCTATTTCCGGTCGGAGGCGCAGATGACCAGCGACGAGGGGCTGGATGCGTATGGCGCGAGCACCTGGGGTCAGTTCTTCATCTATCAGGGCTTCAACGCCAAGGCGGGCTGGATGCACACCAGCGCAACCGTCGACAACGTCGATGCCTTTGCCGAGCGGATCGTGCGGCGGGGCGCAGCCTATGCCTATCGTTACGGCAAGCAGCTGAGGCCGGTGACGACGCGCACGGTGCCGTTGCGCTATCGCCGGACCGACGGTTCGATGGCGGAGCGGCGTTTCACCACCTATCGCACGCATCACGGTCCGATCGTCGCGTCGAGCGCCGGCCGGTGGATCGCGACGGCGCTGATGTGGAAGCCGGTGCCGGCGCTGGAGCAAAGCTATCTGCGCACCAAGGCGACCGATCTCGCCAGCTACATGAGGGTCGCCGGGCGCAAGGCCAATTCCTCGAACGACACGCTGTTCGCCGACAACAAGGGTGCGATCGCGTTCCTGATGCCGCAGTTCATGCCGATCCGCAGCGACCGGTTCGATTACACCCGTCCGGTGGACGGCAGCGATCCCGCGACCGACTGGCAGGGGCTGCACACGTTGTCCAGCCTGCCCAGCGTCGCCAGCCCGCGCGTCGGCTGGCTCCATAATACCAACGACTGGCCGTGGAGCGCGGCGGGACCCGACAGCCGGAAAGCGGCGGACTATCCCCGCTACATGGATCAGGTCGGCGGTAATGCGCGCGGCGTGCATGCCGACCTGTTGCTGACCGGCAAGCGTGGCTGGACGCCGGACGCACTGCGCGCCGCGGCGTTCGATCCCTACCTTCCCGCTTTCGCGCAATCTTTGCCCGGGCTGGTCGCGGCGTGGGATGCGCTGCCCGCCGCCGATCCGCAGCGGCGCACGCTCGCCGCGCCGATCGCGATGCTGAAGGCGTGGGATCATCGCTGGGGCGCCGATTCGGTCGCGACCAGCCTTGCGGTGTTCTGGGGCGATCACCTGTGGCGCGACGTCGGCGGCGTCGCACAGGCGGAACGTATCAACGTCCCCGACTATATCGCCACCCGCGTATCGCCGCAGGCGAAGCTCGCCGCGCTGGCGGCGGCGGTGACCCGGCTGACCGGGGATTTCGGGAGCTGGCGGACACCGTGGGGCAAGATCAACCGGTTTCAGCGGCTGGACGGCGCCATTACCCCGCATTTCGACGACGCAGTGGCGTCGTTCCCCGTACCCTTCACGTCGGCGCAATGGGGCAGTCTCGCATCGTTCGGCGCAAAACGCTGGCCGGGCACGAAGCGCTATTACGGCACCAGCGGCAACAGCTTCGTCGCAGTGGTGGAGTTCGGCCCGCGGGTAAAGGCGATGGCGGTCATGGCGGGCGGGCAGAGCGGCGACCCGGCATCGCGTCATTTCGCCGACCAGATCGCGGATTACGCGCGAGGCTGCCTGCGTCCGGTCTACTTCTATCCCGACGAACTGCAGGGCCATGTCGAACGCCGCTATCGCCCGGGCGGGTGATCGCACCGATCACTGCGTCCAGCACCACTGCTAGCCGCGGCGCATACAGCCGGTGATGTGACAGTTCGTACATGCTTGTGGCAGTGCCGCCGCTAATATTCCGCAGATGTGGCGATTCCCGTCCTTGATAAATCTGGATCAATGACTTCGATCACAGTTGTGAGGGACCATCGAAATTATCGCCTCGTAACTGGTAGAGCACGAAACATCTTACATTCTCGTGGCTTTAACATGAACCTTAAGAGGGGGAATGTTTGGCGCTCCCAATTCGGCCGCGTGACGACGGCCTTCGCCACGTCATCGAGGTACCGGCCGGCAGATGCGCGCTGCGGTGCCTTTTTTCAGGAGTAGAGATCGTGAAGACAGTCTTGTTCGCCGTTCCCGCACTGATGATCGCCGTTCCGGCCGCGGCGCAAGTGATGGCCCCCACCGAATATGTCGCCGCCGCCGGCGCCAGCGACCTGTACGAAATCACGTCGAGCCAGGTCGTGCTGGAAAGCACCGCCGATCCCAAGATTCGCCGGTTCGCGCAGATGATGATCACGCATCACACCAAGAGCACGGCTGACGTGAAGGCCGCCGCGGCCAAGGACCGCGTCACCGCCCCACCGCCAGCGCTGAACCCGCTGCAGACCCGACTCGTCACGGAACTACGCGCCGAGCAGGGTCCGGCCCGCGATGCGGCCTATGTCACGCAGCAGAAGACCGCGCATGATCAGGCACTCAGCTTGCACAAGGCCTATGCGATGCAGGGTAGTGCCCGGGCGCTGAAGTCCGCTGCCGGCAAGATCGTACCGGTCGTGCAGAGCCATATTACGATGCTGAACAAGATGTGAGGATGCGCGGCGTGCTCGTGCTCGAGCGCGAGCACGCCGCCGGCCGCGGAACATTGGGCAGCATAGGGGCGGCGGTTCTGTACGCGTATCCCGCTGGGATCGAAGGTATTCCATCCCGACGACGCGTCGATACGCTAACGAGAATGACTTGCATTAGACGGAGTGATTGGTAAAGGCGCGTCAGCTTAAGGAGTTGACCCGACCATGACCGCCCTCTTCGCGCTGCTGGCCGCCACCACGGCTGCCCCTATGGCAGCGATCCCGGTATCCGATCCCGTCGTGGAGCCGCAGCGCTCCGATGAGATTGTCGTTACCGGTCAACGGACCGAGGGGAGCGACGATTACGGCGTGCGGACGCAGCGGACCGCGACCCGCCTGCCGCTGAGCCAGCGCGAGACACCCCAGTCGGTCAGCGTCGTCACCCGCGCGCAGATCGATGATTTTCAGCTCAACGACGTCAACGCGCTGCTGGCGACCGTGCCCGGGGTCAACGTGCTCGCGGGCGAGACCGATCGCTTTTACTATTCCGCGCGCGGATTCGATATCCAGACGTTCCAGATCGACGGCGTCGGCCTGCCCTTCTCGTTCGGCATCCAGACCGGGTCGATCGATACCGCGATGTACGACCGGATCGAGGTGGTGCGCGGTGCCCCCGGCCTGCTGTCGCCGACCGGCAATCCGTCGGCGGTCATCAACTTCATCCGCAAGCGCCCGTATCGCGAGCTCCGCACGTCGGCGAGCGCGCAATACGGATCGTTCGACAATCTGCGCCTCGACGCCGACGTCAGCGTACCGCTGACCGCGGACGGCAGCGTCCGGGCGCGGGCGGTGGGTGCGTATCTCGACACCGACAGCCATCTCGATCGCTACGGCCTGCGTCGCTGGACCGGCTATGGCATCGTCGAGGCGGATCTGGGTGCTAACACCGTGATCAGCGCGGGCTACGGTCATCAGGATCACAAAAGCCGTGGCGCGATGTGGGGCGCCAATCCGCTTTATTATACCGACGGGACGCGGATCGACCTCGACCGTTCCGCCAATTACGCGCCCGACTGGTCAAGCTGGGGTATCGTCGACCGGCAGATCTTCGGCGACGTGACGCACGATCTCGGGAACGGCTGGACCGCGAAGTTCACTGCATTGCGCAAGGCGACGGACGAGGACGACCGGCTGTTCTACGTCACCGGCAATCCCGATCGTACGACGGGACTGGGCATCGGCAGCTATCCTGGCGCGTTCAAGGGAGAGACCCGCAACCTGACGCTCGATGGCTATGTCGGCGGCCCGGTGTCCGTCGGCGGCCGCGCGCACGACGTCATGTTCGGCGTGACCCGCGGTGCCGAGAAGTATCTGCAATATTCCAGCTACGACAATGCCGCGATCGGCGTGTCGCTGCCGCTCGGCAGCTTCTTTCAGGGCAATTTTCCGGAGCCGACCTTCCCGACGCCTTATACCCTCAGCCTCGACACGCACACGCGACGCGAGACGGTTTACGGCCTCGTCCGCCTGAACCTCGCCGATCCGCTCAAGCTGATGCTGGGCGGCAACGCGACGCGGGCGCAGAGCGAGGGCGCATCCTACGGCACGCCGACCGATTACAACCGTTCCAAATTCCTGCCTTTCGTCGGCGCGACCTACGACCTGACGGCGAACGTCAGCGCCTATGCGAGCTTCACGACGATCTTCAATCCGCAGAGCCAGTTCGACGTGAACAACCGGCTGCTCGATCCGATCGAGGGCGACAATCTGGAAGCGGGGCTGAAGGGCGAATGGTTCGGCGGGCGTTTCAACGCCAGCGCCGCGGTGTTCCAGGCACGGCAGAAGAACACCGCCGAGGCCGCGGGCTTCGACACGGCGCTGGGCCGCACCCTCTATCGCGGAGTCGACGCCAAGTCGCAGGGGATCGAGGTGGAGATCGCCGGACAGCCGGCGACCGGCATGCAGGTCACCGGCGGTTTCACCGTGATGCGCGTGCGCGGCGAGAACGACCAGCCGGTCCGCACCTTCGTACCGCGCAACACCGGCCGCCTCAACGTCACCTATTCGCCGCCTGCCCTGCCGGCGGTGAAGGTCGGTACGTCGATCCAGTATCAGGGCAGCTTCTACCTCGAACCCGGCACGGTGTCGTCCACCACCGGTCAGGCCGTCCGCCTGACGCAGGGCGACGTCGCGGTGGTCGACCTGCTCGCCCGCTACGAACTGACCGACCATGTCGCGCTCAGCGCCAACCTGCGGAACGTCACCAATGCCAAGTACCTGACCGCGTTGACGTTCGATCAGGGCCAATATGCCGCGCCGCGGACGATCCTCGGCACCATCAGCGTGCGGTATTGAGGGCCTTGTGGTGATTGCGGCAGCGCTGATCGCGATCGCGGTCGCCATCGGGCTTGTCCGGATCGGCTGGAACGGCCGGCAGCCCTTGGCGATCGCGGGCTGGACGCTCGCGACGACGGCGCTGCTCGGACTGGCGTGGCGCGAGGGGGCCTGGGGTATCGCCGTCGGCACGGTGGCGGGGATCGCCACGGCACTCACGCTGGTACTGCATGCCGGCTGGATGTCGCCCGTGAGGGTCACGCGGCCCGCACGCGAGGCGCCCGCGATCACGCTGCCGCGACGCTGGAGCGATCTGGGCCGGCGCTGCGCGGTGTTCGTGCTGGTCGTGCCCGTCGCCTTCGCCGCGACGCAATGGCTGGCCTATGGCGCGCAGGCGATCGCGCGCCGTTCGGGAGCGGGGGACGCCGATGCGATCGTCCTGACGTTGTTCCTGCAACCGATATTATGGGGTATCGTCATGTCCTGGCAGATGACGCGGTCTGGCCTTGCGCAGATGGTCGTGCCGCCGGCGGGCGCCGCATTGATCGGCACCGTGTTGTGGTCCGCGTCGTGAGCCGGGCCACCATGCCCGAGGCGACGCTCGTCCGGCGCGCGCTCGGCGGCCATGCCGCGATCGGCCTGCTCGTCTCCGCCCTGCTGTACGTCATCGCGTTGACCGGATCGATCATCGTCGTCCACGATCGCTGGCAGCGCTGGGAACAGCCGGACATCGCGGAGACCGCGATCCTGTCGCCGCAGGCAGCACAGACGGCGATGCTGTCGGGACTGGCGCAGGATCGCGGCAAGCCGCGCACGACGCACCTGTATATCCGCATGCCGACGGGCGACCTGCCCCGCGCCGTCGTCACCACGGATCACAGCGCATGGTATGTCGACGGCGAGGGCCGCGTCGTCGGGAAGGAAGCGCATGCCTGGACCGAATTCGTCATCGGGCTGCACGAATATCTGCACCTGCCCGCGACCTGGGGGCTGATCCTCGTCGGCGGCCTCGGTGTCGCGCTCGCCGCACTGGCCGTCACCGGCGTGCTGGCGCATCCCCGCATCGTCCGCGATGCGTTCCGGCTGCGCACCCGCCACGATGGCCAGATCGCGCACGCCGACTGGCACAACCGGCTGGGCGTCTGGACGCTGCCGTTCGTGCTGGCGGTCACGATGACCGGCGCGTTCATCGGCCTCGGCAGCGTCGGCATCAGCGTCCTCGCACGCGGCTACACCGGCGGCGCGCTCGAAAAGGTCTATGCACCGGTCTTCGGCAACGAACCCGCGCCCGATGCCGCCGCCGCGCCGCTGCCGGATATCGCGACCGCCCTTGCGACGCTGCGCGCGCGCGTACCCGACGCGATCCCGACCTATGTCATCGTTCACGACCCCGGCACGCGCGGCCAGCATGTGCAGGTCATCGCCGAACACCCCCGCCGCCTGATCTACGGCGAAACCTATGCGTTCGATTCCCGTGGCGGCTGGCGCGGCCCCGTCGGCCTCGCCGATGGCGCGATCGGACAACAGGCTGCCGCGTCCGCCTATAACCTCCACTTCGGCAATTACGGCGGGCTGCCGGTCGAGCTCGCCTATATCGGACTCGGGCTCGCACTGTGCGTCGTCACCGCCACCGGCACGTCGCTGTGGTTGCAGAAACGCCGTCGTCGCGGACACGGCGGACACCGCCTGACGGCATGCTGGAACGCGGTCATCTGGGGTACGCCGGCCACGATCGTCGCCATGCTCTGGCTACGTGCGCTGGCCGGCCCGGAGGCACCGCTCGCCAGCGGCTTCTGGGCATTGCTGGCCGCGGGGATCGCACTTGCCGCCGTGTGGCCGCACCGGGCGACGGGTATCCGCCTTCGCACCCTGTTGGCGATCATGCTGGGCGTCACCGGCCTGCTTCATGTGATCGTCCTGCGTCCTGCATCCCCCGATGTGCTGGCGATCGATGTCGTGATTGCCGGCATCGCGGCGCTGCTCCTGATCCTCGATCACCGACCTGTTCGCGGCATTACCCCGATGGCAAACGGAAGGATCACACCCGAAGTCATCTGAAATCTGCATTCGCGCCGATCAATACAGATCGCAACGCACACAAACACTTCGGAGCGGAGAAAAGGGCCGGTTCAAGGCACATTTCCCAAAAAACGACGTCATCATTGCCTGAATTCATTGCTTCCACCCGTCGCAGGGTTGACGCGATGGATCGCGGGCGTACGGCTGTCATCGGTCAAAGGAGCAAACGATGACTGATGAAACGTCCGATCTGAATGCTGTCGAACTAGCAACCGAATTGACGATTGCTTGGCTCGGCAACCCGAATACCCGTACGTCCGCCGATGAGGTTCCGGCCTTTCTCGGCAAGATGCACGACACGGTGTCCGCACTGCTTGGCGCGACCGGTACGATTACCGAAGCCCAGCCGGCCACCGAGTATACGCCTGCGGTGTCGGCGCGTAAGTCGCTGGCTTCGAAGGATCACATCATCTCGATGATCGACGGCAAGCCGTACAAGACCTTGCGCCGCCATCTGGCGACTCATGGCATGACGCCTGCGGAGTATCGCGAACGTTATGGCCTGAAGCCGGATTACCCGATGGTCGCCGAAAACTATTCGGAAAGCCGTCGTGCGATGGCCAAGAAGATCGGTCTGGGTCGCAAGCCCGGCGCACGCAAGGGTGATGGCGGCGGCGCTGCCGCGGCTCAGGCCCGTCGCGGCCGCAAGCCGGCGGACACCGCCGAGGATTGATGCCGGACGCATGACGGTCCACCGCCCCCACGGGTGACCGGTACGGTAACGAAAAACGCGCGGTCGAGCCTGTCTCGATCGCGCGTTTTCGTGACCGTCACGTGGGCATCACTCCCCGAACGTGCCCTTGCGATACAGTAGCGTGATCGCGACCCGCCGGTTGCGCGGGTCGCCCGGCGCATCGGTGATGATCGGTTCGCGGTCCGCCACGCCCTCGATCCGTTCGTATCGCGTTTCGGGGACTCCGCCCAGCGCCAGCCGCCGGCGTGTCGCCTCGGCCCGCCCGGACGACAGCATCCAGTTGTTCATCGCGCGCGGATCGCCATAGGGCACGCTGTCGGTATGGCCGCGGATCATGATCGTGTTCGGCGTGCCGGTGATGGTGCTCGCGATCATGCCGATCAGCTCGGATGCCTTGGGATCGAGCGCGGTCGTCCCGAGCCCGAACATCGAATAATCGGCGGAATCGACCAGATCGATGCGCAGGCCGTCCTCGGTGGGTACGAAGCGGATGTGGCTGGCGAGCTTGGCCAGCCGCGACGACCCCTTGATCTTCTTTTCCAGTTCGTCCTTGATCGCCTGGAACGCCTGCCGGTCCAGTTGCACCGCGACCGGATTGCGCAGCGACCCCTTGTCGCCCGTGCCGCTTTTCTGCCCACCCGACTGGTTCATCGGAATACCGATCGAGGCGATTGGCGCGGACGCCGCTTTCGGACCGAGCTTGTTGTTGCTGAGGATCGATTCACCGCCCAGCACGCCGTTGCCACCCAGACCGGTGACCTTCTTGTCGAGCAAGGTCGGCGCGAAATAGTCGGCGATGCCCTTGCGCTGTTTCTCGGTGGTCGCACCCAGCAGCCACAGCAGCAGGAAGAACGCCATCATCGCGGTCACGAAATCGGCATAGGCGACCTTCCACGCGCCGCCGTGATGGCCGCCGTGGCCGCCATCGATGATCTTCTTGACGATGACGATCTTGGGCGGCTGGTTGTTGCCGTGGGGAGCGGCTCTGGCCACGTTACTTGCCCCTCAGCCCGTCGAACACCTCGGCGAAGCCGGGCTGGTTCTTGTGCGCGATGCCGGACCGCGCCGCCTCGATCACCAGCGGCTGCGGATGGCCGTGCAGCGAGGCGATGATGATCTGCTTGACGACATCGTAGATCGCGCCGTCGGCATCGATCACCTGCTTCAGGCGGCCGGCGAGCGGCGAGACGACGCCATAGGCCAGCAGCACGCCCATGAACGTGCCGACCAGGGCCGACCCGATCATGCCGCCCAGCACCGACGGTGGTTTGTCGATCGAGCCCATCGTCTTCACGATGCCGAGCACCGCGGCGACGATGCCAAGTGCAGGGAGCGAATCGGCCAGGCTGGTGAGCGTGGTGTGCGGCCCCTCGACCTCGTGATGATGCGTCTTGATCGAATGATCCATCACCTCCTCGACCGCGTGCACGTCGAGCGTGCCGGACGAGACGACGACGAGCCGCAGCGTATCGGCGATCAGATTGACGAGCGTATGATCGGCCAGCAGGCGGGGATATTCGGCGAAGACGGCGGAGGACTTGGGGTCCTCGACATGCGGCTCCAGCGCGATCGGGCCATCCATGCGCAGCATCTTCATCAGCTTGCTGACGAGGAAGATGACATCGAGATAGTCCTGCTTCTTGTACTTCGGCCCCTTGAACACCTTGGCGAGGCCGCCGCCCATCGCCTTCAGCTCGGTGGCCGAATTGCCGATGATCAGCGCACCGGCAGCCGCGCCGCCGATGATCAGCATCTCGTGCGGGATGGCGTGCATCACCGGGCCGAGCGCGCCGCCGGTGATGGCGAAACCGCCGAACACCATGGCGATCAGGACGACGATACCGATTGCAGGAAACACTGTGGGATACCCCCGTTTGCGCCGGCCACCCCGGCCATTCGATCACACCGGATTAACCGGATTTCCTAGACAAGTGGTTACCAAGCGCGCGGGTTTGTCGAAGTTGTCGCATCGATACGTCGCGCTCACGGACGCGGCGATGCGATCCGGGGCGCCGCGTGGCACTCCGGATCGCTGCAGTGCGCCGACGACGATGACGAATGTTATTTGAGGTAGTCGAACAGCGACAGGCTCGACAGCTTGCTGAAGCTCGCTTGCGAGGCCGACAGCGCGGTCATCATCTGCTGCAGCTGCACCACCGCCTCGGTGATATCGACCTGCTCCAGCTTGCCGCGCAGTTCGGCGCGGTCGGTGTTCGCCGTGGTCAGCAATTGCTGTTGCAGATCCACTCGCGCGCCGCGCGCACCGACCGATGCCTGCACGTCGGAGACCTTGTCGGTCGCCTTGCCGAGCGCGTCGAGCGAGCTGGCCGTGACGGCGGATACGTCGCCGCCCGTGGACAGCGCCTCGGCGAGCCGGCTCAGCATCGCCAGCGTGTTGTCGTTGCCGCCGATGTCGAAGATGCGCCCGGCGTTTTCGGTCGCCTGGACCGACTGGCCTTCCGAGATCGGGACTTCGGATACGGCCGGCGTCGCGGCTGCGAAGGTGAAGGTGCCGTTGCCGTTGTCGGTGACGGCCTTGCCGCCGCTCGCCGTGCCGAACAGCGGCTGACCGCGGACGTTCTTGGTGTTGGCGAGGCTGACCAGAGATTCGACGATCGACTTCAATTCGGTGCCGATGACCTTGCGTGAGGTGTCGGTCTGCGTCCCGGTCGCGGCCTGCGTCGCCAGCTCGGTCGCGCGGGTCAATTGCGTGCCGATCTGCTTCAGGACGCTGCTGGCCTGATCGAGCAGCGATTCGGCCAGCGTCATGTTGGCGCCATAGACCACCGCATCTGAATCGCGACGGTCGAGCTCGGCGATCTGTTGCGACGCGGCGGGATCGTCGGATGGCTTCAGGATCTTCTTGCCGGTCGAGATCTGCGTCATCAGTTCGGACGCGCGGTCGTTCATCTTCGACATGCGCGATGACGCGTTGCTGTAGAACAGGCTGGTGGAGATCTGCATGACGCGCCTACCGGATGTCGAGGATGGTCTGCATGGTCTCGCGCGCGATCTGGATCACCCGGCTGGACGCTGCATAGGCCTGTTGAAAGCGGATCAGATCCACCGCTTCGGAATCGAGATTGACGCCCGTCGCGGCGGACAAGGCGGTCGCCGCCCCGTCGCGGATCGCGGTCTGGGCGTCGGCGATCGTGTTCTTCTGCTTGTACGCCGTGGCATTGCCGATCAGCAGCGTGGTCAGCGACGTTTCATAACCCTTGCTGGTACGTATCGTTTCCAGCGCACCAAGGTTGGACGCATCGCGCACGCCGCCGCCACGGCCCGCAGCGATCTGGCTTCCGGCGGTGAACAGCGATGACACGGAAATATCGGTGGGGGAGTCGCCGACCGAGAACATCGCGATACCGGTCGCTCCGGTCTGGTCCTTGCCCGCCGTCTGATTGCCGTTGATCCCCACGACGAATTCGCCGGCGATCGCATTCAATTCCTGGCGGATCGCATCGACGCGCTCGGCCCCGTCCATGATGCCGGCCAGCGTCCCGCCGTTCGGCGTGATCTGCGTGGTGGTGTTGCGCAGGGTGACGGAAAAGGCGACCTTACCGTTGTCATCGCGGGCATAGGACACGGTCCCGGTCATCGCACCCGCGACGAAGGCCGGACCCGACGATCCACCGATGCTGACGCTTGCGCGACCGATCGAATCCATCTTGGTATCGATGTCGACGAGTTCGCTCATCTGCGACAGGATCGTATCGCGCTGGTCCATCAGCTGCGCCGCGGCGGTACTGCCCGGTTGCGAGCGGCTGATCCCTTCGTTGATCTTGGTCAGCGAACCGGCGAGCGAGGTCAGGCTCTGCGCCGCCTGATTGCCCGCGGTATCGAGATCGGCATCGACCTGATCGAACGCCTGTCCGGTCGCCTTGAAGGCGATCGCCGCCGAAGATGCGGCGCTGAGCATACCGGTGCGCAAGGCCGTCGAATCGGGTTCGGCCGCCAGTGCCTGTGCGGAACCGAAGAACGACGTCACACGCGTGGTGAGCTGGTTGCCGGTAAGCGCGCCCTGAATGCGGTCGAGCCATTCCGCGCCCTTGGTGGTGCGGGTCAGATCGCTGGTCGTCGCGCGCAATGCGGTCGCGGAATAGGCATCGGTCGAGCGGTTGACGCCCGACAGGTACACGCCGTTGCCGGCGCCGTAGCCGTTGATCGATCCGCTGCCACCGGCGACCTCGTTCAGCGTCACAGCACGGCGCGCGTAGCCGACCGTGCTCACGTTGGCGATGTTCTCGCCCACGGTCGCTAGCGCGGTCTGGTACGCGCGGACGCCTGACGCGCCGATCGACAGCATGTCGCTCATTTGGGCGGGTCTGCCGTAGAGTCGTTAAGATCGGATTGCGACTTGGCCAGAAAGTCGGTCATCGCCTTGCCGATGCCGAGCGGCGTCGTCTCCGACATCGCCTGCGCGACGCGGGCATCCTGCATTTCGGTGAAGGTATCGAGCGCCTTCGAATCGAAAAGGGGGTCGGCGAGCTTCGCCTGCCGCATGCTCTTCAGCATCATGCCGGTGAACACCGCCTCGAATTGCTGGCCGGCTTTTTTAAGGTTGTCGGCGCTCTTGAGGCGCGACGTATCGGTCGAGATGCCACCGACGTTCGAGACCGGCGCGATACTCACAGCACGATCAGTTCTGCACGGAGCGCACCAGCTTCCTTAAGCGCCTCGAGGATCGCGACGAGGTCGGCGGGAGATGCACCGATGGCGTTCACGGCCTTCACCACATCCGCCAGCTTGGGGCCGGGATTGAGCAGGAACATCGGTTTCTTCTCCTCCTCGACCGACACGTTGGACTTGTTCTCCAACGCGGTCTGGCCCTGGCTGAACGGTGCCGGCTGGCTGATCCGCTGGTTCTCGTCGATGCGCACGGTCAGCTTGCCGTGCGTCACCGCGGCAGGACCCACCCTGACCGCAGAGTTGATAACGACCGTTCCGGTGCGCGCATTTACAATTACTTTTGCAGATGGCTCGGCAGAGGTGACTTCGAGGTTCTCGATGGTCGACATCAGCGTCGCGCGAACGTCGGCGCCCTGCGGCGCGCGCACTGCGACGGACACACCGTCGACCGCCTGCGCGGTACCGAAGCCGAGCTTGGCATTGATCGCCTGCGCGACGCTTTGCGCGGTGGTGAAATCGGAGCGGGCGAGGTTGAAGGTCAGCATCGGCGCGGAGTCGAAGCCGGTGGCGACGGCACGTTCGACCGTGGCGCCTTCGGGAATGCGGCCGGTCGACGGCACGTTGACGACGATGCGCGATCCGTCCGCACCCTCCGCGCCGAGGCCGCCGACGGCGAGGTTGCCCTGCGCCATCGCGTAGATCTGGTTGTCGGCCCCCAGCAGCGGGGTGAGCACCAGGCTGCCGCCGCGCAGCGACTTGGCCTTGCCCATCGAGGCGACGGTGATGTCGAGGCGCTGGCCGGGCTTGGCGAAGGGCGGCAGTTCGGCGGTGATGAGGACCACCGCGGCGTTCTTCATGCCGGGGTTTGCGCCGGGCGGCAGTTGCAGGCCGAAGCGCGAGGCGACGGCTTTCAGCGACTGCACGGTATATTCGAGGTTGTCGTCGCCGGTGCCGGGCAGGCCGACCACGACGCCATAGCCGGTGAGCTGGTTCGAGCGGATGCCCTGGAACCCGCCGAGGTCCTTGATGCGGTCCGCCGATGCGGGCGCGGCGAGGCACAGGGTCGCGATCAGCGAAGCGAGGAGACAGCGGAACATGACGGACAGCCTGCGCATCAGATGGTTAACGAAGCGTCAAAACGGCGAGATGACGGAGAAGAAGCGACTGAGCCAGCCCTGCCGCCCGGCGCGGGCGACGTCGCCCTTGCCGGTGTAGGCGATCTGCGCATCGGCGACGCGGGTCGACAGCACGCGATTGTCGGCGCTGACGTCGGCGGTGCGGACGATGCCCTTGATCCGGACGAATTCATCGCCGCGGTTGAGCGTGACGCGCTTCTGGCCCTGCACCAGCATCGTGCCGTTGGGATAGACCTCGGCGACGGTGACCGAGACTTCGCCCGACAGCGAGTTGGCCTGATCCGCCTGCCCCTGCCCGTTGAAGCCGCGGCCGCCGCTGAGCGTCGCATCGGTGGTGTTGAACAGGTTGAGCGGACCGGTGGTCGGCAGCGTGATGCTGCCCTGCCCCTTCGAATCGAGCTTGGAGCTCGACGATTTGGAGGCGGCGGTGCGCTCGACCAGCACGATCGTCAGCGGATCGCCGACGCGGCGGGCGCGCCAGCCTTCGTACAGGGGTGCATAGCCGTCGCTCGCCTGAAAGATCGAGCCGTTGGCGGGAGCCGGCGCGGGTGCCACGGGCGCGCGGACGACGGTGAAGTCCTCCGCCGGCTTCTTCTTGCCGAAGATGCTGGCGTCGGCCTGACCGGGCACGAGCGCGGCGAGGACCAGCAGGCCGGATGCCGCGGCGAGCGCGATCTCGGCCCAGTGGCCGGCGACGAACGCGCCGGGGCGGAAAGGATTCGGTGCGGAGGCCATCAGAGGTTCTGGTTCACGTATTTGAGCATTTCGTCGGAGGACGAGATCATCTTGGAATTGACCTCATAGGCGCGCTGCGTCTCGATCATGTCGACGAGTTCCTCGACGACGTTGACGTTGGAGGCTTCGAGATTGCCCTGCCGCACGCGGCCGCGGCCGTCTTCACCGGCGATGCCGAGGTTGGCGGCGCCGGACGAGGCGGTTTCCTTCAGGTAATTGTCGCCGGTCGACTGCAATCCGGTGGGATTGGCGAAGCTGGCGACCTGGATCTGGCCGATGTTGGTGCCTTCGGTCTGGCCGGGCACCTGTGCGGTGACGGTGCCGTCGGTGCCGATCGTCACCTGCGTCGCGTTGGTCGGCACGGTGATGCCGGGCATCACCTGATAGCCTTCCGACGTGACCAGCAAGCCTTCGGGCGAGCGGTTGAAGTTGCCGGCGCGGGTGTAGCCGAGTTCGCCGCCGGGCAGCTGCACCTGGAAATAGCCGTCACCGTCGAGTGCCATGTCGAAGCTGTTGCCGGTCTGCGTCAGCGACCCTTGCGTGTCGATGCGGGCGGTGCCCTGCACCTTCACGCCGGTGCCGAGGTTGAGGCCGGTGGCGTATTTGGTCTCGGCGGTCGACTGCGCGCCGGGCGCGGTGATCGTCTGGTAGGCCAAGGTCTCGAACGCGGCGCGATCGCGCTTGAACCCCGTCGTGTTGACGTTCGCGAGGTTGTTCGAGATGACCCGCATGCGCGTATCCTGGGCGTCGAGCCCGGTGCGCGCGATGTGCATGGCGGAGGAGGACATCGTGTCTGTTCCTTAGCTCGGGAGACGCATCACGGAGGTGCTGCTCTCGTCCATATCCTTGGCCGACTTCATCAGATTGGCCTGAACTTCGTAGCTGCGCTGGTTCTCGATCATGTCGACGAGGGCCTGCGTCATGTTGACGTTGGAGCCCTCCAGCGCGGCGCTCTGCACCTTGGCGTCCATGTTGGCGGGCAGCGTGCCGCCGCCCTTGACGCGCAGCAGATTGTCCATGCCCTTCAGCGTCACCGACCCCTTGGTATCGACCAGCTTGAGCCGGTCGAGCACCTGCGGGTTGCGGACGTCGCCACCCTGCGGCACGATGGCGATCGTGCCATCGGCCGCGATCGACAGGCTGTCGTGCGGCGGGATCGTGATCGGGCCGCTCTGGCCCTGCACGATGAAGCCGTCGCCGGTCTGGAGCACACCCGAGGGCGCGATCTCCAGATCGCCGCGGCGGGTATAGGCTTCGCTGCCGTCGCCCGCCTGCACCGCCAGCCAATCGGTGTTGCCGGTGATCGCGACGTCGAGCGCGCGGCCGGTCGACTGGATCGCACCGGGGGCACGATCGGCGTCGGTCACCTCTTCGCTGGTCGGCGCGCGCGCTTCGAGTTGCGCGCCGCCGCCCTTCAGCTCGATCCGGTCGAAGACGACGCGGTCGGCGCGGAAGCCCGTGGTGGACACGTTCGCCATGTTGTTGGCGATCGCCGCCTGCGCCTGCATGTGCGCACGCAGGCCGGTCGCCGCCGTGTAGACCAACTTGTCCATTTACGCGCCTCCGCTCCGCTGTCGCTTAGTTGCGGATCTGGATGATGGTCTGCGAGACCTGGTTCGCAGTATCGAGCGCCTTCGAATTCGCCTGGAAGTTGCGCTGTGCCGCGATCAGGTTGACCAGTTCCTCGGTGATGTCGACGTTCGACCCTTCGATCTGGCCCGACATCAGCGAACCGAAGCCGTCCGCGCTCGCCGACCCCATCGACGCCGAACCCGACAGACCGGTTGCCGACCAATAGCTGTTGCCGATCTGGCGCAGGCCGGTGGGCGTCGAGAACTTCGCCAATGCGACCTTACCGAGCGGCACGATGTCGCCGTTCGAGAAGCTGGCCGAGATCAGACCTTCGGAGTTGACGGTCACGCCCGACAGCTGGCCGACCGCGACGCCGTCCTGCGTCTTGCTGTTGACGGCAAAAGCCGACGACAGCTGCGTCGAATTGGCGAGGTCGAGCGTCACCGTCTGCGCGGCTGCGCCGGACAACGGGATGAACTGCTTGAACTTGATCGGCGCGAGCGGGTTCGCGACGGTTCCCTCCGACGTCGATGCGATGGCGCCGGTGGAACTGAACTTGATGACTGCCGGGTTGGTGCCGCTTTCGGGAACCATCTTGTCGTCACCGATATAGGTGTGGACCACCCACTTGCTCAGGCCGTCCGCGTCCGGCGCTGCCCGAACGTAATAATTGGTCATCGTCATCGGGTTGCCGTTGGCATCGTAGATGCGCGTCGCGACCGAGTTGTTGTAGGTCGTCGTATCGGTACGGTCGAACGCCTTCTGGTTGACGGTCGACGTCGCCGACAGGTTGATGCCCGTGGCGACCTGCTTTGTCGCTTCCGGCGTACCGCTGGTCTGCTGCAGCTGCAGGTTGGTCAGGCCATCCTCGCCCGTCGCGGTGACGTTGCCGTCGCCATCGACCGGATAGACCAGCAGCAGGCTGCCCTGGCTATCGACCACGTTGCGCGTCGAATCGACCGAGAAGGACCCGTTGCGGGTATAGGCGATCGCATCGCTCGCGCCCGACGTGCGAACCGTGAAGAAACCTTCGCCCATGACGGCGAGGTCGAGCGCGTTGGTCGTGCCCTGAAGGTTGCCGTTCTTGAACTGCTGCTGCGTCGCCTTCACGATCACGCCCGAACCGACCATCTTGCGCGGATCGGTCGAGACGCTCGATGCGATGACGTCCGAAAACTCGACACGGCTCTTCTTGAAGCCGGTGGTCGAGACGTTCGCGAGGTTGTGCGAGATCGTGTTCATGTCGGTCTGCGAAGCCTGGAGACCGGAGAGCGAGGTATAGAAGGACATCGGGTTACTCCTTGGAAGCGTAGATCAGTGTAAGGACGGGATCAGGTGGCGGAACGGACGTCGGACGGGTCGACGTCGCCGACCCCCACGACCTTGAGCTTGGGTGCGCCGCTGGAAGGCAGCGATACGGATTCGACCGGCGCCCAGACGAGCGTGCGGCTGGTGACCGTCTTGTCGCCGTTGGTGGCGAAGGCGGTGATGGTGAAGGGACCGGCGCCGACGTCGTTGCCCGAACCGTCCTTGCCATCCCATTCGAAGGTTGCGGTGCCCTTGGCGTGCTTGCCGATCTGCATCGAGCGAAGCGTACCGCCCTGGGCGTCGGCGATGGAGATGGTCACCTGCGACGCGTCGCTGTCGAGTTCGACCGCGCCATCGAGACCGCCGGTCGAACGCGGGTAAGCGGTCGACCCCTCGGTCAGCACGGTCTTGCCGACATAGCTCATCGCATCGCTGGCGCTGGTCGAGCCGAGTTTGGTCGCGACGCCGCTGAGCGTCTTGTTCATCTCGCTGATGCCGGCGACGGACGAGAATTGTGCCATCTGGGCGACCATCTGGGTGTTGTCCATCGGCTCGAACGGATCCTGGTTCTTGAGCTGCGTGGTGAGCAGCGTCAGGAAATCGGACTGGTCGAGCGTCGTCTTGGTCTTGCCGGTCGCGGTCGAGGCGCCGGTCGCGGTCGTCCCCGCGGCCGGCTTGGCGCGGGTGATGCCGAGATTCTGGAGCGTGCTGTCGAACGCGGTGGATGTCGTTGCCATGGTCCTAGCGTCCCAGCTTGAGGGTATCGATGGTGAGCTGCTTGGCAGTGTTCATCACCTCGACGTTGTTCTGGTAGGAGCGCGCGGTCTCCATCATGTCGACGAGCTCGCGGCTTTCATCGACGGCGGCCTGGAAGATGTTGCCGTCCTTGTCCGCCAACGGATTGTTGGGGTCATAGACCTTGGTCGGTGCTTCGCCCGCGGTGACGATCTTTTCGACGTCGACGGTCGCGAGACCGCTCGCCGCGTCGAAGCTGGTGCGGAACACCGGCTTCATCGTCTTGTACGCGGTCTCCGCGGAACCCGTCGTCCCGCCGGCATTCGCCAGGTTGGACGCGGTGGTGTTCATGCGGATCAGCTGCGCGCTCATCGCGCGGCCGGCCACCTGGAACACGCTCATCGGATCGGCCATCGGCTTATTCCCCCTTCAGCGCGCGGGTGATCTGGCCGATCCGCCCGTTCAGGAACGACAGCGTCGTCTGATACTGGACGGCGTTTTCGGCGAAGGCGGTCTGTTCCTGGTTCAGCTCGACCGTGTTGCCGTCCATCGAGGTCTGCAACGGGACGCGATATTTGGTCGCGGCGTCTATCCCCTTCTGGCCGACATCGCTCTCCATCGACGAAAGCGCCGACTTGAAGTCGATGTCGCGAGCCTTGAAACCCGGCGTCGAGGAATTGGCGATGTTCGACGCGAGCACACCCATGCGTTGCGAACGCACTTCCAGGGCAGCCCCGTGAACTCCGAACAGACTGTCTGCGGCCATCGGCCCAAATCTCCGGCGCACCATTGCGCTGCCGAGGACTAAGCAACCGCCGTGCCAGTTTTCGTTTTTGTGGTGCGGGAACGTCTTTTTTGTTGCTTTGCCGGGCTACCCAGGTGGAGCGGCAAGCGGAACGGCAAGCGGTTGCCGGACCTTGCCGGAGAGCGGCAATGGCTGCCGGTCGGCAACGTGAATGGTTAGCGACGCGTTCGTCTCGACCGTATCATCTCGTTCGCCGTCCATACTCCCCGGACTCGCTCTAGCCATGCGGGATGCAGCACGCCCGGAATAAACTGGCCCGCCGCTTGCAAAGCCCCGCGTATGTTGATCGCCCAGCTCTTCGATCCGATCGCGCTCGCCATCGTCGGCGGCGGTACCGCCCTCGCCACCGTCTTGCGTGCACCGGCACGCGACGCGGCCCGCGCGATATCCGCCCTGCGTATCCTCGTCCGCCGACGGTTCGCCGCCGATGCACTGCTGGAACAGGTCGCCGCACAGGCGCGGATCGCCAAACGCCACGGCATCATCGCGCTCGACAAGTCGGTGATCGCCGATCCCGATGTCGCCGCCGCCGTCGCCGCGATCGTCGACGGCGCGATCCCGCGTGAGGTCGAGGCGTTGTTGCGCTATCGTCGGCAGGCGCGGATCGAACGGCATGTCGCCGCCGCCGACATCTGGTCCGCCGCGGCCGAAGCCGCACCGGCCATGGGTATGGTCGGTACGCTGATCGGCCTCGCCGGCATGTTCGCCAACATGACCGACCCCCGGGCGATCGGCGGCGCGATGGCGATCGCGCTGCTCGCCACACTGTATGGCGCATTGCTGGCCAATCTCGTATTCATGCCGATCTGTCATCGCCTGCGCGCCGCAGGCCGTATCGAAGCATTCGAACGCGCGCGGATCGAAGCACCCTTGGTCGCGCTCGCGTTGCGCGAGACGCCGCGACACCATTTGCAGAGCGTCGCATGACCGGCGCCGCGACCTATCCCGAAACACCCGCGTCGAAGCCGCTCTGGCTGGTGACGCTCGCCGATCTGGCGCTGTTGCTCGTCGGCTTCTTCGTCCTGATGCAGGCCAGCGAGAAGCCGCGCGCGGTCACCGACGCATTGCGCACGAGCTTCGGCGGCTCGCCCGTCGCCGCGTCGGTCCCGTTGCCGGTGATGGCCGCGGGCCTGCTCGACTTCGTACCCGGATCGGCAACCTTGCCCGAGAGCCCCGCCGCCGTGATCGCCTGGGCGCGCGAAGGCGTCCGCGATCCACGCGTCGCCCTGACGGTCACCGGGTCGACCGACGGCAGCACCGCCGATGTCGATCCCGCTACCGGAAGCGCCGCGATCCTCGCGGCAGACCGCGCCCGTACTCTTGCCGCGGCCCTGGCGCCGATCAGTCGCCGTATCACCGTCACCACTGTTCCTCGTCCCGGCCGCCGTGCCGCGATCGTCACCCTCGCCTTCGTGGGCGAACAGCCTTCCACAGCGGACCGTCAACCATGATCCTTCCCCTGCTTCTCGCCGCAGCCCCGATCGGGGGTGCCGTCGTCTTTCAGGATACCGCCGGCCTCGATCGCGCCGTGGCTGCCTTCACAAGCCGCCCGATCGGGGCGGAGGGAGGCGCGCGCACCGCGATCGATACGCGGCTGCGATTGGCGCAATGTTCGACCGTGGCGCTCGCATGGCGGACCGAAGCGCATGACGCCGTCGTCGTTTCGTGCAACGGACCTGACTGGCGCATCTTCGTGCCGGTGATCCGACCGGCCGCTGCTACGCCGGCGCCGGCCGCGGTCCGCCCGACCGTCATCGCCGCCACCAAGGCCGAACCCGTCATCCGGCGCGGCGACCCTGTTATGATCGCCGCCGGATCGGATGGATTCTCCATCACGCGGGAAGGCGTGGCGATGGGCGACGCCCCGCCGGGCGGCCGTTTCATGGTCAAGGTCGAGGATTCGAAAAGCCCGGTCCAGGCGATCGCACTGGAAGCGGGACGCGCCACCTTGCCGGGCTGGGGCGAATAGCCGCGTCAGGTATCGGAATCTTTTTGTTAAAGTAGCGTCGAAGGCGGTCGTTTAATCCCATGTCAGGCAACACAGATAGGTGCAGACATGGTAGAATCGATCGGCTCAATGCCGCTAAGTGGAAGTGGGAGCGTAGCACGCGTCGCCGCACCCGCGGCTGCGCCGTCGGTGCAACCGGCTCTGCAGCAGGCATCGCAACAGGCGCCGGCTCCGGGCGTCAGCACGCAACTGAGTGGGCTCGCGAAATCTCTTGCCTCCTCGCCTCCGGTCGACAGCGACCGGGTGGGCGTGATCAGGAAGGCGATCGAGAATGGCTCGTTCCCGATTTTGCCGACGACGATCGCCGACCGGCTGCTCGCACTCAAGCTGAACTGGGACGGCCATGAAGCGGCGTGAAGCCCTGATCCGCGTAATCGACGCGTTGCATGCCGAGATTGCAGCGCTGAAGACGAACGACGTGGCCGCACTGGAACGTGCGACGCAGGACAAGCTCGCCGGGATCGAACAGGTCGCCGCGCTCGGAACCGGCCCCGCTGGCGACGAGATCCGCGAATTGGCGGACGAGGCGAACCGGCTGAACGAGACCTGCCGGATCTACGTCAACCTGATGGCGGCAAATGTTCGCCGCCGCCTGCAAATCCTGACCGGCGATGCCGGCCACGGCTTCCGCCCGACATTGGTGTCGGCTTACGCTTGAGCTGATTTATCGGCTGGCGGTCTAGTGGCCCCTCCACACCCCCGCCCCTACCCTCGCCGCCCTCACCTTCCCGTCATCCCGGCGAACGCTAGGATCCAGGGATGGGCTGGATGAGCGGAAGCGAACCACCAGCAGCCGCGTGCGTCCATGGGTTCCGGCGTTCGCCGGGATGACGAATGACTTAGAACTGGCACAGCTCTTGCTTAAACATCCCTGACAACAGGGGCATGTTCTTTCCGCAATGACCGTCAATCCGATTTCTGCCGGACGCATCCAATCCGCGATCGCGCTTGCGAGCAGCAAGACGGGCGTGGATTTCGACTATCTGCTCGGCCAGGCCAAGATCGAGAGCGGCCTCAACGCCAATGCGCGTGCCGGCACCTCGTCGGCGTCGGGCCTGTACCAGTTCGTCGAACAGAGCTGGCTTGCTGTCGTCAAGAAGCACGGCGCGGAGCACGGCCTCGGCTGGGCGGCGAACAGCATCGGCCAGACCGCGGGCGGCCGCTACACCGTCGGTGACGGCGCGACCCGCTCCGCCATTCTCAATCTGCGCAACGACCCCACCGCCGCCTCCCTGATGGCGGCCGAACATGCGTCCGACAACAAGGACGTGTTGGAAGGCTCGCTGGGCCGTTCGGCCAACGGCACCGACCTCTATATGGCGCATTTCCTGGGGATCGGCGGCGCGAAGAAATTCCTGTCGGCGATGCAGACCAATCCGCAGGCGACCGCCGCGTCGATGTTTCCGCAGGCTGCCGGCGCCAATCGCTCGATCTTCTACGGTTCGAACGGCCAGCCGCGCTCGCTGTCGGCGATCTACGACCGCTTCGCCACCAAGCTCGGCACCGCAGCCGACAGCGTCAGCGAGACGCGCAACGCCAACCTCGCCTTCGCCGCGCAGGCGCTCGCGCTGGGCGACGATTCGACCGTCGTCACCGGCGGCAACCAGAGCGCCGAGGACGCGCTCGCCTGGGCGACGCAGGCGATGAACCGCTTCGGCAACAAGGCTGCGGCCGGCGCCGACAGCCTGCTGCGCCCGTCCCCGAACAACGCGAGGCTCGCCTATATGATGCTCGCCAGCATGGGAGGCCGCTGACGTGAACAAGCTGCTCGCCACCGGCCGCGGCGCGGCGCTGCCGCTCGCCATCCTGCTGCTCGTCGTCGTGATGGTCGTGCCGATCCCGGCGTTCCTGCTCGACATCTTCTTCGTCGCCAATATCGCGATCAGCCTTGCGGTGCTGATGGTGTCGCTCAACGCGCAGAAGCCGCTCGATTTCTCGTCTTTCCCGACCGTGCTGCTGTTCGCGACGCTGTTCCGCCTGGGCCTCAACGTCGCCTCGACCCGCATCGTGCTGGTCCATGGCCATGAGGGCGAGAGCGCGGCGGGCCACGTCATTGAGGCGTTCGGCACCTTCCTGATCGGCGGCGATTACGTCGTCGGCATCTTCGTCTTCGCGATCCTGATGATCATCAACCTGATCGTCGTCACCAAGGGCGCAGGCCGCGTGTCGGAAGTGTCCGCGCGCTTCACCCTCGACGCCCTCCCCGGCAAGCAGATGGCGATCGACGCCGATCTCAACGCCGGCCTGATCACGCCGGAAGACGCCAAGAAGCGCCGCGTCGAAGTCGCGACCGAAGCCGATTTCTACGGTTCGATGGACGGTTCGTCGAAGTTCGTGAAGGGCGATGCGGTCGCCGCGATGCTGATCCTGGCCGCCAACGTCATCGGCGGGCTGATCCTCGGCCCGGTCAGCCACGGCATGACCATCGCCGCCGCGGCCAAGGCCTATATCCTGCTCGCGATCGGCGACGCGCTGGTCGCGCAGCTGCCGTCGCTGATGCTGTCGATCGCCGCCGCCGCCATCGTCACCCGCGTGTCGTCGGACAAGGATCTCGCCGGCCAGATCGGCGGCCAGTTCGGCAGCCCGCGGACCTGGACGCCGGTCGCGATCATCCTCGGTCTGCTCGGCCTGCTGCCCGGCATGCCGCACATGATCATCCTCTCCACCGCCGCGCTCGCCGGGTTCGCCGCATGGAAGCTGCGCCAGATCGAGCGTCGCCCCGTCGCCGCCACGCTGCCTGCCGTCGTCGAGGAACCCGCCGACCCGTCGAAGATCGACTGGGACGAGGTGACCGAGGGGATGCAGGTCAATTTCGACATCGGCTACGGCCTGGTGCCGCTGGTCGATCCGCGCCGCGGTGCGCCGCTGATGGGCCGGATCACCGGCGTCCGCCGGCAATTGTCGCGCGACCTCGGCTTCGTCGTGCCGCAATGCCGGGTTCGCGACGACATCAACCTTGCGCCCTACACCTATCGCATCGTCGTCAACGGCGTCGTGCTGGGCGAGGATCAGGTGTCGCCCGACGAGATGCTCGCGCTCGACACCGGTCAGGCCTATGGCGACCTGCACGGCAAGAAGGCCAAGGACCCGACCTTCGGGCTCGATGCGACCTGGATCCCCGCCGGCGATGCCGATGCGGCGACCGGCGCGGGCTTCCTCGTCGTCGACGCCGGCACCGTGATGGCGACGCACCTCAACCATGTGCTCGGCCAGAATGCCACCGACCTGCTGGGGCCGGACGAGGTCCAGTCGCTGCTCGACGGCCTAAAGGAACGCGCGGCGCAGCTCGTCGCGTCGCTGACGCCCAATCCGCTGCCGCTCACCACCCTCACCCAGGTGCTGAAGGGCCTGCTTGCGGAGAACATTCCGTTGAAGGAATTCCGTCGCATCGCGCAGGCGATCTCGGTCGCCGCCACGCGGAGCGCCGATGCCGAGGAGATCATCGAACTGATCCGTCCGGAGCTAGGCCCGCTGATCATCCAGAAGCTGTGCGGCGTGCGCGAGCCGCTGCGGGTGATGACGCTGGAGGGACAACTCGAAGGGCTGCTCGGCCAGGCCGCGCGCGCCGACCAGTCGCGCCGCCATGTCATCGAGCCGGACCTCGGCCGCCGCATCGTCGATGCGCTGCAACAGGCGGCGCAACCGCTGATCGCCGACGCCAAGCCCTTCGCGCTCGTCGTCCAGCCGGCGATCCGCATCGCGATCCGCAAGCTGGTGAAGACCGTCCTGCCCGACACGCCGGTGCTGTCGTTCTTCGAGGTGCCTGAAGAAAAGGCGGTCGAGGTCGTCGCGGTGATCGGCGGATCGCAGCAGCATCAGGCGCTGGCGGCATGAGCGCCGAACCGATGAAGCTGGCGTTCACCGACGCCCAGCCAGCCCCGGCCGCGCTGATCCCGGTCCAGCCGCTCACCTATTCGCGCGTCTCGCGGCCCGGCGGCGATCAGGAGACGATGATCCGGCAATATCTGCCGCTCGTCCGCCGCATCGCCTGGCACGTCCATGGCTCGATGAGCACAATCGTCGATGTCGAGGATCTGGTGCAGATCGGCCTCGTCGCGCTGGTCGAGGCCGTGGGGCAAGCCGCCGAGCAAGGCGCGCAATTCCGTGCCTATCTGCAAACGCGGCTGCGTGGCGCGATGATCGATGAATTGCGGCGACAGGCGACGACGACGCGCGGCGCCATGCGGCGACGCCGGCAATATCACGCCGCCATCGCCACGGTGACGGCAAGGACCGGCCGTGCGCCGGACGAAGCGGCACTCGCGACGGAACTCGGCGTATCGGTGGAGAAATTGCGTGCGGACTATGAAACGGCGGACGCGGTGAGGTTCGAATCGATGGACGAGGTCTATGCCGACGACCTGCCGTGGTTCGCCGACGACACACCCGACGCATTCGAACAGCTGGCGGAGAGTGACCTGCGCGACACGCTGATCGCCGCGATCACGTCACTGCCCGAACGAGAGGCGCAGGTGATCCAACTGTATTACGTCGAGGAATTGAACCTTGAGGAGATTGGGCAGGTGCTGGGCGTCGGATCGGCGAGAGTGTGCCAGATCAAGGCCGCCGCGCATGCGAAGTTGAAAAAAGCGCTGTCGAGGAAGGTGTAGCCAAAGTCCTCCCCCGCAAGGGGGAGGACTATATCAGACCTATGCCACCACGGCCTTCGACCGTGCGGCGAAGCTTTTGCGCAGCTTTTGCAACTTGGGCGGGATCACCGCCATGCAATACGGGTTCGAGCGGCCCGAAGTTTCCCAATAATCCTGGTGGTAATCCTCGGCCGGATACCATTCCGTCATCGGCTCGACAGTCGTTACGATCGGCTTGGCGGACTCCGCCTGCGCGCGATCGATCGCGGTGCGCATCTCGGCCTCCTGCGCATCGTCCGCCGGGAACACCGCCGAGCGATATTGTGTGCCGACGTCGTTGCCCTGCCGGTTGAGCTGCGTCGGATCGTGCGTCGCGAAGAAGATGTCGAGCAGGTCGCCCAGCTGCAGCTGTTCGGGATCAAAGCCGATGCGGATCGCCTCGGCATGGCCGGTGTCGCCACCACATACCTGCTTGTACGTCGGGTTAGGCACCGAACCGCCGATGTAGCCGCTCTCGACGCTCTCGACGCCGATCACATCCTTGAATACCGCCTCGGTACACCAGAAGCAGCCGCCGGCCACCGTCACATAATCCGTCATCACGCGTCTCCTTTGCTCCCCATGTAGGAACGGGCTAGAGCGCGCAAAAGGCGGGAGCAGATCAAGTGACGTTGAACGGCAAGGTAATGGTGACCGGCGGCGCCGGCTACATCGGCAGCCACGCGGTGCTCGCGCTGCTCGATGCGGGCCATGACGTGGTCGTGGTCGACAATCTCGTCACCGGCTTCGACTGGGCGGTCGATTCCCGCGCGACGCTGGTGCAGGCGAATATCGAGGACGATGCGGCGGTGCGTGGCGCCATCCGCGACCATAATGTGCGGGCGATCATGCATTTCGCCGGATCGGTGGTGGTGCCGGAATCGGTCAGCGATCCGCTCAAATATTACCGCAACAACACCGCGGCGACGCGTGCGCTGCTCGAAAGCGCGGTCGTCGAGGGCGTACCGCACTTCATCTTCTCGTCCACCGCCGCGACGTACGGCACGCCGGTGAAGGTGCCGGTGCAGGAAGGCGACCCGACCGTCCCGATCAATCCCTATGGCATGTCCAAGCTGATGACCGAGGCGATGCTGCGCGACGTCGCGGCGGCGCATCCGATCAACTATTGCGCGCTGCGCTATTTCAACGTCGCCGGTGCCGATCCCGAAGGCCGATCGGGTCAGTCAACAGTGGGCGCGACGCATCTGATCAAGATCGCGGTCGAGGCGGCGACCGGCAAGCGCGACGCGGTGTCGGTGTTCGGCACCGACTTCGACACTCCCGACGGCACCGGCGTGCGCGATTACATCCATGTCAGCGACCTTGCCGCCGCGCATGTCGCCGCACTGGAATTGCTGGCCGCCGAACCGACGCGCAGCCACACGCTCAACGCCGGCTACAATCGCGGCTGCTCGGTCAACGAAGTGCTCGATGCGGTCGATCGCGTCACCAACCTGACGATCCAGCGCCGCTACGAAGGACGTCGTGCCGGCGACCCCGCCGCATTGGTCGCAGACAATAGCGCGATCCTTGCCACCCTGCCCTGGCGTCCGCAGCGCGACGACCTCGACACGATCGTCAAGGATGCGCTTGCCTGGGAACGCAAGCTCGCCGAGCGCGGCTAGAGCGTTACCGGATCAGGTTGAACCACCGTCATCGCCCTGCGGGCGACCGCTGCGCGGCGGGGCGCTTTTGCCGTGATGCTGCGTTGTTCGTCAGTCACGATGCTCCGGCATCGCTCCCTTCTCACGCCTTGCAACACGCCAAAATCACCTCCGTGCCTGTGATCCAACCTGATCCGGTAACGCTCTAGCGTTCGCCGCCGATCGCCTGCCGTGCGCCGGCGGTCGCGGTCCACCAGCCGAAGGCCCATAGCGTGCCGAAGCTCCACCCGGCCAGCACGTCGCTGGGCCAGTGGACGCCGAGGTACACGCGGCTGCACCCGATCGCGCCGACCAGCAGCACCGCGACCGCCAGCAGGTAGCGCCGCGCCGCGCGGCTCGGCGTCACCTGCCCCGCCAGCGTGGCGAGCGTCAGATAGATCACCGCACTCGACGTCGCATGGCCGCTGGGAAAGCTGTAGCCGCTGACGTCGACCAGATGCGGCACCAGATCGGGGCGTGCCCGCACCACCAGCCCCTTGATCACATCGACCGCCCAGCCGCCGGTCAGGCACGCCATCGCCGTCGCCAATGCGGTCAGCCACAGCCGCTGCATCAGCAGGAAGCCGACGACGATCGTAGCGAACAGCGTCAGCACGACGCCGCCGCCGAGGGCGGTGATATCGGTCGCGACCTTGGGCAGCCACACCGGCCCGCCCCATTGGCGCAGGCCGACGATGATCCCGCGATCGAAAGCAAACGGATACCGGCTGGTCGCGAACGCCCCGGCGAGCAGCACGGCCAGCCCCGCGGCGATCAGGGCAAGGCCGACGAGCAAGGGGGGTATGCGCCGCTTGCCGGGCACGGTCGACATATCGGGTTCGGTCATCACGGCTCCCAACGCGTCGACGCCGCTCCGGTGCCGGTCGGTACGTCGTCGGCATGGGAAACGTCGATGGTGGGTCCGCCGCCTACCACACCAAGAGCTGCAACGCTCGATATCTCGCCACTCAACGTTCTTATTTCGTTATTAATGCCCCCTACGATGCCCCTGCCCTCTTCTTCTTGCATGACGAGTAAGTCCGCCGAACTTAGTGGTGCAGTTGAGCGAAAGCGCGGCAATCATCCGCAATGAAGTGCAGTCCGCTATGTCACCGCCATGTTTTTCGCCGTTAGCTGAAAATGCCGATCAGCGCGCCGATGCTGATCGCTATGACAAGGCTGAGGATCATCGGAACACCCAAGGCCCGGGATGCGCGACGTCGGTGCCAAGGCAAGGGCGTAAACTCGTCCAGTGATCGGAGGCGCTTCTGCTGCGGCATTGGCCCAGCGTGCCGCGGGAAGGTTGATTTTCCCTTGTCGCCTCGATTGGTCGCCATCAGCGCAGCTCGCGGCACATCGCGAGGTCCGTCCGGCACAGCCGGATTAACCTTATCCCGATCAGCATCAGCTATCGCAATCGATTGGGGACCAGTTGATATGCCGAATAGCCAGTGGACGAGAGAGAAGGACCAGGCGCTTGCGGGCATGTACGCCGCAGGCGAGTTCGTGTCGTCGATCGCCGCGCAGATGGGATGCAGTGAGCAAGCTGTCCGTAACCGAGCATCGACGCTGGGCCTCCTCCGGCGACGGACGAAATCGCGGGGCGCGGGATCCGGGAACGCTGCCTGGATCCTTGGCAACTCACTGGCTGCCGTGATGCACATTCCTCAGGATGGTGAATTTGACGATCTTATCCGACGTCTCTCGACGATTGATGCATAGCTGGCCGGGTTCCGCGAAGCAGACGCTTCGGCAGCGCATCAAGAGGTGGCGGAGGGTAATCCGGAACGGGTTCTGACCGGGGGTTTAGCGGTGACGACGCGCGGTCAGATATCGTGATATCCGGTCGTACCGTTCGATCTGGTTGGAATCGTCCGCGCGAATTGCCGCTTGCAGGCGGTCCGCCATCCACTGCGGCAACGATGATCCATGAATCGCTTCAAGCCTCAGGGCCTCCGCTTCTTCGTCAAGGCTCAGCCCGAATGGATCGTTGGCGGGTTTGCTCATCGGCGAAGGTACGACATCAGGGCGCCGGTAGACGCATGTGGCGCGCTTGTGCGGAAGACCCAACCGGGCGTACGCTTCCCCGATAACTGAAGACGATACGACACACCGGCTGGGCGAAGCGCTCAACCACCTTCACGCCTTTGCCGCGACCTTCAATCCTGGGGAATACGTCGACGAGGAAAGCGCGCTGACCTCGGACGATCTGAATGTGCTGCTGGAACAAGGCGAGGCGTTCCACGCGATGGCGAAGGCTGCGCCGAAACTTTGAAGGCACCAATCAAGCTGTTCGTCGACGAGTTGGAGGCGATCAATAAGGCACAGCACGACGGGGAGGGCTGGGTGCTGCCGGACGGCGTGCCAGCTAATCTTCGGGAGCGGCTCACGATGAAGCGCATGGTCCGATATTGGGCGAACCGTTGGCAACTCACGCCGGCTGGTTTCGCACGGAGCAAGATGTTTCGGTAGCCGACCGGCGCTACGCTGAGGTGTCGGACCAAGCACCGGACTTGCGCAGCTGGCGAATGATGCCGTTGAAGGATGCGGTCACTGATTGCGACCGGCCGATGTCATGGCCACCCCTGCCGCCCTCCCAGAACTGTACCAGCGGCCAGCGCTCAGGGCAGTGACGCCACAGACACCGCAACGCCAACCGGAACGGCGCATCCGCTTCGTCGAGCTGCTTGCCCGCGGTCATAGCGGACCGCAGGATCTGAACAGAAAGCTCCATCGTGATTCGATCCTGCCGGCGCATCGGTCTACGGAACGAAACAGAAACAACAACGCAAGCGATTCGACCATGGCCCGCTGCCGCCTATGTACCAGCAACGACGATGACGCGGTGATCGAACACCTCGCTGAGAAGCTATGGGACAGCCGGATTGAGCGACTTGAAGGGCCGTGGGCATGGGCTGATGCGGGCGCGACCTGGCAGGCCGCGTTCCGCGAGATGGCTGTGGCAGCACGGCAGGCGCTGACGGACTGAGACTCGTTCCTTCACGAAGCGTGTGGTAAACGGCGGATGGACAAGGATGTTAATATGCACCATTGGCGCGCTTCACTTTGGAAGGGCCTTTCCATGATTCGTAAGTATCTCGCGGCCGTCGCTGCCACTGCTCTCGTCGCTGCGCCGGTCGCAGCGGCTCCTGCCAATTCGGCTGCTAGCCTCTCGGTGGCGAAGTCGGTCCGCACTGGTTCGACGTCGGCAAAGAAGAACGAGCTCGCTGGTGGCGGCATCATCATCGCCATCCTGGCTGCCGTTGCTGTTGGCGCGGGCATCTGGGCCGTTGCTGATAGCGATGACAAGGCAGACAGCAACTAAGGTTTAGCCGCTTCGCCTCCCCGTTCCCAAGACGCGGGTGGAGCAGTTGAATGAACGCTTTGCGTTCCAAAGGGGGCTTCGGCCCCCTTTGTTGTGTCTGGGTTCAGCTTCCTGCGGTGCTCTCGATCGCCGCGGTTGCCGCTTCCGCCTGCTTCAGCGCCGCCAGCTGCTCTGCGGTCGTGCTCAACAGACGCGCGGCGAGCAGGGCGCGCTCCGCCAGCGACATAGCCAGGCGCAGCCGAGCCGCACGCGCCGACGAGAGATACGGCAGCACGAGGTCAGCGGCGCCGCCGATCCGGTCGTAGGCCGCTTGGGCGCGATCAATCTGCGGCGCGACCTGCGCGGCCGTTGGCATGGTGGCGCAGCTGGCGAGCGCCATCGACGCCGCGGCGAGCGCGGCGATCAGCATCCTGTTCATCATTCTCTCCTGAGATGCCGCGGTCGAAACTGACACACGGTCAATAGTTGCTGAAACCGCCGCAATAGGTTCGGCCATGGGAGCTTAACGGGAAGGCTGGCATCACCCCGAAATGGTTCTTTCAGTTACGTTTCTCGTTGCCGTCGTCGTCGTAGGTGCGGCTGGTGTATTCATGATGCGCCGTAAGGCCGAGCAGCGCCGCCGGCTTGAGGCGCGACGTCTGCGGCAGGAGAGAGACCAGATTGCCTGGGAGGCAATGCGGAGCAGGTGAACAGCGGGTGTCGATCCGGTTCAGCGCAGCCTCTGGGTGCGCAGCCTATGGCGGCCGGCATGAAGCGCCTGGTCGTCTGGATGGTGGATGTGTGGGCCCGGCTCAGGTTTGCGGCGAGGGCGGCGTCGGCACCCTCGATCAAGCGCCGTCGGCGAGGGCGGCGGGAGCCGCCGAGACGGCCTGCTCGATCCAACCAGCGTGACCGGCGCCGGTGATTAGCGGACGTCGCCCATAGTCAGGCGCGCCACCTCCGACATGTTGCCCCGGTACAGCGCGGCTTCCGCAGCCCGCCTGCGGACCAACCCGTTTGACACTTTCCCGGCTGCCCGCGTCCACGATCCGAACGCGAGTGCTGCGGCGTCGTGCTTACCCGCACGGTGCGACTTCAGCACCTGCGACTGACGGAAGCCCTGCTTCATGCCTGGCAGCCAGATGCGCGGCCCGGTGCCTATATTGTACGCGAGGGCGACCATCGCGCCGAACTGGGCCGGCGTCGTAGCCGCGGTGCCGATCGCGGCATCCACGACGGCAGCGAAGTCGCGCGCGAGCAGCTGGGCGAACATCTCGTCCGCCTGAACCTGCGTGATCCGATCACCCATCCGGACGGGACGGCCGTCGGGATAGTAAGTCATCCCCCAGCCGATCGTCGGCTTGTCGGCAGGGCAGCGGTACGCGACCAGGCGGCATTCCTCGAAATGGTGCATGAGGGCGAGCGCCTTCGGCCCCACCTTGCGGTTGGTCATGGTCGATCCTCTCTATAATTTTGACCCGGCGTTAACCGGCGCAGCCGTATCGTTCGGGCGGGCGTCGATAGACCCCGAACAGGATGCTCCCGGCCCGTCCCCCGACCACCGGGGGCATCTTGCTTCAGCCGTTCGGCTTGTCCTCAGCGCCGGGTATGCGCGACTGCACGAAGTTCATCGCCAGCGTGATCAGGCTGACCCCCATCGCGCCGATGCCGGTGCCGTAGATCAGCGCCAGCGCAGGATCGGGCCTCAGCCGCATGACGGCTCCCGCGGTGATCATCAGCGCCAGCGCCGAGACCGGCAGATCGATGTTCCAGCGATGCTCGGCACGATCCTTCTGCGACACGTACAGGCGCACTGCGATGCACGCGCAAATCCCGGCGATCATGCTGCCCGCTTCGAAAGGATTGCCGAGAAAGTGCCAGACGGTCGGGCCGTCCGGTCGAACGGTGCCGTCCCCGCCCTTGGCGAGAGCGGCAGCGGCAAGTGGTATTAATGCCCCCATGGTGGCCCCCGCTTTCCAGATCATCGAGTGGACACCACGCCGAGCGCGGCAATCAGGCTGAGCAGCGCTATGCCTGCGGGGCGCTTCAGCATTGGAAGCGATGCCCATAGCTGGATAGGCAGTGGGCGACGGCGCAACTGCGGTACCATGCCGCGCGACGTCAGGTAGAGGATACCGAGACCGGCCACGCCGAAGCACATCGCCGGAAGGTCGAGGAAACGCTGTAGCGTAAGGAACCAGCCAGTTCCCGCGGGATTGCGCGGGTCCCAGTTCCACAGCGCCATTGCCGATCCGCCCCGCGTGATCGCGATTCCGAGCGCGAAGCACAGGCCCGCCCAGCGCCAGATCGTCACGGGATGGTTCCGAAGATCCTTCCCCCAGTTGCGCGCAATCCCGCGCACCGCATCAACGGCGAACATGATCGCGATCACCGTGGCGAACGTCGCCACTGCGAGATTGAGGACGACGAGCCAACCATGGCCGTCGAAGGAGGGCGGCGCGGCTGTCATCGGCCCTCCCGCGACCGCCTGGGCCGCGAAGCTGCTGTTGTTCATGGTGCGCTCCAGATTGCGACGACGTCGCTCAGTTCGTTAAGCGGCCGGTTGATCCGCAGCAGGCTCGGGCGGGACAATAAACGGCCGGTCCCCGACCCTCACGGAAAGCTCCCCAGCGGCGATCTTGTCGGCGCGCGCAGCGTACCATCGCGGGTAAGCTGCCATCCACGCGCGTTGGTCATAAGGCTCGATCACTCGCCAGCTTTTCCGTTTGTTCGGGGTCACCGCATTGAACCAGCGAACGTAATCCGCGTGAGCCTGTATTTGCTCGATTGTCAGCATGATCCGTTATCCTAAGAGAATGGGCTTCACGGTACCGTCCGCCGCCTTCCAGGCTGGATTGCCCGTCGCTACGTCGATGTAGAATGAACTTGGCGGCACGTTGCCGGCGAAGATCGGATGCATGCGCGCGAAGTCGGCGATCGACATGCCAGCGCGACCGGATCTTTCTCCGTTAGCGATGTCGCGAATGACGTTGGTGATGGTGGCGTCATTGACGTTGGTTAGAGGCTGCTCACCTGTGTCGCTGTCCATTTCGAGAAAGATACCGTTCAGACGCGAGAATTCGTAGCCGCTCTGGATGATCGGGTACCAAGCGGGATTGCGTTCCAATTCCAGCTTCAGATGATCGACCGACGTGTAGACGGCTGGCAACTGGATCGGCGGGTTGTTGTTCGGTACGCCCGACATCGCAATTCGGGTGTTTTTCGCGCCGTCGAGGAACAGGAGCGTGTCGAACCCCTCGCGATGACCGCGGATGTCAATACCGCGGGTTCCAACCGCCCGGATGGCATTCGCGCCCGTTCCGGTGACATAGAGGTTTTCCGCCGTGATCGCGAAGGCGTTCCGCATGTCGAGGCCGATGCCCAGCGGCCCCAGCCCGACAAGGTTGCACTTGCCCCTGAAATTCACCATCGACATGCTCGAGAAGTCGCTGAATTCCTTATTGGAATAGAGCCATGCAGGTTTCCCCGACGTGAGCATCACCGGGTTCGTAGCAAGCACGTAGATGCTGTCGTAGTCGGCAATTTCCGACGCGACATTGACGATGCCGACCGTGCCGTAACCGCCATTGGCGGCGGGATTGTGCGGCAGGTTGATCAGGATGTTCCGCAGCGTGTGTTCCTGCGCGTACTGGTATTCAGCAGAGCGGCCGAACAGGATGCCTTGATGCGATGGGTTCGGTGGATTGAACACGCCCCCATCGATGACGAAGTCGGAGAAGCACAGGAACTGCGAACCGAGCGTATCGATGACGGCGCGGCCGCCGGTGTTGGCGATCAGCACCGCTCCGATTCCGCTGTATTGATGGCCCCAGGCGCATCGGCCGCGTATCGACAGCCCCCCGGCGAACAGGTTCTGCGCGAGAAGCGTGTTGTCGATACGATACAGGCCGTCGAGGAACACCGTTTTGCGATACTTGATGGCATCATCCATCGCCGCCTGAACGCCGAGTTCGGCATTCGGCTGTTCAGGATCCCCGACGATGCCGAAATAATCGTTCGGACTGATGTCGTTGTAGAATTTAGCGAGCAGTGGCGTGACGACCGCACCGGCGCCGCGTTGCTTTGCCGCAACCAAGCCGGCGCCGGTCGCCGCGGCCAGTCCGGCAGGTGTCACCGCGCGCCCGATCTCGTACGATCCGCCCGCGGTTTTCTCGTAGTAGATGACGTTCCCGGCACCGTCGCCGCTGGAAAACAGCTGGCCGAGGTTCGATCCAGCTTCGCCCTCCGCCCGCGTCTTGAACCAGCGCCCCGCCGCGATCGCAACCTGCGCAGACATCTCAGCCGCCTGCGCATCCTGTTCGGCGCTGGCTGCCGCCGCCGCCGCACGATCAACCTGCCCGGTAACAAGATCGGCGCCGTCGATGACGAGCGTCGAACCGCCATCCTGCGAGATCGTCAGCGTGGCTCCAGATGCAGGCACACTGGCGCTGGCTGCACTGAAACCATAACCGGTCAGGCGGCTAGTCGGCGCGCCATCGCTGTCCATAACGTGGGCGAGGATACGCGCCGAGCCTTGAATACGCGTGCGGCCGTCGATCTGAAGGCCCCAGGCAAGCACAGCTGCATCGCCGAGTTCACCCATGTAGGGCATGGACTGGCGGGTCGACTTGTTGATCCGGATACGGAGGTCGTTGATGTAGCGCCCATCTTGCAGAACCGCGCCGGCAAGACGCACGCCTTCGGCGTTGCTGTTCGTTACCGTCTCCAGAGCCGCAATGGCAGGGCCGGAGGTATCCGCAGCAAGGCGAAACTGGGCACGCAGCGATACACCGGTCAGATTAGGCCCAATGATACGCAGAGGGTACTCATAGACGGCATCGTTGCGCCAGATCGAGAGATCCAGCGCGGCAGTGGTTCGATTCATGATGATCGCTCCCGAAGAGGAGCGGTCGTCGAGCGAGCCTCACGCGCACAGCTCGCACGCGAGCCGCTATGTGTTGAGGCGGAACAGCTTGCACGGGATCGCGAAGCTGGCGTTGAGCGCCAAAAGCGGAGCCGTGACTCCGATATTCAGCGAGGTCGGGGAAACCGCGACGATGTCGTGTAGGGCGTATCCCGCCAGCGCCGCCGTCGGCGCTAGGTACAGGCTGTCACCCGCCACGACGCCGAGGCTCGTCGGGATCGTGAGCACCAATCGGCGCACACCGGCCGCGATCGCGACCGTTGCTGTCTGCCCTACGGAGACCGTGCCAAGGTACGTGCTCGCCGGTGCGCCCTTGAGGCTCGCCAGCCACTGCGCCTGCGTGCCGATGAAGCCGGCCGCCTTGCCAACATCATAGGCTGACATTCCGGCAGCGCCCGCGAGGGACGCGATCCACTGCGTCTTTGTCCCGCCATAGCCGAGTTCGCGAGCGATATCGTAGGCGGACAGACCGGCCGCGCCGACCAGCGACGCCAGCCAAGCCGCCTGCGTACCGCCATAGCCGCCATCACGCGCCAGCTGGTAGGCGGATGCGCCGTCGACACCATCCTTGCCCGGAAGGCCGCGGAGGTCTGGATTGCCCGCTGGGTTGCTCACCACGTCGATCGTGATGTCGGCGCCGAGCGGCAAGACACCGCGCGACAGCAGCACGGCTGCTGGCTCGCCATACGAAGGTGGCGTTGCCGATAGGCGCATGCGCACCATGCCACCCGTCATCGGCTGGATGACGAGATAGATGCGCCGATTGTTCGGGACCGTCTCGGGCTTCACTGGTCGGGCCCAACCGGCTTGAGGTTGTGCGATAGGACCCAGTCGCAGCCAGCGGCACGCGCCATATAGCTCTGCGCTTCGGCAACGGTAACGCGCAGCACCCACGCGTTGCTGTCCGGACGGCCGATGTCGCCGGCATGCCGCCAGCCGGTTCCATAGGCGAAGCGGTGCCGCGCCGTCGCGCGCGGGCAGCCGTCGACGGCGAATACCGGCTCGAGGTGGCGGCTGACATGCGTCACCTGCGCCGCCATCCACTCGCGGGTGTCCGCGTGCTGCGTCCACAGCCATGCCCCAGGTGCGAGGTCGGAACCGGCGATCGTGGCACCCGGACCGGATCGGTCGTCGTTCGCGAGCAGGTATTCTGACGCCTCGTCAAGGCAGTTGCCGCCAGAGCCGTTGCCGCCCCAACCGCCAGGCGGGGTGGGCGTCTCGGGATAGGTGCCGTCCGCGTTCGCGGTGGTGATGTTGCCGAGGTAGACGAGGTCGGGATCGGCTGCCTCGGTCAGCGCCGGGTCGAGCGCGATCAGATAGGCGGACGTGCTCAGCCGCCAATACAGGACGTATGCCGTCCCTGCGGTCATGCCGGACAGATCTGCAGCCGGGAAGCTGATCTGCCGGCCATCGTCGATCACGCCGTCGAATGCGGCGACCAGCACGCTGTCCGCATCCGATGTCACCGGATAGGGCAGCGACTGCCGGATGAGGACATGCGCCCCGCGAGCGGTCTCCACGGGATAGCTGATCGGCACTGAGAGGTCGGGCGTGGGCGGAGCGTTGCCGGTCCTGCCAAGGCAGAACGGGTGCTTCGCGAACGTCTCCGACCGACAGGTGAGGGTCACCGCCATGGTGCTGCCCTCGATCTCCCGCTGGCGCACAACGACGTCGCGCGCGAGCGCGGCCTCGGGGATGTCGACGGTCAGGCAGTCTCCGGGCCGATAGCCGATCGCATAGATCTTGCTCGGCAAAACGATGCCGTCGAGCTCGCGACCGTTCCACAGGGCGTACAGCCCCAGCTGAGCACCCTGGTCGACCTGCTGGACGAGCGGGAACGTGATCTCGGTCGGGCGGCTGCCGCCATCGAATGCGACATAATCCGATATTGCGATCGCATCGAGCGGCACCTCCTCCCAACCGTGCGATTCGAGCCGCACGCGCGGGATGACGGTGTTGCGGCGGGCGCGACGCGACGCCGTGCCGGGCACATCGACATCGCCCATGATGTCGTTGCTGGTGATCGTGCCGATCGACACCCGCGGCGCATTGAAACTGCACGACAGCTGCGCGCCAACCGGGAACACCTCACCCCCGCCTGCCTGGGCGATCATCTTGAGGATGTCCCAGCTGTTGTCGCTGGACGTGTAGACGATCCCGCCCGCCTTCCAGTCGTTCGCCTCGCAAACGTTCGCCCAGTCGACGAACGGAGCCATGTCGATGCCATCGGCATCAAGACCGCCGCCGGCGATGAGTACGCCATTCTGATAGCGACCGAACGCCCAGGTGACGGCGTGCAGTGCCGGATTTTCCGACCAGACATAGGTGGCCTCCTGACCAAGGCGGCACGCGCCGGATCCGCCCGGATAGGTGCTATCGAGCCGCGGATCGTAGACGTAGACGCCCTCAACAATGCGACCGCGCTGCGGCACGCCGTTTGGGTAGATCTTCATCTTCTCGTCGAACTTCAGCGTCCACAGATCCGCCGCGAGACCCGACAGCTTCGCGTTGCCGCTCCAGCCGGGGAATGTCCCCTGCGGTCCCGCCAGCGCGCGCGTCTCAGGGCATGCGCCCAGCTGCTGATCCAGCCACATCCAGCCAGCATAGCTGCCGCCGACCGAGGTGCCGTTGAGGCTGACGGCGACCTTGTTGATCAGAAGTGGACCCAGACTGCGCACCGGGCCGATGCTGTGCACCGTCACCCAGGTTTCGAGGCTGTTCTTCGAGCCGTAATACTGGCGGTGCACGACGTTGCCGCCGCTATAGGTTCGGCCGAGCGCGACCGGCAGGCCCGCATCCTTGTCGATCTTGAACTGGGTGGCGCTGCCGCCAACGCTACCTTTGGGTGTCGCCGCAGATGCCGCGAGCGACAGCGCGGCACCAGCTGCACTGGCGACAACGGCTACGGTCGCAATTGCCGCCGTCGTCGCTGACGCCGCGATCAGGCCAGCCGATACTGCGACACCTACACCAGTCGCAGCGAGTGCGACTGCTCCGACCACAAAGGCAGCGGTGCGTAATGCCTTCGCCATCGTCTAGACCCGCCAGGCCGCGATGAATTCAACAGGCTGAAGGATCTCCGCTGTTCCAGTGTCTTCGTGGAATCCGAGAACGCGGCCGTTCCCGACGGTAATCGTCAGCGCGCCATCCAGAGGGGCTTCGCCGGGGATCATTACGATGTCGGCGATTCTCGCCGCCGCCGGGGCGATGCGCTCCAGTCCAAGCGCATCCAGCGCCTCGGACAAGGTGTTGAACCCGGCACGCTGCAACGCGCGCAGTGCTGCCGGACCAGTGGTGTATGTGCCGGCCTTGCCTAGCTGAGGGCGGTGACCCATCTTGCGCAGCACGAAGGCGGCCAACCGAACGCAATCGTTCTTGCCCAGCTGCCATGGCTCCCCCTTGAACCGTGCAACCGCCGCCTGCGCCGCCTGCTGTCGCTGGATCATCTCGATCACAGGAACGATGCCCGCGTGCTGCCGGTGATCACCGACACGGCCGATGGCGGCTTCTCCACGCCCCAATATGATGTCCGCTCGATGCCGGTCATGTTCGCCAGCCCTTCTTCGTCCGGCCAGACCAGCCGATGCCAAGCGTCCGACAGGCGAGCGCCGATCTCCTGATCGTGGAACGGTTCCAGCGCCGAGGTGCAGCGCCACTCTACCGACCGCGTCCCCTTGCCGACCCGCAGGCGCGGCACGTCGAGCTCGCCTGCGAACAGTTGGAGCGGATCTGGGATGATCTGGCCAGTTTCGCGATCCACTACGGCGAGCCAGCCTCGAACCTTTCCGCCCTGCGCGGTCGCCGAGGCCAGCGCAGCCGCAGCGATGGCGCTGGGCGGAACGAAGGTAAGATCCCAATCTGGCGCCTCGTCGCCGACGCCATCCTTGAGCGTTCCCGCCGCGACCAGTGTGCCGAACATGGCATCGCTACCGGTGAAGACGTCATCGCCCCATGCCACCTCCCCAGCGCCGACGAGGTGCCGCATGGTATGCCCCGGCAGCACCACCTCTACCAGCGGGGCAAGCGGGTGAAGGCCTGAACGCAGTGCCGCCGATGCCTGCGGCGTCAGACGGAAGCTCATTTCCGCTCCTGCACGGTGAAGGTGAGTGGCTTCGTCCGGTTGCGCTCGAACCCGGCACCCTTGTCGAAGCCGATCAGCTGACCTTCGATCATCGGCTGGTCGAAGTGACAGACGTCACCGTCTACCGTCAGGAAACGCAGCATCGGCCAGATCGGCAGCGCGACGCGACCGTCGCCTCCGGCGACCGCGCGCCCACGCACCATGTGGACGCGGTGCACGCCATCGTGGACGATGCTGAAGAAGCGACCATGGACGAACTCGGTCTGCCGGAACGCCCCGCGCAGATTAAGCACGGTGCCTGCCTGATTGGCACCGTCAGCGACAATCCCGCTGCCGATGGGTTTGGGACGGTTCGGCAGGCGAAGCTCAATCAGCGCATCCGCAGTCGTCGCCTCCATGAGGAGGGCGATGAACTCACGGCTCTGCGCATCCTGCCGCAACTGGGTCGTCAGAACATCGACGGCCAGCCGGTCGCCCATGCGGGGCGTTTGCAGGTCTTCACCTCCGAGCACACCCTCCTGGTTGCCGGAGAACAGGCGGGGGCGGATCGTCAGGTCGGCGATGCGGGTCCCAGGGGATGAAGACGCTCACCGGAAGCGACCCAGCCGCCGCGCACCCGCCCGTTGCGCCTCAGCCTGGCCGATCTGAGCGCCACCCGCCGCGCCCTGCATCGCGGCCTGGGCATCGCCCTGCTGGATCATCGCCCAGAACTCCGGCGTCATCAGGTTGCCGCTGAAGTGGTTGTGGGTCACCGCTGCGGGGCGGTTGTCGTTGCCGGCCAGCATCCGACGGGTTTCCGCCGCAGGAGAGACGCGGGCGCCGCGCCCGATCGACACGAGTTCCGGACCGGTCTCTCCGACCAGCGACATGCCGCCCGACCAGTATTCGGTGCCAGCAGCGTTAGCGCCTGGCTTGAACAGCTTACCGACGTTGGCGATCGCCGAGGACAGGGTCGGCAGGGCCTTGTCGCCATTGATGAGGTTCTTCAGCGGGTTGAGCAGCGCGAGCGTGATGAACTCGTTCTTCAGGCTGCCGAGGATCGTCTTGCCGGCGTTGCCCCAACTGGACCAGGTATCCTCGCTGAGAACGGTGCTGACGAAGTCGGCACCATAGCCCCGGAGTTCGTCGAGGGCGGTGGTGACGACGCGGACCTTCGCGGCATCTTCATCGGCCATCTGCTCGACACGCTCGCTGATGCCGCGACGCGCGCCCTCAATCGCGTCTGCCATCGGGTCGTCGGTGCCGAACAGCTTTTTGAACGTCTCGAAGCCCGCGTCCGCCATCCGCTTCTGCTCGGCGTGATAGGCGGCCATGCGGATGCCCGCTGCCGCGTCGATTGTCAGCTTGCCGCCTTTCACCAGCGCATCGATCTTCGCCAGCGTTGCCGCATATTCATCGGCCGCCGCGCGCGCCGGGTCGTACGCGGCCACGACGGAGCGAAGGTCGCTCTCTAGTTCGCGCTCCGCTGCGGCAGCATCGCGCACCTTCTTCGCGGCTTCCTGGCGCTCTTCCGTCGCCGCTCGTGCGGCGTCACCAGTTTTCCTGAACGCGATATGATAGTGGCTGCCCTCGTCGAGAGCTTCCGACAGCTTCACGCCAGCCTGACGATAGGCGGCAATGATCTTCGCAAGGGTCACCCCGCCGGATTTCGCGATATCAAGCGCCTGGCCAGTCTCGTGATTGCTCGTGCCCGGCTTCGCCGCCAGCGCCGCCCACGGCCCACCGTTCTTGTACGCGACGTACTTGTCGTAAAGGCGCTGCTGCTCGGCACGCGACCGTACGTCGCTGGTCACCTTGCCGCCGATACCCTCGGCGATGCTGCGTGCTTCCGTGAGGCTGACGTTGCGACCGATCTGGTTCGCCGTCTGTCCGGCTGCTCGCTGCTCGGCTTGGTAGCGCTCGACAGCTGCCGTTTTCTGCTTCTCAAGTTCCGTGATTCGAGCGGCGCTGTCGGCTCGAGCATGGTTCCCGGCTGCGATCAGCGCCTGATCCGCTTCACGAATAATGGCGATACGATCCGCATAGCGCTTGTTGATCGCCTGAACGGGGTCAGCCATTCGCTGGGCCGTTTCGATATCGACGTTGAAGCGAGTACCTTCGACGAGCCTCCGCGCCTCCGCGACCGCTGCGACGGCTTCCTTCGCGATGCGAGCTGCCTCGGCTGCCTCGCGGCTATAGAGGACCTGCGCCTGTGCTGCACCGGCGCCGCCCGCTGCGCCGAACGTCGTCTGATTGGCAGCCGACGCCTCGCGGGCGGCCTGCTCCGCCATGGCAGCGGTTGCCACGCGGACGGCAAGCGCTTTCTGCAATTGCGCCTTTGCGGCCTCGTACGACCGTTCGGCTGCCGTCTTATCGGCGTCCGCCAGATCGTTCAGCGCCTTCTTCTGGTCTCGGATCGCTTCGGTCACCCCGGCGAGCGTGTTGCCGAAAGCATACTTCGCGCGATCCGCGAGGCCGGTCTCCTGGGCATCCTTCCGGAGCTTGTCGACAGCCTCGTCGAGGGCATTGTTGCCCTCGTACAACTTCGCCACGAACGGCGACAGGACGAGCAGCGCCACCTGAGCGGCGACGCCCCACGGCCCCATCAGGATGTTGGCAAACGCCTGCGCCTTGCCGCCGGCATATTGCAGCTGACCGGCAAGCTGTCCGCCCTGTACGACAAGAGCATTGAGTGGGTTGCCGCCCATGCTGATCTGAACGAACAGATCCTGGATCTGCGGGGCGGCTGCCGCAAATGCATTGCCCGACTTCTTGGCGGTCCCGCCTACCGCGTCCAGAGCATCCTGCTCCATGCGCAGCTTCGCGACGTACTGGTCGAGCGAGATCGCGCCGGCGCTGACCAAGGCACGAGCCTCGCCGATCTCTCGGTTGAAGCGGTGCTGCGCCGCGAAAGCGGGATCGATCGCCGCAACGAGTGCGCGGGCGCGAGCCTCGACTTTCTGCTGCGCCGCCTCCAGTTCGAGGAACGCGGTTGCCGACTGACGGGCGCTGCCTTCATACTGGCCGAAGCCGGTCCCGTTCGTATCGTTGATCCGCATCTGCGTCGCGGTCTGCGGCATGATTGCTGCGATCTTCGCCGCCGCGCTCTGCTGGCGCTGAATGGCGGCCTCAACATCCCGCGTCGCATTGTCATAGGATCGCGACCAGCGCTTGGCCTGGGCATCTCCGACATCGCCGATGCGCTGGAAGGACGTCGTGCCGCTCTCCGCGATCTCGACGAAGTCGGCCTTCACCTGTGCCTTGCCGGTGGTGCCAAGACGGATCGACGCGGGGTTCGGCATCAGTCGCTCCCTTCCTCGGACATCTCGGCGATGCGGTTGATGATTGCCGCCTCAGCGGCCGGCAGGACTTCGGCGAGCAGCGCCAGATCGACGTTAAGCGCGCCGCCCATTTGCATGACGGTACCGAAGTCGAGCGCGAACGGCTGGCCCATGCCGCCGACGCGCAGCTGGCGGTCGCAGGCGCTCAGGACGCCCCAGACTGCCTCTTCCGCCTCGGACTGCGCTTCGTGGAGGACGTACGGGCATTCGGAGCAGCCGCCGCTCTCGCCTTTGCAGGAGAGAGAGCAGTACCGGTCGCCTCCTTCTCCTTCACCGAAGTGCCATTCGGCGAGAGCGGCGAGCCTTTTCCCGGCGCGGCGCGCTCCCGTTCGCGGGTCACGAAGGGGATGACGTAAGCCGCGTCGAATGCTTCGAAGACGAGCGGGTCGGCCAGCAGCTGCGCCTTTGCCTCTTCCGTGCACGCCAGCGGAACGCCAGCGCTGGTGTCGTCATCGTCGGCCATGGCGCAAACGTCGCGCCAGTCGAGGATGCCGGCCATGAGGAGGGCCAGGCTGAGCGCGTCGCCAAGCTCGGCGAACTGCTCATCGATGGCCGCCTGATCATCCGTCGCAGCTGTCGTTCCGCCGAGCGCTTCGCCGGCTGCCCGTCGCGCGCGGCGCAGCATCGGCCGGTCGATCGGCGCGAACAGCACCTGAGCACCCATCACTGAGATCCATTCCGGCTCTGCCGGCTTGGCTGGCGCGATCAGCATCAGGCGTAGCTCGCCACGTCATTGCGCAGGTATGCCGACAGCATCGGTTGGCCTGCGGCCGTCGACGCGATCGCGTTCACCGACACCTGGATGCCGGCCGGGCCGGTGATCGGCCGCTTCGAGCGCGGAAGGAACACCCGGTTGAGTTCGAGGCGCAGCATGCGGTTGGCGCCGGGGATCGTCCAGCCCAGCACGATCTTCACCGGCGTGCCGGAGGTCGCCTTGAGGAACATGGCGCGGTCGGCAAACTTCATGGTGAGGCTGAGCGACGCGGTCGGCATGCCGGGGTCCGAATCCTCTATCTCGCCGCTGGGGCGGATCGTCTCGACCTTCTCCAGCACGTTCGAGAAGCTGATTGTGGCCGACATGACGCCGCCAATCTGCACATCATCCATCAGCACCTGGCCGGACGGTTGGGTGAAGCGGCGATTGGTTGCGGCATCGAACGGCGTCGGCACGCCAGCCGAGGACGTGGCCGCCAGCACCGTCTCGCCCTGGCCGATCAGGCCCAGCGTTGCGTTGAGCCAGCCGGACCGTCCCATCTGGATCTGGAACGTGTTGGCGCGCAGGCCATAATTGGTGCTGTAGGCCGGCACGTCGGGGTGACCGATCTCCGCCGACAGAGATGGGATCGTCGGCGCGCCCGACTTGAAGGTGTGGGCGTAGCCGTCGCCATCCGCAGCGGTCGTGGGAGGGCCGAACAGCAGCCTCAGCCACCAGCCGAACGCCTGCGCATCGACCGGCACGACGACGTCGCCATCGTTCACGACGACATCGAGCATCGGGTCGGACGGTGCGCGGCCTTGGCCGAGCAGGTCCGATTCCATCAGCGCCTGCTCTGCGCCGAGGGCGGAGGTGATGAACGGCACCTGTTTGTAACCGCCTGCGGGCGGGGTGCCATATGCCGTCTCGAACGCGATGTTCATCAGCGCGTTCGCGCCGCGTGCACGACCCATAGGGGTTCTCCTGGTTAGCCGAGGGGGTTGGGCGTCGAATAGGACGCCATGATCATGAAGCTGCCGCCGCGAGCCGGTCGGTTGATGAGGGTGCCGCGCTCGTCGTAAGAGGCGATGTCTTCGGTTCCGGCCGCGGTGACGTCGAGCCAGTCGCAGAGGCCGCCGAGCGTGCGATCGGCTTCCACGGCAGTGCCGATCGCGCTCAACAGCGCGTCAACGGTCGGTTCGTCGGCAGCCAATACCTCGATCGGGATGCCATGATCGTAAAAATAGGTGAGCGGGCTCAGCGTGATGTCGGCGTCGCCGAGGTCGCCCGCCCCAACAATGATCCTGCCGCCCGCCGAGATGCGCTGCGCGGCAGCGTCAGCCCCGTCGAGGCCGATTACGTCAGCATCCGGACAGGCTTCCGCGATCAACACCTTGGCTGCGGTGAGTACGGCGAGCCGCTTCGACATCAGCCAGCCAGCCGGCGCGAGAACTCGGCTGCGAACCGCTCTTCCCAGAGCTGCGCCGGGCCTTGTAGGTCGAGCAGCTTGGGTAGCTGAACGGTTTTGCGCAGAACGAACATCAGCACCGGCTTGGCCGTGCGGCCCTGCGCGGCGCGACCCTTCGTTGCACGCCGGAACGTCTTCATATTCAGCGAGCGCACGACGTCGATGAACGCCAGCAGCGTTCCTGCGCGACCCTTGCGGATCTGGAGGTCGGTGTTGAACATGCTTTCCACCTCCGCCGGCGACATCGCGCCGCCCTTGATGTTCTTGCCCCGGATGCTGACCCGGCCACGCGCCCGCGGCACGTTCTTGGTCGGGATCCAGAGGTATTTGGCGCCACCGTGCGGGCGGATGGTCGCACCGCGAGTGAAGCTCTCGACGATGTCCGGCGCGTTCGACCAGATATAGCCTGTCGGCGTCATGCTCTTGCGCTTCTCGGGGTACGTCCGGTCGCGCCAAGTGTTCGCGAGACGCTGGCCAAGGCCGTTGTCTGTCACCTGCCGGCGAAGTTCGAGCAGGGTCTTATACCCGCTGCCGCGCATCGCCTCGGTCGCGGCCGTCGCCACATCGCCTTCGATGTCGCGCATGATGTCAGCGAAGTTCGGGCCTGAAACCCGCAACTCCATGTCAGCCGACCTTCACGTCCGCGATCTGCGGCTCGGGTTCGACCGGATCGTCGCCGTCTGCATCGGCCGGCTCGCCCGCGAGGACGCCCGCCGCCTTGAGGCGCTCGGCTTCCTTGTTCGTGACGGTCAACGCACCCTCATAGGGGCGGCGCAGGTCGGTACTGCCGGCCACCGTGACGCTGGTCGGGCCGATGAGGGTGATCGTCTTCATGGATATAATCCTCGGCTCAGGAGAGGGGCGTCTCGGCGCCGCATGTCCACGTCAGGCCCTCTACGTCCTTCATCGGGTCGCCGAGGATCTCGAAGGCCTCGCCGCCGACGATCGCGCCATCGATCAGGGCGGCGCCGACGATGATGCGGTCGCCCGGCGTGGGGGCGGGAACGTCGCTGATCCGCATGTCAAAGGCGTTCGCCTGCTGGATCACTCGGGTCTGCTGATAATTTGCGCTCGTGTCCGGCTGGCTCCGGATCACGCGAATAGGAACGGGGGCGCCCCCCTGGGGGACATAGACCGCCGCCGCGGAGCCAGGCGCGATGAAGTGCGCGTCCAGCGCCGCGGCGAACGGGTCCATGTTACGCGGCGATCTGACCGGTCAGCAGTACGCGGCCGATCACCGCAGCCGATGCTTGGGCCTGCGTAGCAGCGCCGATCAGGGCATTGGACCCGGCGGTCGTGGTTGCGACGTTGGCCGTGGCATCCCAGTAGACCTTCTGACCGGCGGTCCACGCCTGACCGTTTGCTTTGGCGACGTCGAATACGCCGACACGGCGGCCCTCGACGGGCGCGCCCTGGGCTGCCGCAGCGAGTGCGACCGCCATGATCGCGCCGACCATGAAGCCGTCGCCGCTGGCGAGCGCACGGGGCGCAGGGAGGGTGATGGTCTCACCCGGCTGGAAGAAATTGCGGGCCATGCTGGCTTACTCCTTCTCGGTCGCGGGCTTGCGGCCGGTGTGCTTGGCGGGGGCGGGCGGGGCATCCGCCTGATGGGGGTTCGCCGGCGGGTCGGCGGGGATCGTGCCGCTAGCTGCCGAGATGGGCTCGGGCGTCGCGGCCTCGATCTGCTCGGCGGTGAAGCCGTCAGTCACGTCCTCGGCGGCCTTGTCGTCGACGAGGCGCTTGGCCTCATCATCGGAAACGGGGATCGCGCCCTCGTGCGGGTGGCGAAGAACGCCGCCGACATAGGCGGCGGTCAGAAGTACAAGGAACTTCATGGGATCATCTCCAAAAGAGACGGAGCCGCGCCAGCCGCCCCGTCTGCGAGGGGTGGCTGCGCTCAGGCGCCCGGCTGCTTGTACGCCGAGCGGTAATTGACCGCGCCGGTGCCGTAGTCGTGGCGGACCTTCCACTCGACACCGTCGACACGCCAGCCGTCCTGGCTGTCGGTGAACGGCTCGGTGACGCCGTTGAGGAACACGACCTCGAGCGCCGGGGCAGTGCTCGGATCGGCGAACCCATAATAGGCCGGACCTGTCAGGCGCTGCGTGGCGATGATGTCGCTGAGCAGGCCCTTCACGATGTTGGGCTTCTGGAGCTTACCGACGGCATCGGGGTCATATTCGCTGCCGTTAATCGTGATCGCGGCGCCGCGCAGGCTGCGCGGCACGAGCAGGCGATCGAGGCCGATCTCCAGATACTCGTTGCCGCTGATGTCCTTCTGCGCGCCCATCGCCGCATCCATGTCGTCGAACGCCTGCACCGACGGCGCGGCGCCGGTCTGGGCGAGGTTGCCGTGCCGGGCGTCGAACAGCGGGATGCCGTCGTTCATGACGGGGTTGCTGTTCAGCAGCGCGTAGACGTCGACTTCGATCGTCAGCTTGGCGGCGCGGCCGAGATCGACAGCGAGGCCGGAGAAGACGTCCATGTCGTCGTTCACGATCGCCTGGCGACTGAGGTTGATCATGTTGCCGACCGTCTTGGCGATGATCATCTCACGGGCGAGGTCGGGGATCGGCTTGTTCTTGAACTCGCCGGCCTCGTTCACCTGGTCGAGCGCACCGAAGCTGCCGCGCAGGTAGCGCGTGTGCGGACGGAAGTCGGTGACGGTGCCCGTGCCGCAGAAGCGGGTCCAGGTGTCCGGCGTGGTGGCGTAGGCCGCCTGCAAGATCCGGTGGATCGCGTTCTCGAACAGGACCGGGAAGTCGCTGGTCGTCTGGGTGATCACGGCACCCTGCGAGGTCATCGCATGGCGGACGATCAGGTCGGGATCACGCATGCCGCGGGTGTTGGTGCCGCCGTTCTCCAGCGATTCTCGCGCCAGATCGACGTTGCGCATACCGCGGAACTCGCCGGGATCGACCTTGACGGTCTCGCCCTTCATCGCCGCGGCCTTTTCGACGAGGTGCGCGACGCCCGCCTTGACGAGCAGCCAGTTGGTCGCGCCTTCGCGAAACTTGTCGCGCTGGTCGAGGGTCACGCGCGCCGGACTGTTGTGGCCGACGTTCGCCGCGTCACCATTCTCGGCGAGCTTGTCGAGGATCTTCTCGCGAGCGGTCGCCAGCGGCGTGCCGTCATTGACGAGGCCGTCGATGAACTCGCCGGGCAGGTTGTGCTTCGTGCCAAGCGAACGGATCGTGCTGACGCGCGTACGCTCTGCGGCCACGGCCGTATCGGCACGGGCCTGAGCGTCCGCCGGCGTGACGGAGGCGGGAGCCATCGCCAGCGCACCCGTCTTCGGCAGCGCGTCCTGCGCGTCGAGGGCGACGGCCGATGCCGTGATCTTGTCGATCTCGGCCTGGGTGCCGCCATCCTTTTGGAACTTGTCGATCGCGGCAACCAGCGCCGCGCGTGTCGTATAGAGGTTCATGCTCGTCTCCAATGGACGTTGCGGGGCGGCGCCTTGCGCCTTGGGCTTGCCGATCATCGCCATGGCGGAGATGCGCGGGGTCTCCGGGGCCTTGCGGAACCCGAATGCGGTGACGTCGCACGCCGCGGCGCTGGACGCCTCGGTCACGGACGTGATGAACTGCTGCTCGAGCGCCTGCTCGCTGGTCAGCCACGTCTCGGCGTCCAGCATCGGCACGAGTTCGTCGGCGGTGAGGCCGGTCTGACCGGAGTAGATGCGGACCAGCTGGTCGCGGATGACGTCGAGCTTGTCGGCTGCGGCGCGAAGCTCGCGGGCGTCGCCGATCGCGACATCCCATGGATTGTGAATCATCATCAGGGCATTGTCGGCCATGATGATCTCGTCGCCGGCCATGGCGATGACGGACGCCATCGAAGCGGCGAGACCGTCGATATAGATGGTGACCTTGCGGCCCGCTGCCTTCGCGCCGATCAGCGCGTTGAAGATCGCGAGACCCTCCATGACGTAGCCGCCGGGCGAGTTGATACGGACGGCGAGGTCGTCATCGCCGCCCGCGATCAGGCCGAAGAGAGTCTTGGCGTCGAGGCCATCCCACTCGTCGCCCACGATGCCGTAGATGAGGATGTCGGTCATGCATTCGCCTTTCGGGTTGCGTCGGCGATCGCGTCCGCCGTCTGCTCCGCGGGGTTGCCGACTGCCGTGACGCGGCGCGGGTCGCTGTCGAAGATGAGGCCGAGGGCATCGAGCTTTTCGAAGTCGGCCTTCGCCTCGGCGAGGAAGGTATCGGGATCCTCGCCGCGCTCGCGCGCCCACTGCGAGATCGTCTTGCCGCCGGCACGGATGGCGTCCCGGCTGGATTTGACCTCGTCGGACGGGTTGATCATCTCACGGCCGGGCGGGGTCCAACGGACGGTGACGCCGGTGACGTCCTCGCCGGTGAACTCCAGCGCCTCGATCATCCACGTGGCGACGGCGCCGCAGAATTGCGGGATGAACATCGACCACTGCCAGGTGGCGAGCGACCGCTGGTATTCGAGCCAGCCCATGCGACCAGACGAGAAGTTGACGTTCGACAGGTCACCGGTGAGCGCTTCGTAGGGGACGCCGAGGCCGGCTGCGACGGCGCGCAGCGAGACCTTCGTGTAGTCAGCGTATCCCTCCGTCGCGGGCGGGTTGGAGAAGGTCACTTCCTCGCCCGGCCGTGCATACTGGAACGTGCCGGGTTCGATGTAATCGAGCGGCTCGCGGTCAACCGCGGCCTCACCATCCTCCGTCTGGATGCCGGGAATGGCGGCGCCATCGTCCTCACCGGTGACGACGCCGACGAATGCGTTGGCGAGCTTCTGCCGCGTCAGCGTCGCATCTTCGAAGTCGCCGAAGTCCTTCATGCGCAGCACGATCGGTGCCAGCCAGGTCGCGCCGTGCTCCATCTCCGGCCGGTCGGCGCGGAAGACGTGAGCGACGTCGGCTGCCGGGATCAGGGTCGAGCCAAGCGACGACGTGCGGCCCGCGCCGGGATGACCATTGTAGAGCCAGTACCCCTCGCGCGCGCCGATCGGGCTGAACTGAACGCCGTTGACGACGAATCCGCCAGTGACGCCCGGCGCGCTGGCGAGCGGGCCATGCTTCGACGGGTCGATATAGTCCGGCTCGAGCACCTGAAGCTGCACCGGTAGGGGCAGCCCGTCCGAAGATCGGCGCCAGCGCCGGCGCATTACGACCGCGCCGCTCTCCACGATGGTGCGGGCGGCCTGTAGCTGAAGCCCGTAAAGGTCGTGCCGCCCGCCGCTGTCGCACGCCTTCGTATCAAAGTGCGCGCGGACCTTCTTGTTCAGCGCGTCGTCGATCTTGCCATCGCGGTAGACCTGAAACGTGATGCCGGTGCCGACCATGTTGTTGGCGATCGTGGCCACGCCGCGGGCCGCAAATGGATTGTTGCGGACCAGGTCGCGCGCGATCCCGCGCAGCGCGGCCATCACCGCAGGGGTGAGTTCGCCGTTCGCATCCCGCTGCGTCCGCCGCCAACCGGCAGCACGCCGCCCGAAGGTGGCGCCATCGTATTCGGCGCGTGGGCCACCGCGCGCGATCCGCTGCCGCACCGGTGCAGACTGGCGCGGCGCTGCGCCCGGCCGCCCGAGCAGCCGGTCGAGGAAGGTGCGTTCGGCCACGTTTTACAGGCCGCTGCGATAGTAGGGGACGCGATGCCGGACGATGCCGCCGAGCGCGCGCGTCTGCATCTTCATCTGCGCATCCACGACCTTGATGGCAGCGGAAACAGCATCGACCGATTGGAACGTGGTCTCGCGACCATCGGCGAACCGGACCTTCTGCGGTCCGACCGCGACAGCTAGGAGGGTGGCGTGTAGCTGGTCGAGGTCGGTCTGCTGATATGCCATGCCTACCTCCTTCGATTGCTGGTGAACGGGTTGACCTTTGCGCGTTTCGCGCGGGGCTTTTCGTCGGCAACCTTGTCTGCCGTCGTTGCCAGCCATTCCGGCTTTGCCTTCGCTGCGCGCTCGTCGGCCTTCTGCTTGGCCATGGCGCGAGCAATGTCGGGATTTGTTGATGCGGCATCGACGACCATGTTCAGCTTCATCCCCAGCTGGATGAGACCTGCGAGCGCGGCCATGGCGTTCACTCGGCAGTCGGTCGCTTCGTTGGCCTTGCCCTTAGGGCAGTCCCAGACCTGAAAGACGCGGCCGCTGGCGACCTTCGGGATCAGGCGCTCTGCCGTCAGCTGTTCGTACCAGGCGAGTTCCCGCTTGCTGCTGAAGTGCATGTAGCCGGGGCCGGAGTCAGTGAATGACAGGCGGGCGCGCAGTGTGTCCTTCGCCGAATTGACGCCGATGATGATCGGCTTGAACGTTGCCCGGTTGCGATTGCTCGGCCGCGTAGTAGGCCACAGGGGTGAGCGTTTGCCGGTTCGATCCGAAGCGCCCTTCGTCGCCCAGACCTTGCGACCGAGGCGAGCCTTGGAAAAATCATAGACTTCCTGCGCCCGGTGACCGCCGGAATCGATGCACGCGGCTTCGACCGCAAACTGGCGACCATCGGCGCGGCTGAATGTGCGAAGCAGCTGTCGGTCGACCTCGTCCCACGTCGCCTTCTTCGACGTGTCGCCTTCGACGATGACGTAAAGGAGGGACCAGCTTTCTTCGTTCCTGCCCCAGCCTACGAACTCGAGTTCGACCCGGTCATCCTGTGTGTCGCCGCCTACGGTGATCACGCCGACGCCGTCGGGCACCTCCGCCGCCCAGATCTCCGCGCGAGCCGCGAGTATCTCCGCGACCACTTCTTTCGAATTCGACCGCTTGTGCGGCTTACCCAACTGGGTGTTGTCAAACTTCACCCGCTTGTCGGGATCGTTCTTGCTCGACAGCCACTTCGCCGCGATCTTGGGCGGCGCATCGCGTGGCCAAGGGCTGAACACCTTGCCGGCCGTGAAGCTGGCGTGCTCGTTGGACACCGGCCAGGTTCCACAGTCCGGGCAGCGCGCCCGGTAAACCGCGTGACGTGGGCCTTCCCACCAGTCCCATATCGCCGCGACCGCGGCCGCGCCGCCTTCGGCTTTCCAAGCTGTGGCGTATGCAGTCAGCGGGTCATGATGCTTGTCGCAGCACCGGAACCGCTTAGTCTGGTGCCACCGGATCGTTCCAAGCGCGGTGAGACGCTGGCCCTCGTTCCAGCCGACGCCGCACCCTTCACAATAGACCTGCGCGGTGCGCGGATGATGCGCGATGACGTTGCCGCCCTCGTCCAGATCCTTCTTCCACTCGACGTGCCGGAAGAAATCGAGGAATTGCCTGTGACTACATTCCGGACAGGCAACCGACGCCTGCCGTTGATCGCCCTCCAGGTAGCTGCTCTCGATCAGGCTTTCGCCCTCGATGGTCGGTGAACAAGCCCGCACCGACAGCGCGCCGACATATGTCGCCATGCGCTCGTCGGCGAGGCCGATGGGATCACCCTCGCGAGTAATCGGATACTTGTCCGTTTCGTCGCAGAACACGCGCTTGACGGGCCGTCGTGCCAGATTGTCCGGACTGCCCGCCCCGGCGAGCGCGAGGAATCCGCCGGGAAAAGCCTTGTAGAGGAGCGTCTCTTCGACGCTGCGGGTCTTCTTCGTACCGATAAGCCGCCGCAGCACTGGCGTTGCGCGGATGAGCGGGGTGATACGCTCCTTCGAAAACTGCTCGGCAGCCGCCTCTTTCGGCTGCACGATGAGCATCGGCGCCGGGTCGAGGTGGACGAAGAAGCCAACCGCGTTCTCAATCAGCGCCGTCTTCATCAGCTGGGTGCACACCATCGCGGTGATGGTCTCGACGCCGAGCTCCGTCACCGCGAGCATCGGCCCGCGGGCAATCTCAACGGTCCTCGTCGACCAATCGCCCGAGGTTGAACCTGCCTCGGGTGCCAGCTTACGATATCGGTCAGCCCACTCCGGTACGCTGATGCGCGGCGGTGGGGTCAGCCCCCGTTGCCACGCACGCTCTAGCCGTTCATCCTTGCTCTGCGCCGGCGAAGTCGGCTTCGGGCTCGCCAAGGGAGGCGAGGTGCTGCTGGACATGATCGTTGAGCGCCTCCAGCAACGGCTCGACTGCAATGCTCAGCGATGCGGCGATCAGCGGCGCGACGCGCGAGGGCCAATTCAGCCAGGCGTCACGCAGCGATCGGGCGAGGTTGAACAGCAGCGTGTCGGCAACCTCGAGATCGACGACATCGCCCGCCTCCCGTCGGGCCGCCAACAAGGCCCGCACGGCCAGTCCGTTTTCCTTGACCCGTTCGGCGTCACCGGTGAGCACGAAGCGACCGGCGAGCACTTCGGCGATGAAGTCCTCATCGGCGAGGTCCGCCGGATCGATCGGCGCCGCTGCGCCTGCCTGGCCACGCCGCCGGGGTGCTTCCGCCTGGGCGGGTCGGGTGGAAACCTTTCGCGTAGACGGGGTGGAAACAGGCGGGGTGTTTCCACTCCGGGTTTCCACCTCTGACGCTTCGCGATTGCGCTTGCGCCAGCCGCTGCCGGCGAGACTCGAATCGATCAGGCCAGCCTCAGAAACTGGCAGCTTTCCTTGCTTTACGGCCTTGGCGACCAGCGTGTGACTGCATCCGTCCAGCTTCGCGAACTGGCGAACCGACACCGGCCCGGCATGGGGTGGCGGCATAAGTGGCAACCCCTTTCACGATCTATAGCTGGGGAAGCTAAACGCCTTTGCCCCCCGTACTGCTCGGACACCCCGGAAGGACCCAAAGGGTGCAAGCGCGTCTTATCTCAGATAAGATCAGCCGATGCTTGCTGATTCTCTGATTGATGCCGATGTCTGGGACGATCTACCCGACGACCCGGAAGAGGCCTTCGTGTTCTTCGCTGACCGCGCTCGCGAGAATTTGGAGAAGATCCTTAACGGAGATCAAGCCGCGGCCGGGCGTCATCACCCGAACATTTGGCGACGGCAATTCGTCCACGAGGTTGGTTCGGCGGCTGAGGAATTCGGGATCAGCGGTCTGCTCCCAGCGGACAAGGCGGAGCAATCGGAGGCCACTCTCGACATCTTCAACGCGCAGCTAGCGAGAGTAATGACTCGGCTGAGGCTCAAGGTTCGTGGCAAGACTCGGCTGGACACCGCGCAGTTAACCTTCGAGACGAAAACCACAATCCGATCATCGCTCGACGACGTTCGCGACAGGATCAATCGGTCCAACTTGTCAGAGGACGCGAAGGCCGCCCTTCACCGCAGGGTGGATGCCGTCGATCAGGAGCTTGACCGAAACCGCAGCAGCCTTCGACCTCTGTGGATACTCGCGGGCGCCTTAGCCGCGGCGTCTCCGACCGCGATTGGGGCAGCAGCAGATCTTCCGGGCGCGGTCCAAACAGTTCAGTCAGCTATGCAGCTTGCCCATGCGGACCGCGCGGCGGAAATAATGCGGACTGCAAAGTTCGCGCCGCCTCGGCTTGGTAGGCCTCAAGAGACGAAGTTGATCACGGACCGAACCGAGTAATCGCAAACATCATAGTAACCAAAAGCCATACCGTAGGACAGTCGCCCGAGGCATCCGCCTCTGCATTTGGGACGAGGGCGGCTCGGTGGCCAGTCCTATTAGCTCGTCGCGGGCTGCTCATGCAGCGGCACCCATCAGGGCATGTTCTCCCTTTACCCCAACTGGTTCGAGTAGCCAAGCCTCAATCGTTACGGTGATCGATCCTCCCAGGTTGACCACTGCCGCCTTGCCCGCTCCGCGTTCCACCACGCCCGTCATGCCCGCGAAAGCAGGCTGCATGACTGCGACGCGGTCGCCTGCCTCATAGGTTCGAGCGCTCGCGCGCAGCATGGCGCGCTCACGATGGCGCTGCGAACGCTCGGCGATGAGTCGCTCGCGCTCCAGTAGCGCTGAGCGCTTGGCCTGCTCGATGGCCTCCTCCTGCCTCAGCGATCGCATCTGCGCCTCGCCGATCAACGGCACACGCCCAGCGTAGGTGAATAGCCGGAAGGCGGGCAGGGGCGATGTCGGCCTCGCCATGAGGCGATAGAGGTCACCGAGCAGGTCTGATCGCAGAAACACGAACGTAGGCAGGATCGGTGCGTCAATCTCGATCGTCTGCTTGCTGCGCGGCCGGCGCCGACGGATCGTCAGCTGCGGCGCCCAAGCGTCATATCCCAACGAAGTCAGCGCCCTACACAGCGGCAGCGTCCGGGGTCCCGCCGTTCGCAGGATACACCAGCGCTGCGCGATGCCGCTCTGATCCTGCTCCTCAATTCCCGCCATTTCTCTGAACCCCGCTCGGACTGTGAACACCAGACAATCTACCAGCGCTGCCAAGCGCTGGGCGCTCTTGGTTGGCGCGTATCCCCATCTTGCTCCGCCAACTTCCGGCACTAGGCGCCGGTGGCGGCTGACGACCCGAACCCGAAGTGCCGGATCTCCGGTGTATTATAGAAGTGGCACACTTATCGCATGAGCAGACCCGAAGCGCATGGCCGGTTCGGCTCGACGCAAGAGGGAGAATGACATGCATCGATCCGTACTGATCATTGCCGCAGGAGCTGCCATTGTCGTGGGCGCTGGTTCCGCCGATGCCCGACGGGCAGCCGAGGACCGGCAATACACTGCGACCTACAACGCTGAACGCCGCGTCTATTGCATCCGGTTCTTCTCGGACACGCTTAACGACCCTCGTCCAAACACTGCGGCATCGACGTGCATGACCCGTGCTCGTTGGGCTCAACGAAGCATCTTCATCGAGCATCGTCGGTCGAACGCCGAGATCGCTGCCCGCTGAACTATCCGGTCGGGAGAGGCGGCATCCCCTGTGGCGGGATGTCGCCCATGCCGGCACGCACGTAAGAGCTGTCGTCAGTTTGGCTCGTAAACCGTATCTCAAGGTCTGTCCGGCCATTAAGCCTCTATGTGCGCTACCTTTTCGATCACCGTAGACGTGCCGCTGAGCCTCGTGCGCATGACGCTGACTGGCTTCTTTTCGCCAGCAGACGTTGCTCGCTTCGTAGAGGCGCGCGACGCGGCACACCGCCAGCTGCGTAGCCTGCCCAACCAGCATGTCACCTTGGTCGACATCCGCAGCATGCAGATCCAATCCCAGGAAGCAGTTCAGGAATTTCAGCTCGTCATGTCCTCGCCCGAGACGGCATCGAGGCGCATTGCGTTCGTGGTGTCCAAGTCGCTCGCGCGCATACAGGCTCAGCGCGCGGCCGTGCACCGGCCGGCCAACTACTTCGCGAATGTGGAAGACGCCGAGGAATGGCTTGTCGCCGAAGAGGCAGCGGTCAACTGATCGACGAGACAGCGATGATTTTGCTTGCACCCGACCTCGTCCGGGCGCGTGTGTTGAATGCCGATCGTAAGAAACGGACAACAGATGGCTCAGCGCGTTCCAACCACTGACGAAGTTCGTGGCGTCCTCGCATCCGTTCTTGCGGGTGCGACCGACGGGAAGGTATCCGGCTGGCATGCGAAGGTCGGGCCCGTGGTTCGCCTGCCCTGCGACCCGCTGGCGCTCTTCAACTGGGACGTCATGCCCGTCTGTGACGAGGTCGAGAAACTCGCGGTTGCAGAGGCGGTGAAGCTCGTGCGGGCAAAGCATCCCTTCGTCGCCGAGTGACACGGCTGCGTAAGCGCCGATCATCCCTGCTGGTCGTTCAACCCCTGTGGCGGGAGAACGCGTCGGCGGCCGACGACCACACAAGATCAGGTGACGGCTTAAAGCCGACGAATTAGGTGACATCGATACCCTCATCCCGGCAGGCATCGACAAACGACGGTGCCCGATGGCCAACGACACAGGTCATCGAAGCGCGCGAAGAGGCCAAGCTGATCGATATCGCCTGAGCTGCGTCGCCCTTGAACATGATAGGTCAGGAACGATGTCGTGATGACAGCGTAATGACCCCTGCGGCCCAGTAGCTGGCCGTCAAAGGACACTGCATGAAAATCACCACGATCTTCGCCGCCATCGGTATGATGGCCGCTACCGTCGGCGCAGCGAGCAGCGCCGATGCACAGCGCCGTGATGACAACCGTGGTCGCTATGAGCAGCGCGACCATCGCGGAGATCGCTACGACCGGCGTGATCGTCACGATAGGGGCCGCCACTACGGCCGTAATGACCGCGGCAACCACTACGGTCGTGACCGCAATCAGCGCTGCCGCACCGTGATCCGCCATCAGCGCCGCGTTCGCGTTTGCCGCTAAACTCCTTGCGGGGGGCCGGGGCAATGCTCCGCTCCCCGCTTCGATTGCGCCCTTCCAAGGCAAACGCGGCCGGCGCCCGCTGCGCCATGATGCCGCCACCGTCCGCCTGCAGCCGGCTACTCCGCCAGGTGCGCCAATCGCCTCACCGCAAGCACTGCTCATCGCAGGATCACGGCTGATCCCAACGATGCTCATGCAGCGTCAACTTTTGCGGGTCCAACGATCCACCCATCGCCAGCAGCCGCGCCGGCGAAGGGAGAAGTTCGATGGCATTCTACGTCGCTATGTCCGGTTTCATCGCAGCCAATCTGACCGTGATCGGTGCAGAACTGCGCAACGTTCGACGTACTGGCGGGCAGCGGTAGAGCGAGGTCAGCCACCGATCGCCTCCGGTTGCCTGGCAGCAGCCGGCGGTCCCGGGATGGCCATGCGTCGATAGCGCTCGGCAGTCGCCCGGCTGACGGCACGGGCCTCGTCCTCAATGCTGGCAGCCGACGCGATCCTCGCCTCGATCCACGACACGGGCTCGGCCCTGCCCTCGGCGCTCACCAGCGCCTCCCGGACCCAGGGCTCGCCCCTCGCCTTCCGCCACTTGGCGATCAACCCCCTCGCCTGCTTCTCGCTGGACCCAGCCTTCACCAGCAGAGCCACCCCGGCGTCGAACAGGACCTTGCTCGGATCTTCCAAATTCGGCGGCGTAGCGCCCGTAGCGTTAGCTACGGAACTTCTTCTTTCTTCTTCTTTCCCGTCCCGTCCCGTCTTAGCCGTGACAGTCACTGTGACAGGTGGCGTGACATCGCCGTGACTGGTGCGTGACTGGTCGTGACAATGCGCCGTGACCAGACTGCGCAGGTCCGCGGTTTTGATGTTCCATGCCGGCGTGACGCCGACCGCCTCGAGTTTGGCGAACATGTCGCTGCGCGCTGCCCGCTCACGAGCCTTGCGCTCCGCTTCGCCGGTGCGGGATGTGCGATCTGACTTCCGCTTACTCCATGCGACTAGAGCCTGCTCCGCCAGCGTCGGATGGTAGAGGCGGCCATCGCTACACTTCACAAAGCCGTGGAGCGCGCGCTCCTTCAGCTTCTTCCAGTGCTTCAGATCACGTCCCAGATCCGCAAGCCGGCACAGCGCCACGTCGTCGTCTGGCAGCGATCCGGCTGGACATTGCGTCCATGCGGCCCACCAGAGCGTCAGCCCTGCCCGCCACTCGCTGTCGTTGGCCATTGCATCGAATTCGCTGCCGAAAAGGCGCTGGCCGAGCAGCGGCATGTATTCCAGCCCGCGCAGATCGCAGTCGGACGGTGTCATTGGCTCGGGTAGCGTCACCGGGTTGCTCCGCCGTCATGAGAGGAATGCTGGTAAAATTCGCTGCCACGCACGGCAGAGTTGGCGCCGAAGAACCAGCCGACAGCCTTGCCGGTCGGACCGCTGCGACGCTTAGGAACGAGAAATTCGATCTTGTTGCGGACGGCTTCCATGTCGGTTCGCCACGCTTCGTATTTGCCGCCGAACTGGTCTTCCGGCTCATTGCGGCGCAGGTATTCCTCCTCGCGGTAGACGAAGAGGATGACGTCAGCGTCCTGCTCGATCTGGCCACTGTCGCGCAGGTCGGACGGCATCGGCCGCTTGTCGGGACGCTTCTCCACGTCGCGGCTGAGCTGCGCTACCGCCATCACCGTGAGTCCTTCCGCCTTGGCGAACTGCTTCAGGCCGGTGCTGACCTCACTGGCATGCTCATAAGGCGACATGCCCTTGCGGCTGTGTGCCATCAGCTGGAGGTAATCGACCACCACCAGCTCCAGCTTCTCACCTTTGGCAGCAAGGCGGCGCTTGTGGGTACGCGCCTGGCGGATCAGCTTCGACAGCGTCAGGCCGGACGTCTCGTTGATTTCGAGCGGCAGAGCGTCAAACCGCTGCTTGGCCTCGATCACCGCCGGCATATCATTGTTGCGAACGGTGCCGTCGCGAATGTCTTCGTAAGCCACGCCTCCGCCTGTGGTGAATGTCATATCTGCGAGCATGCGGCGGGTCAGTTCGTCGGCGCTCATCTCGAGGGAGAAGATCAGCACGCCGTGACCGCGCGCCGCTGCACCGATGGAATAGGATGTGACGAGGCTGGTCTTGCCCATGCCTGGACGGCCACCGACGACGATGAGGTTCGACGGCCGCAGCACACCGATCGTGCTGTCCAGAGAGGCGATCATGCCGCAGCGGACGCCGATCACCGGCTGTCCGAAGCTGTCGATCACCGCCTGAGCGTAGGTGCCGACCGGCGCCTGCGCAGTGACGACCTGATCGGCCAGCTCGGCGACGGCCTCGTCCGCATTGGCGAGCAGCTCCTCACGCGTGACGCTGAGGTCGCGGGCTGAGTGAACAACGTCTTGAAGCCCGGCGACCATGCGCCGTCGGCTGGACAGCATTACCAGCTGATCGAAATACGCCTTGGTCCGTGCTCGCGGACCAGCGTTGAGTGATGCAGCTGACAGCACGGAGAACACGCGCGGCCATTCGGGATCGTCACGGAAATGCGGCGTCAGCGTGACGGCGTCGACATTCGCACCAGCCGCAGTCTGATCCAGCATCTGGTCGAACACGCGCCCGTGCAGCGGCACAGAGAAGTCACGGCCACGCAGGCGATCGGCGACCTGGTCGATCAGGCGGTTGTCGTTGATAAGGTCGCCGAGCAGGCCGATCTCCGCCTCGACGTTCTGAAGCGCCGGCCCCTGCTCGGCAGCAGCGAACTGCTCCTGAAACGAGCCGCTCATGCGCGGATGCCCCGCAGCTGGTCGTTCCAGTCCTTGTACCCGTCGGCGGGCCACATCGTGCGGGTGGCGAACCCGCGCTCGGCAAGATCATCCTCGGCCTGCTCGACAGCCGCACGACCGGCAGCATCGTTCTGCCCAGCGATGACGATCGAGACGATGCGGGGCGGATAGTCGATGAAGGGCATCATCGCCGTACCGAGCGTGACCCACACCTCTGCGCCAAGCTCCTGCGCCAGGCTGAGGCCGTCTTCCGGGCCTTCGGTAAGGATCAGCTCGTGACCGTAGCTGTCGGCATCCGAGTTGATGCGGAGCGCCCCGCCCTTCACACGGCCGAGGCTGCGCTTTGGCTTCTCCATGCGCGCTTTGCTCTTGCCGCCGTTGGCTAGGAACACGCGCTGCAATCCGATCAGCTGATCATCGCCATCAACGACCGCGCCCACCAGCGCCGGTAAGTCGGGTCCGCACTGGCCGGTATCGTCGTCGTACCAGGCAGGCGTCAGGGCAAAGCGGAAGGTATGCGGGACTGGCATGATGATGCCGCGGCTGCGGAGGTAGACCTCGGCTGGCGTGCTCGTCGCCGGCCGCGCACGATCCCACACATCACGGGCACGATCGATCGCGCGCTGCTGGTCAGCATCGTCTTCCGCCGCCGCCTTGGCGCGTTGGGCAGGATCCACCCCGGGTAGGCTGGCAGCACCGAGCCACCGCAGCGCATCCATGAAGCCGATGCCCTCGGTCTTCATGACATAGCTTACGATGTCGCCGGACGCGCCGCAGCCGAAGCAGTGGTACGTGCCCTTGGCGTCGTTCAGCTGCATCGAGGGCGTGCGCTCACTGTGGAAGGCACACAGCGCTCGCTTCTCGTTCTTGCCAGCGCGGGTCACCTTGCGGGTGCGCGCGACGACATCACTGATGTTGTAGCGCTGCTTCGCCTCGTCGACGGCACGGCGGAAAGCAGCGTCTCGTTCGGCGCGAGCAACGCGATCGATGGGGCGGCGGCTCACTGCCCCCTGCCCTTCTCCGCTGCGATCATCTCCAGCCAGACGCAGGTCAGCGCGTTGACGCGGCGGATCAGCGCCTCATGCGGGATCAACTCCTGAGGTTCGGTCAGGTGGTCGGCCTCGATGGCGATCACGGCCGGCAGCAGGTTCGCCAGCGTCAACGCTGCGCTCTCGTCGCCAGTGCAGTACGCACCTGCCTCCGCCCAGCGCCCGCCGACCAGCGCCAGTAGCGGGTCGGCGAACCGCCCTCCCCACTCGCGGCAGCCTGCGAGGAACGTCGGCATGTCGAGCGGCGACGCGGTGTTCGCATATGCCGCGGCGCGATCGTCGGACTTGCCGAGCACCCGGCCCATGTCCGCCCATGTCGCGCCGTCGTCGGTCTTGATGCTGGTGAGCACGGCATTCTGCGCATCGACCGCGGCAGACGCGGAGAACGTACGACGGCGTCCGTGGATGTACGGTGCGTTCATGCGGCAATTGCTCCAGCATGCCGAAGGACAAGAAAGCTCGAGACGAGGCGCGGATCACCGTGATCGCCCTCGCCAACATGACAGCGGCGATCGTCGATGCGCTGCGCGATGCGGAGGTGCCGAACCACGTGGTGCACACCTTTCTCGACTGCTTCGACAACCTGAACAGCTTCGCGCTGCATGGAGCGCCTGCCATCATTCTGGGAGATATCGTGGAGATCGTCCGTGCGACCGTGGCGCACAATGACTAAGGTCGGGGTGACCGCGAGCGCTTTGGGAAAAATCGCGGCCACCCCTACACCCGCCCCACGGAGGGGATTGCGGACGAGTCTCAGCACCGGGGAGATGCGAGCTGGCGGGTGCAGAACCGTGCTTGCGCCCGTTTCGGACAAACTGCCAACGCGGAAAGCAGCACAGTCTGATCGGGTCGTGCGATCAGCGTTGTGGCCCCTCGCTGCACAAGCCGGGGTAGGCTCATGCCGATCGCGGCTGCTAGAGACGTCGGATCGCCGCGAACTGAATAGAGGCACAAGATGCTCGACCCCGACATGCCCCTGCGCGCCGCCGCCGGCACCGACACAGCCGTTGCATTCGCGCTGTTCGAGCACATTGCGGCGCGCGATCCTGATGCCGTCGCCAGGAAGGACGACGCCATCGCGGTCTTCCGCGAGTGCATGGAAGCCGTCGGACATCGGGCGGAGGGCGTCAGTCATGAGCCGCGGCCGATCCGGTTGGGTGCGGAGTGAGCGGCATTTCACTGCATGCTTCTGCATGTGGCGCGGGCAGATCGAAGAAGTCGTTAGGCGTCACCTCACCCCTGGTGGCTTGCACAATCGCCGCCATCATTACGGCATTTGGTCTCTGATGCCCCTTGGCATACCGTTCGACGGTACGCGCATGGGAGCTTCCGATTCGACGTGCGAACTCGGCGTAGGTTAGAGCATGTGCGCTCATGTAGCCCGATAGCTTCATGAGGACGCAATTAGCTGATACGGCTAAAAGAGGCAAGATAATTGGCTGAAGACGCTAACCAAGACGATCAGGGCGACCATCTTGATCCTTTTGCTGACACCGTAATTGGTCGCCGCATGCGGGCGGAGCGTAAACGCCAGGGTATTTCCCTTCGAGAGGTCGCCGAGCGGGTAGGTGACGGCGTACATCTAACAACAATCGCCAAGCTTGAGAGCGGGCGCATGCGGGTAACGTACGACTGGGCTAGAAGGATAGCTGCCGCCCTAGGTACTCCGGCGCTAGAGTTTTTTATACCTGAAGAATCACTAAACCAAGCTAAAGCCGTTCCGGTCTACACCGGTCTAACTTGGCACGCTGGCAGCTTATTTGAAGATGCCGTGAGTCATTATACAGCAATATACAACAGTCGGGATGATCTAGTCGGTGTGGTACTGGGCCCGGTCCAGCCTGATATTGAGTCAGAATACCCGCTAGTCACTGTAATTATCGATCCTGAGGATACCCAACTCAGGCACGGCGGAGCATTTCTCTTCTTTCATCCAGAGTTAGGGTATCACGCAGCAGGTGTTTTCAAGTCAGATCCTGATCGCTTAGTCCCATGGATCAGCGCTTTCGCTGGGCTTCTATTTTTACCGGCAGAAGGAGTGATCGTAGCTGGTCGGATTGTCGAAACCCAGCGCGGCCTTGTTAGCCGAAACAGCTAAATTCTCATTGCGGCATTTAGCTGTTTCGGCTAAATACCCTGCATCAGCCGATCGCCCCCGGGCCGTGAAACTGATCGCAGGCCGGTAAAGCACGCTCTCTTCGGAAGCCTCTGTCGCACTCCTGCGCCACCCGTGGGAGACAGCACATGGCCAGTCAGCCGACCTTTGCCCCGTACACGCCGCTGCGACATGCAGCGCCGAAGCCGAACATCCGCATCGCCTACATCGCTGGCGATGCTGCTACCGCCATCCACCGCGGCATGGCGTCCATCCCCGCCGCCGTCCGGGAGAGCACGCTGGAAGAGCTGGCGATCGCCGGCCTCACCGACGAGCTGATCGCCGCCGGCCGGGAGCTTCTCTCGCCTGCCATGTACGCTGCGTTTCTTCGCTGGGGTGAGACGGCATCCCACTTCGTCACGAGGTATGAGACTGATGAAGTGGGCGATGCGCGCTGTGAGGCAGCTGGCGAGGCAGGCGCTAGGCTAGCCTCGATCCCAGCCGAGAACATTCACGACATGCTGCTGAAGACGCGCATGCTTAACTCCATCGAGGCCGACTGCTCGGACTTCGGATCCATGCAGCGCACGCAGCGCCTGGACCCTACCGTCAGCAAGCTGGCGCTCGCGATCGGCAGCGACCTTGAACAGATGTCGCCGGTCACCGCTCTGATCGAGCAGATTGCGACCCTTGCCTGGGAAAACTCCCCGCCGGAACTGATGGCACTGGCTCCAGATATCGGCGGCATCATTACCAGCGCTTTCGCCGCTGCCCGCGAGAATTTGGGCGTCGATATCCCTGCTCGCCCCAAGCTGCCGAAGACGCTGGAGGGCTACAGCCCATTCATGCGTGGGCCGCTGGTAGCGTGGCAGAGACAATACGACCGTTATCTAGCCGCGGACGACGCACTGACGAGCTACGATCGCAATGTGCATACCCCGTTCTTCAAGCAGGCGGAAGTCGACGACACCGAAGCACGCCTCGTCCAAGAGGGATATGATGAGCTGCTGGAAGACACCTACGGTGCCCTCGCCACCCTGCTCCAGCTGCCAGCACCATCGGCGGCTGAGCTTGCCATTAAGTTGACGCTATATCTGCAACACGCGGCATGGGACTTGGGCTGCGCGAAGGAGATCGCCCAGCGCATGACGGCTGACGCTCGTCGGTTCGCTCGGCACGGCGCTTTCATTCAGGCGGATGGCAACCTTCTCGCCGCGTTCGGCGGCTGTCGTCGTGAAATGCAAAATGCCTACGGCACGGACGCAATGTCGCGCGACGAAGAGGATGCCCACTTCGCGCGTCTCGACGCTTACGAGACAAGGCTGCACGACCAGCCTGCGTCAACGATCGAGGGCGCAATCGCCAAGCTTCGTATCGCCTTCAGCCGGATGAACCCTGATGCCTGGTCCAACCACGCCATCATGGACCCTAATAGCCGGGACTTCCGCGAAGGTTTGCGGATGGGAGGGATGTTCGAGCGCATTGCCTGGGGCGCCATCGAGGACCTTGCCCGCATCAGCGGCATCAATCTCACGGAGCAGGGCGCATGATCGCCGTGCGCCGATCCGGCCGGTCAGCCGGGTATGATCCAGTTCAACTCGTCGGCTGCAGCCTCGGCAGTTTTGGCCAAATGCCGAACGTAGTCCTGGAAGATCGGCACGGTGAACGTGACGATCACCGGGTCACCGTCGGGCTCTTTGAACGTGAGGACGACGAACCGGGTGCCCGTCTCGTCGATCATGAGCCCGGCTTCCATCGCGCCGGGTCCGCTGGGGCTGATTACGATCTCGGCCATGTCGTTGGGCTCCTGCGGGTCACTGATCGGGTTGAACGCCGGTCGCTTACACCAACCGCGCGGAGTTTCACATGAGCCTGGGGCGCATCATCAAAGCGGTAGAGCCTTGGTACAACTGGGGAATGATTACCGTCGAACGCATGGATGAACTCCAGCGCGACGACAACGGCCGGCTATCCACCGGCGGTGAAGGTGAGGTCGGGTTCTTCGACCTTCAGTGGTTCGGCATTCATATCGGCGTTCACATCGGGCGGACGCCAAAGCGCGCACGCGGAAAGGGCGCAGCATGATCGGCATGTTTGATCTGGACTGGCGCACGTCGCTACCGTTGTCGAAGATCGAGAAGATTACCGAGGCCGGCGCCGGTAAGCACGGGCAGCCGAACTATCGCATCCACATGGATGGCGGCGGAAGTGAAGAACTGAGCGGTCACGCCTATACTCGCATCGCCTCGACGCCGCTGCAGCTAATCCCGGCCACCGCCGGCATAGAGGCGCTAGCTGTCGGAATCGATGATGGCGAGCATTGGGTAAACCGGGCACCCGTGATCGGCTGGGCCCGCTGCTTTGACGGCTCAATCCGGATTGTCACTCCGGCCGGTGTCGATGACGGACACATGTGGAAGGAAGGCCAAGGCTACGTCCTGATGCCCGACGGCTCAGTACACTCCGTCGGTGAGTACCTCGACGTCTGCCGGTTCGACAGCTTGGATGCCTACGTCGCCTATGAGGTCGATCAACATCGACAGCGCACAGAGGACCGCTCGCTCGCGGAGGCGCAGTCATGACCGGCGTTTTCGAAGCTGCCGAAGAGGTGGGTGGCTATGCCACGCGCCACTTTCCGTTGGCCGAGATTGAATCGATCGGCCCCTGTGCCCCACGCAATGGTGTGACGGGCGAATGGTGGGCGGTACGGCGCCGGAGCAAGGACACCCTCTATCTTTCTGAGAAGATGTTGCATGGGCTATTGCGTCGGCCGGTGCAGATCATGCCCGTTGGCCTGGCCTTCACCTTAGTTCGCTTCGGCTGCGACGCTGACGGCCCGTATAGTTTCAGCGATCCAATCCTCGCGTGGGCGCTTTGCTATGATGGCGAGATGCGCCCGGTCACGCGCGATGGCGTCGATGGCGGCATCCCAATCGATGAACCTGTCTACGTCCGAATGCCGGACGGCACGATGGAGGCGGGGCCGAACTGCGATCGGATCGACAGCCTGGAAGAAGGGCTCAAGTCAGCACAGCGCGACTGGGAAGCCAGCAAAGCACGAGGAGCAACGGCATGACCTGTGCTCGCTGCATGCATTTCAGCGCCAAGGCCGCGTCCGACGCAACGATCGAACCGGTGCGTCAGGACCTCGGCCACGTTGGAGTCTGCCGTCGCTACCCACCGCAGATGACGAAGCGCGGTGACGCGTTCCTCACCTCGATCTTCCCCAACGTACACCGCGAGAACGCCTGCGGTGAGTTCCAGGATCGGATGCCGCTATGCTGATGGGCTGTGTAGGCCGTAACTGTGGCTCGTGCGCCTGGTGGGAGCGGCAAGGTCCGCAGCTTTCGAAGGCAACGCGCGATCCCTCCGCCGCCGCCGACACTGGAACGTGCCAGGTGCATGCCCCCGTCGTCGTGCAGGGCAACAGCCCCTTCCCCGTGTCCATGTTCCCGGTGACGCATGAGACGCGTAGCTGCGGCGAGTGGCAGGGGATCGGCAGTGACGGACCTGATGGTGGCGAGACGGTAATACCGTTCCCGACCCCATCGACGAGGATCGCGGCGTGACGGCGTCCCGAGCTGTTGCACCGGCGATACGGTCAGAAGTGCTTACGCATCCGGCGGCATCCTTTCATCGCATCGTCGTTGAAACAGACCGACTGGTCGCGCCATGCGTTATGCCTCTATGGCCCAGCACAGCTACCCAATCCGGATTTCAGATCTCCCCCGCGAGCAGCGTCTCCGCGCGCTCTATCAGCGTTCCGCGCAAGCACGTGCGCAGTGGCAAGCCGGACGGGTTCGGCAGCAATCGTTCTGGTCGCGTCTGTTCGGGTAACCGTCAGGCGGCGGTCGCATGACGCCCCTGCCCCCATTCACCTGCGAGGTCGTGAAGGTTCACGACGGCGACGGGCCTCTCTGGTGCCGATCGGGTCAGAAGGTCCGCATCGCTGGCGTCCAAGCGCCTGACTTCGAAAGTGCAGAGCCATGCCGTCGCCCCGCCGGACGTCGATCAAACTACACCTGCGATGATGCTGCGGCCGAACACAGCCAGCGGATCGTCAGCAGGCTGACGCTGAATAAGCGGCTGGTCTGTCAGCCGACCGGCAAGAGCTACAAGCGGGTGGTCGCGCGATGCACGCTGCCAGACGGTCGCAGCCTGTCCTGCGCCACGATCGCGGCCGGCGCCGCCATTCGCTGGCAGAGCTACTGGCGCCAATACAATATGGGAGAATGTCGATGACCGGGGAGCAACGCAATCGGCTAGTCCGGCTGCCAGAGGTGAAGGATCGCACCGGCCTGTCGCGGACGTCGATCTACCGCAAGATGGATGCGGGCGAGTTTCCTCACGCGATCAAGCTCAGCACCAACGCTGTGGCTTGGCGCGAGACGGAGCTGGAGAGGTGGATCGCCGCACCCACAGAATGGCAGGCGGCGGCTTAGCTACAGCACGTGGCTCCGGTCTCCAGTAGGTGCTTCCCCTCGATCGTGGCTTTCGGCGTCTTGTAGATCATGCCGATCAAGAGCAGGCTACGGCAGGACGACGGGGAGAGACAGCGGTGGCGACGGCAGCAGCAGCGATCATGGCGAAAGCCCAGCAGGATATGATCGGGCACTTCATGACGAGCAACGCGGTGTCACCCGACAGTGCCGTGACATACGAGCCGTCTCGCCGGATCGAGCGCCGGATGTTCGAGCGGATGCAGCGTGATGGTGTGATCGTCGCTGCGGGCAACGACCAGTGGTTCATCGACATACCGCGCTACCACGAACGCTTGAAGACCCGTCGCAAGCGGGTGCTTGGCGTACTTGGAGCCGCGATTGTCGCTGCTGCGGGTTTGGCGCTGCTTGGCTAGTCGCGTCACGACGCAGGAAGATCGGGAACGTCAGATGCGGCACCAATGGAGTGGGAGGTGCGCCGTAATGCAATCTCGCGGCAGTAAGCCTGCAATTAACCCGGCGGATACAATTTCAGACACTATGCTGGAAGCCGGCCTAGCCGCCTACATGGGCAATGCGTCGCACGACGAGATGAGCTTCGTTACGCCCCGCCAGCTAATTCATCTAATCCTTCGGGCGGCCATATCGATTGATACAGTTCAGTCAGATCGTCATCGAGCCTAATCAAATCACGTAGCGTGGTGCTTACGGTATCAGCGAACACCCGGACGTCGGCTACCGAGGTGAATTCCTTAGCTGTGCTGTATTGAACCTCAAGCATGCGCGACTGCGGCCGAACGACACGAACGCCGTGTTTGGTCCGGACGATTTTGCCGTCTCGCTCCCGCCAATTGTCGTGAACGAACCGGTTGCGCTCGTTGCGCAGATCGTTGTCGATGTAGTTCAGTAGCTTCTCTGTGGTTGCATACAGGTCGGGGTCAAGCCCGCCAGCGGCGAGCGCCTTAGCGGCCGCGACACGTTGCCGGACATCCATGACCGACAGGACGGTGTGCATGACTCCCGCTGCCTCTGCCTGTTCAAACTGACGATCGTGAAACTTCGCAAGATTGACGCAGAGATCGTGTAGTACAAACTCGATATCACCCCATCGGATGCTCGCCTCGCCAATGGCGTGAGCTACGTCCCGCATCGGAGGCTCAGAGAAGGTCATGGAAGCTACCGGCCAGAATCAAGAGGACCAAGTGCTTCGCCGCATGCTCAGCACGCCGACAAAGCCGCACGACAAGCCGACAGAGTCAAGCGAGCCGCGTCGGCGCGGGAGGCCGATAGGTGGCGGCGGGTTCAGCGAAGGGGTCGAAACCGTCCTGATTAACCGCTCTTAACGCCGCCCATTATCTCGTGAATAAGTTTAAGTTGGGGCGGGATGAACTCATCAGCTTGCCGCTCAGCGCCCGAACGATAAACGGATTTGACGAGGCTTTGAAGGATAAGCACTCCCGCCGCTAGCATGCCCAGAAGAAGCGCTGCTCGCGGATACTGCGGCAAGCTAGTGAACCACTTGTACTCTGTTGCGCATATAATTATTGGAGCAACAAAGAGGAATAAGCACGCAACTACGGCAACGGATCCGAAAACGACGCGGGCTTTCTTTATGAATGTTGCCTCTGCCCTAAGCTCTTTAACGTAATCAGATAACTCGACCCTAAACTGGTTTTCTTGGCCAAGCTCTTCTACGAGGTATTCCATCCGGCTCTCTAAATCAGACAGCCGGTTTGCGTCCTTGTCCCGAAGCGAGGCGACTTCGCCCGCATGATCTGCGATCGGAAACAGGCTAGGAGCGAGCAACCCCCCGTTCGTCTCGGAGCCCTGCGAAGTGCTTCGCGATAAGCTCCAAGGGAATTTCAGCATAGGCCCCGCTATTGTTAAATGTCTCAGTCCAAGGCGTTCCCGGCTTGTGCATGATCTCCGAAAGCCGGAAAGCATGCAGCGCCCCGTAAGACTCGACTACTTGACGCAGAAGCGCCACCTCATCCTCTGAGAAGTCCTCAGATACGGCAACGCCGCTACGAGGATCAGCCGCAAACTCAGTGATCGGCCGGGAACCAAACTTTTTGAAAGCCTTGTAGACCGTGGGGAAAACCGGCCCATACTGCCACGCCTGAGGCGAATGCTTAGACAAAGGAACGCCGCGGAGAGCAAGCGACCAACCGTCAGCAAGATAGACGAGCTTGATAATCTGCATAAGCGTGACGGTCCGTCCGTCCGATTGCATCAGCTCATAAATCTTATTCGCGACCGCCCGAGGGTCGTGGGCGTGATCACGTGTCATCATTCGCCCTCCTCTGTAACGAGTTTCATATAAGAGTCGGGTTCACCAGCGTCTATAGGCCATGTCAGGGCTTATGCTTATGTCCGTAGAAGCCGCCCTTGTGCTTGCGCTTCCTCCCCATCGGGGGCTGCTTAGGCAGCGAGGCCACCGGCCCGCCGATAGGTGAGGCGCTTGCCAGCGCCACTAAGCTCGACATCCTCGTCAAGTTAATGGCTTTCAGAGAACAATAAATTCGCCCATTCCTGCGCGATCTCCCGCCGTCGGGGCATCTACGCAGCCCAGATCGCAAAATTTTGTAGATCGCCCGACATCGTGTCCCGCAGAAGTCTTCCGGCTAGGCGGCCATCGAGCTACTTCATCGGCAGAAGGACGTTGTGGCGTGTGTTGATGGCCTTGTACGTCGGGCTGCCTAGCACCCCCGAGATACCGGCGTGATCCTCCTGACGAGAGTCGATCTGGCCTAACTTCTTGCCATAGAACGCAGCGAGCTTCTCGCACATCTCGGTCCAGACGGGCTTCAACATCTGAGCGTCCCCGCCCATCCCATATTCGGTGGCGTACTGGAAAACGCGCATCGAGTACCGCTCGACAGCAGCCGTTTCGAACACCCAAAGGTCGTTGGTGATAGCTCCCGGCGTGAGGCCGGCCTTCCTGATCTCTGCATCGCTCAGCTTGAGCCCCTGAGCCGTACTCATCCTGAAGGCGCGTCGACCCGCGAGGAAATGGTGCTGGTTGATATTGACCGCGAGATCGCCAAGCGCCTTAAGCCCATCACCGGTTTGATCCTCCAGCCACCTGAGTTGATCGACGGCTTCCAGGACGCTGCGTCGCCCGATGCCGAATGGATCGACCAGCGGGAGGCCTGGTAGCGGGCGGGCGACACCATCTCTGACGTTCTTCAGAAGCTTCTTCAGGCCGCTTTCAAGGTTCTGTCCGACCATGCCCCGGATCGTCCGGTCGTCGGCTGTCTCGTAATTCCGCTTCAGGGTCTGAACAGTGAAGGAGTGTTTCCCCGGTATCTGAACTACACCGACGCTGTCGGTGTGTACTTGCGGCGTCAGCCAAGTGCGGGCGCTCTCCGGGACGCCATACCTTTCGAGTGATTTCGGCAGAGGCACCGGGAGCGGCAGAGCACCCGGCGCCAGCACGGTGAATGGACGGATCCGGGCCACGCCGCGAAACAACAATGTCGGCTCGTGCCTCCACGGGTGGGCGCCATCGATCGACACTTTCGCGGTGTGCTCGTTCATGACCTTCGGCATCAGATCAATCAGATCGCAGCCGCTTGGAAATGGTTTCCGCTTGATGGGCCAGATGAACACGCGGAAGTAGTTAACGTGCCAGTCCCCGTTTCCTCCGCGGACTGGTAGCTCGCTAAATGCAGGCATTGCCTTCTCCCGCTCGTGCCAGTTCAGGGCGCGTGCGGCGGCATGTCTCCCTATTTAGGGCCTGCCTGTCGAATCTTTCTTGGTTCTCGGAGCGAAAACATCGTCATTACGCTGACTTGCCATCCGGCAGCAGCAGATCAGCCCAATCCTGCGCAATCTCTCGCCGCCGGGGCATATACGCAGCTCGGTTGTATGCCATCTCCGAACCCGACTCCCCTTTTGCCCGGTGCGCCAGCATGGCGTCGATGATGGCGCGATCATCCGGCCGACGCTGCTCGACAGCTCGCTCGTTCATGATCGTGGAGAAGGTCGATCGCCAGCCATGCGGCACATGCCGGCCGCTGTAGCCATTGCGCGAATACATATAGCCGAGCGTGTTCTCGCTCATTGGCTGGTGCGTCGATCGGACGCTGTGGAAGACATAGGGGAAGCGTCCGGTCAGCCGGCGCGCCTCGTGCAGCACGTTCACCGCCTGTCGGGCTAGTGGAACGACGTGCTCGAACGCCTCGTCAGCCTTGTTCTCCAGCGCCAGCTTCATCCGCTCGGCCGGGATACGCCATAATGCCCCCGGCGCGGGGGCATCGGGATCGGTCCAGTCGATCCCTTCGAACTCCTTCCACGGCACGGCGCGCAGGATGCCAGGCCGCACCGCGGTCAGTGCCAGCAGCTTGGACGCCAGCTTTGTCATCGGACCCGACGACGAAGCCTCCATGTCGGCAAGTAGCTTCCGAGCTGCGTCCAGATCCTTCAGCGCCGGCTGCTTGCCTCCCGTCGGCGTCGGCTTCAGCGCCTTCTTGATCCCGACGGCTGGGTCACCTGGTACCAGCCCCTCCGCCATTCCGAACTGGAAGACGCCGGAGACGTGCTGCCGCAGCCGCTTGGCGGTGTCGATTGCACCGCGTGCCTCCACCTTGCGAAGCATGCGCAGGATCATCGGCCCGTCGACGTCTAAAAGCGGCAGAGAGCCGATCTCAGGGTAGATGTCCCTCTCCAGCGCCTGGATGACCTTCTTGCACTGTACCGGCGACCAGCGGGGGCATTGCGCCTCATACCAGCGCTGCGCGACGACCTTGAACGTAGTGCCGGCATCGGCTTGGGACCGCATCGCCCGCTTCCGATCCTCCATGCCCGGATCCTTGTGGTCGCGCAGTTCTGCACGAGCGCGATCGCGACGCTCCCTCGCCTCTTTCAGCGAAACCTCGGGGTATGGACCGAAGGTAAGGCGCTTCTCTTTATTGCCAAACCGGTACTTATAGCGCCACGATTTGAAGCCCTTGGTTGTGACGAACAGGTACAAACCGTTCGAATCAGCGAGTTTGTAGTCCTTCTCGGCCGCCACTGCCTTGCGCGCCTGCACATCGCTCAGTGCCACGATGCCCCCACTTCCCGTTTTCAGTGCCCCCGGGATGCCCCCAGTTGCCGAATGATTGGAGAATACCCGACGGGACGCTCCGCGACAAGGAAATGGCGGTTTTCTGCCGTTTTTGGGATGTTTTGGGACCGGGTGGATTCCCCCGGAAAGCGTCGATGGTGGGTCCGCCGGGGCTCGAACCCGGGACCTCTCGATTAAAAGTCGCTTGCTCTACCAACTGAGCTACGGACCCCCGCCATCGATCCGGGGCAACTAGGGGCGGGCGCGCGGTCGGTCAACCGCATGTGCCAATTGACGCATGGTTCTGCCACTCACCGGGTCGCGCCAAGCGGGTGCGATGGTCGCCAGCGGCGTCAGTACGAAACTTCGGGTGCGCAGACCGGCATGCGGCACCGTCAGACGGTCGTCGCGCCACACGCCACCGGACCACAACAGGATATCGAGATCGATGACGCGCGCACCCCAGCGCTGGCCACGACGGCGACCGAACGCGACCTCGATCGCCTTCAGCCGGTCGAGCAATGCGAGCGGGGATTCCATGGTCTCGATCAGCACGACCGCATTGGCGAAGCGTCGGATCGATGGGCCCAGGGGTGCGGACGTGATCACCGGCGATCGGGCGATGACGGTCCCCAACGTGGCGATAGCCGCCCTTACCTCGGCAACGGGACTGCCGTGACGGCCCCGCCGGTTCGACCCGATACCGATCGCATAGATTGCCGCCGTCATCGCCGCGCTTTAGGCGGAAACGATGACCTTAGCACCCAGCCTGTCCGATCCCGTCGAGCCGTCGCGCGATTGCCCCCGATGCCCTCGCCTCGTCGCAGCGCGCGACGCCCTGCGCGAACAGAACCCGACATGGTGGAATGCGCCCGTCCCTGCGTTCGGCGATCCCGATGCATGGCTTGCGATCATCGGTCTGGCGCCGGGTCTGCACGGGGCCAACCGCACGGGGCGACCGTTCACCGGCGATCATTCCGGCACCCTGCTGTTCGCGACGCTGGGGCGGTTCGGACTGGCGACCGGCACCTTCGCCAATCGGGCCAATGACGATGTCGCGCTGACCGGTGCGATGATCCTCAACGCCGTCAAATGCCTGCCGCCCGCCAACAAGCCGACGCCGGAGGAAATCCGCACGTGCCGGGCGTTTCTGGACGGAGAGATCGCTGCACTCGCCAACGTCCGCGTCGTCGTGGCGCTGGGGCAGATCGCGCATCAATCGGCGGTAAAGGTTATGGGCGGGCGCCTGCCCAAGGCCAATTTCGCGCATCTTGCCGAACATCGCATGCCCGACGGACGCATGCTGATCGATAGCTACCATCCTTCGCGCTACAATCAGAACACCGGGCGCCTCGACGAAGCGATGTTCGATGCCGTGTTCGCCCGCGCGCTGGAACTCCGTCAGCCTCTCTGATCGGGAATCAGCGAATCGACGCCCTTGGCAGCCACGGCCCAGCGGTACACCGCATCGGCGATATAGATGCGGAACTGCGTCGGATCGACGCGCACGTTCCGGGCGCCGCCGACGCAGACGCGTGCCCGGTCGATCAGGGCCGCCTGTGTATCGCTGATCCGCGCCGCACCTTCGCTGGTAGCCAGCCGTACCGCAAGCTTCGGCTCGACCCGCACCATGCAGACCGCCACCTCGAAATACCGGAAATCGGTTGGCAGGCGGTGGCGGTTGCGCGGCATTTCGCGCAGATTGAAGCGCGACTGTACCGCGGGATCCTGCGTCTGGGCCCGCGTCAGCCGAAGTTCGGGGGCGAACCGGCGTAACGCCTCGATGGTGAATGCGCCGCGATCGTAGATCGACCATCCTAGCGGTGCGATGTCGTTCGCACCCGACAGGCCTCTGCTGTCGCCCGAGTCGCCGAAGACCTGGGTATTCGCCGCCATCCGTTCCAAGGTCGACGCGCCGACCGTCGTGAAGCTCAACAGCGTCGGACTTTCCGAACAGGTGATATAGGTCCGCTTCAGTCGGTCCTGCGCGACCGCATGCGTGGTCGTGTTGAACTCGCCGTCGACCACCGCCTTCAGGCGCGCCGTGCTGCCGATCTTGTTACGTGCAGCGCATTTGGCGATCCGTTCGGAATATTCGAACGCCTGACGGTTTTTGACTGCCGACGTCATGGTCGGATTGGAAACGCTGGTCTGGATATCCGGCCTGTCGCGATACCCTTCGACGAGGATGTCGTCCGGCTCCGAATCGGCGCCCCGGTTCGGGACGGTGCTGGGGGGCGCCGCCGTTTGTGGCGACCGGCCATCCTGCGCCTGCAATGGCGATGTGATCGCAAGCGTTGCAGCAATCGTCGCCGGGATGACGCTATTCGTCGCGAACCAGACGTTCATACAGATCAGGCCTCCGATCACGGAAGAATCCGAAGGCAGCACGATGGCGTTGAATTCGCTCCAGATCAAGCGTCGCAACGATCACGCCTTCCTCCTCCCGGTCGAGTTCGGCAATGATGTCGCCGCGTTCGTCCGTGATGAAGCTGGTGCCGTAGAAGGTCTGGCCATGTTCGACGCCAATGCGGTTGGCGGCAATGACGGGGACGACGTTGGATACCGCATGGCCGACCATCGCACGCCGCCACAGGCGAGCGGTGTCGAGCGACGTATCGTGCGGTTCGCTGCCGATCGCGGTCGGGTAGAACAGCAGTTCGGCACCCATCAGCATCATCGCCCGCGCCGTTTCAGGATACCATTGGTCCCAGCAGACGCCGACGCCGAGCTTCCAGCCCGGCGCGGTCGGCGGCGCGGGCCAGACCTTGAAACCGGTGTTGCCGGGGCGGAAGTAGAATTTCTCCTCGTACCCGGGGCCGTCGGGAATGTGGCTCTTGCGGTAGACGCCCTGAACTTCCCCATCGGGACCGATCATCGCGAGGCTGTTGTAATAATGCGGGCCGTCGGCTTCGAAGAAGCTGGTCGGGATGGTGACCTTCAGCGCCTCAGCCAAGGCCTGCATCGCCAGCACCGCCTTGTGTTCGCCGACCGGAGCGGCGTTGGCGAACAGCCCTTCGTCCTCGACCCGGCAGAAGTACTCGCCCTCGAACAATTCGGGGGGCAGGATGACCTGAGCCCCCTGCCCCGCCGCCTCTCGCACCAGCCGCGAGACGTTGGTGATGTTGGCGTCGATGTCGTTCGAGAAGCCGAGTTGCAGGGCGGCGACGGTGATCTGGGTCATGGCGTGCATGTAGTGACGGCGGGGCGGGTCGTCACCCCTGCCGTGTGCTCCTGCGGAGGCAGGTGCACGGGGGCTAGACCTGCGCCGGGATCTGCTGGCTGATGCAGTGGAAGCTGCCGCCGCCGGTCAGGATGTGGTCGGCGCGCAGGCCCACTGTTTCGCGATCGGGGAACAGCGCCTGGATCGCCGCCACGGCCGCATCGTCGTTCTCGGTGCCGTAGACGGGCACGACCACCGCGGCGTTGCCGATGTAGAAGTTCATGTAGCTTGCCGGCACGACCTCTTCATCGCGCAGGACGCGGCCGGGGGATGGGATCGGCACGACGTCCAGCCCCGCCGCCTGTGCATCGCGGACGGCGTGCTGGTAGACCTGCCAGTTCGGGTCGTTCTCCGCGGCTTGCGGGATCGCCAATCGGCCCGGGGCGACGAAGCGGGCGAGGTTGTCGACATGGCCGTCGGTATGGTCGTTGAGCAGGCCGTCGCCCAGCCACACCACCTTGGTGAAACCGAGGTCCTCATGCAGCCGCGCCTCGATCTGCGCCTTGCCCAGCGTCGGGTTGCGGTTGGGGTTGAGCAGGCATTGTTCGGTCGTGACGACGACACCAGTGCCGTCACCGTCGATCGCGCCGCCCTCGAGCACCCAGTTGCAATAGCCGACCGGCTTGCCGCGCTGCTTGGCCAGTCGCAGGCCGATCGTGTCGTCGCCAGGCAGGTCGTATTTGCCGCCCCAGCCATTGAAGGCGAAGTCGCGCGCCTCGCCGGTGCCGAGCACGATCGGGCCGGTGTCGCGCAGCCAGATGTCGCCGAACGGTTCGACGACGATCTCGGCGAAGGGGGCCATGACGGTCGCGGCGCTGCCCGCCTCGGCATCGGCGCAGACCAGGATCACGGTCTCGCCGCGGCCATCGGCGTGGACGGCGCTGGCGAAGGCGACGACCTCGTCGCGGGCGGGATCGAGGTCGTCCTGCCACAGCTCGGGATGGCTGGGGAAGCCGATCCACACCGCCTTGTGCGGTGCCCATTCGGCGGGCGGCGGTGCGACCGTCACTTGGCGGCTCCAGTCACCGTGGCCCGGCTCTTGTCGCGGATCGCGCGGAATTCGTCGCCGGGCATCCAGTTCGGCCAGTCGCGGCTTTCGGCGAGCGCACGGCTGAGCGAATAATAGAGCGCGACATCCTGCTGCACGCCGCTCCAGTCCCAGTTGGGGTCATATTCGTCGGAGGGCGCGTGGTAGCGATGCTCCTCGTAATCCTTCGCCGCGGCCTGTCCGGCGGCGAGGCCACCCTTCACGAGGTTCTGGCCGGTTTCGAAATAGACCATCGGCACGCCATGCTTGGCGAGGCTGAAATGGTCGGAGCGGTAATAGAAGCCCTTTTCCGGGGTGGGCTCCGGCGTTGCGGTGCGGCCCTGCGCCTTCAGCGCGGCGTTGAGATAGGTATCGAGTTGCGACTTGCCGGGGCCGATGACGATCACGTCCTTCGACGGGCCGTACATGGCGAGCGCGTCCATGTTGGCGCCGCCTACCGTCTTCGCGAGCGGATAGACCGGGTTCTCGCCATAATAAGCCGAGCCGAGCAGGCCCGATTCCTCTGCGGTCAGCGCAACGAACACCATCGAGCGGCGGGGTGCGCCGGCCTTCACGTTCGCCTCCGCCAAGGCGACCAGCGCCGCGGTGCCGTCGGCATTGTCAACCGCGCCGTTGCAGATGTCGTCGCCGTTCACCGGCGTGCAGCGGCCGAGGTGATCCCAATGCGCCGACAGCAGGACATATTCGTCGGGAGCTTCGCGGCCGGGCAGGATGCCGACGACATTGTGCGAGACCTGTTTCTTGATCTGGTTGTCGAAGCTGACCGAGGCCTTCACGCCCAGGGACACAGGCTTGAACCCCTTCACCTTGGCGGCGGCGGCGAGTTGGTCGAAGTCCTTGCCGGCGCTGGCGAACAAGGCGCGGGCCTTGTCGAGCTGCATCCAGCCGTGGGCGGCGGTGTCGTCCATATGGCCGTTGGCGGCATCGGCGACGTGCGCCGCGCCGGTGTTGCTCGACTGGACGACGTTCCAGCCATAAGCGGCGGGTTCGGTCTGGTGGACGATCAGGACCGCCGCCGCGCCTTGCCGCGCCGCTTCCTCATATTTGTAGGTCCAGCGCCCGTAATAGGTCATCGCGCGGCCATTGAACGGGCCGGTCAGCCCCTGCGTCTGCCAGTCGGGATCGTTGATGAGGACGACGACGGTCTTTCCCTTCACGTCGAGTCCGGCATAGTCGTTCCAGCCCTTTTCGGGGGCGACGATACCGTAACCCGCGAAGACCATTTCGCTGTCCTTCACATCGATATGCGGCGTGACGCGATAGGTGCCGACGACCATGTCGGGGCCGTAGGCGAGGGCGAGCGGGGACTTGCCGCCGGTGATCGTCAGCGGGGTGACGTTCTGCGCGGTGATCTCGACCAGCGGCACGTCCTGAAGCCACTGGCCCTTGTTGCCTGGCTTGAGGCCGGCCTTCTGGAACTGCTGTTGCAGGTAGGCGAGGGTCTTTTCCTCGCCGGCGCTGCCGGGGGCGCGGCCTTCGAACGCGTCTGAGGAGAGGGTTTTCGTGACCTTCTTCAAAGTATCGACGGAGATCTGCGGGGCGGTCTGGGCGGCGACCATCGCCGGCGTGGCGAGCAGGGCGGCGAGGATGAGGCGACGCATGGAGAACTCCGCGGGATAGGACAGGCTATGCGGCCTTGTGACGCGGGCGCGGGCGGTTGTCCACGGGCGCGGTACGGGGATGAAGTTGAGGAAGTTGAGAGACTGTACCGGCATTCTCAACTTCGCTTCCCTACCATGGTCCGCGCGGCCGTACCCGACGCCGAACGTGCGGGGTGGAGGCTATCGTGGCGGCGGCGTGTAGGACAGCGCTATTCGGTGGCGGGGAGCAAGTGGTTGACGGAGAAAGAAAAAGGGCGGCCCAGCGGACCGCCCTTCTCCTTGCCTGGTCCCGGCAGCGTCATCGCGAAGCGATGACGTCGGACAGAGCCGTAGCCCCGCCGGCCGGTCGAGGAATTTACTCTGCGCTTATCAACGCGAGTAGAATTCGACGACGAGGTTCGGTTCCATCTTCACCGGGTAAGGCACCTCGTCGAGCGTCGGAACGCGGACGAAGGTGATCTTGGCATTGCCGTCCGGTGCGACGTAATCGGGGATCTCGCGCTCGGCGAGGTTCTGCGCCTCGAGCACCAGCGCCATTTCCTTGGCCTTCGTGCCCAGCGTGATCTCGTCACCGACGAAGCAGCGACGCGATGCGATGTTGCACTTCACGCCGTTGACGCGGATGTGGCCGTGGCTGACGATCTGGCGCGCGGCGAAGATCGTCGGCGCGAACTTGGCGCGGTAGACGATCATGTCGAGGCGCTGTTCGAGCAGGCCGATCAGGTTCTGGCTGGTATCGCCCTTCATGCGCGCGGCTTCGTGGTAGCAGGCGCGGAACTGCTTCTCGGTCACGTCGCCGTAATAGCCCTTGAGCTTCTGCTTGGCGCGCAGCTGGATGCCGAAGTCCGACACCTTGCCCTTGCGGCGCTGGCCGTGCTGGCCGGGGCCGTATTCACGCTTGTTGACCGGCGACTTGGGCCGGCCCCAGATGTTCTCGCCGAGACGACGGTCGAGCTTGTGCTTGGCGCTATGGCGCTTCGACATATTCTAATCCTTGGCAACTGTAACGACGTGGTCCCACCCCATGGCGAACCATGCGGCGGGGTTGATCCCGGTCTCGCTCTGCTGATCCCGAAAGAGGCAGGCCCATCGCTTCACCGGGGTGCGTGGGCTGTTGCGAAGGCGGGCGCCTAGCCGGAGCCTGTGGCCAAGTCAAGCTGGACAGGCACGGCGCGGGCCGTCACACGGCGGCCCATGACGACTGTTCTTCCAGGCCCCGACTGCACCACCATGAAGGAGGTTCGCGCCGGCGTCGACGCGCTCGATCGCGAACTGGTCGCGCTGCTGGCGCAGCGCTTCGCCTATATGGACGCCGCTGCGCGCATCAAGCCGGAGCGTGGGCACGTCCGCGACGAAGCGCGCAAGGCGGCGGTGATCGCCAATGCGCGCGCCGAGGCGGAGCGGCTGGGGCTGCCCGGTGGCGCGATCGCCGACCTGTGGGAACAGCTGGTGGAAGTGTCGATCGCCTATGAACTTTCTGCATTCGACGCACGCTGAGCCTCCACCCGACGTTCCTTCGCGCCGTTGAGCGCGGACAGAACGCCGCGCATCGTCCGCACCTCCTGCGAGGACCAGGCGGGTTTGGTCAGCAACGTGCGCAACGTGCGTTTCGAGGTCGCGACGCGATCGGGTGGGAAGAAGAAGTTTGCGCGCTCCAGCATGTCGTCGAGCTGGCCGATCATGCCCTCCAGCTCCTCCTGCGGCGCAGGCGGGTCGATCGGCGTCAGTGATGGCTGCGCCAGCGCCTGCCCCTTCGACCATTCGTAGGCGACGAGGATCACCGCCTGCGCGAGGTTGAGGCTGCCGAATTCGGGGTTGATCGGCACGGTCAGGATCGTGCGGGCAAGTGCGACATCCTCTGTTTCCAAACCAGAGCGTTCCGGCCCGAACAGGAAGGCCGAGCGTTCGGGAGCGGCATGGACCTCTCTCGCTGCAACTTCGGGAGTGACCACCGGCTTGGTGACGCCGCGCTTGCGGACGGTGGTGGCGTAGACGTGGGCGCAATCCGCCACCGCGTCGGCGACGCTGTCGAACACCTGCGCCCGTTCGAGCACGATGTCCGCGCCGCTCGCAGCAGGGCCGGCGTTGGGATTGGGCCAGCCGTCGCGCGGCGACACCAGCCGCATCTCGGTCAGCCCGAAATTGAGCATCGCGCGTGCGGCCTTGCCGATATTCTCGCCCAGTTGCGGGCGGACGAGTACGATGACGGGGTTCATTCGATACGCCCCGCCTGTTCGACGGTGCCGGCGAATTCCTCGAAATCGCGGGCTTCGCTGAAATCGCGATAGACGCTGGCGAAGCGGATGTAGGCGACGGAATCGAGACCCTTCAGCCCATCCATCACCATCTCGCCGATCCGCTTCGACGACACTTCGCTCTCCCCCTGCGTTTCGAGTTGGCGCTGGATGCCACTGACCAGCTTTTCGATGCGTAGCGGCTCGATCGGGCGCTTGCGCGTGGCGATCGAGACGGAGCGGAGCAGCTTCTCGCGATCGAACGCCTCGCGCCGGACGCCGCCCGACGCGTTGCTTTTGAGCACCCACAAGTCGCGGAGCTGAATGCGTTCGAAGGTGGTGAAGCGCGCCGCACAGCCTTCGCACTGGCGGCGGCGCCGGATCGCCGCCCCGTCTTCGGTGGGGCGGCTGTCCTTTACCTGGCTGTCGTCATGGCCGCAGAAGGGGCATCGCATTCAGGTATTTAGTCCTTGCGCTTGGCATAGGCCACGCCGGCGCCGACCAGTGCACCGAGCACGGGGCCGACGAACGGAATCGGGATCGCCACGACGGCGCCGATCGCGCCGTATTTGGCCATCTTCTTGCCGAGGCCGGGGGTGTTCTTGACAGTGGCCTGAACCTCTTCGATCTTCGACATGGCTTATCCTTGATAGATGGGGAAGCGGGCGCACAAAGCGCGCACACGGGTCCGAACGTTCGCCTCGACCTCCGGGTCCCCGTGTTCGCCCTTCTTGGCGAGACCGTCGAGCACGTCAGCGACCATGTGGCCGATCTCGCGGAATTCGGCGGGGCCGAAGCCGCGGGTGGTGCCAGCGGGCGAGCCGACGCGGATACCGCTGGTCTTGACCGGCGGCAGCGGATCGTTGGGGATGCCGTTCTTGTTGCAGGTGATGCCGGCGCGCTCCAGCGCCTCGTCCGCATCGCGGCCCGTGATGCCGAGCGGCGTGAGGTCGATCAGCGCGAGGTGGGTGTCGGTGCCGCCGGAGACGACATCGCTGCCCCGTTCCTTGAGCGTTGCGGCGAGAACCTTGGCGTTCTCGACGACGGCGGCGATATAGCTCTTGTAGCCGGGCTGCAGCGCCTCGCCGAACGCGACCGCCTTGGCGGCGATGACGTGCATCAGGGGGCCGCCCTGCAAGCCGGGGAAGACCGCCGAGTTGAACTTCTTGGCGAGCGCCTCGTCGTTGGTCAGGATCATGCCGCCGCGGGGGCCGCGTAACGTCTTGTGCGTCGTGGTGGTGACGACGTGCGCATGACCGAACGGCGTGGGGTGCAGGCCGGCGGCGACGATGCCGGCGAAATGCGCCATGTCGACCATGAAATAGGCGCCGACCTTGTCCGCGATCTCGCGGAACTTGGCGAAGTTGATGACACGGGGGTAGGCGGAACCGCCCGCGATGATGAGCTTGGGCTGATGCTCGACCGCGAGCCGCTCGACCTCGTCATAGTCGATCAGATGCGTGACCGGATCGACGCCGTACTGGATCGCGTTGAACCACTTGCCCGACATCGCGGCGCGCGCGCCATGGGTCAGGTGGCCGCCGGCGTCGAGGCTCATGCCAAGGATCGTCTCGCCCGGCTTGACCAGCGCCAGCATCACCGCGCCGTTCGCCTGTGCACCCGAGTGGGGCTGGACGTTGACAAAGCCGCAGCCGAAGATCTGCTTGGCGCGTTCAATCGCCAGCGTCTCGACCTCGTCGGATGGCGCGCAGCCCTGGTAATAGCGCTTGCCGGGATAGCCCTCGGCATATTTGTTGGTGAAGACCGACCCTTGCGCCTCGAGCACTGCTTTCGACACGATGTTTTCCGACGCGATCAGCTCGATCTGCGTCTGTTCGCGCTCCAGTTCGTGGGCGATGCCAGCGGCGATCGCGGGATCGGCATCGGCCAGGCTCTGCGAGAAGAAGCCGTCGTGGCGGATATCACTGAAATCGGTGGGCCGGGTGCTCATGGGTTCAGTCCTTTCGCGACAGTTTGTCGACGCGGTTCTGGTGACGGCCGCCTTCGAACGGGGCAGCGAGGAAAGCTTCGAGGCAGGCCTTGGCGAGGTCGGGTCCGATCAGGCGCGCACCCATGGCCACGACATTGGCGTCGTTGTGGTGCCGCGCAAGAGTGGCGGACAACGGTTCGGAAACGAGCGCGCAGCGACATGCCGGATCGCGGTTTACCGCGATCGAGATGCCGATGCCCGATCCGCACAGCGCGACACCGAAGTCCGCCCCGCCCGACGCGATCGCCTCGGCGAGTGCGTAGCCGAAATCAGGATAATCGACGCGGGCATCGGTATCCGGCCCCAGATCGATCGTGTCATGGCCCAATGCCGCGGCGTGCTCGACCAGCAGCGCCTTCAGCGCGACGGCAGCGTGATCGGAAGCGAAGGCGATGCGCAAATGGACGTCCTGTGGCGAGACGGATCGGATGCAGCGCGCCTTAGCGATGGATCGCCGCAATTGCCAGAGTCGGGGCGGAACGCAGTGGGTCGTTCGCGCGCTTTGCCCGACAGCCGACTAAATCTGGGATAAGAACATGACGCATTACCATCGCTCCAGGACCGGCCATCGGCGTCGCTCCGCTACGGTCGGCGACGATGTCTGAGCGTCCCGCCGGGCGGAGTGCGACCGCTGTCGGCGAATCACCGCTGATCCTGGGCTATGCGGGGCTGTTGCCGCAGATCGCTGCGGCGGCGACGTGCTTCTTCGGTGGCGCCAGCGACATCGGACCGATGTTCGCCTTCGGCTATGCCACTTTGATCCTGAGCTTCCTGGGCGGAATCTGGTGGGGTTTCGCGATGATGACGGCGGATGGTCAGGGGCGGATCGCCTGCTGGGCGGTGGCGCCGTCGCTATTCGGTGCCGCGCTGATCCTGCTGTCGATCGCCCATGTGCTGACGCTGAACTGGGCGCTGGTGCTGCTGGGATCGGCGGTGATGATGACCCTGCTGATCGACCGCCGTCTGGTCGAGGCGCATATCGCGCCGGAGGGCTGGCTGGCGATGCGCGTCCCGCTATCGATCGGCCTCGGCGCGCTGACGATCCTGTGCGGGATCATCTGCGGCGTATCGATGCCCTAGGCGGCCTTGCGCAGCTCCAGCCGGCTCCAGATCTCGACCAGCGCGTCGGTGAGTTCCCGCATCATTACCGGCGTATGGCTGGGGCCGGGCGTGAAGCGCAGGCGTTCGCTGCCGCGCGGCACCGTCGGGTAATTGATCGGCTGGACGTAGACGCCGTATTCGGCGAGCAGGATGTCGCTGATCCGCTTCGCCTTCACCGGATCGCCGACCATGATCGGCACGATATGGGTATCGCCCATCATCACCGGCAGACCGGCGTCGTCGAGCATCGTCTTGAGCAGCGTCGCCGAGGCCTGCTGCCCCTCGCGCTCGACGCTGGACGATTTCAGATGGCGGACGCTCGCCAGCACGCCCGCGACGAGAACCGGCGACAGGCTGGTGGTGAAGATGAAGCCGGGCGCATAGCTGCGGATGACATCGACGATCGTCTGGTCCGCGGCGATATAGCCGCCCATCACGCCGAACGCCTTGCCGAGCGTGCCTTCGATGATCGTCAGCCGATCGGCGACGCCTTCCTGTTCGGAAATGCCGCCGCCGCGCGCGCCGTACATGCCGACGGCATGGACTTCGTCGAGGTAGGTCAGCGCGTTATATCTATCGGCGAGGTCGCAGATCGCAGCGATCGGCGCGATGTCCGCTTCCATCGAATACACGCTTTCGAACGCGATCAGCTTCGGCACCGACGGGTCTTCGGCAGCAAGCAATTCCTCGAGATGCGCGAGGTCGTTGTGGCGGAAGATGCGCTTTTCGCAGCCCGAATTGCGGATGCCTGCGATCATCGAGGCGTGATTGAGTTCGTCCGAGAAGATCACGCAGCCGGGCAGTATCTTGGCAAGCGTCGACAGCGTCGCCTCGTTGGAAACGTAGCCGCTGGTGAACAGCAGCGCCGATTCCTTGCCGTGAAGGTCGGCGAGTTCGTGTTCCAGATCGATATGGTAATGCGTGTTGCCGCCGATGTTGCGGGTGCCGCCCGATCCCGCGCCGACGTCGTGCAGCGCTTCTTCCATCGCCTCGATCACCTTGGGATGCTGACCCATCGCGAGATAATCGTTGGAACACCAGACGGTGATCGGCTTCGGCCCATTGTGGCCGGCAAAGCAGCGCGCGTTGGGGAACATCCCCTTGTTGCGGAGGATGTCGATGAAGACCCGGTACCGGCCCTCGGCATGTAGGCGATCGATCGCCTGGGTGAAGACGCGCGTATAATCCACGCGCACGTCCGTGCCGTCGCTGCTCATGGGAAAGCCATGTAACCGCGCGAAGGGCGGGTTGCCAGTGGATAAAAGCGGTGGGCGTGATCGGGCGGGTGGGCATATAGTCCCACCCTGCCCCCGTTTGCCGTCACCCGGACGGCGGGATGGTCTACAGCGCTTCCATCTGTACGATACCATAGCCTGCCAGCGCCGGGGCCAGCGCGCGTTCGGCATCGTCGAGGCGGGTGAACACCGCGCGGTGGTGCGGCGTGCCGACGGGCCAGTCTTGCCCTTGCGTCAGAAAGGCGATTCGCCGGGCGATTCCCGGACCGCCGTCGACGAAGTGCATCCCCGGCGGTGCCGCCGCCGCCAGTTCCGCCGCGACCAGCGGGAAGTGCGTGCAGGCGTTGACGATCACGTCGATCCGCTTGCCGTCGGGCTGATCGAACAGGCCCGAGAGCACGGCGCGATACCGCCCGGGATCGGTTGCGCGGCCGGCAAGCTTCGCCTCGGCCAGCCGGACGAGTTCGGCCGAGCCGTGGCGCAGCACGATGCAATCGGCTGCGAACCGCGCGGCGAGATCGTCGACATAGGCTTGGCGCACCGTCGCCTCGGTTCCCAACACGCCGATGACGCGGCTGCGACTCGCTTCGGCTGCGGGCTTGATCGCCGGCACCGTGCCGACCACGGGCACGTCGAGCGCGGCGCGGACGACCGGCAGGGCAATCGTCGAAGCGGTGTTGCAGGCGATCACCACCAGCCGCGGCCGATACCGTTCGACCAGTCGCCCGAGCAACGCCGGCACGCGCGCCGCAATCTCCGCCTCGCTCTTGACGCCGTAGGGAAAGCCCGCAGAATCCGCCGCATAGACGATCGGCGCGTGCGGCAGCAGCGCTCGTGTCGGTGCGACCACGGACAGGCCACCGACGCCGGAATCGAAGAAGAGGATCGGGCCGCCGCTCATGCGATCTGCCCTTAGAGCGGTCTCCGGCGACCGCAAGCACGTGGTCGCCAACGGGCTTGAGCGAAGTTGGTGCACCGCCATTGGCGCAACCGCACCGAACCGGCTATGATCGTCCTCGATACGAAGGGGCAGGCTTGCACACCGAGATACTCTGGGTCGCACCGACATGCGCACTGTTGCTCGGCTATCTGCTGGGCTCCATCCCCTTTGGCGTGCTGCTGACGCGGTTCGCGGGCGCGGGCGACCTGCGCAGCATCGGCTCCGGCAACATTGGCGCGACCAACGTGCTTAGGACGGGGCGCAAGGGACTGGCGGCGGCGACGTTGCTGCTCGACCTGCTGAAGGGCGCGGCGGCGGTGTGGCTGGCGGACTGGCTGTTCCCAGGCGACGGTGTAGTTGCCGCGGCGGCGGCGTTCATCGGTCACTGCTATCCGGTCTGGCTGCGCTTCAGGGGTGGCAAGGGCGTGGCGACGATGATGGGGATCGTGCTCGCGCTGCACTGGCCGATGGGGCTGGTCTATGCGCTCGTCTGGCTCGGTCTGCTCGCGACCGTCCGCATCTCGTCGGTCGCCGGCATGGCCGCGGCGGTCAGCGCACCGGTCAGCGGAGCGCTGTTCGGGCGGTTCGACATCGTGATGCTGGTGCTCGCGCTGGCGGCGATCGTGTTGTGGAAGCATGCCGAGAATATCGAGCGGCTGATCGCCGGCACCGAACCGCGGATCGGACGCAAGGACGCGATCGACGAGGCTGGTGCGCTTTCCGATGGCTGAGCGCGATGTCGCGCGCCTCCGACTGATCCGTACGCCGGGGATCGGTCCGGTCACCTATCGTCAGTTGATCGCGCGCTTCGGCACCGCCGCAGCGGCGCTGGAAATGCTGCCGACGCTCGCGCGTCGCGGCGGCGGGGCGGCGCCGACGATAGCCGATGCGGGGATGATCGCGCGCGAGATGGCGGCGACGGCGCGGCTCGGTGCGCACTACCTGTTCCTCGACGATCCCGACTATCCGGCGCTGCTGGCCGAGATCGATACCGCGCCGCCAGCGCTGATCGTGCGGGGCGACCTGGCGCTGACGCGGCAGATGTGCGTCGCGATCGTCGGCGCGCGCAATGCGTCGGCCGCGGCGTGTCGCTTCGCGCGGACGCTCGGCTACGAACTGGCGGCAGAGGGGGTGACCGTCGTCAGCGGGCTGGCGCGCGGGATCGACACTGCGGCGCATGTCGGCGCTATGCCGCGGACGATCGGCGTCATCGCCAGCGGCGTCGACGTGGTCTTCCCGCCGGAAAATGCCGGCCTGCAGGAACAAGTGGCGTCCGGGGGCCTGCTGATCGCCGAACAACCGCCCGGGACGCAGCCGCTTGCGCGCCATTTCCCGTCACGCAACCGGATCATCGCCGGGCTGGCGCTCGGCACGGTGGTGGTCGAGGCGGCGCTCCGCTCCGGATCGCTGATCACCGCGCGTCTGGCGAACGAGGCCGGGCGCGAGGTGATGGCGGTTCCCGGCAGCCCGCTCGATCCACGCGCGCAGGGCTGCAACCTCCTGATCCGCGAAGGCGCGACGCTGATCCAGACCGCCGCCGACGTGCTGGAACAGCTGCGCCCGATCGACCCACGCGGCGTCCGCATGCCTACGTCCAACTATGGCGGCCCGCCGCCGGCGGATGCGAGCGACGCCGATCGTGCGCGGATCGCCGGTTTGCTGGGGCCGGTGCCGGTTACGGTCGACGAGTTGATCCGCCAGAGCCACGTCGCCCCGGCGATCGTACAGACCGTGCTGCTGGAACTGGAGCTTGCCGGCCGGCTGGAACGCCAAGCCGGCGGACGCGTCAGCCTGGTGTTGTGATCACCCTGCCGCTACGTCCTTGCGCGCCGCATAGCGCCCGATCAGCAGCGTGATGACCGGGCTGCCGAGTGTCAGCACCACCAGCGCGGCGACCCACGTCACCATCCCGGCGGCGAACGCGCAGACGCCGATCGCGATCGCGATCCAGCTGCGCCGCAAAAAAGGCCGCATGTCCGCCACCGTCAGCCCGTCGTCGAGCAGCTCGGGCGAGGCGGCGATGCTGCGGATCAACTGGCGGTTGACCAGCCCCAGCACGATCAGCCAGCCGGTGTAGAAACCGATCCCGACTCGCAGCTGGACGTATTCGCTGATCACCGCCGTCGGGAATGGCATGAAGGCGACCGCCAGCAACAGCAGCAGGTTGACCGTCGTCAGCCGCCGGTTACTCGCACGCAGCAATCCCATCACCTCGTGGTGCGTCAGCCAGAACCGGCCGAGCACCAGAAAGCTGACCAGAAAGCCGATGTAGTTCGGAATGAGGACGAGCAGCGCATTGCCGAGTTCGGGGCCGGTGGCGTGGTGCAGGTGCGGCAACTTCACCTCGACCACCAGCAGCGTCATTGCGATGGCGAACACCGCGTCGGAAAAGAAGGTCAGTCGTTCCAGCTGCTTACGGTCGCGATCGGCGCCATGCGTGGCGTCGATCATGCTGCCCCGCTCCGGTACGGCTTGCGCTTCCGGTTCGTCGAACCCCACATCATACCCCAATCCCGTTGACAGCCGCCCCATCGGCTTTCCACCCTCGCGCGTACACGTAAGGACGCTATTCCACCACCATGCAGCTCGTCATCGTCGAATCGCCCGCCAAGGCGAAAACCATCGAAAAGTACCTCGGTTCGGACTTCCGGGTCCTCGCCTCCTATGGTCACGTCCGGGACCTGCCGGCGCGCGACGGTTCGGTGAATCCGGACGACAACTTCGCGATGGAGTGGGAGAACTATGCGGACAAGTCCAAGCAGCTGAAGGCGATCGCCGATCTGTCGAAGATCGCGGACCGCCTGATCCTGGCGACCGATCCGGATCGCGAGGGCGAGGCGATCAGCTGGCACGTGCAGGAGGTGCTGCGCAACCGCAAGGCGCTGCCCAAGGACGTGCAGCGGGTGACGTTCAACGCGATCACCAAGGCGGCGGTGACGACGGCGATGCAGAACCCGCGCGAGCTGGATACCGACCTGATCGACGCATACCGCGCGCGGCGGGCGCTGGATTATCTGGTCGGGTTCACGCTGTCGCCGGTGCTGTGGCGCAAGCTGCCAGGGGCCAAGTCGGCGGGGCGCGTCCAGTCGGTGGCGCTGCGGCTGATCGTCCAGCGCGAGCGCGAGATCGACGTGTTCAAACCGCAGGAATATTGGTCGGTTACCGCCGCGATGGAGCAGGACGGCACGCCCTTCGTCGCGCGACTGGTGCAATGGGAGGGCAGGAAGCTCGACCGGCTGTCGATCGGCAATGAAGGCGACGCGCTGAAGGCGAAGACCTCGGTCGAGGAAGGCCGCTTCTCGGTCCAGACCGTCGAGACCAAGCCCGCAACGCGCAACCCGCCGCCGCCGTTCACGACGTCGACGTTGCAGCAGGAGGCGGCGCGCAAGCTCGGCTTCTCGGCGGATCATACGATGCGGATCGCGCAAGGACTCTACGAAGACGGCGCGATCACGTACATGCGGACCGACGGCGTGCAGATGGACGGCAGCGCGATCTCGGCGGCGCGGCTGGCGGTCGCGAACCGGTATGACGCGAGCTACGTCCCCGATTCGCCACGCCAGTACCAGACCAAGGCGAAGAACGCGCAGGAGGCGCACGAGGCGATCCGGCCGACCGATTTCGGCAAGGATCGCGCGGGTTCGGGCGATCACGGCCGGTTGTACGAGCTGATCTGGAAGCGCGCGCTCGCCAGCCAGATGGCCTCGGCGCGGATGGAGCGCACGACGATCGAGATGGCGGACGGCACCGGCCGCAACGCGCTGCGTGCGACGGGTCAGGTCGTGCTCTTCCCCGGCTTCCTCGCCTTGTACGAGGAAGGCAGCGACGACACGCAGGACGAGGAGGCGCGCCGCCTGCCCCGCCTGCCCCGCCTGCGCGAAGGCGATGCGCCCGCGAAGAAGAGCGTCGATGCCGAACAGCATTTTACCCAGCCGCCGCCGCGCTTTTCGGAAGCGTCGCTGGTCAAGCGGATGGAGGAACTGGGGATCGGTCGCCCGTCGACCTATGCCTCGATCATCAAGACGCTGAAGGACCGCAATTACGTTCGCGTCGAAAAGAACCGGTTCTTTGCCGAGGAATCGGGGCGGTTGGTGACGGCATTCCTAGAGCGCTTTTTCGAGAAATACGTCGGGTTCGATTATACCGCCGAGCTGGAGGAAGAGCTGGACGATGTGTCCGGTGGCCGCGCGCAATGGCAGGCGGTGCTCGATGCGTTCTGGCGCGACTTCAAGCCGCGCACCAGCGAGGTGATGGAGCAGCAGCCGTCGGCGATCACTGCCGAACTGGACACGTTCCTCGCGCCCTATCTGTTCCCCGACAAGGGCGACGGCACCGATCCGCGGCTATGCCCGAAGTGCGAGGCGGGCAAGCTCGCGCTGCGTGGCGGCAAGTTCGGCGCGTTCATCGCCTGCTCGAATTACCCGGAGTGCAAATACACCCGCCGCTTTGCGCAGCCCGGCGGCGAGGAGGGTGAGGACAGTGGCCCCGAGGGGCTTGGCAAGGACCCCGCGACGGGGCTGGAGGTCGAACGCAAATCGGGGCGGTTCGGGCCGTACATCCAGCTGGGCGAGGGCAAGGAGGCGAAGCGCGCCTCGATCCCCAAGGACCTGCCCGGCGACCTCGATCTGGAATGGGCGCTGAAGCTTTTGAGCCTGCCGCGGACGATCGGTGCGCATCCGGAGACGGGGGAGCCGATCACTGCGTCGATCGGGCGCTATGGGCCGTATCTGGCGCATGCAGGCAAATATGCGCGGCTGCAATCGACTGCGGATGTGTTCGAGACGGGGATGAACGCCGCGGTGGTGAAGCTGGCCGAAGCGGCGGCGGGTGGCGGTCGCCCGGCGCGCGGGGCTGCGCGTGCGCCGTTGAAGGAACTGGGCAAGCATCCGCGGACGGAGCTGGAGATCAAGCTGATGGAGGGGCGCTATGGCCCCTACGTCACCGATGGCGAGACGAATGCGACCTTGCCCAAGTCGATCACGCCCGACGCGCTGACGCTGGAAGAGGCGGCGCAGTTGATCGACGATCGTGCTGCCGCCGCGCCGGCGAAGGGGAAGAAGAAGGCCCCGGCTAAAAAGGCTGCGGCGAAGAAGCCTGCTGGGAAGGCGGCGGGGGCGAAGGCTGCGCCTGCGAAGAAACCGGCGGCGAAGAAGGCACCGGCGAAGAAGAAGGCCGCAGAGTAACCACTCTCCTCGTCATCCCCGCGCAGGCGGGGATCCATAACGCTGACCGTTCGGCCCCATCATCGACGGATCGACTATGGATCTCCGCCTGCGCGGGGATGACGAAGATTTGATGAGGTGGACTGGCGCACGCCCCGTCATCCCGGCGAACGCCGGGACCCATGGATGCGGGACGATGGTGATACGCGTGACGGTAGCGTCACCCCTCCATGGATCCCGGCTTTCGACGGGATGACGGAGATAGTGAGCGACCGCCGAAATTACGCAGCGCGGCGTTGCGTCATGCCGAGCCAGGCGCGGGCCTGGCGTTGGGCTTCGGCGATTTCACGGGCGGTCATGTCTTCGGCGACTTCGGCGCGAGCATCGACGGCTTCGGCCAGACCCGCAACCGCGGCCAGATTGAACCATTTATGCGCTTCGATCAGATCGATACCCGCCCCCGCGGTCCCGGTCTGATAGCAGACACCCAGATCGAACAATGCATCGGGTCGGCCCCGCATCGCATCCTCGATCCGACTGTCTAAAAGAAACTGCGCACTCTTGAAACTCTGGCCCATCGGTAACCCCCTATTTTCATGAGGGCACCTTGCGGTGATTCGTACTACGAAATGGTTAACGTAAATAAAACCAGATCGATCAACAATTTGCCTCGATAGCCACATTGTCGATCAGCCGTGTCGTACCCATTCGCGCCGCCGCCAGCAGCCTGCGGGGACGATTCGGCGCCGGATTTGCCGCCAGCGTTTCGGCATCAGCGAGTGCAATATAATCGACCTCGAACCCCGCTGCGACCAGCATCGCCCTCGCCTCCGCCAGCGCCGCATCGTTGTCGTCGCCGCGTCCGATCGCCCGCGCCGCCACGCCGAGCGCACGCGGCAACGCCACGGCCTTCGCTCGCTGTTCGTCATCGAGGTAGATGTTGCGCGATGACAGGGCGAGACCGTCGTCGTCGCGCTGCGTCGGGACGCCGACGATCTCGATCGGCATGTCGAGGTCGGCGACGAAGCGACGAACCACGGCGAGCTGCTGGTAATCCTTCTCGCCAAAATAGGCGATGTCGGCACCGGTCTGGTTGAACAGCTTGGTAACGACTGTTGCGACGCCGTCGAAATGCCCCGGCCGCGCCGCGCCGTCGAAGCCTTCACTGACACCGCCGACGCTGATGTTGGTCGCGAAGTCCGCCGGATACATGGCCTCGACCGACGGCAGCCACAGCAGGTCGCAGCCGTGCTCGGCAAGCAGCCGCGCGTCCGCCGCCTCGCGCCGGGGATAGCGCGACAGATCCTCGTTCGGGCCGAATTGCTTCGGGTTGACGAAGATCGATGCGATCACCTTCGTTCCCGGTCGGCGCGCCGCCTCGACCAGTGCCATGTGGCCGGCGTGCAGCGCGCCCATCGTCGGGACCAGCGCGATATCCGCGCCCTCCGCGCGGAACGCAGCCACGGCATCGCGCAGGGCCTTCAACTCTCGAACCTGCTGCACCGTTTAACCCCTCGAACATTGAGCGCGCGGCTTCTATGAAGAGGGAAGACAGCGGGCAACCCGCCACCATTCGATAAGGAACGAACCGTGCCCGAAGGGCCACACGTCCCCCGGTCCGCAGGACCTCATGTGATCGTCTTCGCCAACGAAAAGGGCGGCACCGGCAAATCGACGACGGCGGTTCACGTCGCGATCGCGCTCGCCGCCAAGGGATCGAAGGTCGCGTGCTTCGACCTGGATCATCGCCAGCGCACCGTCGGGCGTTATCTCGACAATCGCGCCGCCACCATCAAGCGGACCGGCAGCAACCTGCCGATGCCCGTCCACGACACGCATGACGGCGCGACCGAGAGCGTGTTCGAGGAGAAATGGGCGCGGTTGAGCGATGGCGCGGACTTCCTGATCGTCGACACCCCCGGCCGCGACGATTATTTCGCGCGCACTGCGGCGGCGCTGTCGAACACGCTGGTGACGCCGATGAACGACAGCTTCGTCGATTTCGACCTGATCGGACAGGTCGATCCGGAAACGTTCAACGTCACCCGACCCAGCTTCTATTCGGAACTGATCTGGGACGCGCGCAAGCAGCGCGCACGCGCCGACGGGACGCAGATCGACTGGGTCGTGCTACGCAATCGCCTGCAACATATCGAGGCGCGCAACATGCGCCGCGTATCGGATGCGCTGGGGCAATTGGCCAAGCGCGTCGGATTCCGTATCATTCCGGGACTCGGCGAGCGCGTGATCTATCGCGAACTGTTCCCCGCCGGGCTGACGATGATCGACGCGAAGGAATTTGGCGCGATGGGCCTCGGCCATGTCGCCTCGCGGCAGGAATTGCGCGAGATGATGAGTGCGTTGCAGCTGCCCGAACCCGCTGCCCCCGAATCGGCGGCACCCGGATCCGCTGCTCCTGCGCCCACCGCCCCTGAATCCGTCTCGCCCGAAGTCGCCGCATGATGAAATGGCTGCTCGCCATCGGACTGATCTGGCTCGCCTGGCGTTATCTGCGACCTAAGCCGAAGCGCGTGACGCTGACCGATCGCCAGCAGGCGCGACAGGTGCTCGGCGTCGGCGCGTCGGCGGACGAGGGCGAGATTCGTGCCGCGCATCGCCGCTTGCTGGCCGATGTTCACCCCGACCGGGGCGGATCGGCAGAGCGCAGCACCGAGATCAATGCGGCACGCGACCTGCTGATCGGCGCACTGCGTCAGGGATGACGGCGCGTTGATGGCGCACGTGCTGGCCCCCGCAATCCTGCGGGAATACGACATCCGCGGTACGGTCGGGCGCAACCTGGGCGTCGCCGACGCCGTCGCCATCGGCCGCAGCTTCGCCACCCGCGTGCGGCAGGCCGGCGGCACTCGCGTTGCGGTGGGACGCGACGGGCGGTTGTCGTCGCCCGAACTGGAGGCGGCGTTGGTCGAGGGATTGACCGCCGGCGGCGTCGACGTGGTGCGGATCGGCGTCGGACCGACGCCGATGCTCTATTATGCGGAGGCGACGCTGGAGGTGGACGCCGGCGTGCACGTCACCGGCAGCCACAATCCACGCGACGACAATGGCTTCAAGATGGTGCTCGGCCATCGCTCCTTTTACGGTGCCGATGTCGTCGATCTCGCCCGCATCGCCGCCGCGGGCGCGTGGAGCGAGGGCACGGGCACGGCTGTCGATCTCGAGGTGTGCGAGGCCTATGTCGGACGCCTGATGGCGGGCTATGCCGGTGGCAGCTACCGCATCGGCTGGGACTGCGGCAACGGCGCTGCCGGCCCTGCGGTGGAGCGGCTGGTGGCGCAACTGCCGGGGGAGCATCACTTGCTGTACCCTGATGTCGACGGTCGTTTTCCCAACCACCATCCCGACCCGACCGTGGAAGCGAACCTCGGCGACCTGAAGTCGCTGGTTCGCGAGCGGGGGCTCGATTTCGGCATCGCCTTCGACGGCGACGGCGATCGCATCGGTGCTGTCGATGGCGAGGGACGCGTGCTGTGGGGCGACCAGCTGCTCGGCATCCTGATCGAGCCGGTCCTCGCCGAGTTGCGCGGCGCAACTGTCGTCGCCGACGTCAAATCGTCGCGCTACGTGTTCGACCGGATCGAAGCACTCGGCGGCAAGGCGGTGATGGGCGCGACCGGCCACAGCCTGATGAAGGAAGCGATGCTGGCGCACCATGCCCCGATCGCGGGCGAACTGAGCGGCCACATCTTCTTTGCACACGGCTGGTACGGGTTCGACGATGCGTTGTACGCCGCGATCCAGCTGATCCGTGCGGTGCACCTGTCGGGCCAGTCGCTCACCGAACTGCGATCGGCCATGCCGCCGCTGGTCAACACGCCCGATCTGCGCTTTCCGGTCGATCCGGTGCGCAAGTTCGCGGTAATAGACGAGGTCCGCGCACGGCTGGAGGCGCGCGGCGTAACGGTCGTCGGGATCGACGGCGTCCGCGTCACCACGCCCGAGGGCTGGTGGCTGCTGCGCGCGTCGAACACGCAGGACGTGCTGACCGCGCGTGCGGAGGCGGAAAACCAGGCGGGGCTTGATGTCCTGCTCGCGCAGATCGACGCCGAACTCGCGGCATCCGGCGTCGCACGTGATTGACAGGCATCATACACCCGATAGGATTTCGCCCATGTCGGGGACCTATGTCGCAGAACGTCCGGTGGACAGCTTTCGCTCGAGCACCAATCGCTGGCTGCTCGGCAGCTTCGCCGGCTGGCTGACGATCCTGTCCTGCGTCATCGGGATCGGGCTGGTGATCATCGCCTGGCGCTGGTTGCAGAACATGGCATCGGCATATGAGATCACGGACCAGCGGCTGATCGTGCGCCGCGGGCTGATCATGAAGTCGATCGACGAGATCGAGCTGTACCGGGTGAAGGACGTGCGGGTCCGCTTCTCGCTGATCAACCAGCTTGCCGATATCGGTACGATCACCATCACCTCGTCCGATCGCACCACCGGCAATCAGGAGTTCGTTCTCCGTGACGTCCCCGCCGCGCGCGAACGGCGCGAAGGCATCCGCAAGCTGGTCGACCGCGCGCGCCAGCGTCGCGGCGTGCGCGAGCTGGATGTGGATGCCGAGGATGGCTTCCGCTAAGTCTAGCGTGCTTTCCGCACGGGCGGGCGCGAGCTTAAGGGCAAATGTAAGACCGATCATCATGCCTTCTCCGCGACGGGAGCAACGAAGACGCCGCATGCACCGCTGGCATAATCCGCGCCTATGCCCCATTTAGAGGGCAATGCGCCCCGTCCCCCAGATCATCCGCGTCATCGACCTCGAAACCACCGGCAGCGCGCCGCCCGCGCATGGCGTATGCGAGATCGGCTGGCAGGATGTCGCGCTGAAGGCCGACGGGCGCTGGGAGCTGGAGGGCGAAGGCGGATCGATCCTGGTCAATCCGGGACGCGCGATCCCGCCGATCACGCAGGCGATCCACCATATCCTCGACGAGGATGTCACAGAGGCGCCGTGGTGGCACGATGTCGCCCGCCGTGTGCTCGATCCCTATCCCCGGCGCGTCGCGCTCGCGGCCCATCGCGCGGATTTCGAACAGCAATTCTGCACGTCCAACCTGACCCACGGTGCCGAGTGGATCTGCACGTGGAAATGCGCGCTGCGGCTGTGGCCGGACTCCCCCAGCTTCTCCAATCAGGTGCTGCGCTACTGGCGGAAGCCGGACGGGCTGGACCAGCAGCGCGGCCTGCCCGTCCACCGCGCCTTTCCCGACGCCTATGTCACCGCGCACCATCTGCGTGACCAGTTGAACGAGGCTGGCGTCGCACAGCTGCTCGACTGGTCGCGCACGCCCGGCCTGATCCCGCGGGTCCGCTACGGCCCGCACCGCGGCAAGGCGTGGAACGAGCTGGACCACGACAGCCTGATGGCCTTCCTGACCGACCGCGATCCCGATATTCGCTTCACCGCCAATGCCGAGGCAGACCGGCGCAGCGGCGGCGGCGCGGTCGGCCGCAGCAATCCGCAGGAATTGTTGCTCTAACGGATTGCGGCAGCGTCGCTGGCGTAACGATTTGCATTCCAGTAAGGCGAGGCGGTGCCCGGTCCTATCCGCAACCCCTTCGTCGTATCGGAAGGCCGCTTCGGCCGCGTGCTCGTCGCGTTCATGGCGCTGGGCTTCCTCGCACTGGTCGCCGCGGGGGTGGCCGCGGGCTGGGCGACGGGGCAGAACGAAGAGCATACCCGCTCGGTCAACCACACCTATGAGGTCGAACTGGCGGTCAGCAATGCCCGTCGCCTGATCGAGCAGGGCGAGGCGTCGCGGCGCGGCTATCTGCTCACCGGCAACACCGAATATCGCGACGCCTACCGCCGCTGGGCGGCCTCGCTGCCGGGCGCCCTGGTCCGGCTGCAAGCGCTGACGCGCGACAATCCCCGACAGGTCGATGCGGTCAAGGTGCTGCGGGCGGAAATCGCCGCCCTGCTTTATCAACGCGCCCGGACCATCGCGTTGATCGACGCCGGTCGGATCGGCGCTGCGACCACGCTGTTTCGCACCGAAGCCAGCGTCCGGCGGCTGGCCACGATTCGCACCGCGTTCGAGCGGATGGCCGCGGAGGAGCGTCGCCTGCTCGCCCGGCGCGATGCCGCGCAGCAGGCGAGCGTCCGCGTCTTCTATGCGATCCTCGCCGTCGCCGCGGTATTGCTGGTACTGGTCGCGCTCGCCTCGTTGTTGACGGTGATGCGCTACACCCGCGACCTGTCGCGCTCACGCGACAACCTGCGCGATTTCAACGAGCGGCTGGAAGAGACCGTGGGAGAGCGCACCGCCGACCTCAGCCGCGCCAACGAAGAAATCCAGCGCTTCGCCTATATCGTCAGTCACGACCTGCGTTCGCCGCTGGTCAATGTGATGGGTTTCACCGCCGAGCTCTCCGCCGCGATCACGCCGCTCGCCGATCTGCTCGACAAGGCGGAGGCGGAATGCCCGCAGATCGTCAGCGAGGACGCACGCCTCGCGGTGCGCGAGGATCTGCCGGAGGCGATCGGCTTCATCCGCACCTCGACGCAGAAGATGGACCGGCTGATCAACGCCATCCTCAAGCTGTCGCGCGAGGGCCGGCGTGTCATCGCCCCCGAACCGATCGACCCGGCGATGCTGACCGAGACGATCGCGGGATCGATCCAGCACCTGCTCGACGATCGCGGCGTGACGCTGTCGGTCGCGCGGCCGGTGCCGGGTGTCGTCACCGATCGCGTCGCGCTGGAACAGATCTTGTCGAACCTGATCGAAAACGCGACCAAATACCTCCAGCCCGGCCGCCCCGGCGAAATTCGGGTTTCGGGTGAAGAGCGACGCGGGCGCGTGATCCTGTCGGTCACCGACAATGGCCGGGGCATCGATCCGCGCGATCACCAGCGCATCTTCGACCTGTTCCGCCGGTCGGGGCAACAGGACCAGCCCGGCGAAGGCATCGGACTGGCGCACGTCCGGGCGCTCGCCTATCGTCTCGGTGGCACGATCGACGTCGACAGCGAGCTTGGCCGCGGTTCGACGTTCCGCATCAACCTACCCAAGATCTACGAAGTGCAGGAAGCTACGCCATGAACGCCCATCAATCCGTCGGCATCGTCATGATCGAGGACGACGAAGGCCATGCGCGCCTGATCGAAAAGAACATTCGTCGTGCGGGCATCCTCAACGACATCAAGCATTTCACCGACGGCACGCAGGCGCTGCACCATCTGTTCGATGCGCCCGACGGCCCTGCCAAGAACGGGCCGGCGCTGGTGCTGCTCGATCTCAACCTGCCCGACATGAGTGGCACCGACATCCTGCAAAGGATCAAGGCGGAGAACAGCCCGCTGAAGCGGACGCCCGTCGTCGTGCTGACCACCACCGACGACAAGATCGAAATTCAGCGCTGCTACGATCTCGGCTGCAACGTCTACATCACCAAGCCGGTGAATTACGAAAGCTTCGCGCAGGCGATCCGCCAGCTGGGCCTGTTCCTGTCGGTGATCCAGGTCCCCGAGGTCGAGGAACACTGATCCTGTCCGACGTCCCCTCCCCCAGCGTCCTCTATATCGACGACGACGCCGGTATCCGGCGGCTGGCGGCGCGCGCGCTCGCCCGGCGCGGCTATCGCGTGACGATGGCCGAGGGTGGCGCAGAAGGCGTGGTGCTGGCGGCGTCGCAGGAGTTCGATCTGGTCGCGGTCGACCATTACATGCCGGGCATGGACGGGCTCGAGACGCTGGAACGGCTTGGCGCACTGCCGGCCCCGCCGCCGGTGGTCTATGTCACCGGATCGGACGAGGGCCGTATCGCCGTCGCCGCATTGAAGGCCGGGGCGGCGGATTACGTCGTGAAGACGGTGGGAGAGGATTTCTTCGACCTGCTCGCCGCGAGCTTCCGTCAGGTGCTCGACCGCAGCCGGCTCGCGCGGGAAAAGACGCGCGCCGAGGAAGATCTTCGTGCCAGCAATGCCCGGCTTGAGGCGCTGCTCGGCGAGGTGAACCACCGCGTCGCCAATTCGCTGCAGCTGGTTTCCGCCATGGTACGGTTACAGGCCAGCGCGCTGATTGATCCGACCGCCCGCGCGGCGCTGGACGATACGCAGCGGCGCATCGGTGCGATCGCGCAGGTCCACCGTCGTCTCTATTCCGCGAACGACGTCGAGAGCGTCGACATGCGCGACTATCTCGGCTCTCTCATCGAGGAGCTGACGGAAACCTTGTCGTGCGATAGCGCACCGCATGCCATGCGCCTCGTTGCCGAGCCGATCCGCCTGCCGACCGACAAGGCGGTATCGCTTGGCGTGATCGTCACCGAACTGGTCACCAACGCCTGCAAATACGCCTATCCCACCGGCGCCGGTGGCGAGATCCGGGTGATGTTGCGGCGTGAGGGCGACGACGTCTTCCTGCTCGCGGTAGAAGACGACGGCTGCGGCATGCCGGCCGAAGCGGCTCCGAAGGGCACCGGGCTCGGCACCAAGCTGATCCGTGCGATGGCGCAAAGCCTGCAGGCCGTCGTGGAGTACGAACCCCGCGATCCCGGCGTCCGGGCAACCTTGCGGGCGTCGCTGAGCTAGTCACGGCGTCCGTCCGCTGGCTCCTGAACAGCGATCATCCCGCGACGCGTCCGCTCCAGCACCAGTCCGAACACCGCGTGGCTCGCCAGCCCGTACGCATGCGTGGATGCAGGTGTATCGGTCGGCGCCGGTCCCCAGCCCAATGCCGGCACCGCCGCGTCGTCGAGCAGCGTCGCGACACCGATGCCATAGGCCAGACCGAAGCCAGCCGTCGTCTCCGGCCAGCGCCGCGCCGCCAGCGCATAGCCGGCGCCCAGCGCCGCGCCGGTGACGTAATGCACCACCCCGCCCGCGGTTTCGCGATGCTTCTGCGTGACGGGATCGCCGGTGACCAGCCGCTTGGCACTGTCCGCCGCCTTCACCGTGGCGGGATCGTCGTTGCTGCCGCTTTGCCCGAAGGCGGACGCCGCCAGGCGCTGGAAGACATCCATCGCGGCGCTGGCGACAAGGCCACCGACGATACCGGAAGCGAGGGTTCTGGTGAGTGATGGCACTGGCATTCTCCCGATCGTGATCCGGGTAACGCACCGATGTGGCGAGGGGTTCTTATGAAGGGCGGACACCGCGATCGGCGACGCTGATGCTGTCCCGTCATTGGTTTGCCAGCAGGCCGCACTAGATTGGTAAGATGGGCGATATTCGCGAGACGATACAGGGGCAGGTTCATCGACTGGTCGGGTTTGGTGACGGTGCGGTCGACCTGACCCGCCCACCGGGCGACGACGGATTGTTCGGCCCCGGTTCGGCAGCCTGGGTCGTCCACGGCGACTTTACCGCGATGATGGCGGGTGGCGTCGCGGCGCTGTTGCTCCAGATGCTCCATCCGGGCGCGCTCGCGGGTGTGTGGGACCATTCGAATTTCCGGCGCGATATGCTCGGACGGCTGCGGCGGACGGCGCAGTTCATTTCGGGCACCACATATGGCGCCACCGCGACGGCGGAGGCCCTGATCGCGAAGGTGCGCACCATCCACGACCGGGTCGCGGGCACGCTGCCCGACGGTACGCCCTACAGCGCCAACGATCCCGACCTGCTGACCTGGGTTCATGTCGCCGAGGTCGGGAGTTTCCTCGCCGCGCATCGCCGTTACCGCGATCCGGCATTCCCGGATGCGGAACAGGATCGCTATCTGGCCGAATATGCGATCGTGGCGGAAAAGCTGGGCGCGACCGGCGTACCGCGAACCCGCAACCAGATCGATGCCTATATGGCGAGGATACGCCCGCAGCTTCGTGCCGACCATCGCACCCGCGAAGTCGCTCGCGCCTTGCTGCAACAGCAGCCCGCCAGTCTGGCGATGGCGCCGGCGCAGAAGCTGCTGATGGAGGGCGGTATCGATCTGCTGCCCGACTGGGCCGCCCGGATGCACGGATTGGAACGCCCGCTCGTCGGCAGGCCCGCCGTTCGCGCCGGCATGGCCGGGATCGGGTCCGTCCTCCGCTGGGCACTGCGCGACGGGTCAGCCAGACGCGCGACGGAGCAGGCGTAGCCGTAACGGCCGCCTGCACGGAAACTGCACCGAAGAACGATCGCTTGCGCGCGGGCACCGCCATCGCCGCTCGATCCCCGTCCGTGATCTTGCACGCTGATCATGGAGGATTGGCGCGATGGATAGTATTCGGGGCAAACGGCCGGTCGCCCTTTGGGTAAAGCTTGCCGCAGCGGGGATCGTGGTCGCGATCGCCCAGACGATCGTCCATCAGGATAGCGAGATCGGCGGTGTGCTCGGCCTGCTGGCGCTGGCTCTGCTGGCGGCGCTGGTCGTCGCCCGACCGGTCGTCCGGCGGCATGGACCGTCCCGGATCGCGCTGGCGGCGGCCGCCTTTTACGCGCTGGTGCTGATCGACGATCCCAATCCGTTGGCACTGCTCCTGTTCATGACCGCCGTGTCGCTGGCGACATTGCTGCCGCAACGGCGGTTCGGCCATGCGCTGCTGTGGCTGCCGCGCCTGGCATGGCATGCGCTCACCGCGGTACCGCGACCGTGGCGCGATCTCGCCTGGTCCGGTGCAGCGCGGACCCGGCGCGGTGGCGCCGGCGGCATACGGATGGCGGCGACGATGCTGGTCGTGCCGGTACTGGGTGGCGCAGTCTTCCTGACCCTGTTCGCCAACGCCAATCCGGTTATCGGCACCGCTTTCGCCCATGTCGCACTGCCCGATCTCGGCACCGTCGTCTGGCGGACCCTGTTCGCAGCGGTCGTGCTGATCGCGACATGGGCGACGTTGCGGCCGCGATTGCCGGTGACGGTGATCGGCGACCGGATGGGGGGCGGACGCGGGCGTGCCGACATCGGCATCGCGTCGCTGATCCTGTCGCTTGCGACGTTCAACGCAATCTTCGCCGTGCAGAATGTGCTCGACATCGCCTTCCTGTGGAGCGGTGCGGCACTGCCCGCCGGTGTGACGCTGGCCGAATACGCGCATCGCGGCGCCTATGCGCTGATCGTCACCGCACTTCTCGCCGCGCTGTTCGTACTTGTCGCGCTGCGGCCCGGCGGCGCGGGAGTCGCCAGTCGCCCGGTACGCGTGCTGGTGGCCGCATGGATCGGTCAGAACCTGTTGCTCGTCGCATCCAGCGCATTGCGGCTGTTCGACTATATCGACGCCTATTCGATAACGACGCTGCGACTGGCCTCGTTGTTGTGGATGGCGCTGGTCGCGACCGGGCTGGTGCTGATCCTGTGGCGGCTGCTGCGCGCGCGCTCCGCCGCATGGCTGATCAACGCCAACGCACTGGCCGGAGCCCTGGTGCTGAGCGGCGCCAGCGCAATCGATCTGGGTGCGACCGCCGCCGCATGGAACGCCCGGGTTGCCATCGAACGCGGACGCGCCGGGCCGCGGCTCGACCTGTGCTATCTCGGCCAGCTGGGTTCGTCCGGGCTGACCGCACTCGCCACGCTGGAACGCCACGCCCGAAGCGCATCGTTACGCGACCGGATCGCCTATCTGCGCGGGAACACGCAAGGGGACATGCGCACGATCCAGACCGACTGGCGCAGCTGGACCGGCCGCAACGCCCGCCGGCTTGCATCGGTCGCAGGGCAGCAAGCCGTCGCCAGACGCATCCCGGGCTGGCGCGATTGCGACGGCGTCATCCATCCGGCACCCGCACGATCGGCAGCCGCCGCCCCACCTGCGCCCACTGCCCGGTTGACGAAGGGCGCGGAACGATGATCCTGTGCCCGATGCCCCGCACCGTCCTTGTCGTCGACGACGATCCTCACATCCGCCAGCTGCTGGTGTTCGCCTTGCAGAAGGCCGGCCTCGACACGATCGAGGCTGCGGATGGCGAGGCGGGGCTGGAACTTGCCGGCGTGCACGGACCCAACCTCGTCATCCTCGACATCAACATGCCGCGGATGGACGGGCTGGAGGTGTGCCGCCGCCTGCGTGCCGCCGGCGCACCGGGCGGCGGCGACGTGCCGATCCTGTTCCTGTCGAGCCGCGACGACGAGATCGACCGTGTCCTCGGCATCGAGTTGGGTGCCGATGACTATGTCGTGAAGCCGTTCTCGCCGCGCGAGGTCGTGGCACGGGTAATGGCGATCCTGCGACGCACGTCCGCGCGCCCGCCCGCGATCGAGGACGGCCGCGATCTGGAACATGGCCGGCTGCGACTCGATCTGGACGGATGGCGCGCGTTGTGGGGCGATGCCGAAGTCACGCTGACGGTCACCGAATTTTCGATCCTGCGCCTGCTCGCGTCGATGCCGGCAAAGGTGTTCAGTCGCGATGCGATCATCGATCGGCTGCACGGTCCGGGCTTCGCCATCACCGACCGGACGATCGACAGCCATATCCGCAACTTGCGGCACAAGTTCGCCGCGATCGGCTGCGCCGATCTGATCGATACCCGCCCGGGCATCGGCTACCGGCTAGGCACGTGCACCGGCGGGTGATCGAGAGTCTGAAATCGCGGGCGAAACGCCATTGGCCGCGGCTGCGGTTGCGTACGATCCTGTTCGCCACGCTGTTTCTGGTAGCGGCGCTGCCGGGATTCGGCGCAGTCTTCCTGAGGGTGTATGAAAACACACTGGTCCGCCAGACCGAGGCGGAACTGGTCGCGCAGGGCGCGGCGCTGTCGGCCGCCGCTGCGGCGGACTGGCCCGGCGCACGCGGCGGTGCGCTGTATCCGCAGCGGATCGTCCCGCCCGGCGATGGCGTCGACCTGAGCGTGACGCCGATCCTGCCGGAACGCCCCGCACCCAAGCCGGCTAAGGACATCGCGGCGGATGCCGCAGGGGCAGCACCGGGCATCGCGCCAGTCATGCGCGCGACGCAGATGACGACGCTGGCCAGCATCCTGCTGCTTGATCGCACAGGACAGATCGTAGCCGGAAACGGCTGGCGCGGCAGCTACGCGGCGCTGCCCGAGGTCGCGGCGGCCCTGCGCGGCGCGCCGACGACGGTGCTGCGGCGCAACCGCGCCTATCGTGCCGTCTACAGCTTCGAATGGCTGTCGCGCGCCGCCGCGATCCGGGTGCATCACGCTCGCCCGATCGTCGTAAACGGCCGCGTCGTCGGCGTGCTGCTGCTGTCACGATCGGCGCGAGCGCTGTTTCGCGGATTGTACGAGGACCGCGGCAAGATCCTGTTCGGCATCGCCGCCATCTTCGCGTTGCTGGTGCTGCTCAGCGGTGTGATCTCGCGCGGGGTGACGCTGCCGATCGAGCGGCTGGGCCTTGCGACGCGGGCGGTGGCCAGCGGGCGTGGCAGCGTGCCCGATGTACCGGCGACCGCGGCGATCGAGATACAGGGACTGTACGCCGATTTCGCCATCATGACCGCAGCGATCGAGCGACGGTCACGCTACCTGCGCGACTTCGCCTATGCGGTCAGCCACGAATTCAAGACTCCGCTCGCCGGGATCCGTGGCGCGATCGAGCTGATGCAGGATCATCCGGACATGGCGGCCGCAGATCGCGACCGCTTCCTTGCCAATGCCGATGCCGATGCCGATCGGCTGGCGCTGCTCGTCACGCGCCTGCTGGAACTGGCGCGGGCCGACATGGCGGCGCCGGCGGACGACGCGGTCGATCCGGTGCCGGTGATCGCCCGGACCGCCGACGCCTATCGCACCGATACGTTGGCGATCGACATCGTCTGGGACGCACCACCGCCGTGCGTCGCGCTGCCGGCCGGGACGATCGAGAATGCGCTGGCGACGCTGTTCGACAATGCGCGGCAGGCGGGCGCGCCGACGGTACGGGTCGAGGGGCGTGTGGGGGAGCGGGTCGATCTGTACGTCACCGACGACGGACCGGGAATCGCGCCGGGCGACCGGCCGCGGCTGTTCGAGCCGTTCTTCACGACACGTCGGGCAGAAGGTGGCACCGGGCTCGGTCTGGCCATCGCGCGCTCGCTGCTGGAGGCCGGCGGCGGGACGGTCGATGTTGCCGACGGAGCGACCACGCGCTTCGTCGTGACGCTTCCGATCGCTCCGTCATCGCGCACATAGCGAAGCAACCCGGACGCCGACACGCGCTGGATTGCTTCGCGCCGCTCCCCGCGGCGTTTACTTCGCCGCGACCTGCGACTGATCGACCGGCACCACCGGCAGCAGCACTGCGCTCGACATCGCACCGCCGCGCTTCAGCGTCACGGTCGCCTTCCTGTAGTCCGCCGGCTTGGCGAAGAAGATGTTCTGCACGTACGTCTGCGGATTGCGATCGTAGAGCGGGAACAGGCTCGACTGCACCTGCACCATCACGCGATGACCGGGCTTGAAGACGTGGTTCACCGTAGGCAGGCGGAATTTGTAGTGCTGGACCTTGTTCGCGGGGATTGCGCTGGGTTGTGCGAAGCTGTCGCGGTAGCGACCGCGGAAGATGTCGAGACTGATCGGCAGCTGGTAACCGCCCATCTTGGGATCGCTGGCGTTTTCCGCGGGATAGACGTCGATCACCTTGACCACGAAATCACCGTCCGTCCCGGTCGTCGCCGCATAGAGGTCGGCGATCGGCGCACCCGAAACGCGCATCGCCTCGGTCAGCACCGGCGTCGTGTAGGTCATTACGTCGGGCCGGCCATCGGCGTGGCGCTGGTCGCTGACCAGCCAGTCGCCCCAGCGGCCATCGCCGAAGTTCACCGGGCGCGGCAGGTGCGGCACTGGCTTGGCGGGATCGGAGACGTAGCTGTCGCCGCCGGCGCCGCCCTTGGCGAAGCCCAGGCCGCCGTCCGCTTGCAGATACAGCGGCTTCAGCGGCGCAGCGCAGCCGCTTTCACAGGCGAGCGGCCAGTTCGCCAACCTGTCCCAATGGTTCTCGCCAGTGTTGTAGATCGCGGCCTGCGGCAGGTTCGCCGCGGGTCCGTCCTTCAGATACTGGTCGAATAGCGGCAGCACCATCTTCTCGCGGAATTGCGCGGCGGTATCGCCGTCCCACTGGAACGGACCGAGGCTGCGGCCGTCGCGGTTGACCTGGCTGTGCCGCCACGGCCCCATCACCAGGAAATTGTTGCCCGTCTTGCCCTTGGCCTTCAGCGCTTCCCATGCGGTGATCGCGCCGTACATGTCCTCCTGATCCCAGAGCCCCTGTTCCCAGATCGTCGGCACGTTCGACGGGTTCGCCGCGAGCAGTTTGTCGAGCGCCTGCCCGGACCAGAATCCGTCATAGGCGGCATGCTGCGACATACGCTTCCAATATGGCAGCTGATCGTACCCCGACTTCTTCGCCCAGTCGCCCGCCGAGCCGATGTCGCGGAAATTGTCGTAATCGTCCCAGCCGCCGGTCGGGGGAACGGTGCCCCCGCCCTTGTAGCCGGTCTGCCCGCCGAGCCAGGCGATGTTGGCGAGGCGGAAGGCGCCGTAATGGAACCAGTCGTCGCCCATCCAGCCGTCGATCATCGGCGATTCCGGCGCGGCGACCTTCAGCGCCGGGTGCGGGTTGAGCAGCGCCATCACGACGGTGAAGCCTTCGTAGCTCGACCCGATCATGCCGACGCGGCCATTCGACTGCGGCAGGTTCGCCTTGTTCACCAGCCAGTCGATCGTGTCGTAGGCGTCGGTGACGTGATCGACCCCAATCTGATTCCGGGGGGTCGGGTTGAGCGGGCCGATCACCGGGCGGGTGACGACATACTCCCCCTCCGATCCGTATTTGCCGCGTACGTCCTGATAGACGCGGATGTAGCCGCCCTTCACGAACATCTCGTCGGCCAGCGGCAGTGTGTTCAGCATCGAACTGCTGGTGCTACGGCTGGCGCGCCCCTTGGCGTTGTACGGCGTGCGCGTGAGGACGATCGGCGCGTTGGTCGCGGTCTTCGGAATGACGATTACCGTGTACAGCTTCGTCCCGTCGCGCATCGGGATCATCACTTCGCGCTTGATGTAATCGTTGGCGGCGTCGACGAGCGTGAACTTCGCCGGGATGTCGCCGCCCGCCGGCGCGGTCTGCTGCTGCGCATGCACCCCGACCGAGAGCAGGGCGAGAAGGGGCAGCAACAGGACGGAACGGCGCATGACGATCTCCGGCAGAAAGGATGACCTATGCTAGCGGGGATAGGCCGCGGGGCAAGGCCCCGGACGTCGGGATTGCCGCATTCTTCCTCCCCCGCAAGGGGGAGAACCGGGGGTTGTCAGCTTGCCCAGCTCGCGACGTCCTCCTCCAGCCCGATCAGCGCCAGCCCGTGCGCGATCGAGGTGAGTTCGCCGCCGGTGGCGATCCGGTCTGCGCCGAAGCGATCGTCGAACAGGCGGCGGAGGCGCGGCGTCAGCGAGGTGCCGCCGGTCAGGAACACGCGGTCGATGCCGCCCGCATCGATGCCGGACGCGGCCAGCGCCTGATCGACCGCAGCATCGATGCGCGCGATATCGGGCGCGATCCATTCCTCGAACTGCGCCCGCGTGACCTCCGCCTCGATCGACAGCCCCGCGCCTTCGAAGCGGAACAGCGCCGCCGGCTCGGCGGTCAGGGCGCGCTTCAGCCGGCCGACGGCATCGTACAGCTGATAGCCGAGCTCCTGTTCGATCACCGCGATCATGCGGCCGATCGCGGCCGGATCCGATGCGGCACGGCGCAGCTTGTCGAGCTCGGCAAGCGTGCGCCGGTTGCGCATCAACGCCAGCCGCGACCAGTCCGCGAAATCGGCGAAATAGCCGCCGGGTATCTCGAGTATCTTGTCGAACGAACGATAGGACCCGCCCTTGCCGAGCAGCGGCATCACCAGCCGGTCGACGATGCGTTGGTCGAACCGGTCGCCGGCGATGCCGACACCGGCATGTCCCAGCGGCACGCACCGTCGCGTCGCACCCGGCACGTCGACCTTCACCACCGAAAAGTCGCTGGTGCCGCCGCCGAAATCGGCGACGAGGATCGTCGCCGGCTCGCTCAGCCGCGCGGCATAGCTGAATGCGGCGCCGACGGGTTCATAGACGTAATGCACCTCGGTCCCCAGCGACGCGAATACCGCGTCGTAGCGCGTCCGGGCCAGCGCTTCGTCGGGGCGGCTTCCGGCGAAGGTGACCGGACGTCCGACGACGACGCGGCCCGCGCTGCCGTCGAGCGCACCTCTGGCGCGCGCCGCCATCTTCGCGACGAACAGTCGCCCCAGATCCTCGAACCGCATCCGCCGCTCGAACACCGTCGCATGTTCGAAGCTGGCGCTGGCGGCGACCGACTTGAACGACTGGATGAAGCGGCTGCCCTGCGGATAGTCGAGATATTCGCGGATCGCCCATGGCCCGGCCTCCGATTCGATCCGCGCATCGTCTTCCCAGAAGCACAGTGCCGATCGGAAGACGGGATCGTCGCCAGCGGGGCCGTCAAGCGTCACGAGGTCCGCGGCGCCATCCCGTGCCACCGCCGCGACCGAGTTGGTGGTGCCGAAGTCGAGGCCGAGAGAAAGATCAGCAGACATAATGATTTATGGACCTAGCTTTCAGGATATGGAATATAGCGACGATCGGTCGAAAAGAGCCGGACGAACACGGCGATGGTTTCCGCCGCGCCAATAAGATGAGAGGGTTCGAACGTGAAGCGCAGGATGTGGACAGCCACCGTCATCACCGTGGCCATGACGTTCGGACCGGCAAGCGCCGCACCACCCCAGCAGCCGCTGCCCGTCCTGATGGCCAAGCCCGGCACGCAGCCGACACCGCCGAAGGAGTGGATCGACCAGACCACCGGGCACCGCGTCGTCCGCATCTCCGACGAACCCGGCAGCAGCAGCAACTATTTCAACGTCAACAGCTACACGCCCGACGGCCGCTGGATGGCGTACAGCTCGCCGAGCGGCATCATGGCGCTGGATCTCAAGACTTTCCGGTCGAAGCTGATCGTGCCGGGACGCGTCAGCCTCCAGTTCGTCGGTCAGCGAACCGGCACGGTCTATTACCTCACCGCGCTGGAACAGACGCAGGGTCACGACGCGAATTCGGCGCACACGCCGGGGGCGAAGGTCCGGCCCGCCGTCATGCCGCGTGGTCCGCGAACGATCATGGGCTATGACATCGCCACCGGCAAAAGCCGCCGGATCGCGGCGTTGGAGGCGGGCTATTCTATCGCGACGATCAACGCGGACGAGACGCTGTTCGCCGGCGCGCGCAACACTGGGAACGGCCCCGGCGCCGGGGTAAATCCCGGCAGCGTCATGGCCAACCGCGATCCCGCGAGCGAGGTCGGGCCGAACGGCGAGAAACTGACCTATGCCGAAGGGCGCGAGGGCCAGATCAACCGACGCCTGATGCAGCGGCTTCCGATGGAGATCTTCACGATCAACATCGCGACGGGTGCGAAGAAGACGATCACCGCGTCGACCGACTGGCTGAACCACCTGCAATTCTCGCCCACCGATCCCAATGTGCTGCTCTATTGCCACGAGGGCAATTGGCACGTCGTCGACCGGCTGTGGCTGGTCCGTGTCGATCGCCCGGATACGCCGAGGCTGCTCCACACCCGCACGATGAACATGGAGATCGCGGGCCACGAATGGTGGAGCAAGGACGGCAGGACCGTCTGGTACGATCTGCAGACGCCGCGCGGCGAGGACTTCTGGGTTGCGGGTTATGACGTCGCCACCGCCAAGCGCCGTTGGTATCACCTCGATCGCAACGCCTGGGGCGTGCATTTCAATAGCTCGCCGGACGAAAAGCTGTTCGCCAGCGATGGTGGCGATCCCGAGATGGCGGCACATGCACCCGACGGCAAATACATCTACCTGCTCCGCCCGCGTGCGATCCCGGACGTCGCCGGCATCCACGCCGCGAACAGCGCCGACCTGATCACGCCGGGTGCGCTCGATCCCGAAAAGCTCGTCGATCTGCGCAACCACGACTACCGGTCGGAACCGAACGCCAGCTTCACGCCCGACGGCAAGTGGCTGGTATTCCGGTCGAACATGTGGGGTGCGGGCCACGTCTATGCGGTGGAGACGGCGAAGGCGCGGTAGGGACCCCGGTCCAAGGATGACGGTGAACGGGCTGGTCGACGTTCAGGGATTGGTCGTTCTCTTCTACTGCATCACCCCGGACGTGTTCCGGGGTTCACGGTGCCGCGAAGGAGTGACCAGAGGCTCCGGCTCTTCCCGTGGCCGCACGGTGGACCCCGTGGCACGTCCAGAGTGACGATGTCCTTGGGCAGTCCCGGCTCTGCATGCCTGAACGTCGAGCGGACCTGTGTCCGCGCCGGGACGACAGTATCGGGGGCGGGCGGCCGCAGCCTCCCCCCAATCACACGATCGCGTGCGGCACATACCTCGCGAGGTCGCGGGTGATCGGGCCGTCGTCTTCGCGGATCGACAGCGCCACGGCCTCATCGCCGACGATCCACGATCCCACCACGGCATGCTGGCCGTCGAACACCGGCAGCGGGCTGAGCGCCTGGACGATCCAGCCCTCCTCGCCATAGCCACCCTCCGGACCGCTGACCGATTCCGGGCCGTCGGTGATCGCGATATCGGCGCCCTCACGCGAGAACAGCGGCTTGCGGACGTGGCGGGCGCCGATCGCGGCGACGGCGGCGGCATCGTCGGCGAAGGCGGCGGGGAGCAGATTAGGATGCCCCTCGTGCCGCTGCCATAGCAACGGCAGGATGCCCTTGTTCGACAGGATCGCCTTCCACGCCGGTTCCAGGAACAGCGTCTTCGCGCCCGCGAGGTGCTTCGCATAAGGCTCGCGGAGCATGTCCTCCCACGGGTAGAGCTTGAACAGCGCCGCGATCAGCACGTCGTCCTCGTCGACCAATTGTCCTTCGGCGTCCGCGCCGATCCCCTCGATCCCGACGAAGCTGGGCTCCAGCCCGGCCTGCCGCGCGGCATCCTCCAGGTAGCGGACGGTCTGCCGGTCCTCGACGAAATCTGGGACGCTGGCGAAATGGAGTAGGCTGCCCGGCGTGAACAGCGCGCCGAAGCGGGCGACCAAGGCATCGTGCAGCCGGTTGTACTGGTCGGCCTCGGCGGGCAGCGTGCCGTCGGCGATGCGATCCTCCAGCCACTGCCATTGAAACAGCGCGGTTTCGTAGATGCTGGTCGGCGTGTCGGCGTTATATTCCAGCAGCTTGGCCGGACCGCTGCCGTCGAAGCTGAAATCGAACCGGCCGTAGAGCGACGGCGCGCGCGCCCGCCACGACGCCGCCACCACGTCGCGCATTGCATCGGGGATCGCCAGCCGGTGCATCAGCGCATCGCTGCCGACGACTTCCGCGACCAGATCGAGGCACATCGCGTGCAGCTCGCCGCTCGGCGCCTCGATCCCCTGCTCCACCTCGTCGAGGGTGAAGCGGTAATAGGCGCGCTCGTCCCAATAGCGCGCGCCATCCATGTGGTGGAAGGTGAAGCCCATCGCCGCAGCGGTGTCTTCCCAGCCCGGCCGCTCGCCGGTGACGACGCGCTCCACCGTCCGGTCAGTCGCGGTTGGTCGACGGGTCGCGATTGCCGTCGCCGAGGCGCAGCGGCTCGGCTTTCGGCGCGGACAGGCGCGCGAGGATGTCGTCGGCGCTCGATGCACCCGGCAGCAGACCCGCCGCCTGCAACTTGGCGTCGAGGTCGGCGCCGGTGCGGCTGTCCTCCAGCTCGGCGGCGGCGCGGAACTTCTCGCCCTGTATAGCCTGCCGCTCCTTCATCCGTTGCAGGCTCTCCGCCGCCGAACCGAGCTGCGACAGCGTGCCGCCATAGTTGCTCGCGACCGCGGCCTGCGCCTTTTGCACGCTCTCGTTGGCGCGGACGACATCCACCTCGCGGCGCAGCGCCTCGATCTTGGTGTCGCCCGACTGGATGATGCCGCGCATGCGGTCTTCGGCGGCGCGCATCTCGGCGACCTGCGGCAGCTTGGCGGAGCCGTCCTGCTCGATCGTCGACAACCGCTCGGCAACCTGGCGCGCGAGGTCCATGTCGCCGCGGGCGATCGCGGCGCGGGCCGACGCCTCGTATTTGTCGCGCTGGCTGGCGAGCGCCTCGACCTCCTTTTCCACCATCCGCCGGCGTGCGGTCAGCGTCGCGAGGTCGTCGCGCGCCTTCGCCTGCGCCGAGGCGGCGTCGCGCATCTGCTGGTCGAGGATCGTCAGCGCCTTGGCATCGACGACCGACTGGCCTGCCTCATGCGCGGTGCCGCGGACCAAAGTGACGAGTTGCTTCCACATCGACATGACTTCCTATTCCTCAGGCGGCGAATTCGGTACGCAGATCGGAGGCCGCGGACAGAGCGTTTTCGGCGAGCACGCGCAGTTCGAGCACGATCAGCCGCAGGTTCGATTCGATCGAGAGTTCGCCGATCAGCTCGTAATAGTCGCGCCCGTCGACTTCGGTAATGGCGAAGTTGGACAGCGGCACCAGCTTCTGCGCCTTCAGCAGGAACCGGTTGAAGGCATCGGCATCGGGCTGTTCGTCGACCGGCCACAGCAAGGTCGACACGACGATCTGTTCGCCGGCGCAGCTCACGAAGATGCCGAGGTCGCCGTGCTCGTGCATCGTCACCCGCAGCACCGGCTCCGCGGTCTCGATCCGCTCGACGCTCAGGCTGTCGCAATAGGCCGGATCGGACAGCGCCGTCGCGAGGCTTCCGGTGGTCCAGGCGCGTGGTGCAGGCTCGCTCACGGTCACTCTTCTCCCCTCGTCGCGCCGGTCCGGCGCGGGTTGACACTCCAAGCATAAGGCCGCAGCCTCTGGCAAGCGAGGGGCGATGCGCGAAGGGACGAAACGATCGACCGGAAGGCCGAATTTTGGCCCGAGCTTCGGGGTGTACCTACGCCGGCTGTACCTCGCCGCGAGCGAGCTGCATCCGGGCGTGCTCGCGGCGCTGCTCGCCTGCCACATGGCGCTGAGCTGGCTATTGCTCGCCTGGGCGGGCGAAGCGGACCTGCTGACGCCGTCGGCGTTCCTCTATTGGTACGGCACGACGGCCTCGACGGTCGGCTATGGCGACCTCAGCTCCAAAAGCGGCGCGGGGCGGCTGATCGTCGCCTTCTTCGTCATGCCCGGCGCGATCGCGCTGTTCACCACCGCGATTGCGCGCGGCTTCGCCGGCCTGTCGGACCGCTGGCGGCGGCGGCGCATGGGCCTGGGGGATTATAGGCGAATGAGCGGGCATATCGTCCTGGTCGGCTACGATGCCGAGCGGACGCCGCGGATGATCGACGAGATCGTCGCGGACGGGCAAGGGCAGGAGATCGTGCTGCTCGCGACGCAGCCGCTGGTCGCCACCGGGACGACGTATCGCTTCGTCCACGCCGCACAATTGACCGCGCCCGCCGACCTCACCCGTGCCGGTGTGCCGGATGCCGGGCGGGTCGTCGTCTATGGGCCGAGCGACAGCGACACGCTGGCGGCGACGCTGGCGGTGACCGCGCTCAACCGCGACGGGCATATCGTCTGCTTCCTGCGCGACCGCGACACCGCGCGGCTGCTCGCGGCGCATTGCCCGCAGGTCGAGGTAGTGATGACGCCGATGGTCGAGCTGGTCATCAAGGCGCTGAGCGATCCCGGATCGAGCCGCCTGATCGCGCAGCTCGCCAGCCACACCGACGACGGCGGCACCTTGTATGCGACGACCGCGGCGGTGCCGGAAAGCTTCGATGCCGCCGCGGTTCGATTGCGCAGGGCCGGAGCGGTGCTGGTCGCGAGTTGCGGCGCGGGGGTGGATTGCCCTATCTTTGACCCCGATGCGACGATCGCGGTGGGCGATCGCCTGTTCTATATCGCCAGGACCCGGATAGCGGCATGATCTTCAATCGGTTGTTCGGCGGTGGCGGCGGCGAGGCGCCGGCCGCAAAGGTCGCGGTGGTGCGCAACATCACGATCGGGCGGATGGTGCGGCTGGATGCGCTCGCGTGGCGGCGGCTGACCGGCAGCAACTTCGCGCTGGACCGCGACACGCTGGAGATCACCGCGCAGGGCGTGATCACGCTCGACGACGGCAGCCACGTCCACCGCTTCTACACCGATGACGAATTGATGTTGCAGGCGGTCAGCCAGTCGGCGGACGGATCGGACGCGGACGATTTCACCCTCTTCAAGCCATGGTCGTCGACCTATCCCGCCGATCGCAACGACGCCGCCGCCTTCCGCGAGCGGATGCGCGAGCCGGCATGGACCGAAGCCGGCCTGCCGCCGTTCCAGCGCTTCTGGTACGAAGGCGACGATCGCCCGCAGCCGCCGGTCGAATTGTGGGAGGCGGTCTATTATGATCGCGACGGCGCGCCTGTGCGGCAGATCCGCCAGGCCTGCATGCTGTACGCGCGCGAGGTGCCGCCGGAGGGGCAGGAGCTGCTGCTCGCCATCGCGATGCAGCCGGAGGGCGGCGACCTGACGCATGAGATCATGATCGGCCTGCCCCTGTTGCCGGCCGAATTCAGCGCGTAAGCATGTAGGGGGAGATGAGCGATGTGGTTGGACTATGACAGTTTTCTATCCGGCGCCGGCCATTTCGTGGTCGCGTTCGGCATCGCCTGCATCCTGCTCGCGATCTTCAAGCGGCTCTATCAGATCTCGACGCCCTATAACGAGCGCCAGCTGGTCGCCGATGGCAACGTCGCCGCGGCGGTGGCGCTGGGCGGCGCGATCGTCGGCTTCGCCCTGCCCCTCGCTTCGGCGCTGACGCAGACCGCGAACCCGGTCGAGTTCGCAGCCTGGGGCATCCTTGCGGGCGTGATCCAGATCGTCGCGGCGCTGGTCGTCCGGCGGTTCGTCGTCACTGACATGCGCGCGCGGATCGAGGGCGGCAACGTCGCCAGCGGCGTCTACCTGGCGGCGACATCGGTGGCGGTCGGCCTGATCAACGCCGCCAGCATGACCTATTGAGGGCAATGGCATGAGCGATACGATCATCAGGCGCCGCAAGCGTTCCGCCGCCGCCGGCCTCACCGCCGTCGGTGCGATGGCGATGCTGTCGGGCTGCGAGCCGCAGCCGGACAACGAACAGATCTCGCGCCAGCGCTATGGCGCACCGACGGAGGTCGCGGCATTCGACAGCGTCGCCGAATGCAAGGCGAGCGGCGCCTTCGCCGCGGTGACCTGCAACGAAGCGGCGGAAGCCGCGGCGAAGGAAGATCCCAAGACGGCACCCCGCTACGCCGAAAAGAACCTGTGCGAGGATCAGTTCGGCAACGGCAATTGCTTCGCGCGCAGCGATGGCGGCAGCAGCTTCTTCACGCCGCTGCTGACCGGCTTCATGATCGGACGGCTGCTCGATGGCCCCGGCTATCGCTATTCCGGCCTGTACCGCGACCGGCGCAGCAACACGATCTATACCGGCGGTGGCGCGTGGCTGTTCAACGGCGGCTATGGCGGTCGCGGCTACGGCTATCAGGTCGGCTCGCGCGCGGTTACGGCACCGGTCACGACGCAGCGCATCCAGACGCGCAGCTCGGTCGTCTCGCGCGGCGGCTTCGGCGGGCGCGTGTCGGCGCGCAGCGGCGGCTGGGGTGGCGGCGGCCGCTCGTTCGGGGGATAGGGCAGCCGGCTACGCCGATGCCCGCGCTACCCTTGCCGTAGAACCTTACGCCGCGTCGGGCTCGCCTGGACCATCGGTGTCGGACATCTCCGGCCCGGCGGCGCGCTTGGCGGCTTTGGCCTGTGCCTTTTTGGCGGATTCCGCGGCCTTGGCCTTTTCGCGCTCGCGGCGCTCGAAATCGTAATTGGGTTTGCGGGGGATGTCGTTGGCTCCGGCTTCGGAATACCGGGCCGGGCGGAACGCCCGGCCTTCGAATCCTTGGGCATGGCTACACCGATCCGCCGTCCGGCACTAGACTCGGGCGGCACGATCGGCGTTAGGGGGTGGCATGGACACATCTTCTCCAGCGCCATGGGACGGTGCGCTCGTTCGCAGATGGCTCGACAGCCGGCTTGCAGCGGCCCGGCTCGAACAGGCGGCGGCGGACCGGCGGGGGTATGAGGCGCAGGACGATTACGACAAGGCCGCCGCCGAGGAATGGGTCTGTCGCGCCTTGCAGGCCGGCGGACAGGCAGACGAGCCGACCGCGTTCGCCGCGCATCTGAAGGCGCTGCTGGCGCAGGACGACTATCGGATCACCGGTATCCACGACGATCGCCGCGTCGACCGGCACATCCGGGCCACCCTGAGAAAAATCGGAAAGATGACCAGGACGAATAGTGGGTTCGCGAACACGTTGCGCTATCAGGGCTGACGCCGCGCCGCGCTGGGCAGCGCGCGACATCAGGAAACCCAGGTAGAGGCATGGCTCGCAAGCATTCGAAACACGGTCCCTACCCGGATGCGGAACCGGAGGACGAGGCCCCGCCGGCGGTCGTCGCCTGCTGGCTGTGCGGCCGGCCGACCGGCAAGACCATCGTCTGGCACCACCCCGTTCCCAAGAGCCGCGGCGGGCGCGACGTCGTTCCCATGCACCCCATCTGCCAGCAGACGCTGATGGCCAACTTCACCAATTCCGAATTGCAGCGCTACGGGATGGATGTGGACATGCTGCTGGCCAACCCGAACGTGCGCAAGTTCGTCGACTGGGTCGCGAAGAAGGACCCCGATTTTACTGCAACCACGGCAAAGAAGCAGCGCTGAGCCACCCGCGCGATCCCGCCCGATCGCTGTTCCGTGGGATCGGGCAAGTCCGCCTTCAGGCTAATCCTTGACGTCGTCGACCGAGCGGAACCACAGCATGTCCGCCTGCCAGCCTCGCTCGGCGGCGCGCTCGACGAGTTCGCTGCGCCACGCCGCATCCCGCTGCCCCAGCGGCGGCGCGATCAACCGGGCGTCGAACGGCCCCTTGCCCGTGACCAGCAGCAGCCCCGACCAGCCCTCATGGTCCAGATCGATCACCATCCGGTAGCGATCACTGCCGAGATCGCTGATCGGCAGGCCACCGCGCGATGCCAGCAACGCCGATCGGAACGCGGCGCGATCCGGGATCACCATGTCGATCGCACCCGAAGGCTCGAGCCCGACGAGCGCGAAGTCCAACGACGGATCGTCGATCGCGATGACCACCGGCGCATTGGCCGCCAGTTTGCCCTCGTAGCTCGTTCCCGCCGCCTGCGTCCGCATCTCGAACCGGCGCTGCGTCACCGACAGGCGATTGGGTCCGGTCGCGCGAATCTGACGATAGGCGTCGAGCGCGGCGCAGCCCGATCGGTTGATCGGCGACACCTCGGCGAAGTCGATCGCGCTGGCGGTCAGCCCCTGCGCCTGCAACGTGCGGACGATCTCGGTCTGCGCCTCGCCCGGATTGCCCGCGACACCGGTCAGCGCCACTCGCGGTCCCGCAGCGCCCGGCGTCACCGATACGACGCGCAGCCAGGTGCAGCTGACCGACGGCAGGGCCGCATCGATCGCATCGCCTGCCCGCGCCACCGGATCGCCCGCCGCCGCGGTCGCGGCGCCCGGCTTGACCGCACCGTCGGGCCGCAGGGCGAACCAGCCGACGACCAGCACCAGCAACACCAGCGCCGCAGCGGCAGTCGGCCACCACCGCGGCAGACGTCCGGCCGTCGCACCCGGGACCTCCGCGGCATCCAGCGCGGCAAGCACCGCTGCCATCGATTGCAACCGGTCGGCAGGGTCGGGCCGGACCATGCCGGCGATCACCGAGCGGAGCGGCGTCGGCACGGCGGCGAGGTCCATCCCCGCCCGCCGCTTGTCGACCGCATCGACCAGCGTGCCGCCCAGCCCCAGGTCGCTGCCACGCGCGACCGCGAGGATCAGCAGCCCCAGGCTGTAGACGTCGGTCCACGGCCCCAGTGCGCGTCCGAAATCGCCGAGTTGCTCCGGTGCGACATAGCCGAGCTTGCCGGCGAATCCGTCGCCGATCACCGTCGCGGTACCGGGGTCGAGATCCTTGGCGATACCGAAATCGATCAGCTTCGCGCCCGCCAGTCGCCCGCCCGGCAGCAGGATGTTGTCGGGCGACACGTCGCGGTGGATCGCCCCCAGCGCATGCGCCGCCGCGAGCCCCGATGCCAGCCGGCGCAGCAACGCGCCCAGTTCCTCCGGGCTCGGCTGGAGCGTGCCGAGCACATCGGACAGGCTGGTGCCGTCGATATATTCGGTGACGATGTAGAGGACGCCGAGCTCGGGCTCCTGCGCCAGCACGCGATATTGCACCACCGCCTCGTGGTGCAGGCGCGTCAGCGTCTGCGCCTCGCGCCGGAACAATGTGATGACGTTGGGATCGGCCGCCATCGCAGGCAGCATCACCTTGATCGCGACCCGCTCGTCGGTGATGACGTTGGCGCCGACGAACACCTCGCCCATACCGCCGCGCGCAAGGAACCGCTTCACCGCGAACATATGGTTGAGCACGTCGCCGACCTGAATCGCCGTGCCGCCCGCGGGTGGCCGCGCTGCGGGGGCGTCGCCGCCCGCCGGATCGAACACCGTGCGATCGGGATCGAAGACGGTGCGGTCGCCCTCCCCCTCCATCGTCATGTCCGCGCCTCGATGTCGAGGCGGGTGATCTCCTGCGCCCAGACGAGGATCGCGGTGACGTTGTCGGGCGCGCCGGCGGCGAGCGCGCGGGCGATCAGCGCCTCGATCGCCACAGACTGGCCGGGCGCGGCCATGATCGTCGCCAGCCCGGCATCGGGCACCTGCCCCGACAGGCCATCGCTGCACAGCAGGAACCGGTCGCCCGCCTCCACGGTGTCGGCGACGACGTCGACCGCGATGCGCGCGCCGACGCCGATCGCCCGGGCCAGGACGTGTCCGCGGGGATGGTTTGTCGCTTCTTCGGGTGCGATCAGGCCGCGATCGACCATCTCCTGCACCTGGCTATGATCGCGGGTCAGCGGCACCAGCATCGCGTCGCGCAACAGATATGCGCGGCTGTCGCCCACCCACAAGGCGGCAAAGCGATCGCCCTGCACCAGCAAGACGACGACCGTCGATCCCATCTGCTGCCCGCGCCGCTGTGCCTCGGCCCAGATACGGCGGTTGGCGCTGTGGATGCCGTCCGCGACTGCCTGCACCGCCGCATCGAAGTCCGGCGGCACCGCGACGCTGTCCAGCGCCTGCACGACCGCATTGGCCGCCCAGTCGCCGAACGCATGCCCGCCCATGCCGTCCGCGACGACCCACAGGCCGTCGGCAGTCCGCTCGCAATGGCGATCCTCATTGACCCGGCGGACGAGGCCGGGATGCGTCGCGGCGACGCTCGCGATACGGAATGCTGCGCTCATACGCCTGCGCTCTCCAGCATGGCGGTGACGATGGTCGGTGGCTGCGCACCGTTCAGCGCACGATTGGCGTCGGGCGCGGACCAGCGGTCGATCGGCGTGGCGGGTCCGACGCCGGCGGCGGCGACCAACCGGTCGGCATCCCAGCGTTCGGCGATGGCGGCATAGACCAGATCCTCGATCTCGCCCGCCGCGGCACAGAGCAGCACGAGCGGATAGCGGCGACCGGCGGCGTCCTGCGATGCGGCGATGACACCGATGCTCCCCACGCCCTCGCCACGCCATGGCAATGCGGTGTCGAACCGCTCCGCGAAGTCGGCCCTGAAGCGGCCCTGCGCATCCGCCAGCGACGCGGTCAGCCAGCCGTCGAGGCAAGCCCGCTCCTCCGGCGAACAGCCGCGCGCGATGAAATCGCCGTGCGCGGGCAGCTTCCCGAACAGCAAGGCGGTCACAGGCTGGCCGGGCAACGGAACGACCACAGGCCGGCACGGCTGAACGGATTGGTCGTACCGGGCAGTTGGACGCTGAGCGTGGTCCGTTGCGCACCCTGTCCGAAGCTCGCGCGGATCGCCTTCGGGCCGGCATTCTGCTTGTCGGCACGATCCATCAGCCGAAACAACGCCCACGGCCCCTCCGCCTCGACGCGGGCGACCTCGACCCCTGGCGGCGCATCCGGATCGACGGGCTTCGCCGGGCCGCTGCGGTACAGCACCACCGACGCTTCCGGCAGGCTACCCGTCGCCGACCACAACAACGGCTTGGGCTGGTTGCTTTGTGGCGTGAAGCGGTAGCGGGTGCCGCCGCTGGCGACCTCGACGACCGCGACGTCGGTGCCGAAGCTCGCCACCGACACCTTGATCGGCAGACCGCCGGCGAGCAGGTCGCGCAACTGCACCGCGCGGGCCAGCGTCTCGGGCGTCGAGGGGTTGAGCGCCGCTGCAACCGGATCCCCGTCCTTCCACCGCCACACCGCGCCCGACGTATCGATCATCGGCATCAGCCGCTGCTGGACGAAGCCATCGAATACGCCGCCCATCGCGAATACGCGCAGCGCGTCAACCATCGGGGCATCGGCTGCCCCGCTGAAAAAAGGGTAATGCTCCTGGGCAACCTCCCGACATGCCGGCAGCACCGCCTGCGCATAGGCATCGCCGACCGCGCCGCTTGCCGCACCCACCTGCGCCCTGGCCCCACCGCCTGCCGCCGCATTGACGAAGCCCTGTAGTTGCGGTGGCGCGCCTGCCGCCGCCGCCTTGACCGACGCGAGCGCCGCCGCCATCTGCGCCTGCGTCGTGTCGGCGCCGCCGCCGCCACCGACCGATCGCGCCGCCATCACCGCCTGCCCCGCCGCCTTGATGCCCGCGACGAAATCGTCGATCGGCGCCGAGCCGCGACCATCGCCGACATATTCGTGGAGTGGCTGGAAATAGCTGCTGATCTCGTCGCCCGCATCGATCCCGCGCGACCGGTCGCGCCCGATCTCGTTGGCGACGCGGCCGACCCGCGACCGGTTCATGCCATAGCGGCCAGCCCGGGCCAGCCCCGCCTGCACGCCGCCGGTGAAGATCGTGTTCTTGCGCAATTCCAGCAGCACCCGCTTCAACGGCGACGGGCTCTTGGTCAGCGCGCCGAATGCTGCCGGGTCGCTGAAATAGGCGGCCGGCTTCATCGCGGCGACGACGCCTTCCCACGCGGCGATATAGTCTTTCGCATACAGCCCGGCGACGCCCGGCCGCACGTTGCTCAGCTCCTCGCCGACGCCCGCTTCCCCGGCGCCGCCGAGCACCCACAGGTCGCGCTTCAGATCCTGCTGCACCGTCGCGAGGCCGGGCAGGTACGCTTTCTCATACCCCGCCCGCGTGAAGAAATACGGGATACGCATCGACGCCAGCTGGTCGGGCGCTGCGAAGGCGAGCACGTCGCCCTGCGACAGCACGTTGGCGACTTCCCACGCCGGCCCCGCCGATCCGGCCTTCTGCCGCATCACCGCATAGGCACGATCGGCGAGGCTCAGCGTCTGCACCGCCGCCCGCGCACTGGCGACCAGTTGCGCATCCAGCGGCGGACGGCGGTTCGGCCATACCGACGCCATGTCGCGATCCTCGATCAGCGCATCGAGGTGCCGGGTCAGCGCAGTCCGTTCCGCCTGACTGTCCGCGCCCGGATACAGGTCGGTCGCCCAGTCCGCCGTCACCCAGGCGCGCACCGCCTTCGCATCCATCGGACCCTGCTGGCCGAGCATCAGATATACCTTCAGCGGTTCGTACAGCCGCATCGGATCGCGCCCGTCCGCCTTCATCACCGCTTCCAGCCGCAGCAACAGCCGCGGCAGCATCACCCGGCGCAGCGCGTCGCGGTACGTCTCCTCCGCCTGTTGGCTCAGCCCGCGCTGATACAGGCCGAACCGCATCGTCAGCCCCGGCCCGCCCTGCCGACGCTCGGCATAGCCACGCGGCAGGTTGCGCAGCGTGTCGAGCGCCGGGATCGCGGCGCGCAGGTCGGCATCGTCCTCGCGCACCTGCGTCAGGTCGACCCCCGCATCGCGCAATTGCGCCTCGGCCTGTGCGGTCTTCTGCGACAGATCGGACTGGAACGCCCGGTTGCGCGCGAAGCTGACGCCCCATGCCGCCAGCACCAGCGCCGTCGCCACCGCGATCGCCGCCAGCGCCGCACCCAATTGCCCGCGCCGCCGCACCTTCGCCTTCGCATCCGTCGTGACCAGCCCCGCTTCGGGGAACATCACCTCGGTCAGCAGCCGGTTGAGGAAATACGCCCGTCCGCGTGTGCCCACCACAGGCTCCGCCGGCTGTTCGTACACCTCGGCCATCGAGGCGAGGATGCGATCGAGCGCCGCGCCCTCCTGCACGCCGCTGGTCAGGTAAAGGCCGCGCATCGTCCCCGCCGCTTCGTCCCCGGCGACGAACGCCCCATCGGCAAAGCGCATCAGCCGCGCGCGCAGCGACCGCAATTGCGCGGGGAAGCCGATCATCATGCCACGCCGGCGCTGGTCGACCTCCTCGAACAACCGCCGCGCCTGCCGGTCGGCGATCGACTGGCTCGCGGTGTCGAACGCCTGCGCCAGCACCTCCGCGGTCGGGCGGCCATCGGCATAGGGCAGGGTCGCGCCGAGCACCGCCCGCCGCCCCTCGACATCCAGATCGTCGAAATAATCGGTGAAGCCGGCAAGCAGGTCGGCCTTGGTGACCAGCAGATACACCGGCACCGCCGTCTCCAGCGACCGCCGCAGCTCGACCAGCCGCCGCCGCACCGCCCGCGCATGCGCGTCGATCGCGGCGCAGTCGCTCGCCACCAGTGTATCCACGCCGATCGCGACCAGCACGCCGTTGATCGGCTGGCGCGGCCGGTGCCGCTTGAGCAAGCCCAGGAACGCGCCCCATCCCGCGGCATCGACCCTCGCGTCGCTGTCCTGCGTCGTATAGCGGCCGGCGGTATCCACCAGCACCGCCTCGTCGGCGAACCAGAAATCGAGGTTGCGCGTCCCGCCGACCCCGCCGACCGCCTGCTCGACGAACGGGAAGCGCAGGCCCGAATGGAGCAGCGCCGTCGTCTTGCCAGCCCCCGGCGGGCCGATGATGACATACCACGGCCGGCTGTACAGATAGTCGCGTTTGCCCCCGGCGGCCCCGCGCAGCCTGGCCAGCGCCTCGCCCATCCGGCGGCCGAGCAATTTGCCCTCCTCATCGGCGGCATTCGGCCCGGCGAGTTCGGCGGCGATCGCATCCGCTGCCCGGCGCGCGGCGCGGCGGCGCAGGAACCACCACAGCCCCCATAGCAGCGCCACCGCGACGACGGCGCCGATCCGCACCGGCATCGGCCGGAAGAAGGCGACGAACAGTGGCAACCCGAAGGCGAGCAATGCCGCCACCAGCACCGCTGCGGTGATCGTCACCGCATACCAGTTCCGGAAAAATCTCCGCATCAGTAGCGCCGCGGCACGACGATTTCGACGCGGCGGTTCTGCGACTTGCCCGCCGCATCGGCGTTGGAGGCGATCGGCACGGTGTCTCCCAGTCCCTTCGTCGACAGCCTTGCGGGGTCGGACAGATCGTCACGCACCAGCGCGCCGACCGTCTCCGCCCGCGCCTCGCTGAGCGCCATGTTGTCGGGGAAGCGCACGGTGGCGACCGGCGTATTGTCGGCATGCCCCTCGACCACGACGCTGCCGCGCTCGTCCTCGATCGCGCGACCGATGCGGTGGAACAGCGGCTCGCGGCCCGCCTCCAGCACGTCGGATCCCGATTCGAACAATTGGCCGACGGTGGTGCGGACCCGCACCGTCTGCGCATCCTCCTCCACCGTCACCAGTCCCTCGCGGATTTCCGGCTCCAGGAAACGCTTGATCTTGCTTGCCTGCGCACTCGCCGCCGCTGGCATCGCCGCAGCGGGGCGCGCCAGCGTCAGCCGCGTGTCCGGGGTCAGGGCGGCGAGCCGGGTCGAGGGCGTATCGCCGCTCGACGCCAGCATCAGCCGCAGGACGACATAGACCAGCAGCAGCAGCGCCAGCGCCCCAGCGCCGGCCAGCGCGAGCACGCTCCAGCCGACGCGGCCGACGGGTGCGGTCTCGCCGCGCCAATGCGGCACCAGCTCGACCTGCGACAGCGATCGGACATGCGGCAGCGCGCCCTGCAACCGCGTCATGATCTCGTGCAGGCGGCGGCGGCCATCCGTCATCACCCGGAACCGCCCCTCGAACCCCGCGGCGAGGCAGGCGTGGAACAGCTCGATCAGGTCCAGATTGTCCTGGGGCACGCGCAGCATGTCGTCGACCAGCTGCCAGAAGCGGTCGCCGCCGATATTTTCCTGAAAGAAGGTGACGACCATCGATCGCCGCGCCCATTCCGCGCCATCGGTGCCGATTCCAGGCAGGTTCTGCGCGATATCGTCGGCGGTCGCGCACACCGCATATTTGGCACGCTGGCGCTTTTCCTCGGGATAATGCGGCTGGATCGCCCGCTCGAACCGCGCGATCGCGGCGGAGCATTGCCGGTGCAGTTCCGGCATCGGCAACCGGACCCGCCCGGCGCGAACGGCGGCGAGCAGCGCCAGCACCGGCTCCGCCTCGGCCAGCATGATGTTGCGGATCGCCGGCGGTGTCGCGGGCAGAGGCACGTCGTCCTCCCCCAGCCGCGACGGGATCACGCCCGGCGCGACGGGTGCGGTCCCGGACCGTGATAACGGTGGTGGCGCGGCATAGCCGCCGGGGGTCGGCGGGGCGGCATAGCCGCCGGCAGGCGGCGGGGCGGCATAGCCGCCGGTGGGCGGCGGCGCAGCGGGAGCCCAGGGTGTCGGCGCCGTCGGCGCGGGCGTGTCGCCGCGCTTCAGGCCCTGCAATGGCGACGGACGAAAGACCGTCTTGTCGCCATCCTCGCTCATCGACCGCTCCGTTTCACGCACCACAGCTCCAGCTTCAGCTGCGGCCAGTCACCCGCGACATGCAGCCCCAATGCGGTCGCCTGCTGGAACTCGCGCCAGTCGGGCACGCCGCGATCCAGCTCGAAATAGACGAAGCCGGGCAGCACGCGCAGCTGCGGCGGCGGCGTCGGCGTATGGCGCAGCGGCACGCCGGGCAGCGCCGAATCGACGATCGCCCGCATCTTCTGCACCGGGCCGATCTTGGCGACCGAGGGGAACAGCCCGCGGATCTCCTCGACCGGCGACGCCGACGATACCGCGAGATAGAAATACCCCGTCTCGTACAACCCGTGATCGGTGATCCGCGAGACGTACGCACCCGGTCCCGCCTGATCGAGCGGCATCTGCAACGCCGATCGTTCGAACACCGCCGACAGCATCGACTGCAACAGGTCGAATACCGGTTCGAAACAGGTCTGCGGATGTTCGTGGTCGTAGCGCGGCAGCGGTGGCGGTTTGCGCTCGGGCCGGATCAGCGTCGCCAGCTCGCCCGCCATCGATACCAGGGCTTCGAACAGGCGCTCGGGATGGACCGTGGGCAGGAACTGGAGGTGTTCCAGCACCGGCAGCCACCGATTGAGCGCCTGCAACAGCAGGAAGCTGGCGAAGGTATCCGACCCGCCGTCGGTCGCCTCGACCGCGCGCAGCGCCAGTTCCTCGGCGCGCTGTGCGGCCCGCCCGACGATATCCGACAGCCCGCCGCGCAGTCGCGGGGCGGCGGCCGCATCCAGCGTCGGGGCGATGTAGCGGTCGTCGAACATCACCCGCTTGTTCTGTACCTCCCGCACCCGCGCGAGGCCCAGCGTCACCCGGCCATAGGTCTGGTCGCGCGTGATACCGAACCGCAGGTTGGGCCGCCCCAGCCCGATCGGCTCGCTGGTCCGGTCGTCGGAATAGGCATCCGCCACCTCCGCCTCGTCGACCAGATAGCGCGCGTCGTGGCTGCGCGCCTCCACATCGCGGAACTGCACCGCGCCGGTCTGGCTGGCGGGCAGCGTCAGATAGACGATCGCATCGCGCGCATCCCCCGGCACGTCGAGCGGTTCGGGCGGCGGCAGATCGTCGGGGATCGCGAACGGCGTACCGTCGGGCAATACGCCGACCGCCCGCGTCACCGCGAACTTGCCGAGCGCCGCCAGATCCTCGTCGACGCTCAACGCGATCAGGCCCCAGCCCCATGGCCGGATCGAATCGACGCGCGCGCCCAGTTGCGCCTCGATGAAGCGGTCCTGCGCCTGGAAATGCTGTGGCCGCAGGAACATGCCCTCGTGCCAGGCAACCCGGTTCTTCCCAGACAAACGCATTCCCCAGCCGGGCCACAGCCACGAACCGGCTGTCGGAGCGGTTATTGCCCCAGCCGGCGAACCGGGCAATAGCTATGTCGCATACGACGCGCCAAGTCGCGTGGCGGAGGCGCATGGCACATCCCTACGATCAGGAACCGTCGTTCGACCCGCGATCGTGGATCACGGCGCGTCCGGCCGATCCTCCCGCTGCGCCGCGCCCGAATGCTGCGCGACGGCCGGCGCCATCCCCGCCTGCAACGGCGCGGCCGCGCGACCGGCTAGCGATCGGCGCCGGGATCGGGATCGCAGCCATGGGGGCGGTCGCCGCCCTTCTCGCCCGCCCGTCCAATCCATCGGTGGAAGCCCCCGTCCAGCCCGTCCGCGCGACCAGAGCAAATCCCCCCGCCAGCATCGCGGAGCGGCGCACCCTGATCGTACCGACGCTCGCCGATCTCGCTCCGACCCTCCTCGCGTCGGGCATTGCGGCCACGCAGGCGCAGGCCGCCAGCGCCGCGGTCGGGCGCACCCTCGGCGCTGCGACGGGCGAGATCCGGCTGGCCTTCGCCATCACCCCCTCGGGCGCGGGAAACCGCCTGACCGAACTCGTCGCGAGGCGCGCCGATGGTTCCGGCGTGATGCTGGCGGCCGGCAGCGACGGTGCGTTCGCGGCAACCCCGATCGCCGCGAAGCTGCACCGCCAGACCCGGTTCGTCCGCGGCGAACTGGACGGCGACAGCTTCTACAGCTCGGCGGTCGCCGCCGGCGTCAGCGACGTGCTGATCGGCCCGTTCGTGAACGCCTTTCGCTACGATTTCGACATGCAACGCGAAGTCGCCCGCGGCGACGTCTTCGAGGCGGGCTTCGAACAGCGCGTCACCCCGGAGGGTGAACCGGTCGGCCAGCCCGTCCTCGTCTATGCCTCGCTCGCCACCGCCGGCAAGTCGCGCGCGCTCTATCGCTACCGCGCGCCGGGCGATGCAGAGGCGGAATGGTTCGACAGCGGCGGCAAGAGCAGTCGACGCTCGCTGATGCGTACGCCGGTCGAGGCGGCACGGATCAGTTCGGGCTTCGGCATGCGCGGCCATCCGATCCTGGGTTTCGTCAAGATGCACAAGGGCACCGACTTCGCGGCACCGACCGGAACGCCGATCTACGCCGCGGGCGATGCGACGGTCACCTTCGCCGGGCCGAAGGGGCCGAACGGCAATTTCGTGCGCCTGCATCACGCCAACGGCTGGGACACGCTGTACCTCCACATGAACCGTATCGCCGCCGGGCTGGCGCCGGGCCTGCACGTCGCACAGGGCCAGCAGATCGGCGAGGTCGGCACCACCGGCCGATCGACCGGCCCCCACCTCCACTACGAGGTACATATCGATGGGCAGCCGGTCGATCCGCTCTCGATCGCCGTCGGCGGCAGCCGCTCGCTCGCCGGTGATGCGCTGAAGCGCTTCCGCACCCTGCGGGATCGCGTCGACGGTGCGCGGGTCGCGGCCGAAAGCCAGTGAACGATCGCTTTGCGCGCCCCGCATGGCTACAGCCGGCGTCGTGCCGGCCGGTCCGATCCTTCCCGCCGCGGAGACCATGAATGGAACGCATCGCCTCTTCCAGTCTGCACATCCTGCAACGGCCCCGGATCGCCCCGCCCCAGCAGATGGGCGGGCTGATCAAATTCGGGCTGACGCATGCCATCGAGGCGAAAGGCGAAGTGGCGTTCGCCAGCCGCGGATCCCGCTCGCTCGAGGGCTGGACGCTGGGCTTCGCGCAGGTTCAGCGTCACGACACCCGCTGGACGGTCTACCGCGGGACGACGGCGGCCGATGGCAGCGTCTTCGAACAGAATGCACGCCCGCCGGCCCGCACCCAGCAGGCCTGCTTCGACGGCGATAAGCCCGGCGCGATATGGTATTTCGATCAATACCGGATGTGCTGGCTGCAAAGCCGGCCGAACGACGTCTACAAGCGGTTCGTCGTCGACCTGCCCGACGTGCCGGGCGGCGGATCGCCGTTCGAGGTGTTTCATCAGGACGTGCCGGCCGCCGGGGTGCAGGTGTTCGTTATGAACGGCAAGACCAAGGCGATGAACTACCTGGCCGCGGCGCAGACGGAGATCGCGTTCTGCACCGCGTTGATCGCGCGCGATCCCGCAGGACAGCCGCATTTCCTCCAGTCCTTCTACTGGACGATCCGATGGCAGTATCGGTTTGCCCGCCTGCCCGGCACCATGCAGTTCCGCGCGAGCGAAGTCGCCGGCGGGGTCGCGGCGACGGTAAGCAAGGTCATCAAGGGGGCACCGCCGGAGCGGCGACTGGCCGAATTGCTGAAGGGCGGCCAGCCGACGACCTGTACCATCCTCGGCAGGCGCGCACTGGCGAAACCGCACCTGACCGAAACCGCCGACTGGCGGGATTTCGACGTCCGCCGCTGATCCGACGGTCAGGCGCTTACCGGTTCGCGGTGGTGTGGACCGGACCGGGCGCGGATGACGATCGGAACGACGAGTGCGGCGAGCGCGATGGTCATCGCGACGCTCGCGTTCAGCCCCTCATCCGATCCACCCCAGCGCGCCGCTCCGATCAGGTCGAGGTCGAACAGCGATCCGAACGCACCGGTCCCGGGATTGGGGTCGAGCCCCAGGATCAGCTGCTCGCCCGCGTTCCAGCAGAGATGCGCGGCGAATGCACCCGCGATACCGCCGTCCCGCGCCGCCAGCAGGCCGAACAGGACACCACCGAGGCACAGGTTGCCGAGCGGCAACGGGCCGGTCACGCCGCCCGCCACGTGCAACCCGGCAAACACGATCGCGACCAGACCGATCGCGGCGGGCGTGCCGAGGATCGGCGCGATCGACGGTTGCAGCCATCCGCGGAACAGCACTTCCTCGCCGGCGACCTGCACCACAACCGTCAGCAGGCCCAGCATCAGCACCGGCCCGGCCGCTCCGCCCGCGCCCGGTGTCAGCACCCCGGCAACCCACGTGTAGCCGACCGCGAGCAGCAGTCCGCCACTCCCGAGCACGGCACCCCGCCACGCGGCAACCCCCGGCCGGTCGACCGCCAGCAACCGCCCGGACATCGTCAGCCGGCGACCGATGAGCCCCAACAGCACCATCGGGCCGAAGATAGCGAGCGTGAACAGGCTTTCCCCCGCCGCTGCGGGCATCCCGCCGATCCATCCCCCGACGATCGGCGGCCCGGACCGCAACAACGCCGCCACCAGCGCGACGCCCGCCAGCGCCGCTGCCAGCGGACGCGCCGCACCACTCACCGTGCGGCGACGCGCTGGCTTTGCGGCGGCGTCGTCAGCACCGTCTTGCTGCTGTCGCCGACCAGGAAATACGGCGCCCAGTAAAAGGGATGCGAATAGGCGGGCTGGGTGATCAGCGCGCGCTGCGCCTCCTGCATCGCCTCGCCCATCGTGCCGGTGCGGGCCCGCGCGTAAAAGGCGCGGATGAACTCGTCGCTCTCCTTTTCCGCCGAGACCTGCCAATAGGTCGCGAGCACCGCACGCGCGTTGGCCGCCAGGAAAGCGCGGACCAGCCCCTCCAGCGTCGCCCCCGCTTCCTCCTGCCCGGCGCTGCGGACGAGGCCCTCGTCGCGCACGCCCGCCGCCGTGTCGCAGGCGGACAGCACGACCAGATTGGCGTCGAGCCGCAGCTGCGCGATCTCGGAAAAGCTCAACAGCCCATCCGACTGCGCGTTTCCGAACGAGGTGACCAGCGCCGGCGGCGATTTGGAACAGCCCCACACGCCCTCGGTCAGGCCATGCGTGGCGAAGTGGATCACCTCATATTGGTCGAGGTCGCCGCGCGCCTCCACCCCGGTGTCGCTGAACGCCGGACCGGTGAGCAATTGCGCACCGCGCGCCTGCAAGGCATCCGCGGCGATGCCGAGCTCGCGCGCGCTGATCGGCTTCAACCCGCGCGACAGCGTCGCCAGCCGCCCGTAATCCACGGTGCATCCATAGCCCACATCGACCGGACGCGCCGCTGCCGCCGCCGCGACCAGCGCCGGAGCGCTGTGCTGACCGAGGCCGAGGAACGGCTGCGGCGCCCGCGAGGCCGGCGTGCTGCGCGCCACCAGAAAGGATCGCGGCGACAGCGCGTTGGAGATCGAGGCCGTCCGCGCCAGAAACGCGGTCCGCGACGAATCGAAGGGGTCGACCGGCGCCGGCGCCTTGGCATCGTAGCGCGTCACCAGCACGCCGAGCGGCAGTGTCGCCAGCGGTCCCGCAGGATCGACGACGATCGCCCGCGACGCCTGCAACGTCGCCGCCGCCGGACCCGCGATCAGTCGATACAGCGTGTACGCCCGCGCCTCGTCGAACGGCACCAGCTTGCCGACCGCCAGATCGCCGTCGATCGAGGCGCGCAGCTGCTGCCCCAGCGTCTCGACCGCGCGCGTCGCCGCCCCGGTATCGGCGACATGGTAGATGAAGGTGCGGTCGGCGGTGACCACCAGGCCGTAGATCCGCCGGTTGAGCCGCGTGAGCTTCAGGAACGTCTCACCCGGTTTCAGGGCCGCGCGCAATTCGGAAAGCGTCGCCGGTGCGTCGTCCAGCGTTCGATAGCGCGGATCGCTGGCGAGCTGCGCATCGACCGCCAGCAGCCGCTGCTCGGCCGCCCCGCGGGCCCGCTCCAGATCGGGCGGAGCCGCCTCGCCCGGGGTCGCGCCGGCGATCGCGTAACGCAGCCGCGTGATCTCGCGCTCCAGATCGGCGCGCTCGCGCAGCGCCACGGCGGCGGTGCCGTCCGCGGTGACCACCGATCGCAGCTGGCTCAGCTGGCGCGCGACCGCGGGTTCCCCGTTCGCCTGCACCGCACGGAAGAAGCGATCGTAGGTGTCGGGCTGCGGCTGCGCAGCCTCCGCGACCAGCAGGTCGAGATAATCCTCCATGCCGAGCGCGCTGCCGAGCGATGTGCCGCGCGAATCGATCAGCGCATCGATCGCTTCGCCGAAGGCGTTGCGGATCGCCGGGCGGGACGCGCCGGTGCGGGCATAGACCGCCGCACGATCGAGCTGTGCCTCGGCGATCGCCGGTTCGTTGCCGGTGCCCGCATTGGCGATGGCGCCCCGCCGCAGCATGTCGACCGCGTTGGTGAAACTGTCGTACGCGTCATCATAATCGCCGCGCTGCGCCTCCAGCCGCCCGCGCTGGCGCGCGATCCGTGCGCCGAGCCACAGCAGCTGCGTCTGGTCGAACCGTTCGTTGGCGAGCGGGCGATAGGTCGCCGCGGCCCGATCGATCGCCGCCTCGGCCTGCGCGCGGTCGCCTTGCGCCAGCAACGCGACGCTGCGCGCATATTGCGTCTCGATATCCAGCACGAGCTGCGACAACACGGCCGCATTGGGTACCGCGAGTGCGGTCGCCGTACCGTTCTGCTGCGGCTGGTTGAGCAGCCGCAGCGTGTTGGGATCGCGCAGCGGCTGGTCCGCCGCCACCGGTGTCGCTGCGACCCGGTCGAGCGTCGCCAGCGCCTCGGCAAACGCATGCCGGTTGATCGCGTCGAGCGCACCATAGGTGTCACGTTTGCGGGAAAGAAACGCGGTGCGCGATGCCGGCTCGTCGGTAAAGATCGTGTCGGCGGCGCGGAAATGCGCGGCGGCGGCGTCGGGGAAGCGGATGTTGGAATCCGCCAGCGCCGCCTCCAGCAGCAATTCGGCCCGCGTCGCCGCCGGCGCCGTCGGTGACAGACGGCTGAGCGCATCGTTGAGCACCCGCGACGCTTCGACGTGCAGGCCCTTGTGGTTCAGGCTGATCCCCTGCGACAGGGCCGTGGTAACGTCGAATGCCGCGGGCAATTCGACTGTTGCAACATCCGTCGCCGCCCCGCCCGGCCGCGCGGCAAGGGTCGTCACGTCGACGGTCGCAACCGGTGTGCGGGTCGCATCCACGCTCGGCCGGATGGCCCCCGATACGATGCCGAGCGCCTCTTCGAGCAGCGGAAGCAGCGCCGGCGTCCCGGCCGCGGCGTAATGCATATCGCCCCGCACCGTATCGAGCCGGATCGATTCGAGTCCGGTGACCTTGTCGAGACAGCGTCGCGCGGTACCAGGCGCCTGCCCCGGCCGGATCGCCTGTTCGGGGCCGCAGTCGAACTGCGCCTCCAGTGCCGCCTGCGCCGTCGCATCGGTCTTCACCGCTCGCACGGTGCCGAGCGGCCGGCTCGCGGCGACGCCCGAGCACGCGATCGTATAGGCGCGGGCGAAACGGTCCGGCGCGGCGGGGTCTGCCCAGTTGCGGGTGGCGACGCACGCCTCGCCCGCCGCGTTGCGGCCCAGCCCGACCGTTTCCAGCCGCGCCGGCGGGGTCACCGTCGCACAACCGGCCAGCGCCGTTCCGCCCAGCGCCGCCATCATCAGCGTATTGCGGGCACGGAGCATCGAGCGCGGCATCAGGGTTCGCCCTTTCGGTCGGCGGGGGATTGGGGTGCGAGTGCTGGCAGATCGGTCAGCAGCTCTTCGTTGTTGCCGCCGATCACCGGCGCGAACGGCACGGTGACGTCGCGGGCGATGCCGAACACCTCCTCGCTGCTCCAGTCGAACACCTGAAGCGTCGGCTGGATCACGATCGTGGTGATGCAGCCCGCGCCGGAACCTGCCAGACAGCCGTTGATCCGGCTGTTGGGCAGCAGCAGCGGATCGATGTTGATCACCGCATTGCCGAGCAGCGCCGCGCTCGCGCCGCCGATGCCGTTGATCGTGCCGAAGACCGCGACGCTCGCCTGCGCCGGATTGCCGAAGCTGCTGATCCGGAGCGCCGGCGTAATGGGTGCGACAGGCGTCCCGCCGATCTGCACGCCCGACACGCTGCCGGGGATGGCGGTGTTCTGGAACAGCGCATAATCCCCGAAGCGCACCGTCAGCGTCCGTGCCGACAGCGTCGTCGTCGCATTCAGGTCGTAGAAGCCGCCACCCAGCTGCGGATTGTACAGCGCCGAATTGCCGTCGCCGATCAGCGCCTGCGCCTGTGCCAGGCCGGCCGCGCCGGGTTGCAGCGTGTCGATGAAGCCCGGCGCCAGCCCTACCGCGATCCGGCTGCCGCGCAATTCGACGTCCGATCCGTCGAACAACAGCCGCCCGCCCGCATCGCGCGTCGCGACGACGTGGATCGCATTGGCATTGCCGCCGTCGCGCCCGCCGCCGATCCGCACCGACCGCCCGGTCCCCTGCGTCGATACGGCGCCGATCACGCGGATGTCACCCGTGCCGAGCATCTCGACCGCCCGGCCGCTGCCGGTCGCGAGCGCCAGCGTCCCCACCTCCATCGCGCCGCTGCCCGCATCGAAGCGCAGCGTGTCGGCCGTCACCTGCCGAACCTCCGCATCGGACAAACGGAAGCCATCGGTGCCGGTGCCGTCGCCGAGCCGCAACGTTGTCGTGGCCGGCGCCCGGTTGGTGAACGTCACGCTCTGCGCGCGCAACGGGCCGCCGAGCGCGACATCGTTGGCGGTGATCGCCGCCGCCGGTCCCGCGGTCAGCCCGGCGATCGTCGCCAGCCCCGCCGCGTCGAGCGTCGCGGTCCCGCCGGCGCTGCTGGTGCCGATCGACAGATCGCGGCTGCTGGTCAGCGTCAGCGCATCGCCCGCCCGCGCGCCGGCGAGCGTGATGCCCGCTCCCTTGGCGGTGATGGCGGCCCCGTCGAGCGCGCCTGCCGTAAGCGCCTGCCCCGCGGTCAGCGTCATCGTGCCGCCGGCACTGGCGTCCCGCAGCGTCAGCGCGGACCGCGCCTCCGCCAGCAGCTGCCGCGCCACCGCCAGCCGCCCGCCGACGTCGATCCGGTCGCCACGCAGCGTCGTCGCGCCGGTGCTGGTCACCGCCCCAGTCGTCAGCGCGCCGCTGCTCGACAGGTCGATCCCCGCGCCGCGTAGCTCGCCAACCGCGATCGCGCCGCCGTCGGTCCGCAGCGCGACATCGCCCGTCGCGGCGATCCGCCCGATCGTCACGTCGCCCCGCGTCGTCGTCACGCCAAGCGTCCCGACGGTCACGTCGTCCGCGACGAAGCCCGCATCGTGACTGAACGTGCCGAGGACGCCGGTGCCATCGAAGCGACCGATCCGGCTGGCCTGTACCGATCCCAGCTGGACCGCGCGCCCGCTGCCGGTCCGCAGCCCCAGTGCCGCACCGCCGCCCGATCCGCCGACCAGCCTGGTGCCGGCGAACGCGATCCCGCCCGCTGCATCCAGCACCAGTTGCTCGCCGCCCGCACCGTCCGCATCGCTGGCCAGCGTCAGCCCGCGCGCGCCGGTCACGTCACCTGCGGTCGCGGCGATCCGCACCTCGCCCGCCGCCCGCTGCACGACACCGTCGCCGCCCAGCGTCACGCTGCCCGCCGACACGCGATAGGCACCGCCCGAGGTCACCGCGCCGGCGATCCGCGCCAGCCCGGTCGCACTCAAGACGGCGTCGCCGCCCGACGTCAGCGTGGTGACGCGCAGGTCGCCCGCCGTCGCGCCCAACGTCAGCCCCGCCGCGGCGGTCGCCTGATCCAGCGTCACCGCCGTCCCGCGCAGGCCGAGCGCGCCACCCGATCGTGCAACGGTGCCGGTGATCGCTCCGCCCGACGTCGCATCGATCGATGCGCCCGCGATATCGGTGAAACCGATACCGGTGCCCCCGGACAGCGTCAGCGCGCCACTGGCGACGACCTGCGTCAGGCTGGTACGACCCGTGGCGCCCAGATTGACGGTGCCGCCGGTCGCCGTTCCGGTCAGCGTCAGGTCGCCGTTGGTCGCGCGCAGGTCCAGCGCCTGCGTGCCGGTGTCGATCCGGCCTGCGTTGATCGTGGTCGCGACGACGGTAAGCTTGCCGCCCGTCACATCGCCCAGCCGCGCCGCCGCACCGATCGTCAGCGACACGGCCCGGCCCGGCCCCGCGCCTAGCGTCACGCCGGTGCCGGGGACAAATCCCGTCAGTTCGCCGTTGGGCGCAGCGATGGTCAGGTCCCCCGTCCGGCTGACGATCGACGGCGCACGGACGTTGCCGGTCGCGGCCAGCGTGACCGATCCGGTCGCGGTCAGGCCGTTGGCCAGCAGGATGTCCCCGCCCGCACCCGTCGTCCGCAGCGCCGCGGTGCCACCCGCGACGACGCCCGTCGCCGCCAGCCGTCCACCCGCGGTGATCGCCAGATTGCCCCGCGTCGCGGTAACCGCGCCAAGGTCGACATTGCCCCGCGTCGCCTCGATCGCGATCCCGTCGCCGATCGTCACGTCGCCGGTAAGGATGCCGCCCGTGGCGGCGGTGGCGTTCAATGCCGCTCCCTCGATCCGGCCCGCACCGATCGATGCGCCGCGCAGCGTGACTGCACCGCCAGCACCGATCGCACCGACACCGATCGCACCACCCGCGGTAATCGTCGTCGCGCCGCGCGACAGGATATCGGTGCCGCGTACCGCGCCGCCGCTCGCCGTCGCCGTGAACGAACCCGCACCGACCTGCCCGAAGCCGACATCGCTCCCGGTCAGCGCCACCGCGCCACCCGCGGTGATCCGGCCGGTGCTCAGCGCGCCCGTCGCGCCCAGCGTCGCCGCGTCGCCGATGACGAGGTCGCCGACCGTCAGGGCGCCTGCGCTCGCGGTGGCGGTCAGCCCTGCGGCCTCGACGCCGCCGGCACCGATGGTCGTTCCCGTCAGCGAGGCGAGACCGGTCGCCCGGATCGCTCCGACGCCGATCGCACCGCGAGCGGTGATCGTCGTCGTGCCGCGCGACAGGATATCGGCGCCCCGTATCGCGCCGCCGCTCGCGGTCGCCGCGAACGAACCCGCACCGACCTGACCGAAGCCGACATCGCTCCCGGTCAGTGCCACTGCGCCTCCCGCAGTGATCCGGCCGGTGGTCAGCGCGCCCGTCGCGGCCAGCGTCGCCGCATCGCCGATGACGAGGTCGCCGACCGTCAGGGCGCCTGCGCTCGCGGTGGCGGTCAGCCCTGCGGCCTCGACGCCGCCGGCAACGATGCGCGTGCCTGTCAGCGAGGCGACACCGGTCGCCCGGATCGCTCCGACGCCGAGTGCGTCGCTCGCCTGCAGCGATACCGCGCCACCGACGGCGATATCGCCGCCGGTCAGGGTGCCGGCAGAAGCGGTGGCGGTCAGCGCGCTGCCGTCGACCCGGCCGAACGTCACGCTTCCCCCGGTCAACGCCACGTCGCCGCCCGACGCGATCGCGCCCGTCGCCAGCGCCCCGGCGCCTGCCGCCAGCGTCACGCCGCCGGTCTGCGTCGTGATCGCACCGGTGCTGATCCCGCCGCTCGCGCGCAGGCTCAGCGCCTCGACCAGCGACAGATTGCCGGCCCGGATGCTGGCCGCGCCGCTCGCGGTCAGTGCGCTCGCCCGCACGTCGCCGATCGCGATCGCCCCGCCATCGGTGGTCAGCGCGACCGCCGAGGTGCCGTTGCCGCCGCGCAGCGACGACGCCGGGTCGAAGGCGATGGCTCCGCCCCGCGCGTTGAGCACCAGCGCCTCGGCCCCCGCCCCGTCGCTGTCGGCGATGATCGATGTGCCCGCGCGGCCGACGATATCTCCGGCCGTGCTCGTCACCGCGTAGCGGCCGGTGGCATTCTGCGCGCCGCCCAGCGTCACCGATCGTCCGGTGAGCGCGACGTTGCCGATCGCCTGCATGCCGCCGAGCAGCGCCGCGTCGCCGTCCGCGCGTACCGTCACGGCGGCACCGGTCATCGCGCCCCCGACGCGCACGTCTCCAGTCGCGGTCAGGCCCACCGCCCCGGTCGCCAGCAGCGCCTCGCGCACGTTCACCCCGCCGCCGGTGGCGGTCGCCGTCACCGCGGCACCGTCGATCCGCCGGACCTGCACGTCGCCGGCGGTCGCCGTCAGCGCGACCGCCCCCCCGCGCACCGCGTCGATCGTCACCTGCGTGCCAGCCGCGGTCGCGCCCAGCCGGCCGGCCAGCGTCGCCAGCGCCACCACGCCGCCGCTGGTCAGCGCCGCGCGCCCGTCGCGGCTCTCGACCGTGTTGAGGCGCAGTGCGCTCCGGCTCGCCAGCGTCACGTCGCCGCTGGCGGCGACGTCGTTCTGGATGGCCAGCGTGCCGTTCGCCGCGCGCAGGCTGATCCCCTGTCCGGCGCCGGTGACCGCGATCCGCGCAACGCTCAGGTCGCCGCCGGTGCTCTCCGCGGCGAAGCTGTCGACGAGGTCCAGCGCGCCGAAGCTCAGGCTGCCGCTCGATACGATCGCGCCGCCCGGCCGCGTGGCGTCGCCGCCCGCCGCCGCCAGCGCACCCAGCGAGCGGGCGGTCACGTTGCCGAGGCTGAGCGGCGCATCCGCCGTCCCGTTGAACACGCCGACACGCAGCGCCCGGTCGGTGCCGGCGGTGATCGAACTGCCCGGCGCGAGCACGATCCCCGCCGCGCCGTTCGCCTGCAACCGCACGAAATCGGTGCTGCGGCTGCTGGTGGAGGCCAGCGACAGCGCGCCGGTGCTGGCGATCCCGCCGGTCCGCGCGAGCAGGTCGATCGCGCCGCCGCCCCGCACGGTGCCGCCGGTGAAGGCAAGCGAGGCGCCGCGCAGCGCGATGGCGTCGCCTGCCAGGACGTCGCCGCCGAGCGCCACCGCACCCGCGCCGTCGATCGTCACGCCGGCACCCGCGGCGATCCGGCCTGCGGTGATGCGGTCGCCCCCGGTCATCGACACCGCACGCGTGGCGATCACGGTGCCCGTGGTCAGCGGTCCGCCGCTCGCGTTGAGCGTCACGCTGCCGTTGCCGGAGACCAGCGCCCCGGTCTCGATCGATGCCCCCCGCGCGGACAGGTCGCCGACGATGCCGACATCGCCCAGCCGCAATGCGCCGGTGGTGGTGACACCCGTCAGGTTGCGCGCCTCGATCCGTCCGAGCGCGATCGGGCTCGCGGCATCGTTCAGGCGGATCTGCACGTCCGACTGCCGGTCGCTACCGCCCAGCACCGCGGTGTTGGTCGCAAAGGCGATACCGGTGGTCGACGGCGCGGTGACCGCGAGCGTCAGCGCATCGCCGCCCGATCCGTCGCGGTCGCTGCGCAGCGTCAATCCCTGCAGGCCGGTGATGCCGCCCGCGCCCGCGGCGATCGTCACGACGCCGTCCGCACGCTGCGTCACCGGCGTCGCGCCGCCCAGCGTCACCGCCCCGCCCGACACCAGATAGTTGCGGCCGGCGTTCACTCCGCCGGCGACGCTCACCGCGCCCGTGCCGGCATCGATCCGCACGTCGCGGGCGGCGACCAGGCCTTGCAACGACATCGCGCCGTCGCGTGTCACGACGATATCGGCGTTGCCCGAAGAGGCGGCGATATCGCCGGCGATCAGCGTCGCGCCGCTGCCGGTCAGGGCCACCGCGCCGTCCCGCGCGGTGATCGCACCCGTCGTCAACGCACCGTTCGAGGCGATGGCGACGCTGCGATCCGATACCAGCGCGCCCGTGGTGACGCCCGCGCCCTCCAGCGACAGCGCGTCGCGCACGTTGACCACCCCCAGCGTGAGCGCACCGGTCGTGGTCAGGCCGTTGCGGATCGCGCCCGTGCCGATCGCCTGCCGCAGGCCGCGTGCGGTGACATCGCCCAGCGCGACGCGATTACCGGCCGCGCGCAGCCGCAGGTCGACATAGCCCTGTCGATCGCTACCGCCGGTCAGGCTGCTCGTCGCGTCGAACAGGATGTCGCCACCGGTCGTGCCGTCGGTCGACAGGATCAGCGCCGCGCTGCCACCCGATCGCAGCGCGAGGCCGGCGGCGCCGGTGATGTCGCCATCGATCGATTCGGCCCGCACCTGACGCCCCGCGCGCTGCGTCACCGCCGCCGTGCCGCCCAGCGCGATCCCGCGACCGGCCAGAAGATAATCGCGTCCGGCGGTCACCGCACCCGCGACCGACAGGGGCCCCGCCGCCGCCAGCACGATGTCGCGCTCGCTGGTCAGCGCGCCGGCGAAGCCCGCCCCGCCGCTCGCGCCCGCCAGGATATCGCTGCCATCGCGATCGGTAGTGGTCAGCGCGCCGCCGACGACCAGTTGTGCAATGCCTCCGGTATCCGCCGGCGCGCCGGAGAAGGCGACGCCGTCGACCGGCGTCGTCGGCCGGCCTGCGGACAGCACGATTCCGCGCGTACCGGCCAGCGCCGTCGTCACGCTCGCATCGACCTGCAGCAGCGCGTCGGTGACGGTCCCCTGCGATGCCAGCGCGAACAGCGCATTGGCCCCCGCGACGCTGCCGCGCACGTACTGGCTGCGGCCCGGTACGGCCGTCCCGCGGTTGAGCGTCACCGACAGCGGACTGTTGGGATTGTAGGTCAGCGTCACGTCGGTCGCGGTGACGAAGGCGACGTCCTGTCCCACCGCCGTGAACGTGCCGTCCGCGTCGATGTTCGGCGCGACCATCACCAGCCCGCGCGTACCCCCCTCGACCTTGATCTGCGCGCCGTTGAGCACGGTGATGCCCGCCGCGCTGCCCGCCGCCGTGCTCAGCCGGTAGTTACGGCCTCCGTCCAGGAAGTCGGTGTTGTCGACGTCCAGCGTCGACAGCACCAGCGACCCGGTGTTGAACGCCGCCTTGGAACCGACGACGATGCCATTGGGGTTATACACCCACACCGCGACGCTCGGATCGCTGGTCAGCTTGCCGAGCAATTGCGAGACGTTGCCAGATACATCGCGGTTCAGCACCGCGATGTTGCCGCCCAGCGTGCCGTTCTCGAAATTCGCCGTCCGGTTTTCCGGGATGTTGAACCCGTTCCAGTCGATCACCGTGTTGCTGGCGCGCAGCTTCACGTTGAGATCGCCGTTCGGATTGGTGATCTGCGGATCGAGCCCCAGCAGATTGGTCCGGACCCGCACCGCATCGGCGGCGGCCGGGATCGCCGTCACCGTCTGCGCGAGCGCTGGCGTGCCCACGAATCCGCCCAGCGCGCTGGTCATGGCCAGCAACAGGCGGTGGTGGCGAACGGGCGACGCTTTGCGGGTCATCAGGGCCATCCTATCGGGCGGAGTCGCGGAATTGCACGGTAAGCGACACGAGTACGCGTGCCGGTGGCCGCCGGTCGTCGAGCAGCAACGCCCGGTCGAGTGGCTTGGCATAGCCGACATCGAGCACCAGCCGGTTGGGGAACGTCAGCCGCAGGCCGCCGCCGACGCTGGCGAAGTTCCGCGGCCCCTCGATCCGCGCCCGGTCGAGGTTGGCGAGATAGAGGTGGTCGTAAAAGCCATAGACCTGCGTCCCCAGCGCGCCGGTCAGCGGCACGTCCGCCCGCGCCTCGACATGCCCCCCGACCGCACGGTCGCCGCTGTTGGACCCCGGATCGTAGCCACGCCCGATCGTCAGGCTGCCGAGCGCGAACTCCTCGTAGTTCAGCAGCGGATCGTTGGTCCATTGCACTTGGCCGATCCCGGCGATGCTGAAAATCGGCCCCAGCGATATCGTCGCATCCATCACGCCGCGCACGACGAACGCCTTGGCATCGCCCTCCAGCCGCGACGTCAGCCTCCCGTTGGCGAACCCCGTCTTGCTGGCATCGAACAGCCCCAGCCCCTTGCGCAGTTCCAGCGAGGTCGCCAGCGACAGCCACGGGCGCCCGGTATCGTCCAGGAACTGGCGATCGGCATCGATCCCGACGAACAGCACGCGCAGCTTGTCGCGGGTCAGCGTCACCGCGTTATCCCCGCTGCCGACACGCGAAATCTGATCGACGAAGTCGAATCCTCCTCGCGCCCGCGCATTCGATCGCACCGACCGGAACAGCGGCCGCGTCAGGTCGAACCCGCCGATCAGCGTATTGGTCCTGAGGTCGAGCGCACCCAGATCGGGTCGCGACCAGGCATAGGTCGCCCGCCCGCCGAACGTCGAGCCGCCATCGTCCAGCTGGAAGATGTGCCCGCCCTGGACGATCACCTGTTCCTTCAGGTCGGTCGTCGTCGACGCACCCAAGTAGGTGATGTCGCCCAGCCCGGTCAGGCCATAGACCTCGCCGCGCCCATAGACCGTCTCGCGACCCAGCAGCCTTGAATTGTAGTTCTGCGCATTGGCGAACAGCGCGAACCGGCGCGAGCTGACCGTCAGGTCGCCGATCACCGTCCCCGCCTCGCCGCCCGACGGCCGCAGCGACAGCGCGACGTCAAGCCCCGGCACGTCGCCCGCGAGTAGCAGGATGCGCTCCGCTTCGCGCTCGTTCAGCGGATCGAGCGCCTGGATCGCGGCGATCCGCCGCCGCAGGAACGGCTCGTAGCGCCCGGCATCGCCCCGCACCCGCACCTCGACGATGCGCGCGGTGATGACCTGCAACCGCAGCACGCCGCCGGCGATTTCCTGCGCCGGAATCTGCACCGACGCGACCCAGCCGCCCCGTCGCAACGCCGCATTGGCGGCGTCGCGCACCGCGCACACCGCCGCGATCGATTGCTCGCCGGTGGGAAGCGCCAGATCGGCCAGCGCCGCCGCGATCTGCGGCTGAAGCGCCGATCCGTCTGGCCGGGTGAATTCGACGCGATCCAGCGTCAGCCGCAGCGCCGACGCCTCGAACGGGCAATTTGCCTCCGCCAGTGCGCCGCGCGCATCGACGCTGGCGGTGGAGTCCGACCGCGGCTGCGGCGTCGGCGGCGTCACCTCTTGCCGGGACGGCAGCGACACCTGCGCATGGGCCGGTATCGCCAAGGCTCCGGCGCCGATCCCCGCCAGCACCATCAGCCGCACGCTGTTCACTCGTCGCAAATTCTGTCCCCTGTCGTCGGCCGCTCTCCCTGCGACCCGATCGTGCCGGCTATCCGCGATTGCGGACGCCGCGACTGTCCGGTCATTCGTCCATATAGATCTCGGTCAGTCGCCAGCCGGCCTTGCCCCGCGTGAAGACGAGGTCGCCGAACCGGTAGCTGCCGGCGGGCTGCTGCGCATCGCGCTTGGGCACCGGCGTCGCTTGCAGGATGGCGCGATGCGTCCGCCCGGCGGCATCGACGCCGTCGGGTCGGCCAAGAACGGTCGCGACCGCCGCCGGCACCCGCGACGCCGGGATCCTGCCCGCGGGACCGTCGTCGAGCGTGCTGTTCTGCACGACCATCGGCGCACTGAGCGCCCGGATCGTCGCGGCGTCGCCCGCCAGTGCGGCGCGACGAAAACGGGTCCAGAACGCCTCCAGCGATGCGGCCGGCACGGGCGTCGCGGCCGCAGCCCGCCGCGGCACTGCCGCCTGGGCACCCTCGCCCGGCATCACCGCATCGCCGCATCCGGCAACCAGAAGCGCAATCGGAACGAACATGCTGTTTTCCTTCATCGATCGCCGGGCCAACGCATTGCCATGACGCGATATTGGCTCAGGGGATAGCTTGATTCGCGTACCCGATTGCCCTGATTGCCGCCCAGCAGCGTGATATGCGTCGCCGTCTGGCTGATGAAGAACGCGACGTGATTGCCCGACGACGATCCGGTGCTCGCGTCGACCCCCCGCGGCGCGCGATGCAAATGAACGATGCAGCCATAGCGCGCAGTATCGAGCTTGCGGCCCCAGCTACCGAAATCCCGCGCCCGCGCACTGTTGTTGCCGCGTACCCCGGCTTCACGCAGGCACCAGTTGACGAACGACGCGCACCACGCGACCTCGTCTTCCTTGGCTGCGAGCCCGGTCGCGGCATGATATTCGATGATTCGTCGGTTGTGCTGACTGCCCCTGATCTCGGACACGCCCTTTTCGGCGATCGCGATCCGCATCCATGGTGCGCCGATATCGGTGCCGGGCGGCTGCTCCAGCGGCGCGGTCCGCCGCGGCGCCGGTACGGGTGCAGGCGCCGGTGCCGCCGCGACCGCGGGCTGGATCGCCCTGCCGGTCGGAAGCGGCATCTGCCGGATCGACGGGATCGGCACCGCCCGCGTCGGTAACGCCCGCGTCGATACCGGCGAGGCCGGCGATCGCGCCGCCGGCGCCGCGGTGCGATCGGCACCCAATGCGGTCCAGGTATTCCGGCCCACGACGCCGTCCACCGCAAGGCTGTTCCGACCCTGATAGTCCCGCACCGCCTGTTCGGTCCGCAGCCCGAACACGCCGTCCAGGTCGAGAGGCGGCCGTGCCCGGCCGGAGGTATTCAGAAGGTGCTGCAACATCTGGACCTGTTGGCCCCGGCATCCACGATCGATTTCCATCAGGCGCACAGTGATGCTCCATCAGTTGGCCAGCAAGTCGTACCTTCTCCGGTTTAGGCTGGCAACGAGAAGTGCAAATGTAACATTTTGACCATTATCCACCGCGCCTCAGGTCTTCGGCGACCACACGATGATCTTCGTCGATCCACCGATCCATCGATCCGTCGCATCGGATTGCCGGCTCAATCCCGGTCGGGACACGCGGCCACGCTTCCAAGCACCCATATGCTGGTCAGGAAACGCGTCGCGACTGCGGGCCTGCAACCGGCATATCCTTTCGCGGGCAGCATCGCGCCCGTCCAGCCATGCAGCGCGAAGGGTGCGATCGGCACCAGCGCAAGTATGCCAAGCGCACACCCGAACAGGCGCCGCTGATTGCGCGGTGACGGCCGCAGCAACAGCATCATCGCCAACAGGATCATGGCACCCGCCGCCGGAACGACGGCGGCGCTGCCCGTGCTCACCGTCACCAGCGGCGCATGGCGCCGGATCGCCGCCGCCATGTCACCCAGATCGACGAGACCGAAATACGCGACGCCGACCGCCAGCACGCCCAATGCGACGCCAAGCAACCGCTCGTCGCGCCTCGACCTGTTCTCGTCCGCGACGACGGGCGCGACGACGCGCCGGCTCACAGCCGTGGCACCAGCCGCCATGTCAGCGGTCGGACCCGTCGCTTCACCTCGCTCACGACGTAATCGACGGCCAGGTCGACGACCGCACCCGCCATCATATCCAGCGCCTCGCTGCCCCGTCGCAGCAGCGATTGCTGCTGCGCGGCGGCGGCGGCACGCAGCTTCTCGATCCCGTCCTCGACCAGCTTCTGCAGGCGCTCGGTCAGCTTGAACCGGGAATCCAGCTTGTCGAGCAGATATCCCGCGATCAGGCCGACGCCCACCGCCACGACGAGCGGGCCCAGTGCGAACGTGCCGATCATCAGCGTCCCCGCTGCCAGCGATCCCGCCGCCGCACCGACCGCGCCACCGATCGCGGCCTTCGTGACATCGGCGGCGATACCGCCGATCAGGCCGCCCAGCGTCGCTTCATCGCGCATGACGTAATCGGCGACGTTCCACACGGTCATCAGCACGACCGTGATGATCGTGCCCCCCTTCGCCGACTTGATCGCGCCGTAACGGCCGATTCCCATGCCGACGACCTTCGCATTCCGAACCCCGTACCGAGTACCCGTAAGAATAGTACGAAGCCGCGAACTCCCCTTCAAAACGACATGCATCTTGCCGCCATAAGCTTTGAAATAGACGCGGCCGAGCGGGGTACGCATGTCGCGCGCCAGCTTGTAGATCGATGCTGCGTCGTCGGCCGCCGCGGCATAGTTCGCGACCAGCTTGGCGTTCTCCTGGTGCTTGCGCCACAGCGCGTCCGCCTGCGCCTCCGTCAGCGTATGCGCCTGCAACTTGTCGTAGAGCCAGAGCCGCATCATCGCGTCCTGATCAAGGACGATCACCTCATGGTCGGCCATCAGTGCTGCTCCCCTGTTTTGGTCAAGGTGCCGGTCCCCTCGATGCGATACGTCGCCGATCGCGATCCGTTGATCCGGAACCGTCCGTCATCCAGCCACTCGGCACGTGGCTCGGCACCCTTGATCCCGCTGATGCAGCTCTCCACCGGCATCGCCATCAATTCGCGCCGCATCGGCAGGGAAAAGACGCGGATGAAGGCCTCCGTCCCATCGGTGCAGCGGCCGCCGGTCGCGCGGCTGGCATATTCGTCGACCATGACCACGACCCCTGCCGCCGTCTCACCCAGGCGCTGGCCGGTATGGAAGGTTGCGGGCGCCACCTGCGCGATCGCCAGCGGGAACGTCACCTGCGTCGTACGGCCCTCGCGTTTCGCGGTATAGCGCCCTTTCCCGTCGGCCGTGTCGATCACATCGACCGCCAAATCCGCAGGCGTCGCCGATCCGACGGTTGCGAGTGTCGCCGCTTGTGGCGTCTCGTCGGGTTTGCCATCGCACGCGGCCACCGCCAGTGCGGCCAGAACGGCGAGACGCGGAGTCATGCTACCGTCTCCGCCGGCGGGATCGGGGCCGCGTCATCGGGCAAGGGGCCGACGAACCGGTAAGCGAACGCACCGCCGTCCACGCCGACGTAAATTGCCGTCACCTCTTCGCCGCGCATCCGCCGTTGGAGCAGTGCGACCGACATGTCGGGCAGCATCGTATTGGTCAGGATCGCGTCGATCATCCGCCCGCCCGACGCGATCTCGGTGCAGCGTTCGACGATATGCTGGACCACCGCAGCGTCGATCGTCACCGCGATGCCGTGGTTGTCGACGATCCGTCGCTCGATACGCGCCAGTTGCAGACGGACGATTCCCGCCAGCACGTCCGGCTTGAGTGGGTAATAAGGCAGCACCTGCAACCGGCCAAGCAGCGCAGGCGGGAACACCTTGAGCAATTCCGGGCGCAGCGCCGTCGCCAGCGCGTCCGGCTCCGGCGCCAATTCCTCGTCCTCGGTCAGCGATGCGATCAGGTCGGTGCCGACATTCGACGTCAGCAAGATCACCGTGTTGCGGAAATCGATATGCCGGCCCTCGGCATCGTTCATGAAGCCCTTGTCGAACACCTGGAAGAACATCTCGTGGACATCGGGATGCGCCTTCTCGACCTCGTCGAGCAGCACCACCGAATAGGGCCGCCGCCGCACCGCCTCGGTCAGCACGCCGCCCTGACCATAGCCGACATAGCCCGCCGGCGCGCCTTTGAGCGTCGAGACGGTATGCGCCTCCTGAAATTCGCTCATGTTGATAACGATCATCGATTCGTCGCCGGAGAACAGCAGTTCTGCGAGCGCATGGGCCGTTTCAGTCTTGCCGACCCCCGATGGGCCGCAGAGCATGAACACGCCGACCGGCTTGCCGGGATTGTCCAGCTTGGCGCGGCTGGTCTGGATGCGCTTGGCGATCGCGTCCATCGCGTGATCCTGACCGATCACACGGGACTTGAGCGCATCGCCGATCGCGAGGACGCTAGCGATCTCGTCCTTCACCATCCGGCCGACCGGAATGCCGGTCCAGTCTCCGACCACCGCAGCGACGGCATCGGCGTCGACCACGCCGAATACCATCGGCGCATCGCCCGCCGCGTCGCGCGCTGTCGTCAGCGCAGCGTCGAGCGCTGTCGCGTCGCCACCGTCACGCGCGGTGCGAACCGCGTCGAGCGCGTCTGTCTCGCGCGCCCATTGCGCTTCCGCGGTTTCTACGGCGTCGCGTGCCGCGGCGATGGCTTCGTCCAGCGCGGGCAAGGCCTCGTTGCTGCGATAGCGGCCTTCTACCTCGCGTTCGACGATGCCGCGTTCGACCTCCAGCAGCTCCAGCCTGCGCCGGGCGTCCTCGACGGGTGCCGGTGTCGCTGTCTGCGACACCGCGACGCGCGCGGCGGCGGTGTCGATCAGGCTTACCGCCTTGTCGGGCAATTGCCGCGCCGGAACATAGCGTTGCGACAGCGTCACTGCTGCCGCAACTGCGTCGTCGAGGATCACGACGTCGTGATGCGCCTCCATCGCCGGCACTACCGATCGCAGCATCGCGATGGCGACCGGTGCTTCCGGCTCGGCGACATCGACCGTCTGAAAGCGGCGGGTCAGCGCCGGGTCCTTCTCGAAATACTGGCGATATTCGGCGTAGGTCGTCGCCGCGATCGTCCGCAGTCGACCGCGGGCGAGCGCCGGCTTCAGCAGGTTGGCGGCATCGCCCGTGCCCGCCTGACCGCCCGCACCGATCAGCGTATGCGCCTCGTCGATGAACAGGATCACCGGCGTCGCCGCACCCTCGACCTCGTCGATCACCTGCCGCAATCGCTTCTCGAATTCGCCTTTCACGCCGGCACCCGCCTGCATCAGCGTGACGTCGAGCGACCGCACGACGACGTTGCGCAGCGCGGGCGGCACGTCGCCGTCGACAATGCGTCGGGCGAAGCCCTCAACCACCGCCGTCTTGCCGACGCCCGCCTCGCCGACGAGGATCGGGTTGTTCTGTCGACGGCGCAGCAGGACATCGACCAGCTGGCGGATCTCCGCATCGCGCCCGACGATCGCGTCGATCTCGCCCGCGCGGGCCTTGGCGGTGAGGTCGATCGAATAGCGGCCGAGCGCCTCGCCGGGGCTGGTCGCAGTGGGCGCGCCGGGGGGGGCGGCTTCGACCGGTTCGGCGGACGCACCGACAATCGTCGCGAATTCGCTGCCAAGCCGTTCAGCTTGAACCTTGCGCCATTCGCCGCTCGTCGCGAACAGCGCATTGCGCAATGTGGGCGTCCGCAGCATGCCGTAGAGCAGATGCCCGCTCCGGACCTTACCGGCGCCGAAATGGAGCGAGGCGTACAGCCATCCCTTTTCGATCGCTTCCTCGACCTGCGGCGCGAAGTCGCTGATTGCCGAGGCTCCGCGCGGCAACAGGTCGAGCGTGCCGACGATATCTCGCGCCAGACGCGCCTCATCCAGTCCGAACGCCTGCCGGATCGCGGCGACGTCACCCTGCGGGTCCTGTACCAGCAGGTGGATCCAGTGCACCAGCTCGACATACGGATTGCCGCGCATCCGGGCGAACCCGGTGGCGGACTCGATCGACGTCAGTGCCGCGGCGTCGAGCCGCCCGAATAGCGATGCACGATTGATGTCTGTCATGCTGTTTCTCCGGAAATCTCGTCCGCCGTCCTGGCGGTGAAAGTCTTCGTGCGGCGCCGCAGATGCGCATCGCCGCGCACGCCGTCGTCGCCCGTTGCGCCCAGCCAGCCGCTCCAGCCCAGCCGCGTCGTGCCATCGAGCCGCGCAGGGCGTGCATCCTTGCCGCTCACCTCCAGCGCCACGTCCCATTCGAGGTGGCTCGGCGCGAAGGCATCGAGCGCCTCGGACAGGATGCGAAAGCGCGGGCCGGACGGCAGCAGCGCCTCGTAATCCGCACGTGAGCGGGCACGGATCACGATGCGAAAGGCATCGGATGCGATCTTGGCGCGGGCACCCAACATCGCCTCCGTCCCCAGTCCACAGAAGGATCGGCCGAGCTGGGTCTGGTCGTCCGCCTCGATCGCGCGCCAGCGTGGCTGATATTCGAGCACAGTGACCGGCTGGCCGAGCAGATGCGTCATCGCATCCTCGATCCCCCCGGCACTACGCCGCGACGCGAACAGCGCCGCGTAATGCACCCGTGCCTGCGCCGGGAAGGTGCTGTTCGTGGGAACACCCTCGCTCGCCCCGGTCAGCTGCGCGACGCGCGCTGCGAAGCGATCGTCGTTGGGCCGATCCGCCTGCGCCACGGGCTGCGAATCCGCCCAGGCGCGAAAAAAGAATTGCAGCATCCGCCCCGCCAACAGGTCGAGCCAGCGGCCGAACGGGCGTTTCTTCGCATAGCGGCGCTCGAACACCGCGAACTCGGTCATGTGCGACGGCAGCGGACCCATCGGCCCGGTCAATCCAAACCAGAATCCCCCGATCTGCGCCCGACCGTCGCGGACCTCGACCTCTTCCAGCGTCGAATCCGGAAAGGCGAGCGTCGGCACCTGATGAAGGTCGGCGATACTCTGTGCCGGTCGTCGTGCCAGCCCGATCCGCGGCAGGTCGGGTGCGCGCGCCTCCGCTCCGCGCGCGATAGGGAACAATCCGAACCGCTTCCGCGACGCCTTGGCGTCGGCGAGGAAGCTTAGATGGTGTGGCGACGACCGATCCGCAGCGGCCATCGCTGGAACTCCCCTTCATTGGCGCTGGACACGTGCATTTCCGTAAACGCGTTGATGCTGGCGAATTCGGCGAGGAAGCGTTCGAGCACCGCCGAGAACAGGAACATCCGCCCCTTGTCGAACGCGGCATCGTCCAGCGTCACATGGATGCGATGCCCCCGCGCGATCGCCATTCGGTCCATCCCCGGCACCCGCCGCGCGACCCGCGTCGATCGGATCGCCGAGACGCCATCGACCTGCCGGCGCGAGGCAGCGTCGTCCTGCCGCCCGTACAGCGCCAGGTGATCGCGCAGCACTTGCGGATCGTCATGATCCTCCGGCGCCAGCGTCATGTAATTGGGCGTCAGGTGGCCGATTACCCGCCAGGCCGCATCGCCCATCCCCATCGGCGGCTGCGGCCGGGTCGGGGCGCGCAGCACGCTGACCGCGCGCGCAGGGACACCTGACGCCGTGAAATGCTGGTCACCGCGAAATTGCAGCAATTCGGGCAGCTCGCGGTTGGTGACGAGCGCACGCACCGCCAGTTCATCGATATGGTCGAGTCGGGTCGCATCGCCGGGCGCGGTGAGGCTAATCCACGTCTCCGTACCCGTGTACTCGCCACGCCGCCGCAGCCGCTGTTCGCGCGTCGACAGCCGTCGCGGTCGAAGCTGCGTCGTATAGAACAGTGCCTCGCTCCAATCGTACAGCAACGCGCCATAGGCATAGAGCGGCGCCACCGTCCGCGCATCGGTATTGTGCGCGGAGTAAGCCTGCACATCGAGCAGCCGGAACACCTCGAAATCGAGCGGCCGCGCGCGATCGGGGATGACATGATGCTCGTGTTCGAACTTGGACACGCGGACGCGGCCGAGTTGCTTCTCGAACAGGTTGATCGCCGGCGTCGCGAACAGCCGCAGGTTTGCTGGCTCCAGCGCCTTGTGCAGCACCGGTGCCGACCGGTCGAACAGCAACACGACGTCGCACGCCTGCGGACTGTCGCGAAACGCGCGGTCGAGCCCCGGCAGGTCGACGAACAGGAAGCGTTCGGGGCAGGCGAAATATTCGCTGAGCAGGCGATAGCCGCGAAACGAGCGCAGTTCCGCCGGCAGCAGCGCCTGATCGTCGTGGAAGCCGACCTGCTGCGGCAACGACAGCTTCTTCCAGCCTTCGGTCCCCGCCGCCGCATCCGCCGACCGCGCGATCACGGCCAGCGTCTCGCCGATCACCTGACGGTACAGTTCGGCCGGCACCGCCTCCGACCCGGCCAAATATATCGGCAGCGATTGCGGCAGTACCTGCGGCAGCGCCGCGCCGCCGGTCGCCTCGAACCGGATGCGCAAACCAGCTTCGGCACGCACGTTGGCCGCACTGGCGAACGAGGCAACGGCCGCGCGGCTGGCGAGATATTCGACCTGCGTGATCTTGAGCGGCCAGAGCGTGACGTCATGCCCGGTACGGAATTCGACCGGCACCCCCTCCTGCTCGGTTGCGATCGCCATCAGCGGTGTCGATCGCGGCACCTGATGCCCCTTGATCAGGATCGGCTCGCCCTCCTTTGGCTCGAACCCGACGACGCACATCGACGGCGTCGGCGCCAGATAATGCGGCTGCACCGCATGCAGCAGATGCTGGGTGAATTCGGGATATTGATCCGCGATCTTGAGCTGCACGCGCGCGCCGAGGTAGGCGACGCCCTCCAGCAACCGCTCGACATAGGGATCCGGGTCGGTCGGCGTCTTGAGACCCAGCCGCCCCGCCACCGCCTCATGCTCCTCGCCGAATGCACGTGCCTCTTCGCGCAGATAAGCGAGTTCGTCGTTGTAGAAGCGCAACAGGCGCGGATCGATGCCGGAACTCACGACAGGATCATTCGCGCACGTTCACAGTGGCGGTTTCCGCCTCAACCTCGGTACGGAATTTCACCGGCATGGTTTGCGCCGCCGACGTGATGTCGCCTTGGATCATGAACGTCAACGCGTGCGGATCGTCGTCGTCGTCGATCGGATCGACGGTCAGCCCCTCGCGCGACAGCCGCGGTTCGAACACGCGCACCGCGCGCCGAATCTCGCGCGCGCGCGCCAGCACCGCGCGCCGGTTGAGCGTCCGTCCGGCCAGATCGGTCAAACCGTAGTTGAGCACCGAGTCACGGACATGCGGATACGCCTCCAGATCGACGAGCGATTCCAGATTGGTCGTGTTGAGCAGCCAGGCGAGGTCGCGACGGATCGTCGCGCGCAACGCGGTTTCGTTGAACCGCTCCAGCCGCGGCACGGAATAATAACGGAATTTCTCGCGGCTGATCTCCGGCGCCTCGTCGCTCATATCGCGCAATCCAGAAATCTCGAGATCGGCGACCAGCTTGTCGTACAGGGTCGGGGTCAGGCGTTGTTTGACGGCCATGACGTCAGTCGAAACGCAGCGAACGGACCGACAGCAGCCCGCGATCCTCGCCGTCCGAGGTCGCCCACAGCCGCTGGCCGGAGCCTGTGCCGTCGTCCTGCCAGCTCGTCGCGCGGGCGAGTCGCTCCGCCGGATCGGTGGAGATGCCGGGGTAACGCGCCGGCAACAGCGCGGCGATCCGCGGCCCGGCCTTCAACGTGATCTCGACGGGATACCAGATCAGATCGCGCAGGTCGCGCGGCCCTTCACTGGTCAGTTCAGCGATCGCATCGAACGGCAGCAGGCCATAGCGCCCGCCGATGATCGCCTCGATCGTCGGGCCGAAGCGTTGGTCGGCATCGGCGATCCAGTCGAAGCGGACGCCGTCTATCTCTCCGGGTGTGTCGGGGGCCGCGTCGAACGCGGCCTCGCGCAACGCATCGGCATCCTCGCTGCGCCCCTGTGCGGTGGCCTCGATCGCCTCGGCGATCGGCCATGCCCAATCGGAAGCCGCGTCGGAGCCACCATGAATATCGGCGCGCAACGTGCCGGCGAACACCGCCTCGCGCTGCCGCTCGGCATCGACCGCCTGACCGTAGACGACCGACAGCATCTGCGCCTCGGGTGACAATTGCGCCAATGTCGCGAGTTGTGCCCTCGCCTTGTCCCATTCGCTCGCGACGCCAAGAAGCTGAAACAGGAACAGCCGGGTCGGCACGTCGCCCGGTTTGCTCCGAACCACCTCAACGAGTGCGCGTCGCGCACCGTCGAGGTCGCCCGATTGGATAAGGTCGTCCGCCCGTTGCATATACCGCTCCTGCGGACGACCTGAGGGGATCAACCCGCTTCGTTCTGGCGGATGTCGTAGTAAGCGGTGACGATGCCGCCGTCCTTGCCACCCTGCGCGTTCTGCGCCTGATAGTCGAAGGTCACCTTCGCGCAGTTGAACGTCACCGACTCCATAATCGAATCACCACCGGACGAGCCGTTGTTGTGAATGTCGGAGACGATGATATCTTCCAGCTTGATCTTGTAATAAGTCAGTGGCGCCGAGCCATCACCAGCCTTCTGCGAATAGATGATCGCTTCCTTGATGTGCTTGCCGGAGGCGCAGGCCTTGAACAGCAGCGGCGATGCCTTGTCGACTTCCTTCTGGATGCGGATGTCGGAGATTTCGGCCTTGCCTGAGCCACCGCCGGCACCGCCCGTATGGAATGATCCATGCTGAACCGCACCGAAGTCGAACGAGATGATATCAATCTCGCCCTGATGGTTCTTCTTGTTCGATTCGCCTTGGATGCTATCGATTTTGAGGAAAAGATCGACTGCCATGAGTTTCTCCTGTTTCCGTTACTTCTGGGGGGGTAGGACGGCGGATCAGCCCGACGTCTTCGGTAATCGCGAGACCATGCTGAGCGCCACGTCCATGCCTTCCAGCTGATAGTGCGGCACGAACATGAACTTGCCCTTGTAGTAACCCGGGTTCTCCTCGTCAGGGATCACCTCGATCTTGGCCTGCTTCAACGGCAGGCGCGCCTTGGTTTCCTCGTTCGATGTCGTCGGTGACCCGTCGACATATTGGAGGACCCAATTGTTGAGGTCGCGTTCGAGCTGTTCCGACTCTCGTGAGCCGCCCACCCAGTCGCGGACCATGCATTTCAGATAATGCGCGAAGCGGCAGCTCGCAAAGATGTACGGCAGGCGTGCCGACAGGTTCGCGTTCGCAGTCGCTTCCTTCTTGTCGTAATTCGCCGGGCGATGCACCGTCTGCGCGCCGATGAAGGTGGCCTGATCGGTGTTCTTGCGATGCACCAGCGCCATCAGACCGGCCGTCGACAGCTCCGCCTCGCGCCGGTCGCTGATGGCGATCTCCGTTGGGCATTTGAGGTCGATGCCGCCCTCATCCGTCGGGAAGGTCGCGGTCGGTAGCTCCTCGACCGTACCACCCGATTCTACGCCGCGGATGCGAGTCGTCCAGCCATAGGTATTGAACGCCTCGGTGATGCGCGTGCCCATTGCATAGGCGGCGTTGAGCCACAGATGCTGGTCGTGCTCGCCGCCGGTATCCTCTTCGAAATCGAATTCGTCGACCGGCTCCGTCTTCGCGCCGTACAGCGGTCGGCCGAGGAAGCGCGGCAGCGCCAGCGCGAGGTAGCGGCTGTCCTCCGACTGGCGGAACGACCGCCATGCGGCATAATCGGTGGCGTCGAACAATTTGCCCAGATCGCGCGGGTTCGACAGCTCGGTCCAGCTCTCCATGCCGAGCAGCGATGGCCCCGCCGCGGCGATGAAGGGCGCGTGGCTGGCGGCACCGATCCGCGACAGGCCGCGCATGACCTCAAGGTCGGGGGCGCTGTGATCGAAGTAATAATCGCAGACGAACGCGCCATAGGGCTGGCCGCCGAGCTGGCCGAACTCGCTTTCGTACACCTTCTTGAATAGCGGGCTCTGGTCCCACGCAGCGTCGCGGTACTGGCGGAACATCCGCCGGCACTCCTCTTTGGACATGTTCATCACGCGGATTTTCATGTCCTTGCCCGTCGCGGTGTTCATGACGAGGTAGTTGAGCCCCCGCCATGCTGATTCAAGCTGCTGGAATTCCGGGTGATGGATGATCTGGTTGATCTGTTCCGTCAGCTTGCGATCGATCGCCGCGCGCATCGCATCCACCGTCGCGAACACGTCACCGCCGATGATCTTGGCGTCGCCCAGCGCCTGCTGCGCCAGCGTCTGCACGGCCTGCTCGATGCGGCTCTTGCGCTCGTCGTTCGCCGGGCGAAACTCCTTCTGCAGCAGCGCCTGGAAATCGGTAAGCTCGCCGTCGGTCGCCTGAGCCGTGTCGTTCGTCTGCCTGAGCGCGTCTTGCGCCATGTAACCGCTCCGATCCGTTATCGTGGGAAAGGCCCCTGTCGGGCCGCCGCTATCGCTCAGTCGCCGTTCTGATCGGCCGCGGACGCATCCGTGGGCTTGCGAGCTGCGGAAATCGCCTGAAGCAGCGCCGGATCCTGCAGCACCTTGTCGAGCAGGTCCTGCGCACCGTGCTTGCCATCCATATAAGACAGCAAATCCTCCAGCTGGGTGCGCGCCTCAAGAAGCTTCGAAAGCGGTTCGATCTTGCGCGCGATCTCGCCCGGCGAGAAGTCGTTCATTGAGTTGAACGTCATATCGACCGCGATCTTTCCGTCGCCGGCAAGCGTGTTATCGACGGCGAACGCGACCCGCGGCGCCACCGCCTCCATACGCTGGTCGAAATTGTCCATATCGACGTCGATGAACTCACGCGATTCCGCCGCCTTCTTGTCCTTCAGGCTCTTGCCCGACAGATCCGAGATGACACCCATCACGAACGGCAGTTCGACTTTCTGGCGCGCGCCATAGGTCTCCACCTCATATTCAATATGAACGCGGGGCTTCCTGTTTTCGCGAATGAACCGCTGACCGCTCTTGATCGCCATGTGTTCCGATCCCTGTTCTCTGCCTCTGCGGGCCTGTGCAGCTAAATGCGCAAGCCTGGGGAATTGCTCCACGATATCGATTCACATCATATCCGATGATCCCATCACGTCCACGCGCGCGCGCAGCACCGACGTCGCTTCGCCGACGCTGCCCGGGGCGATGTCCTCCAAGATCGACACGAAATCCATCGTGATCCAGCCCTTGATCCGCGCCAGTGCGACGGGGATCGGACTGGATGGTTCGACCCGGCAATAATATTCGATCACCGCATCGAGCGACCGCGCGACATCCTCACGCGACTGGATGCGCCCCGGCACGCCAACGCCCCCGGGGGCTAACGGCGCCGCTTCCTCCGCCGGAGCGACCGGTGCAGACTCGGCGCTCTGCCGGACGAAGGGTGTGATCGCGTGCACGATCGCCTCAATCGCCTCATAGGTCGGGCGGAAATTGGTCCCTGTCTGGCCGACCAGCCCGGCCTGCTCCGACAGCACCGTATCGGCGCGCTGCAACGCCGCCTCGATCCGACGGAAGCGGTCGGTGACCTCCGCCACCTGCTCGACCGGCGTATCGGCCAGCGCGGCGCGGAACTGGCCATAGCCTTCGGCCGCGGCGCCCTCGTCGAGGTAGCGCGCGAAGTCAGCACCGGTAAATCTGCCGAGGCGCGGATGCACGACCAGCGGCACGCGGCGCAGCGGCGCCAGGAATTCGCCGATCCGCACCAGCGATTCGCACGCGCCCTTGCGTCCCTCGACGCCATATTCCTCCAACGTCGGGTGCGCGGTGTCCCAGAAATTTTCGAACAGCCCGGCGAGCAGACCGGCCCCCGCCTCCACGACGGCAAGATCCCCAGCGCGTGCGCCAGCCCGCATCAGATAGACGGCGAGCCAGACGTCGCGGGTTTGTCGCGCCTGCGCCTCGATCATCGCGATCGCGCGGTCCCAGTCGGCGTCGTCGGACGGACATTCGAACGCCTGCTCGATCACCTGCCGGCCGGGATCGTACGACAAATCCGGCCCGGCGGGCGCGTCCGGTGCAACCGGCGTCAGGAACGTTGTGAGATCCATGTCAAAATCCCGACGCGAGTGTCAGGAAATCAACTCCGCCTCGACGCGGCGATTAGCCGGATCGCTTTTGGCCCGACCCGGCAGCGGTACGCTGGCCCCGTAACCGCGGGTTTGCAAACGACTGCCCTCGACACCCAAGACGATGAGATAATCCGCTACCGCACGGGCACGCGCCGCCGATAGCGGCGTGTTGACGCGTGCGCCACCGCGCAGGTCGGTATGCCCCTCGATCAGGAAGCGCTTGTCCTTCAATTCGGGCAGTAGCAGCGACCGCGCGAAGACCTGCGCCGCGCGAGTCCCTTCGGCAGACAATTGCGCAGAATTCAGCTCGAACCCGATCATCAGGTCGGCACGTGGGCGACGTGCGGTGGCATAATCAACCGCCGGGGTCGCCGCCGCACCAGCATAGGCCGGGCGACGCTGCGCCAGACCACGCCGCGAGCGCGCCGCGCTGCGTGCAGTTGCCTGACGCGACGGCGCGTTTGCCGCATCGCCCGCCGCGGACGGCCGCGCGAGGCGGAAGCCCTTCGTGTCAGGCGCATCCCGCGTCGCGACCGGCTGGATCGCGCCATCGCCGCATTTGCCTGCGAACGTGCAGAGATATTGTTCTACGCTGGGCTTGGAAGCGGACGACGCCGCATCCTGCGCATGGCCAGCGGCAGCGCAAGAAAGGATCGCCAGTGAAACTGTCAGCATCCGCAACGACATGTCGTACTCCCGTGCATGCACCCGGTGCTGATTGGTCTTAGGACGAGCCCGGATACGAAGCAACCCGTATGGCAGCACTACATGCGCAATACCGTACCAACCCTATGATCGGAACGTCATTCGGTCTGAAAAGGACGGAATACGTCGCGGACGACTTTTTCTTAACCATGACAATGTCGTGACGGAGACGGGAAACCTCGCCGGGCGGTACGGACGCAAGGGTAAAGCATTGTACGCTCTGCCAGGTGCCGGTAGGATCGGTGCCGTCGCGCGGTTCGGCGCAAGTGGCGGGAGTGCTTGGTGGCAGACACGACGCAGCGCCTGACGCAGATGGCGATCGACGTTGGCGACGAGCAGGTCGTCCTCGAACGGATTCAAAGTCACGAGAGTATCGGGATGCCGTTTGCGGTGCGGGCTGACATCATTTCACCACTGGAAATCGACCTTCAGCCTCATCTCGGAAAACCGGCCTCGCTCAGTGTGTTGGAGGATGGCGAATTACTCCGCCACTTTCACGGGCTGGTCACCGCGGGCGAATATACGAAGGAATCGCAGGCCGGGCATCATTACCGTCTGTCGATCCAGCCGTGGACCTTCTACCTCGACCAGAACCGTCAGATGGCGATCTATCAGGACAAGACGGTCGTGCAGATCATCAAGCAGGTGATCGAGGGCGCCGGCATCCAGGACGTCGACTATACCCGGCTGGTCCTGCCCCGCGTGCCGCGCGGCTACACGGTGCAATATCGCGAGAGCGACTTCGCCTTCATCTCGCGACTGATGGAAGAGGAAGGCATCTATTACTTCTTCCGCCACGACGCCGATCGCCACGTCATGGTGCTGTGCGAAGGCCCCGCGTCGCACCAGCCGGGCAAGCCCGCGCTGCTGAAATACAATGCCAACAGCGTTTCGGTCTTCACCACCGATTCGAAGTCGCGCTTCGGATCGCAGGGCGATTTCCTGCAAACCTGGGTGGAACGCGTCGCCTCCACCGGCGAAGCCCGCGTCACCACCCGCGATTTCGACTTCGAATCGCCCGACCAGCCGCTGACCGCGGAAGCCGCAAGCGAAGGCGCGCATCCACGCGACGACCGCGAGATCTTCGTCTACCCGGGCCGCTACACGCGCGAGAAGACGGGGCGCGGCGATCAGGAGAGCACCGGACGCGAACGGGGCCAGGCGCTGCTCGACGCGCAGCGCGCCGGTCGCCGCACCTTTTCCGGCACCTCGCAGTCCGCGGGCCTCACCACCGGTTATCGCGTCGACGTCACCGATCACCCGGCCGGGCGAATGAACGCATCCTATCTCATCACCGGCACCCACCATTCGATCGCGGCGGAAAGCTATCGTTCGGGCCAGCAGGACGACGAAGACGCCTTCAACGTCAAGTTCGACGCGATCCCCGCCGACACCGTCTTCCGTCCCCGCCCCGCGACGCCGCGTCCGCGCGTGCAGGGGCTGGAGTCGGCGATCGTCACCGGTCCGCCGGGCGAGACGATCTATACGGACGAATACGGCCGGGTGAAGGTCCGCTTCCACTGGGACCGCGCCGATACCCCGGGCGAGCGAGCGACCTGCTGGATCCGCGTGTCGCAGACCGGCGGCCTCGGCAACGTCATCCTGCCGCGCGTCGGCCACGAGGTGCTGGTCGATTTCCTCGACGGCGATCCCGACCGCCCGCTGATCGTCGGCCGCGTGTTCAACAAGGCACACATGCCGGTCTACGACCTGCCGGCCAACAAGACGCGTGCGGTGTGGCGCACCCTGACCTACGGCGCGTCCGGCAGCTACCCGCAGGCCGAAGCGCTCGACAGTGGCGCCAACCGCACCTCGAACGAGATCCGGTTCGAGGACAAGGGCGGGCAGGAAGAGATGTTCATCCACGCCGAGCGGGACATGAACAGCCGCGTCCGCTTCGACGAGAGCCGCCACGTCGGCCATAACCAGCAGCGTCGCGTCGGCCTCGATCGCAGCACCAACATCGGCCAGGACGACACGAAGACGATCGGCCGCGACCGCACGACGCACGTGATCGGCAAGGACGGCCTGCTCGTCGACGGTACGCTCAACATCGAATCGAAGACATCGATCACGCTGCGGGTCGGCAGTTCCGTCGTCGTGATCGGCCCGACCGGGATCGTCATCCAGTCGCCGCACGTGGAGGTGCAGGCGGGCGCCGAGGCGATCATCAACGCCGGTGCGCAGACGCGGATCAACGGGTCGGCGACGCTGTTGCTCAACGGCGGCACGACGCAGATCAACCCGGACGGCCTCGGCGCCGGCGCCTTCGGCAGCAGCATGGCGCTCGGCCCCGCCGCGGGCGAAGGCTGACCGGATGACCGATGCATGGACGGCAGTGCGGCTGACCGAGGCGCGGCAGGTCGCTGCGCTGATGGGGGTCGACCGCGACGACCAGCCGGCGCACGATGTCCCGGCCCGCCAGCATTTCGACGCCCTGCGCAGCAGCGGGCAACGGTCGGCCGCACTCGACTATCTGGGTCACGCCCTTCCCCGGCTCGAGGCGATCGCCTGGGCCGCGCGCATCGTCGGCGATGCCGCCGCGGCGGAACCACCACCGTCGCGCGCACGCCACGCGCTGGACGTGGCGTTGCGCTGGCTGGAGGAGCCGAGCGAGGCGCATCGTCGCGCGGCCGGTGAGGCTGCGGAGGCTATCAGCCGCCCCGTCGCCGAACGGCTGCTGGCCTCGGCCATATTCTATTCGGGCGGGTCGATCGCTGCCGTGGGCGCGGCGCCGATCGTGCCGCCGGAACACGTCGCCGCACGCTATGCCGTCGGTGCGATCCGTGCGGTTGCGCACCGCGGCGGCGACTCCGCCGCGGCGATCGAGCGCGCCTTGACGCTGGGCGAGCGAATCGCGGAGCGCGGCCTGACGGCGCTCGACCGATGACGCTTACCCTCGCCATCGAAGGGGGCCGACGCCTCGACAACGGATCGCCGTCCGAACTCGTCCTGCACCGCCGGGGCGCGATCGTCGGCCGGGCGACAACCTGCGACTGGGCGCTGCCCGATCCCACCCGCCATGTCTCGTCACGGCATTTCGAGGTGCGGTTCGATGGCGGGGACTATGTCCTGATCGATTGCAGCACCAACGGCACGATGCTCGCCGGCACCGGCGAACGGCTCGGCGCGCCGCACCGGATCGCCGACGGCGACCGCTTTCAGGTTGGCGGCTATGTCATCGCCGCCCGGCTGACGGGTGCCGCCCAGCCCCCCGCCGAGCCATCCGCCGCCGCAGCTCCGGTCTGGCGGGGATGGGACGACGGCCTGCCCGCCCCCTCTCCCGCGCCGGCGACGAGCGGGTGGGATGCGCCACCGCCGCAGGCACCCGGCGGATCGGCGTCGGCGGGCTGGGTGCCGCAGGTCGGTCCATCGCTTGCCCGCCCCGACGGGCATCGCGCCGCCGCCGGCTGGGAGGGTAGCGATCGGGACGGGCGGCCGGCGCAATCCGTGGCGGCGCCGCGTGGCGGCGGCTGGCGCCCCGATGCCGCTGCGGCGCTGCCGCCGGTCGCCTCCGCCTGGGAAGCGGCGACCCCGCCCCCGCCGCCCGCGTCGGCATGGTCGAGTGCGGCCCCGGCGCAGCCCGCTGCGGTGTCGCCGGACGACCTGTGGGGGCGTATCGCCGAGGGCAATGTCGTCGACTGGGCGCGCGGCGGCTTCGGCCAGCCGGTCGAGCCGGCGCGAGATCCGCTCGGGCTTTCGCCACCACCGGGCAGCGCGGCGCTGCCGGTCGAGCGTCCGCCAGTCCCCCAACCCGCACCGGCGCCCCTTATTGCCAACGGTGCGGCAGATGCGTTCGCGCGGGCGGCGGGACTCGATCCGGCGCAATCGGAAGGCGAACAATGGTTGCCACGCGCGGGCAGCCTGTTCCGGCGACTGATCGCCGGGCTGGTGGTGATGGTCGAGGCGCGTGCCCGCGCCAAGGCTCAGCTCGGGGCGGAGGCGACCGCGTTCAGTCCCGGCGGGCACAATCCACTGAAATTCGCACGCACGCCGGACGAGGCAGTGGCGATGCTGCTGGGTCCGCCGCAGGCCGGCTTCATGCCGGCGGAGCAGGCGATCGAAGACGCATTCCAGGATCTTCAGTCACATCAGGTTGCGACGCTGCGGGCGATGCAGGGCGCCCTGCGAACGACGCTGGAGCGTTTCTCTCCCACTGCGATCCGTGCGCGCGCCAATGCCGGGGGCATGATCGAACGGATTCTTCCCGCGGCACGCGATGCCGCCCTTTGGCAAGCATATGAACGTGAGTTCGGCGGGGTCGCGCAAGGCTCCGACGAGGCATTCCTCGATATGTTCGCCAAGGAATTCCGCGAAGCCTATAACGAACAATCCCGCCGGACGCGGCGCTGAACCTGGAGCAGGACGAACCGTGGCCAGCCACACCGATATCGCCGTAACCGCGCTGCGCCCGTCCGGCTGGGTCGACAAGACGATGATCGTCTATGCCGCGCCCGCCGACCCGGCGAAGACGATCGCCCCCAACATGGTCGTCGCCCGCGATGCGCTGGGCGCCAGCGAGACGTTCCGCGAATATTGCAACCGGCAGATCGACGGGTTCCGCGCCACCCTGCCCCACTTTCACCGTGAGGAGGAGGGACCGGGGCAGGTGCATGGCCATGACGCGTTCCAGATCCTGTTCAACTGGACGTCCGGCGCGGGGACGTTGCGGCAGCGCGTGTTTTTCATCTCGGCAGGTCATGGCGTCGTCGTCACCTTCACCGCTACCGCTGCGCTGGATGATTTCGCGGATCAGGAAGGCGTGTTCCAGCAGGGACTGGCAGGTCTGACGATCGGCCGGGTTTCGTAGCGGCAGCCCGGCGTGACCGATCTGCCCGCCGCGCGCGTCGGAGACGCCATCGCGCACAGCAACGCCGGGACCGGCATGCTGCTCGGCGTGCTTGCGGGCGTGGCGGTCGGTGCGGTGCTGGTCGCCGCGACCGTTGCGACGGGCGGGCTGGCGCTGGTCGCCGCCGCCGGTGCCGCGGCGGGCGCGGTATCGGCGGGCGGGCTCGGCGGCATGTACATCGGCGAGGCGTCGATGGGGCCGGCGTGCGGCACATTCGTCACCGGATCGCCCAACGTCTTCGTCAATTCGAAGCCCGCGACCTTCACCGCGGGATCGTTCGCCTCGTGCAGCAAGGACAGCGGCCCGATCCCCCTTGCCACCGGATCGGCATCGGTCATCATCAATTCCGGATATGCCGGTCGCCGGGACGAGACGCTGGGATGCAGCGCGAAATCGGTGCCGATGGTGTCGCCCAACGTCTTCATCGGCGGACCGAGCGCGCAGGACCCGCGCGTCTTCATTCAGCCGGAAGTGCCCGGCTGGGCCGTGACGGCGTTGCAGGTGCTGGGCGTCGCCGGCGCGATCGCCGCCCTGCCCTTCGCGATCGCCACCGTCGGGGTGGCGGCGACGATCGGCGGCGGGCTGCTCGGCTTCGCCGGCGCGCTGGGCGGTGGCGCCGGCGGCCGTGCGCTCGGCGAGGCGCTGGGGCTATCCGAAGCGGGCACGCGCGCGCTGGAAACGGCGGGCGGGTTCCTCGGCGGCATGGTGGGCGGCGCGGCGGGGGTGCGTGGCGGTCAGGCAGCGTCCGCCCGATATCAGGCGGCGGTCGTGGCATCGCGCCGGGCGACGGCACAGTCGTTCTACGCCGAGCAAAACTGGCCCCAGGCACGGATCGACTCGCATCTCAAAGGTATCGACTTCTCGAAACCCGTTCGTGTCGGCTCCATCCCCGCGAATTCGACCATGGGACAATGGCAGGTTCCCAATGGCCCCAAGGGTAATTATTTCGCTCCCGTCAGCGAAACGCCCGGACGATTGGGTATATCACCGGTAGGGCATGATCCCGCCGTCGGTGCCGTATCGAAGGTGCAGACGACCTATACCAACCCTGGTCCCGTTCGCGCCCTGCAGTCGCACGCCGCGAATATCGACGACAACTGGTCCAGTCCCTATGCCACCGCAGTCACTCCGGGCGGCGGCACGCAATACTTCGTTCCGGACCCAGGTTCCTTTCATTGAGGCCATGATGGATAGCTCGTTCGACGCCGCGGTTCAGATTACAGACAATCGTCTGCAAAGTTTTCCCGACAGCCATTTATTCTTGTACGCCCAAAAGGAGCTGAACAGGATCAACTCGTTCTGGGATGATCACAAATATTTCGACATGCCATTTTACGACAGCATAAACATCGGCGTCATGTGCGCGCGCGAGCTGGAAGCGGTAGATCCGAAATATTGCGATATCATCTATAACGCCCTCGAGGATATACGGCTGAAGGCATCCCGGCACGCATAGCGTCGTCCTGACAAGGTGATGCGACAGCTGTCTTCGGGACATCATACAGTCGCTCGTTCGTGATCCCGACACGATCGATCGAACCCCGTCACGCAGACCGCCGGAACAGCGCAGCCAGCGCCTTCCGCGGGTTGACCGGATGAGCAGCGAGGTCGACGCAGGGCGAATGGACGATCCGAGGGCCGTGACACTGTCTTTGCTCGCGTGCCGCGCATCGGGTGCGACGATCTGCCCGAGCGAGGTGGCGCGCGTGATCGCGCCGGACTGGCGCGGCGCGATGCCCGCAGTCCACGCCGCGATCGACGCGCTGGTTGGCGAAGGGCTGGTGCGGCTGAGCTGGAAAGGACGATCGCTGGCGACACGATCGGGACCCTACCGGATCGGCCGTCGCCACGAGGATTGACGCCAGGCCCTCTCCCACGGCCCCCGCCACTGCGCTATCGCATGGCGATGGCGAGGAAGAAGCGCTACCTGACCGCGACGATGGCCGATGGCTATGTGAAGACGATCGGCCCCACCGCGGCGCCGTTCACGCATTATTGGCGCATCGTCGCGCATCTTCACGACGGTAAAACCGAAGTATTCTGGGGCCATGCCACGTCCGTGAAGGATGCTGTCGGCAAGGAGGCACTGACGGCACAGGCGGCGAAACGCCACGGGTGGAAGCGCTTCGATTTCGAAGTCGTCGGGCTTACCGAACATTGACCTCTTGCACGCCACGGGCAGGTTGAAACAGCCGTTCGCTATCCCTTGGCTGCCGCGGCTGCGAGCTCCTCCAAGTCGAGGTCGTGTTCGAGGTCGTGCAGCGTCTCGTCATCGATACAGCCGGTGCGATGCAGGCGGACGAGCTCGGCACGACCGGCGGCGACCGCGTCGATGATGACGTTGAAATGGCTGGCTATCGCCGCGTGGCGCTCCTCCGCGGTGCCGTCGAACGCATCCGCTGCCGTTGCGCGGGTCCGGTAACGTCGCAACAGCTGCGGGTGGATGACGGTGCCATCGGCCGCCACCGCCTCTCGCTCCACGACGGCGAGCTGCGCGCGGAACAGCATCGTCTCGGCGGCGTGCAGGTCGAGCGGCGGTCGCGTGCTGTCATCTTCGGGCGGCTTCAGCCAGCGGATGACCCAGCCGAGCGAGGTGCCCTGCACCAGCACGGTGACGAGGATCACGACGAAGGCGGTGACGAGCATCAGGTCTCGCGCCGGCATCGTCTCGGGCAGCGAGAGCGCGACCGCCAGCGTCACGACGCCGCGCATCCCGGCCCAGCTCATCACCACCGCCGCCCGCGGTCCAAGCGGTTGCTGTCGCGTCCAGCCGATGCGACGAACCGCGGCGACACCGGCATCGACGCCGAAGATCCAGAGGAATCGCGCGACGACGACCGCCATGACGATGAGCAGCACGGGCTGCGCCATCGTGTCCACCACCATGCCGAGCCCGCCGACCCGGTCCAGCAGGCCGCGTAACGACAGGCCGATCAGCAGGAAGACGGCGGCTTCGAGCAGGAACACCAACACCTGCCAGAACGCCAGCGCGCGGATGCGTACGCGCGCGTTGAAGACGACGTGCTGATACCAGCCGCAGGTCAGGCCCGCCGTGACGACCGCGATGACGCCGGAAACGTGCAGCAGCTCGCCCGCGATATAGGCGCTCCAGCAGACCAGCACGGTCGCCGCGATCATCAGCGTATCGTCGCCGAGCCGACGAAGCAGGACCACCCACAACCCGCCGATGGCCGCTCCCACCGCAATACCGCCTGCCACCAGCAGGAAGAAGGTTCCCGTCGCCGCACCCAGATGGAAGCTGCCGGTCAGCACCGCCGCCACCGCAAAGCGGAACAGGACCAGCCCGGCGGCGTCGTTCAACAGGCTTTCACCTTCGAGCAGCGTGGTCAGCCGACGCGGCAGCCTGACCCGCTGCAACACGGCGCGCGCCGATACGGCGTCGGGCGGCGACAGGATTGCACCGAGCGCGACGCAGGCAGCCCAGGGCAATTGGGGCATCAGCAGCCTGGTCACGATCGCCACGACCGCCGTGGTGAAGAAGACCGCGCCGACCGCCAGCGACAGAATGCCGGCCATGTGGCGGCGGAACGGCGCGATGGCGGTGAACCACGCGCCGTCCATCAACAGAGGCGGGAGAAAAAGGACGAGGACCAGTTCCGGATCGATCGCGATACCCTGCACGCCCGGTACGAAGGCCACCGCGCACCCGCCGACGATCAGCGCGGCTGCGGGCGGCAGCGACAGGCGACGGGCCAGATAATGGAGCCCCAGCACCACCAGGAACATGCCGATGATCAGCTCGAAATTTGCTGCTGGATGCACGAAGCCGCCCTTTTCCCGCTCGTCCGACGTGCTGTGCAATCCGTCACCGACATCGTCAACGGAAGGGCCGAGCAAACCGGACGGCCCGGCGCACGTTCCTGCTCCCGACGCCGGATGCCCGGTCATATCCGAAAAAGACCGTTCCTACCGCCGTTCAGGCATCCGCACGTGCTGCCGCAACCTCTCGTTCGGCCTGGACGAAGCCATAGCCCGGAACGATCTCGCCCGAACGATCGACGATCTCGGACCACCGCGAGACGACCTGCTCACCGGCATCGGCAGCATGACCGACGTAGCGACCGTGGGTCAGCGTCACGTTGGCCGTGGCCACATGGCCCGCACCGGCGCACACGACCATCCGCGTCGGCGCATCGTCCGCGACCAGCGCCAGCAGGGCGGGTGAGACGCGATCCGGCGCCAGCATGGTCAGGCTCTCCGCATCGAGGACGCCTTCGGTCATCTGCGTCGCGGCGGTGGGCGCGAGGCAATTGACGCGGATGTCGTATTTCTCGCCCTCGATGGCCAGCGTTTGCATCAGGCCGACCAGCGCCATCTTGGCCGCGCCGTAATTGGCCTGGCCGAAGTTGCCGTACAGGCCGGACGAGGAGGTCGTCATGACGATCCGGCCGAAGCGCTGCGCGCGCATCGCCTCCCACACCGCTTTGGTGCAGATCGCCGCGCCGATCAGGTGAATGTCGACGACGGTACGGAAGTCGGCGATCGTCATCTTGGCGAAGCTCTTGTCGCGCAGGATGCCGGCGTTGTTGACGAGGATATCGACGCGGTCCCAGGCGGCGAGTACGGCTTCGACCATCGCACCGACCGCCGCCTCGTCGGTCACCGATCCGGCGACGGCGGTCGCGGTGCCGCCGTGCGCCGTGATCTCATGAGCGACCCGCTCGGCGGCGTCCGCCGACACATCGTTCACCGCCACCCGCACGCCGCGACCCGCCAAATACAGCGCGTGCGCCCGCCCGAGTCCGCCGCCTGCCCCGGTGATGATCGCGGTCCTGCCTTCCAACGCCAATGTCACTCTCCTGCTTTCGTTGGCTCCCATCATACGGAGCCGGACGCCAAGCACAATATTCATTCATACGTGAGTGTGCATTGACACGCCCGGTGAGGTGCAGCATCCTCCGCGGATAAGCCACGACACAGTGGGAGAGGTGATGACGGTCCTGAGCAGCGTGGCGGCACCCGATCCGCTTGTCGACGCGTATCCTATGCGAAGGCGGTCGCGGCACCCCGGTATCGTGCTGGCGATGCTGACCTTTGTCTACGTCCTCAACTTCCTCGACCGGCAGCTGCTCGGCATCCTCGCCAAGCCGATCCAGGATTCGCTGCATATCACCGATGGCCAATTGGGGCTGATCGGCGGGCTGTATTTCGCGATGTTCTATTGCTTCATCGCAATTCCGGTCAGTTGGCTGGCGGACCGGACCAGCCGGGTCGGCGTGCTGACGCTCGCCTGCGCGATCTGGAGCGCGGCGACGATCGCCTGCGGCATGGCGCGCACCTATCCGCAACTGGTGGTCGCGCGCATGGTGGTCGGGTTCGGCGAGGCGGGCGGCGTGCCGCCGTCCTATGCGCTGATCACCGACACGTTCGCGCCGGGGCGGCGCGGCGTCGCGTTCGGCATCTACAATCTGGGGCCGCCGATCGGTGCGGCGCTGGGCATCGCGCTGGGCGCGACGATCGCGACATTGTTCGACTGGCGCGATGCGTTCGTTGCGATCGGGCTGGTCGGCATCGTCGCGGCGGTCGCGCTGCCGTTCGTGGTGCCGGAGCCGGCGCGCGGGGCGGCCGATCCGGGTGCCGCGACGCGTCTGGACAAGGCACCGTTCTGGGCGACGCTGCGCGCGTTCTTCGCCAATCCCGTCATGACGCTCGCCGCATTCGGCAGCGGTGCCACCCAATTCGTCACCTATGGCCTCGGCAATTTCGCGGTGCTGTTCCTGATCCGCGAAAAGGGCATGACCCTGCCCGAGATCGCGCTGTGGTATGCGCTGGCGATCGTGATCGGGATGGGCGGCGGCATGATCGCGTCGGGGCGGATCATCGACCGGTTCAGCCGCGGATCGCGCCGGGTGTTCGCGATCGCACCCGCGGTGTCGCTGGCGGTGTCGATGCCCTTCTACATCGCGTTCGTCTGGGCACCGACGTGGCCGCTGGCGCTGGCGCTGCTGACCGTCGTGATGTTCTTCAACTATTTCTACCTGTCGTGCTCGGTGACGCTGGTGCAGGAAGAGGCGGCGCCCAACCAGCGCGTGCTGGCGGGCGCGCTGCTGCTGCTGGTGATGAACTTCATCGGCCTGGGCCTCGGCCCGACATGGGTCGGCGCGGCCAGCGACCATTTCGCGGCGGGCGGCGCGACCAACCCGCTGCAACTGGCGCTCTACACCCTCACCCCTTTCTACGTCATCGCGATCGGCCTGTTCCTGTGGCTGGCGCGCACGCTGCACCGTCAGGAGTCCGGAATATGAAGATCATGCTGACCGCGCTGGCGCTGGCGAGCGCCGCGCCGGTGTTCGCGCAAGGACCGGTCGTCACCGCCCCCGCCGGCACCGTGAGCGGCACGACCGACGGAACGCTGCGGGTGTTCAAGGGCATCCCCTATGCCACGCCACCGGTCGGCGCGCTGCGCTGGAAAGCGCCGGTGCCGCAGCCGCGCTGGACCGGCACGCGCGCCGCGACCGGCTTCGGCCCGGCCTGCGTCCAGCCGCAGGCGCCCAATGCGACCGTCTATTCGGGCGTGCCGATGCCGGTGAGCGAGGATTGCCTGACGCTCAACGTCTGGGCTCCCGCCGATGCGAAGAACGCGCCGGTGATGGTGTGGATTCACGGCGGTGCGCTGAACACCGGATCGAGCCGCGAGCCGATGTACGATGGCCGCAAGCTCGCCGAGCGCGGCATCATCGTCGTGTCGATCAACTATCGGCTGGGCGTGCTCGGCTGGCTGGCGCATCCATGGTTGAGCGGCGAGGCGCGCGGGGTGTCGGGCAATTACGGGCTGCTCGACCAGATCGCGGCGCTGCAATGGGTGCGCACCAACATTGCGGCGTTCGGCGGCGATGCGCGCAACGTCACGATCGCGGGCGAATCCGCGGGCGGGTTGAGTGCGCTGTACCTGATGACGTCGCCGGCGGCGCGGGGGCTGTTCGCCAGGGCAATCGCGCAGAGTTCGTACATGATCTCGATGCCAGAACTCAGGAAGCCGGTGTTCGGCATGCCGGCATGGGAGGCGGGAGGCGCGCTGCTGACCGGCGCGCTGAAGACGCCGGACCTTGCCAGTTTGCGGGCGCTGGATGCGCAGACGCTGACCGATATGGCGGCGAAGCTCGGGTTCGCGCCGTTCGGTGTGGTCGATGGCGCGGTGCTGCCGCAGCAGATGGTCGACGCCTTCGATCGGGGGAAGCAGGCGGCGGTGCCGGTCCTCGCCGGCTTCAATCAGGGCGAGATACGGTCGCTGCGCATGCTGGCGCCGAAGCCGCCGGCGGATGCTGCGGCGTATGAGGCGGCGATCCGGGCGAAATACGGCGATCTGTCCGATGCGTTTTTGCGCCAGTATCCGGCGGCGGGTTATGGGGAGAGCATCCTCGCCGCGACCCGCGACGCGCTGTATGGATGGACGGCGGAGCGGCTGGTCCGCAAGCAGGCGGCGCTCGGCAAGCCCGCCTATCTCTACATGTTCGATCACGGTTACCCGGCGATGGATCAGGCGGACCTGCACGCCTTTCACGCCAGCGAACTGCCCTATGTGTTCGGTACGTTGACCGCGACGCCGCCGCGCTGGCCGAAGATCCCGGCGGCGGCGAGCGAGCAGGCGTTGTCGGAGGCGATGCTGGATTACTGGGCGAGCTTCGTGCGCGACGGGCGGCCGGTCGCGAAGGGCGCGGCGCCGTGGGCGGCCTATGATGCGAAGCGCGGCTACATGCATTTCGCGGCGATGCCGGCCGCGAAGCGCGACCTGTTGCCGGGCATGTTCGCGCTCAACGAGCGGGTGATGTGCCGGCGGTGGACGACGGGGACGATCGGGTGGAACTGGAACGTCGGGCTCGCCGCACCGGCGATGCCGCCGGCTGTTGCGGGATGCGAGTAAGGGGGCTTCGTCGCTCCGGCTTCGTTCCGGGGGCCACCATGCGGCACGGGAAAGGCTGGAGCCGCAAGCCCTTCCCCTCGCCGCAGAGTGGACCCCGGAACGAGTCCGGGGTGACGCGGGGCATTTGGCGGGGTTTGGCGGGGCCTTGCCGGTTTTCGCCCGACAGGGGACTTTACCCCTGCCGCGTCTCGCAGGTCGCGATGATGCCCGCCGCCATGAAGCGCGCCATCCGCGCCTTGATCGCGGCGAAATCGTCCGACCGGCACAGGCCGCCCGACAGTTTGTCGATCCGCCCGGTCCGGCCCAGCGACAGCATCAGGCCGCCGGTTACGAAGTGATAGCCCCAGAACAGATCCTCCTCCGCGCACCCCGGAAGCGCCTGCTTGAGGATCTGGATCAGCCGCAGCACGACCGCATCGAAATGCGTGTCCATCAGGTCCGCACCCCATTCGGCGGTGTTGCTCATCTGCGCGCCGAGCATGCCGAAATTGCGCCAGCCGATATCGCCGTTGCCGTACAGGTCGAGGTCGGCGTCGAGATAGGCGTGCAGCGCGCCCTCGACCGTGGGCTTGCCCGCCGCCTCGCGTTCGTAGGCGTCGAGCGTCGCGAGGCGGCGTTCGATCGTCACCGGCGCACGGCGGGCGATGACCGCGTCGAACAGCTCCTTCTTGTCCTTGAAATAATAATGCAGCAGCGACTGGTGGACGCCGACCTGCTGCGCGACCTCCTTCAGTGTCACGCCGTACAGGCCGCGTTGGGCGAACAGCGCCTCCGCCGCGTCGAAGATCTGCTCCATCGTCGCCGCGCGCTGGTCGGCCTTTTTCGTTGGGCGGCGTGTGGGGCGGGTGGTTGCTTCCGTCATGTCGATCCCACCCATGGCCTCAGCCATGCTCGGCCCGCAAGCGCATCTTGTCGATCTTGCCGGTCAACGCCAGCGGCATCGTCGGTACGCGCACGATCGCGTCGGGCAGCCACCAGCTGGCGATCCTGCCGCGGAGCGCGTCGAGCAACGTCTCGTCGGACAGTCCCGCGCCCTGCCGCTCCTCGACGACCAGCACCGGGCGTTCGCCCCAGCGCGGGTGCGCGCGGCCGACGACGGCAACCAGCGCGATCTCCGGCAGCGCGCCGACGATCGCCTCGATCTCGCCGGGGTTGATCCATTCGCCGCCCGATTTGATCAGGTCCTTCGAACGGCCCGTGATCGACAGGTTGCCCGCCGCATCGATCCGCGCGAGGTCGCCGGTGTCGAACCAGCCCTCGGCGTCGGTCGCCGGCTCGTCCTGCCCGAAATAGCGTTCGACCGCGCTCGCGCCCTTCACCCACAACCGCCCCTCGCCCGCGCGCTGGTCGGGCAGCGGCACGCCCGCGGCGTCGGTGAGGCGGAGGTCGACGCCCATCGGCGGGCGGCCGGATTTGGCCGAGACGCGGACGCTGGCGTTGGACGGTGTCACCGTGCCGACCGGCGAGAGTTCGGTCATGCCCCAGCTGGTCTGGATGGTGACGCCCAGCCGCGCCTCCAGTCGGTCCATCAGCGCTTGCGGCACCGACGATCCGCCGAGCAGGACACGTTGAAGCGACGGCACCTCGCCGCCGGTCTGCTCCAGATGATCGACCAGCCCGAGCCACACGGTGGCGACGCCGGCGGCGACGGTCACGCGCTCGTCGTTGATCAGCCGGGCGAGGCTGGCGCCGTCCTGGTTGCGGCCGGGCAGGACCAGCTTGGCGCCCGCCGCCGGACCGGCGAAGGCGAAGCCCCAGCCGTTGGCGTGGAACATCGGCACCGCGACCAGCACCGCGTCGCGGGCGGTGATGCCGACGACATCGGCGGCGAGCAGGTGCGTGGTGTGCAGGTAGTTGGACCGGTGCGTGTAGGTCACGCCCTTCGGCGCGCCGGTGGTGCCGGAGGTGAAGCACAGGCCGGCGGGCGCGTTCTCGTCGAACCCGCCCCAGGGCATCGCCGCGCCGTGCTGGCCGAGCAGGTCTTCCATCCGCCAGATGCGCACGCGCTCCGACGCGGGCGCGGGTTGTGCCGCGCCGGGCTCGTCGAACAGCAGGACGTGCTCGATCCCCGGACAGCGCTCCAGCAAATCCTCGACCAGCGACGCGAGGCCCGGACTGACCGCCAGCACGCGATTGCCCGCCTGATGGATCATCGCGGCGAGATGCGCGGGCGCAAGGCGCGGGTTGAGCGTGTGGCAGACGATCCCCGTTCCCATCGCGCCATACCAGCATTCCATATGCGCCTGGCTGTTCCACGCCAGCGTGGCGAGATTGTCGCCGGCCTTCAGCCCCAGCGCGGCGAAGGCTCCCGACAGGCGGTTGGCCCGTTCACGCAAGGCGGCATAGCCGATCCGTTCGCTGCCGCCATCTCCACCACCGGTCACGACCTCGGTCGCGCCATGCCATCTGGCGGCATGGTCGATGAACTTGTCGAGCGTCAGCGCATAGGGCTGCATCGATCCGGGAGTCATGACGGGTCTTTCGAGGAGGGACCGGGGCAGCATCGGACTGGCGGACGCGGCCGATGAGGGCCGCGCCCGCCCGGCATCAGAACTTCGTGCTGACTCGCACACCATATTGGCGGGGCGCCGCCGCCAGACGGCGGATGCCATTGAGTGCGCCGATATAATGCTGGTCGGTCAGGTTGGTGCTGAAGCCGGCGAGCGACCATGTGCCGTTGTCGAGCGTCAGCTGCGCGTTCACGATATTGCGCGCCTTGAGGAAGTCGCCGAGCTGCGGCGTCTGGAACAGCGTGCCCCACACCGAGCCAATATGCGCGTAGTCGAGGCGCGGGGTCAGCGTGAAGCCGTCGGCGAGCGGGATGGCATATTGCGCACCGGCGCTGAGCGTGAACGTCGGCGCATAGGGCTGGCGACGCCCGCCGAGGTTGATGCAGCCCGATGCCGACGCGGGGCCGGTGACGGGATCGCAGGTGCCCGTCGTGCCCTTGCGCGGATCGCGGGCGAAGAACTCGCCGAGCTCGGACTTGGAGATCGAGGTCGAAAAGTCGAACAGGAACTGTCCGAACGAGCCTTGCGCCGATGCCTCGAAGCCATACAGCTTGGTGGTGTTCGGCACGTTGAAGATCGACGTGAAGTTCGGCGTCGCCGGATCGACGATCAGCACCTGGAACTTGCGATAGCTGTTGTAATAGCCGCCGACCTGCGTGCGCAGGTGGCCGTCGAGCATCGTCCCCTTCCAGCCCAGTTCGTAATCGGTAACCTTTTCCGGCACGAAGCCGCGCGGCGTGGTGCCGAACAAGTTTGCGCCGTTGAGGCCGCCGGCCTTGGTCCCCGTTGCGACGAAGGCATAGAGGAAGTTGTTGGCGTCGACGGTCCAGTTCAACGCCAGCTTGGCATCGACGTTCTTGTCGGCGTTGAAATCATGCTGGACCAGCACCGTCTTGAACGTCGGCAGCGCGCCGAGGAACAGCTCGATCGGGTAATTGACGTCGTTGCGCGAGGTGGTACGCGACCAGCGCCCGCCGAGCGTCACCTGCAATGCGTCGGTCAGCTTGTAGCCGATCTGACCGAAGGCGGCGGTGGCGGTATGCGGGTTGGTCCCCTCGATCCGCAGCGAGCGGACGGCGCCGGTCGCCGCGAGCGAGACATAGCCGTTGCCGACCGGGAATTCGTATTTGTCGAACTGGTAGAAGCCGCCGATCAGCCAGGTGAACCGCCCGGTGTCGGGGGAGATGATGTTCACCTCCTGCGACCAGACATGCTCGTTGGCGAAATCCTGAAAGGTGTTGCTGGCGGCGGCGGTGCCGTCGGCGTCGATCGTCTCCTGCAACGTGCCCTTCTGGAAGGCGCTGATCGACCGGATCATCAGCCCGCTGTCGAAGGTGTAGCTGAGGTTGGCGGAAATCCGGCCGAACTCGTCCTGCCCCGACAGGAAGGTGTTGCTGGACACGGTGAACGGATCGCTGGTGTTGAGGATCGGCGCGGCGGCGCTGCCGAAATAGGCCGGGCTGTTCGGATAGCCGCCGACGTCGATCTTGTTGTAATCGCCCTTGACCAGCAGGCGCAGGTGGCTGTCGGGCTGCCACAACAGGCTGGCGCGGCCGCTGATCGAATTGAGATTGCCGGGGTTGCCCGTCCACGGCCCAGTGACGGTGAAGAAGGTGTCGCGCTTCTCCAGGTTGGTGGCGAGGCGGATCGCCAGCGTGTCGCTCAGCGGCAGGTTGATCGCGCCCTGCGCCTTCACCTGGTTGTAATTGCCGTATTGCGCGGTGGCGAAGCCCTTCACCTTGTCCAGCGTCGGGTTGGTCTCGGTGATGAACACCGCACCACCGGTCGCGTTGCCGCCGGCGAACGTCCCCTGCGGCCCGCGCAGGACCTCGACCGACTGGATGTCGTAATAGGGCTCGCTCTGGAAATAGCCGGGGAATACCGGCACGCCGTCGCGATAGGTGACGACGCCGACGCCGACCGAGCTGCTGATCTCGGACTTGCCGATGCCGCGGATGTTGAAGCTGTTCGCCTGGCCCGAGGTGTTGACGGTGAGCGACGGCGTCGAGAACTGGAGCTGTTCGACGGTGTTGACGCTCTTGCGGATCAAATCCTCGCCGGTCAGCACCGATGCCGCGACGCCGGTGCGCTGCAGGCTGGTCGATCGGCGTTCGGCGGTGATGACGATGTCCGCACCCCGATCGGCGTCGCCCGGGACGGCAGCGGGATCGGTCGCGTCGACCGGGTTCTGCGACGACTGCGGTGCCTTCTGGGCGGCGGTGGCGGGGGCTTCGGCGGGGCCGACCTGGGCATGGGCGGCCGTGGTCATCATGGCGATCACCGACGCCGACAGCAGGAACGTGCGCATCAATCATCCTCTCTGAATGTCGCGCTCTGTGGCGCGTCAATCATCAGATTGGCATCGGTTCGACGCCGCTGTCAACTTTCATTCAATCGCTAGTGAGGGTTTCTTCGATACCACGTCGGTATCGGTAGCCGGGGTTACCTGCCGCGACGGAGAGAATTATGACCTAGGCAATCTGCACCGGCTCAAGATCGCGGAGGTCGGGCATCGCCTGGCGACAGCACGGCACCCAAACGTCCGTATGATAGCGGCGACGCAGTGGATGCACGACATGTGACGGGTCGGACGGCGATCTCCCGTCCGCCCGGATGGAGGACAGCATGGCTTACGTAACGACCGCAGACGGCGTCGAAATCTTCTACAAGGATTGGGGACCGAAGGACGCGCAACCCATCGTCTTCCATCACGGTTGGCCGCTGTCGTCCGACGACTGGGACGCCCAGATGCTGTTCTTCCTCGCCAACGGCTATCGCGTCGTCGCGCACGATCGCCGCGGTCATGGCCGCTCGACGCAGGTCGGCACCGGCCACGACATGGATCATTATGCCGCCGACGCATCGGCCGTGGCGGAGTATCTCGACCTCCGGAACGCGGTCCACATCGGCCATTCCACGGGCGGCGGCGAAGTGGCCCGGTACGTGGCGAAGTTCGGCCAGCCGCAGGGCCGGGTCGCCAAGGCGGTACTGGTCAGTGCCGTGCCGCCGCTGATGGTGAAGAGCGAGGCAAATCCGGACGGTACGCCGATCGCCGTGTTCGACGGCTTCCGGCAGGCGTTGGCCGCCAATCGCGCCCAATTCTTCCTCGATGTGGCGTCCGGCCCCTTCTACGGCTTCAACCGCGACGGTGCGACGGTGTCCGACGGCGTCGTCCGCAACTGGTGGCGTCAGGGCATGATGGGTGGCGCCAATGCACATTACGAGGGCATCAAGGCGTTTTCGGAAACCGACCAGACCGAGGATCTGAAGGCGATCACCGTGCCAACGCTGGTCCTGCAGGGCGATGACGACCAGATCGTCCCCTACAAGGATGCCTCGCTGGTTCAGGCGAAGCTGCTGCCGCATGCGACGCTGAAAGTATATGAAGGCTTCCCGCACGGCATGCTGACCGCCCATGCGGACGTCATCAATCCGGATCTGCTGGCGTTCGTACGCGGCTGATCGTCGCATCAGCCTGATCCGGGGGGCGGACGGGTTCCGCCCCCCTTGTCGTTGCGCCGTGATCCGCAGCCTGAGGCGCTGTCGTCGACACCCACTCGTGATTGCGTTGGCAGGACATCGACAGCCCCGGTCCGCACGAACGGTGCGGACCGGGGCATCGTCGTCACGCTTCAATAGAACCGCGGGATCGGCCCGATCTGCGGCGTCTGGTCCGGCAGGTCGACCTCGATGTCATCGACGTAGCACCATCCCCAGCCTTCGGGCGGGTCGTAGCCCTCGATGATCGGGTGCCGGGTCGCATGGAAATGGGCACGGGCATGGCGATGCGGCGACTGGTCGCAGCAGCCGACGTGACCGCATTCGCGACATAACCGCAGATGCACCCATTCGCTGCCGATTTTCAGGCATTCCTCGCAGCCTCGGGCGCTCGGCGTCACTTCGTGGATGGTGGCCATGTGGGTACAGGTCATCGGGGCGTCTCCTCGCTGGATTGTGCGGCGAACATACTGTGGATCTGGGCGACGACCGCGGCACCTTCGCCGACGGCGGCGGCCACGCGTTTGGTCGAGCCGGCGCGGACATCGCCGATCGCGAACACGCCGGGGCGGCTCGTTTCGAGCGGCAGGGCGCTGCCGCCGGTCACGATGAAGCCTCTGGCGTCCGTCTCGACACACTCCCGGGCCCAGCCGGCATTCGGATCCGCGCCGATGAACAGGAACATGTGCCGCACCTCGCGTCGCGTCAGCGTGCCATCGCGGCGGTCGCGGAACGTCGCGGCGGTCAGGCCGGTCTCACGATCGCCTTCGAGGCCCGCGACCTCGCTGCCGATGTGCATCTCGACGTTCGGCAGCGCGGCGATGCGATCGATCAGATAGCGCGACATGGTGGCCGCGAGTTCGCGACGCACGACGAGGTGGAGCTTGCGGACCTGCGGCGCGAGGAAGACGACGGCCTGCCCGGCGGAATTGCCACCGCCGACCAGCACCACCTCCTCGCCGGCGCACAGCCGTGCCTCGATCGCCGACACCCAGTAGGAAATGCCCGCGCCTTCGAACGCGGCGAGGTTGGGCACGTCGGGCCGGCGGTATCGCGCGCCCGACGCGATGACCACGGCGCGCGCTTTCACGCGACGGTCGTCCGCACAGAGCAGGCTCAGGTCCGGCGCGTCGCAGTCCAGCCGTTCGACCCACACCGGGATCGCGACCTCCGCACCGAACTTCAACGCCTGATTGAACGCACGACCGGCGAGCGCCTGACCGGAGATGCCGGTAGGAAAGCCGAGGTAGTTCTCGATCCGCGCCGATGCGCCGGCCTGCCCGCCCATCGCCCTGGAATCGAGGACAATGACCGACAGCCCTTCCGATGCCGCGTAGACGGCGGTCGCCAGACCGGCCGGTCCGGCGCCGACGATCGCCACGTCGAACAGGCGATCCGGGTCGATATCGGGGACGATGCCCAGGCACGCGGCGAGTTCTTCGACGCCCGGTCGTTTCAGCACCGATCCCGTCGGGCAGACCACCAGCGGCAACTCCTCCGGCAGCACGCCGGTTCGGTCGACCAGCGCCCTCCCCTCCTCGTCCGACCGGACGTCGAGCACCAGATTGGGCAGGCCGCTGCGACCCAGAAAGTCCTGCAACCGCACCATGTCGGGGCTGCCGGGCGTACCGATCAGGATCGTGCCGGCACCGCCCTCTTCGATCAGACTGACGCGGCGCAGGATCAGCGCACGCATGACGATCTCGCCGACGTCCGCCGATCCGACCATCAGCGCGCGCAGGTGCGCGGGGTCGAGCGGCAGCGCTGTGCAACCGTCCGGCCCGGCCCTGCCGGCAGCGATCGACGGGCGCCCCGCCAATTGATTGACCTCACCCGAGAATTGGCCGGCATGGTGGACCGTGACCGTCGCCTCGCGACTCAAGCCATCGCGGCGGACAACTTCGATCGTGCCGCCGAGTACCAGCCAGGCCGGCGCGCCATGATCTCCGATCGCATAGACCGTCTCGCCCGGCGCGAAGTGTCTCTCGGGCCCACTGGCGAACCGGCGCGCCGTCTCGACCTGCGCCGACGTCAGGACGGGAAAGCGCTGGTGCTCACGCGTGTCGATCATGCTCTTCATCCTTCATGTCGGCCGTCGCCGCATCGTTCAGGGAGGAACCATCTTTCGTTTATCGACGCAGCGCCATCATACGCAGGTTTGGCCGGTCCACCTCGATACGTAAACCTGCGTATGATGGCGCGCACCGGCTGCCATCCGCCAGATGACCGCACCGATCACCGCTGGGGCTGGCTGAAATGTGCATGATGATCACGGATGTGTCACCCTCACCGGGCATTGTATCGCAGCGCAGGATGATACCCGACGCCGCGGACGAGGCGAACCACCGTATCGCCAACCAGCTCCAGCTCGTCGCGGCGCTGATCGCGGTCGAGGCGCGGGGTGCCTCGCGGGAGACGATTGCGGCGCTGGAGCGGACGCGCGAGCGCATCGTCGCGATCGGTGCCGTCCACCGCCATCTCCATACAAGCGACGATGGCGCGATCGATCTGGGCGACTATCTCGAGGAACTGGGCGAGCGGCTGTCGCGCAGCTGCGGTCCGGGGCGGCCGGTGACCGTCGATGCCGAGACGGTTCCGGTCACCAGTGCCACTGCGACCATGGTCGGCGTGCTCGCGACCGAACTGGTGACGAACGCCTGCAAGCACGCGTACCGCGCCGGTGAGCCGGGCGGAATCCTGATGACCCTGCATCGTCGTGCGGATGGCCGCTATCGGTTCGCGGTAGAGGATCGGGGGCGTGCGTCCGCCACACCCAGCGCCGGGACGGGCCTCGGCAACCGCCTGATCCATGCCACGGCCGCGAAGCTTGGCGCGACGGTGGCGTGGGAGGACGCGGACCCGGGAACGCGATTCCTGATGGATGTGCGGTTTCGACCGGACGAGGAATAGAGTGGAGTTGCAGTTCCTTGTGCGATCGGCCAGCCTCGTAGCGGGGTGGCGATCCTTCCGATCGCTCCGGGAGGCGGCGATGCGCGGTGACAGGGAAGCGGGGCGGTGGATCGCCGCCGGCCGGATCGGAATGGCCGCGCTGCTCGCCCTCGGCATCTTTGCGCTCGACGTGCTCAGCCCGCTGCAGGGCGCGGTCGCCGTGCTCTACACGATCGTCGTCCTGGTGGTGGCGCGCGAGCAGCGGCGATCGGCGGTCCATCTGGCCGGATCGGTCTGCGCAACGCTGGCGATCGTCGGCTATTGGATCAGCCACGGTGCCGACGGCATCGGTTCGCCGACGATGCGCCTCGCCGTCAGCCTCGTCGCGATCGCAACCACCGCCCTGCTGTGCGCGCGCCAGATCACGGTGGCGGCGGAGCGGCAGCGCGCCGATCAACGCTATGGCATGATCTTCAACGCGACGGGCTTTCCGATCTGGGAATCCGACTGGTCGGCAGCCTATGCGATGCTCAACGCGGGCGAGACGCCGAACCTCGATCTGGTGCAGCGCGCTGCCGGACGGACCCATATCCGCGATGCGAACCAGGAGGTCGCCCGGCTGTTCGGCTATGCGGATCGTTCCGCCCTGATCGGCGGCAACATCATCGCGCACCACACCGCCTCGGCCCAGACGGCGCAGGTCCGCATCTTCGATCGGTTGGCGCGGGGCGACATGCCGGTGGAGGAAGAGGTGCAGTTCCTCACCACGGCGGGCGAGGTGATCGACGTCGTCCTGCGGGTGACGTTGCCGCCCGACCATCAGGGATGGAAGCATGTGCTGGTCACCGCGCTCGACGTGACGCAGCGCAACCGCGCGCAGGCCCGGCTGGCGGAATCGCAGGCGGAACTGACGCACATGGCGCGCGTCACCACGCTCGGGCAGCTTGCCGCATCGATCGCGCATGAGGTGAACCAGCCGCTGTCGGCGATCATCACCTACGCCAAATCGGGGCGGCGGTGGCTCGCCCGCGAGGCACCGGATGCGGCCGAGGTTGCCGACTGCCTCGATCACGTCGCATCGAACGGGCGACGCGCGGCGGACGTGATCGCCCGCATCCGCGATCTCGCGCGCAAGGCCGAACCCGAACAGGATGCGCTCGCGATCGGATCCCTGGTCACCGAAACCGTCGCGATTCTCGACCGCGAACTGGGTGCCAACGCAATAACATTACGAATGACAATTCCGGACGATCTGCCGCAGGTGAGCGGAGATCGCGTGCAATTGCAGCAAGTGCTGATGAACCTGCTGATCAATGCGCAACAGGCGATGGCGAACACGCCCGCGGATCGCCGCACGCTGTACATCGATGGCGTCCGGGATGGCGGCCATGTCGTCGTCGACGTCAGCGACTGTGGTATCGGCCTCGGCGACACTGATCTGGAAAGCCTGTTTCGCCCCTTCTTCACCACCAAGCAGGACGGCATGGGCATGGGCCTGTCGATCTGCCGCTCGATCGTCGAACAACATGGTGGCAGTCTGACCGCGAGGAGCAATGCGAACGGCGGCGCATGCTTCAGCTTCAAACTGCCGATCGCCGACCTTAGCGAGAGGATCGCGGCATGACGCCGGACTGCATCTGCGTCATCGACGACGATCCCGACGTCCGCGGGTCGATCGGCAGCCTGCTGCGCTCGATCGGCTATGACGTCCGCCTCTACGACGGCCCGGCTGCCTTTCTGGCCGCTACGCCGCCAACCGTGCCCGCCTGCCTGATCCTCGACATCCGCCTGGCGGGTGAAAACGGCCTCGACGTACAGGAGCGGCTTGCCGGGCACGGCATCCACATTCCCGTCGTGCTGATCACCGGCCATGGCGATATCCCGATGACCGTGCGGGGCATGCGCGCCGGTGCGATCGACGTCCTGCCCAAACCCTTCGAGGACGAACAGCTGCTGGCGGCGGTGGCCACCGCGCTGGATACCGATCGCGTGCGGCTGGCCGAGGCCGCAGGCATCGCCGGCCTGCAAGCCTGCCATGAGCGGCTTACCCCGCGCGAAAAGGACGTGATGGCGCTTGTCGTGACCGGCCTGATGAACAAGCAGGTCGCCGCACGATTGTCGCTGAGCGAAATCACGGTCAAGATCCATCGCGGCAACATGATGCGCAAGATGGAAGCGCAATCGCTGGCCGATCTGGTGCGCATGGCCGAGCAGCTCGGCGTCCGCGACGCGACGATCCACCGCTTTAATATCTGAGTATGATGGTATCGCGGTGCCGCACGGCCCAACTACGGTGCTGCGGGCGCGTTCGACCCGGGTTCGGAGTATGCTTTGCCCCATTCCCAGCTTGTGGCCATCGTCGACGACGATCCCGGCGTCCGTGGCAGCATCATCAGTCTGCTTCGGTCGGCAGGGCTGACCGGCATCCCGTTCGCCGACGGCGGCGCGCTGCTAGCCAGCCCGCAACTGGAGGCTTTCGCCTGCATCGTCACCGACGTCCATATGGATGGCATGGATGGCCGTGCGTTGCAGCTCGAGCTGAATCGTCGCGGGTGCGCGCATCCGCTGATCGTGATGACCGCTTTCCCCACGGGGGCGACGCGGGAGCAGATGCTGGCGAGCGGCGCCCGTGCCTTTTTGACCAAACCGATCGACCCGGATACCTTGCTGGAAGCGATCGAGGACGCGGTCGACTGACCCGCAACGGCGCGCGTCTTGCCGGAACGCTCAGCGTGCCGGCGCGCGAATACCCGCGGGGAGCATGTAGGCCGGGCAGTAACGATATTCGGCAGCCGGACCGCGCGTCTTGATGGAAAAGGTCAGCGCGTCGCGGATGCTGACGGTCTGGCGTTCGACGAATCGCGATGCCGGACCCGCGCCGGCGTCGATGCACGACTGGCTGACCTCGTAACGGTTGCCGTGGCGGGACAGGACGCGGGCACGGCAGGCGCGGGTGTGGGGCGTGCTGATGCCGCGACCGTCATAGTGTCGGATCGCCGCATTCGGCGCCGATGCGCAGGTGGTCTCCTTCTGTACGTAGATCCCCGGCTTCAACCGATAGACCCCGCCGGGTCTGGGTGACGGATCGACGCTGGCCACGGCGGCAGGGGCCACGGCGATGGCGACCCCGACCAGCGTGCCGATGGCGAGAAGGATGTTCGATAGACGCATGGGTATCGGTCCCTGGTTAATTCCGCGCCGCCCCTAGCGGAGCGAACCTGAACGCGAGGCGCATCGGTCGCGGGTCCAAACCTAGGTATGGCTGTCGGGTCCGGGCTGCAGGCTTACGGTCCGCTGTGCGCCATCGATGCGCGCGCAACTTGCATCACGTCAGCAGGATATACGCCATGAATCCGATGCCGCACGACATTTTCACCGAGCCGACAGACGTTGATCCCGACACGCTGGCGAACCTGGGCCCGCTTCGCCGCCTTGCCGGTCGCTGGCGCGCGCGCAGGGGCGTCGATCTCGCGCCCAAGCCGGACGGGCCGGAGCGCCGTGTCTTTATCGAGAACATCGATTTTCAGGCGATCGATCCGCAGGCGAACGGCCCCCAGCTTTTCTACGGCCTGCGCTATCACCTCCATATCACGACCGAAGAGGAGGACATCACGTTCCACGAACAGGTCGGGTATTGGCTGTGGGAACCGGCGACCGGACTGGTCATGCAGACGTTGGCGATCCCGCGAGGACAGGTCGCGCTCGCATCGGGTCAGGCCACGCCGGATGCGGACGAGATCGTTGTGACCGCGGCACGCGGCCGAACCGAATATGGCATCTGCTCCACCCAATTCCTCGACCAGTCCTTCCGAACCGACAGCTACCGCATCGCCATCACGTTCAACCCCGACGGAACGTGGAGCTACGTCACCGATACCGAACTCATGGTCGAGGGACGGACCGCGCCGTTCGCCCATCAGGATCGCAACACGCTGCATCGCGTCGGCGATGCGCGCCCGAACCCATGGGCCGCGATTCGCGCAAGACGTCGGGCCGGCTGATCGACGCGACCTGAAGCATGGTCCGCGCTGGCGCGCGCGGACCATGCCGCATCTAGCCGAGTGAGGCGCCCAGGCGGCGTCCGTAATCGACGATGGCACGACCCGTTCCCAGCCGCTCCGCTTCGAAGTCGCCGCGCGCCTCTGACGTCCAGCCCCGATTCACCGCATGGGCGAGCGCCATCGCATCGCCCGCTGCCTTCGCCACGCCCATCGCGGTATGCGGACGTGCCACGAACGCCGCATCGCCGATCAGCGCGAGCCGCCCCGCCGCCATGCGCGGCGTTTCCATGTCGAAGATCGCCTGAACGAACGGCTGCGGCTCCGCCGCGAACACATCGGCGAACGGCCAGGGCAACAGCGAACGCGCCGACGTCACCACCTCTCGCGCGGCGTTGGGTCGCACCGTGCCGGGCGGCAGTGAATACGGATGGACGCGGCCATCGACGTTGGTCAGCGTCGCCGCGAGATCGGGCGTGGTGCGATACCAGACGGCATTGTAGCGCCGCTGCCCCGGTGTCAGCTCCCCGTTCGCGCCGGTGACGGTATAGCCGAGCGCCTGACCGCCGGGCATGTGGAAGAAGGCGAAGCGGTCCGACAGCACATCTGCCGCCGACACGGGCAACAGCGCTTCCGGTACGAGCGCCCGCCACGCCACATAGCCCGTGTAGCGCGGGCCGGCATCGTCCGGCAGCATCGATCGCCGAACCGCCGAACCGATGCCATCGGCACCGATGACGAGATCGGCATGGATACGTTCGCCATCGTCCAGTTCCAGCCACGCACCGTCCGCATCCTGGCCGGCAGCGATCGCGCCGCGCCCGAGATGATAGGCCTCGTCCGGGATCTGCATCCGCGTCGCGACATAGAGGTGATCCCATGAAATCTGCATCTGCGGTGGTCCGCCGGCCGAAGCGATCGAGCCGTCGCGCGCGAGTGTGATGCGCTCTCGCGCGACCACGCCCAGCCGGGCAACCTCGTCCCGCCCGATCCTGTGCAGCAGGTCGAACACCTCCTGTTGCGCGACCAGACCAGCACCACGCCCTTCGAGACCGGCTCTCGATCGTTCGTGGACCTGAACGTCGTGGCCCGCCTTGCGCAGCAGCGCAGCGGCGAACAGGCCGGCCATCGATCCGCCGGCGATGACGATCCACATGGCTCAGCCCTTCCGCTTCAGGCCGGCGAGCTGGATCAGCACGCCAGCGGCGGAGAGGATCACACCGAACATCACAACCGCGATCCAGCCGCCGGCGTTCCACGCGACCGTCGCGCCGGCGGATCCCGCTGCACCGCCCAGGAACATCGCACCCATGAAGATCGTGTTCAGCCGGGCTCGCGCCTCGGGGCGAAGCGCGTAGACGATATGCTGGTTGGAGACGAGCGCGCTCTGCACGCCGAAGTCCAGCAGGACGACGCCGACGATCAGGCCCGCGATCGATCCGAGCGCCCCGAACACCGCCCACGACAGCACCGTCAGCGCCGCGCCGAGCAGAATCACGAGATGCGGTCCGCGACGATCGGCGATCCGCCCCGCGACGGGTGCGGCGAGAACGCCGACGGCTCCGACGATACCGAACAGCCCGGCCACGTCCGCACCGAACGAGAAGCGCGGCTCTTGCAGGTGCAATGCCAGGATCGTCCAGAACGCGCTGAAACCGGCGAACAGCAGAGCCTGCGTGATGGCGGCCTTGCGCAGGGCAGCGAACTCGGACCAGAGGCCACCGAGCGAGCGGAGCAGAGAGCCGTAGCTGTGCGTCGTGTCGGGTACGCTGCGCGGCAGCACCGCCGCCATCAGCACACCGGCACCGACCGCCATCGGCACGCCGAGCCAGAACATCTCCCGCCAACCGGCGTGCGTCGCCACATATCCGGCGAGCGTTCGGCTGAGCAGGATACCGCAGAGCAGCCCCGCCATCACCGTGCCCACGGTCGCGCCGCGCCGCTCCGGCGTCGCGAGGTGCGCTGCGAGCGGCACGATCTGCTGGGCGACGGTCGACAGGATTCCGACGAGCAGCGAGGCGAGGATCACCATCGCAGCGCCCGGAGCGACCGCCGCGATCGCCAGCGCGACGGCAAGACCGCCGAACTGAACGACGATCAGGCGCTTGCGCTCGACCAGATCGCCCAGCGGCACCAGCAGGAACAGCCCCGCCGCATAGCCGAGCTGCGTCGCGGTCGGCACGAAGCTGGTGACGGGGCCGGCCAGGTCCTTTTCCATGATCCCCAGCATCGGCTGGTTGTAGTAGATGTTGGCGACCGCGACCCCGGCGGCGGCGGCCATCGAGAAATTCAGACCGGACCGAAGCCGCGGTCTCGGTGCCGTTTCGGCGGCGTGTGCGGTGGACGTCATGCGAAACCTCCTGGGTATGCAGCGATATGCCCCCATCTGGACCTTGTCGCCTCCACGCATAAGTAGCGCTTTGGTACGAGCCGGCTTATCATACGAAGATATGCTGGAGCTCGCAGACCTCGCCGTGCTGATCGAAGCCGTGCAGCACGGCAGTCTGTCAGCGGCCGGCCGGCGGCTGGGGCTGACGCCATTAGTGGCGTCACGCCGGCTGGCGGCACTGGAGGCCGAAGTCGGTGTCCGGCTCGTGCATCGTACGACCCGATCGCTGTCGCTAACACCCGAGGGCGAGGCGTTCCTGCCTCATGCCGAAGCGATCCTGCTGCACGCCGAAGACGCGCGCGCCGCCGTTGCCGGGAGCGATGAAGGCGCGAGCGGGCTGCTGCGGATTGCAGCGTCGGTGCCATTCGGTCGCAAGGTCCTGACGCCGATGATCGGCGGCTTTCTTGCCGCGCATCCACGGGCCAAGGTGGAATTGCTGCTGAGCGATACGGTGGTGGATATCACTGCGCAGGGCGTCGACGTCGCGATCCGCTTCGGTGAATTGCGCGACAGCAATCTGGTTGCGCGCCGGTTGGCTCACAACAAAAGGGGACTTTATGCGTCGCCGGCCTATCTGGTGGAGCGTGGCGCACCGACCAGGGTTTCCGAGTTGCGGCATCATGAGTGCCTCGCCGTGCCCACCGCCACCCGGCAGTGGGTGTTCGAGCGCAAGGGGAAGACCGTTCGTCAGGCCATAAGCGGCCGCTTTGCCGCGGACAGCATGGAGGCCCTGCACGAAGCGAGCCTTCGGGGATTGGGCATCGTCCAGCTGTCGGAATGGAACGTACGTGAAGACGTCGTCGCGGGACGGCTGAAGGAGATCGGATTGAGCGACGGCGCCGTGCCCGATCAGGGCATATGGGCGGTGCTGCCGACCAAACAGCTCATCCCGCGAAAGGTACATCTCTTTCTCGACAGCCTTTCCAACCATCTTTCATGATCTCGGCCGACAGATCTCTCGACGGGATTGATGTAGTTGAGTGACTATTCGCCGGCCGGACCGTGAACCACAGTGGCAGCGACGAGTTTATAGTAACCGTTGCATAACAGTGGCTTAGTCGAACGGAGAAGGCATAGTGGATGCTGGAACTCTCGTGTCCCGCGGCGCGCGCCGGCGGCTGGCCATGCTGGCTCCGGCGCTGCTGCTGGCGGTTGCCGGTTGCGAAACCGCAACACCGTATCAGCCACTGACCCGCGGCGGCAATGCCCCCGGCGGTTATAGCGACAGCCGGATCGCGCCCGATCGCTTTCGCGTCAGCTTCCAGGGCAACAGCATGACCTCTCGCGAGACGGTGGAGACCTATCTGCTCTACCGTGCCGCGCAACTGACCACGCAGCGCGGTTTCGACTGGTTCATCACCGCACAGCGCAACACCGAACGCCGTACCAACACCTATGTCGACCGGCCGTTCGGGCCCGGACGTTTCGGCTATTGGGGGCCGACTTGGCGCTATCGTTCGCGTGCCTTCGGGTGGCGCAGCTGGGATCCGCTGTGGGGCGACCCCTTCTGGGATCGCAGCGTCGATGTCCGCACCGTCGACCGGTACGAAGCGGTGGCCGAGATCGTCGCCGGCCGCGGACCCAAGCCCGCCGATCCCCGCGCGTTCGATGCGCGCGCGGTGCTGGCCACGCTCGGCCCGCAAATCCGCATGCCGCAGGATGGAGAGACACGATGACCAGTGAAGCGCGCAAATTGGATGGCATCGGTCGAACGGTCGCGATCGGCACGGCGGCGGGAATCGCGGCCGGCCTGCTCGCCAATCTCGTCCGCAAGGCCGCGGTGCAGGCACCGACGGTGGCGGCCGGTCGCTGGGACAAGGCGCTGGCGGCGGAACACGCCGCGGCGCTCAAGCTGTTCGACCTGCTGGAAAAGACCGACGATGGAGCGACGGCGCGGCGCACCATCCTGCTGATGCAGCTGAAGCATGCGATCGGCAAACATGCCTTCCAGGAGGAAAACGTCGTCTATCCCAAGATGCGCGACGCTGGGCTGACGGAGGCGGCGGATCACCTCAATCACGAGCACGGCTACGTGAAACAATATTTCTTCGATCTGGGCGAAATGGCGAAGAGCGATCCGGCCTGGCTGCCCAAGCTGAAGGAATTCCGCGCGCTGATCGAAAAGCACATGCACGAGGAGGAGGAGGACCTGTTCCCCCGACTGCGGGAGCAACTGTCCGAAGCGCAGAACAGGCACATCACGGCGGTGATGAACAAGGAGGGGCTGAAGCTCGCCTGACCCGCGCCACCGGTACGCCTGTCAGTGCGACGTGCCCGATCGGGTACTAAATGGCGGAGACGGAGGGATTCGAACCCTCGATACGGTTTCCCGTATGACGCTTTAGCAAAGCGTTGGTTTCAGCCACTCACCCACGTCTCCGGCTGCGGCAGGACCGGGGCTATAGCGGCGGTCTGCGGGGTGATCAACCGGCAACCGGCATATACCGCCGAACGCGAATTCGCGGCGTATTGCCGTTCGTTCATTGCCCGGCAAGCGCGGTGGTGGTTAACCTCGCGCTGCCGGATCGGGCACGGTCCGGGCCCGGTTCGGGCGAAACGGGGGGAATGGACATGCGTGCGATAGTGTTGGGAATGGCGTTGGCGGCGGTGCTGGCCGGAAGCGCGCCGGCGCAGGTGACGACGATCGACCCCAACCGGGCGATAGACGGCGATCTGGCGACGCCTGCGCCATCCCGTTCACGCCCGACGGCGACGCAAGCCGCACCGCGGGCGGCCGTGCCCGCACCGATCCCGACGGAGCGTGCGCCCACACCCGGCTTCGATGCGCCAATGCCGGTCGAGGCGTCACCGGCGCAACAGGAGGCCCGTGCGGAGGCGACCAATCGCGCCGCCGATACCTATCAACGCGAGGATCTGTTGGCCGCAGGCGAAGGCGTGTTCGGCAAGGGCGCGGCCGGACTCGCCGGACTGCTGGAAAAGGTGCTGAAGGATCAGGGCCAGCCCAACGCCTATATCGCCGGGCGCGAGGCGGCGGGCGCGTTCGTGGTCGGCCTGCGCTACGGGTCGGGCGTCATGAGCCATAAGGTCGAGGGGCAGCAGCCGGTCTATTGGACCGGCCCGTCGATCGGCTTCGACGTCGGCGGCGATGCCAACAAGGTCTTCGTGCTGGTCTACAACCTCTACGACACCGAGGAGCTGTTCCACCGCTTCCCGGCGGCGGAGGGCCGATTGTACCTCGTCGGCGGATTCGCCGCGACCTACCTGCGGCGCGGCAATATCGTGCTGATCCCGATCCGCCTGGGCGTCGGGTATCGCGCGGGCGTCAACGTCGGCTATATGAAGATCACGCACAAGGCGAAGTGGATGCCATTCTAGGCTAGCCGGGCTGCTGGCAAAGCCGCAAGGCTCCGCCAGCAGCCCGCTGACGATCCGCGATCGTTACGCCTCGAAGCGCCAGCCCAGCGTCTCACCGGCCAGGAACGGCACCACCGCCGTTGCGCCCTCGCCGATGTGGTCCGGCACATGCACCGCATCGCGGACCAGCGTCACCGTCCCCTCGTTGAGCGGCAATCCGTAAAAGCGCGCACCATGTTCGGCGGCGAAGCCCTCGAACCGGTCGAGCGCGCCGTCCTCGTCGAATACCTTGAGATACGCCTCCAGCGCATGCGGCGCATTGAAGATCCCGGCACAACCGCAGCCGGATTCCTTCGCGCCGACGACATGCGGCGCGCTGTCCGTGCCGAGGAAGAACCGTGGCGATCCCGACGTCGCCGCCCGCCGTACCGCGATCCGGTGCGCCTCGCGCTTCAGCACGGGCAGGCAATAGGCATGCGGACGCAGGCCACCGTCGAACAGCGCGTTGCGGTTGATCAGCAGATGCTGCGGGGTGATCGTCGCGGCGATCGGATGCGCAGCCTCGGCGACGAAGGCGGCGGCTTCCGCAGTGGTGATGTGCTCCAGCACGATCTTCAACGCCGGATAGTCGCGGGTCAGCGGCGTCAGCACGCGATCGACGAACACCGCCTCGCGATCGAAGATGTCGATGGCGCGGTCCGTCACCTCACCATGGATCAGCAGCGGCATGCCGATCCGCTGCAACGTCTCCAGCACTCCGGTCAGCCGCCGGATGTCGGTGACGCCGTGTGCCGAATTCGTCGTGGCATGTGCCGGGTACAGTTTGCATGCGGTGAAGACGCCCGCCGCATGGCCGCGCTCGATCTCCGCCGGGTCGGCGTCGTCGGTCAGGTAGCACGTCATCAAGGGCGTAAATTTCATATCCTCGTCGAGCGCCGCCATGATCCGCGCACGATACGCTTCGGCCGCTGCGACGCTGGTCACCGGCGGCGTCAGGTTCGGCATGACGATGGCCCGCGCGAACTGCCTCGCGGTGTGACGGGCGACGGCGTCCAGCATTGCGCCGTCACGCAGGTGGACGTGCCAGTCGTCGGGACGGCGGATGGTCAGGCGTTCGATCATGTCGCTCTCCTATCGCGGGTAAGGTGCCGCCGCCAGCGCCCAGCCCTTGGAAATCGATGCGGGCGCCCTAGGTGGACGATCATGGAAGCCACCACATTGATCGATCGCGCGCTGATCCGCCTGTCCGGAGAGGATGTCCGCGCCTTCCTCCAGGGGCTGGTCACCAATGATGTCTCCGGCACCCAACCGATATGGGCAGCGCTGTTGACGCCGCAGGGCAAGGCACTGTTCGACTTCATCGTCTGGCCACAGGATGCGGACCTGCTGATCGATTGCGAGGCAGCGCAGGCGGACGCTCTGGTCCGGCGGCTGGGCTTGTACCGGCTGCGGCGAGCGATCACGATCGCTCGAGACGAGGCGCTGGCAGTCCATTGGGCGATCGATGGCGCGGCCGGCGTTCCAGATCCACGGCTGCCCGCGCTGGGACATCGCTGGATCGCGCCGCCGGCGTCGCCTGCGGAGGGATGGCTGGCGCATCGCCTGTCGCTCGGCGTGACGGAGGGCGTGGCGGAACTCGGCAATGGCGAAACGCTCTGGCTGGAATGCAACGCGCGCGAACTGCACGGCGTCAGCTTCACCAAGGGCTGCTACATCGGGCAGGAGAACACCGCACGGATGCACCATCGGGCCAAGGTCAACCGGCGCCTGATCGTCGCGCCGCTGGGCGACGGCGGCGATCGCACCCGTGCGCGCTATCCCGAACTCGGCGTGATGATCGAACATCGCCGCGTCGAGTCACTGGGCGATGCGCTGATCCCCGCGTGGCTCGATGCGGCAATCGCCGACGATCAGCGACCGACGGCGGTATAGGTAAAGCCCGCCGCTTCCACATCCTCGCGCCGATAGACGTTGCGCAGGTCGACGAGCACCGGTGCGGCCACGATCGATCTCAGCTTGTCGAGGTCGAGCGCACGGAACGCGTCCCATTCGGTCACGATCACCACGGCATCTGCGCCGCTCGCTGCCTCGTACGCGTCCTTGCAATAGATGGCATCGGGCATCAGACGCCGTGCCGGCTCCATACCTTCGGGATCATAGGCACGCACCGTGACGCCCGCGTCGGCCAGCGCCTGCGCGATCGCGATCGACGGCGCATCGCGCATGTCGTCGGTGTTCGGCTTGAAGGTCAGGCCCAGCAACGCCACGCTCTTGCCCTTCGGTTCACCATCGGCGGTGCCTGCGGTCAACGCATGCAGGACCTTGCGGCCCATCGCCCGTTTGCGGCTGTCGTTCACCTTCACCACCGCCTCGACGATATGCACCGGGCTTTCGAAATCCTCCGCGGTCTTCAGCAGCGCCAGCGTATCCTTGGGGAAGCACGATCCGCCATAGCCGGGGCCGGCGTGCAGGAACTTCTTGCCGATGCGGTTGTCCAGACCGATGCCGCGGCTGACGTCCTGCACGTTCGCGCCGACCGCCTCGCACAGATCGGATATCTCGTTGATGAAGGTGATCTTGGTCGCGAGAAACGCGTTGGCGGCGTATTTGATCAGCTCGGACGTGCGGCGGCCGGTGAACAGGATCGGTGATTCATTCAGATAGAGCGGACGATAGATGCCGCGCATCACCTTGCGCGCGCCCTCGTCGTCCGTACCGATGACGATCCGGTCGGGCCGCTTGAAATCGCCGATCGCGGCGCCCTCCCGCAGGAATTCGGGATTGGAGACCACCTGTACATCCACATCCGGACGGTGCTCGCGCAGGATCGCCTCGACCTTGTCGCCGGTGCCGACGGGGACCGTGGACTTCGTGACCAGAACGGTCGGTCCGGTCACCGCCGCCGCGATCTCCTCCGTCGCGGCGAACACGTAACTCAGATCGGCATGCCCGTCGCCACGGCGCGACGGCGTGCCGACGGCGATGAAGATGGCGTCCGCACCCGCGACCGATATGGCCAGATCGGTGGTGAAGCTCAGCCGTCCGGCCGCGACATTGGTCGCCACCAGCGCCTCGAGCCCCGGTTCGTAGATCGGCATACGCCCCGCCCTCAGCGCGGCGATCTTGGCCTCGTCCTTGTCGACGCAGATCACGTCGTGGCCGAAATCGGCGAAGCAGGCGCCGGACACCAGACCGACATAGCCCGAACCGATCATCGTGATGCGCATCGAAACCCCTTGGCGGATGGAAGGAACACCGGACGGGCGCTCTCTAGCCGAACAGCCGACGATTGCCAGCGTTCCGATACGTCCGGCATGGGAGATCTACGATCGTCTGCGCGCCCTCGTCATTGCGGCCAGCGCGACGCAACCCAGGCTTGCAGCCCACCGCTAGGGACCTCTCGTCGCGACCTTCTCGCAGCGACGGTCGAAGGAATGTACCCGCAACCGCATCATGTCGGCAGAACGCCTTGAACCTGAGACAACCGGCATCCCGATTTTCCGGGCGACAGTCGACCCCGGTCGGAAGGAAGCGACCACCATCGTCCGACGTCAGCGGTGATCCGCTTCGCCTCCGCAGGCTGGAAGCAAAGATTATGTTTCCGCCAAAGCGCAACCCGGGATCAGGCACATTCACACCGTTCACGAGCTACCGCCGACGCAAAGGCATGGGGAGGCCCGGTCGCCTCAAACATTATCGGCCGGTGGACCCAATTAACGCAGTCGGAATGTCAGCCACGCATCTGCCCTATCCCGCTCTTCCATCGATGCGCGCCCAATTCGCCGCACAAACAAAAGGGGAGGCCGGCTCGCGCCGACCTCCCCGATTGTATTCCCGACGGTGGGACTGGTCTTACTGACCAGCGCCCGGACCGTAGGTGACTTCCACGCGACGGTTCTGCACTTCGCGAACGCCGTCGGCGGTGTCGACGCGCGGACGGCTCTCACCGAACGCTTCGGTCGAGATGACGCTGTCGGGCACGGCGTGCGACGACAGGTAAGCCTTGACCGAGTCAGCACGACGCTGCGAGAGGCCGACGTTGTACGAAGCGGCACCCGACTTATCGGCGTGACCTGCCAGCATGACCTGCGCGTTACCGCAGTTCTGGTACTGGCTGACCGCGTTGTCGAGGATCGAACCGGCTTCCGGCGTGATGTCCGACTTGTCCCATTCGAAGAACACGATGAACGGACCAGGCGAGCAGACCGGCGGCTGAGCGACGGGTTCAGGCGCAGGCACAGGAGCCGGCAACGGAGCGGGTTCGACCGGCGCCGGCGGAGGCGTTGGCGTACCGAAGTTGTACGTCAGGCCGCCCAGGATGCTGTGCGAACGGAAACGACCCTCGAAGGTGCGGTTCGTCACGTCGACCAGCTTGACGTTGTCGGCGTTGAAGAAGCGATACTTCAGCGTCGCGTCGATGTGGTCGGTCAGCGGAGCGCGGACGCCTGCCAGACCCTGCCATGCGAACACGGTGTCCGAATCGTCGACGAAGTTGCCGCGGGTGTTGAGCGCGTAGTTCGCCTTCACGCGAGCGACGCCGACACCGCCGCCGACGAAGCCCTGGATGCCGTCGTCTTCACCGAAGTCGAGCAGGCCGTTCAGCATGAAGCTGAGCGCCGAGGTCTTGCCACCGGCATAATCATAGCTGCCAGCCGGGGTAGCGACGATCGCACCCGCGGTGTTGTAGCGCGGCGTGGTGACGGTCGAGGTGTAGCCATCGACAGTCGCGCTCTTGTAGCCAACTTCGGTCTCGACGCGGAACCCGCCGAAATCGTAACCGATGACGCCATCGACGTCGTAGCCATAGTTGTGATCGACCGATGCGGCATTGGCGGTGGCGCCGATGTCATAATCGATGTCTTCGACGATCATCGCGCCGCCTTCGATGCCAACGTACCACGACTTGTCGCGGGCGAGGGCAGGAGTGGCGAGCGCGGTGGATGCAAGTGCCAGAACGACGGCAAGCTTCCGCATAGAATTCCCCTTTCTTGAGTGTCACTACGGACAGCGCAAACTCACTATCCGAGGGTTGGTTTCCACGCAAGCGCACAAAAGGCGGGACCTGTGGCAAGGATGCCACACATCGGGTCATCCGGCGATCAGCCCGTGTTGTCGCAACGCGCCGAGGATCGCCGTCACTGCGATCCGCGCGACTTCGTCCCCCGCCCCGCCCCCCGCCGGATCGGCGATAGCGGCCTTTTGCGTGCCGACGACGGCCTTTCCGCCGATGACCAGACGCGCGGCCGTCACGTCACCATCCTGCCACACACCTGATCGGTAAGCTACTGTGGTACCAGACGAAATGCTCCACACTTGCAGGCCTTCGACGGGCCGGGCGAACCGCCAGCCGCCCGTGGTCCAGCCCGCCAGCGCTCGACCATGGCCGGTCCAGTCGCCGGTCGGCGTCGTACCGATGATCCAGCATTGGCCAACCGACGGAGCGGCCGGCGGAATATTCAGGCCGACGGCGATCACGGCCGCCTGCATAACCATATCGATCCGCGTCAGCGCCTCGTTATGCGTCAGTTCCTTGCCTGCCTGCCCTGCGGCCAGCAGCGGTATGCCGAATCGTGAGGTCATCTGGTCGTCCATGATCATACTCCGTGATCGAGAGGGAATGTCGCGGCCACCGACGTTGCCAGCGTTCCACGCTGCACGACCGTTATCGTCGCCGGCATCGCCGGGCTCCGGGCGGCAGGGATCAGCAACGACGATTGCCCGACGACATCGAACACCCCGCGCTCGCCGGCCGCATCGTCGATGGAGATGCGATAGGCCTCCGTCTCCTCGGCCAGCGGGACATCGATGCCGTCGCTCCACGACCATCCCGTCCGGCTGCGCCGCGTCCATTCGATCCGCAGCCCACCGCCCGCGGCATTTGCCACGGCCAGATGGACGGGCGACGGCGGGGCAACCGATGCGCCGACGACCTCGACCCCGGCCTCGACCGGTCCGGTCGCATCGCCCACTCCGCTGGCCAGCACCCGGATACGCCGTCCGATCGCGGACGCCGGCAGATCGATCGCAGCGAGCGCCTCGCGTTCGATCAGAACGAATGCATCCCCCACCGCCTGCACGCCGATCGCATGCTCCGTACCGCGCAACCCGCGCCGCAGGTCGGACAGCGCCCATCGTCCGCCGCCCAGCGGTTCGGCCCGCGCGAACTGGATCAATTCGCCGCCGACCAGCGCAAGATTGTCGCCCCGCGCCAAGCTCGTCGCATCGGCATCGGCCAGCATCATGTCCGCACGGTTCAGCGCGACCACCATCCGGCTACGGCGATCCGTCAGCGTCGCGCCCGTCGCCAATGGCGACACCACGATCCGCCCCATCACCGCCGGTGCCGCCGTAGTCCCCGCCCCGGTCCAGCTCGCGCCATCGTCCAGGCTGTACAGCAGCGCCGCCTGTCGCCAGCCGGCGCCGGCACCATTGGCCATCACGCTGATCCTCGGCCCGCCGAGCGGTTCCGCCAGCCCGGGAAGCTCGGCGATGACGAGCATCGTCGCTCCGACCATCAGGTCCGCCGCCGCGACCATCTGCCCGCTGGTCGCGCGCGCCGCGACCGGACCGCTCGTCAGCGGCACCAGCTCCAGCGTCGTCACCATCGCTTCGACCTGTGCCCCGGCCACCCGCCAGCGCCCGTCCTCCCCGGCTATGGCGACGATCGCACCGGGCGCGATGCCCATGTCGGCGATGCCGAGCGCGACCCGCCGCCGCACACGCCCGGCCTCGCCCCTGGCAATCAGCGCCTCCGCAACCGCCTTGGCCGCACCCGCGTCGAGCACCGCGGGCAGCTCGACACGGTCGATCCCCCCTCCCGGTCCCGGTCGCCGGGCCCGCTGCACGCCGATCTGATAGTCGCGCGCGGGGTCATGATGGGCGACCGTCACCTCACGCGCCACGGTATCGACGCCCGCGATCGTCCGCCGCCCGCGCCGGCCGGAATATCCCGCATCCATTCCGTCATCCCGAATCGCGATCGGTACGCCGACATCCGTCCGGTGCACGATCCGCGCGCCGTCGACCTGCCACCAGCCGCCGTCCATCAGCGTCAGCGTATCCAGCACCCCCCGGACGCTCGCCCCCGACGCCGCGAAGCCACCCAGCATCACGCCGCCCACCCCGTCGACGTCCCCCGCCAGTGCCGCCGCGATCGCGCCGCTCGCCACCGGCCCCGCGTCCGCCTCCACCTCGAAGGTCAGCGACGGGATGCGGTTGCCGTAATCCGCCAGCTGCATCCCCTCGAACACCGCATAGGCGATCCCACGATACGCCGGCGTCGCGCCCGTCGCCGACGCGATCAGCGGATCGACCGGCTGATCCTCACCACCCCGATGCAGCCGGAACCCGGTCCGGTTCTTCCAGTCCCCCGCCGCCCCGCGCAGCAATTTGCCCTCCGCCCAGATCCGCCGCACGCCGACGATCCGCCGCGCGGACAACGCCACCGCGAACGACGCCGAGTAATTGTAGCTGTTCGTGCCCGGCTGCCCCTTGCCGCTGCGGCTGGTCGTGCGCGTCTCGATCAGGTCGGTCGACCAGATCACCGTCCCCGCCACCCGCATCGTCCCGAACAGCTTGGGAATCTGCGTGCCATAGCTCGACGTCTGCATCGCCAGCTCGGTCAGCCGCGGCCCCTCGCGCGCCGCGCCGCGAAACAGCCGCCCGTCGATCGCCTGCCCGGCCAGCCCGCCGAGCAGTCCACCGATCGGCCCGCCCAGCACCCGCCCGACCGTCGTCAGCACCAGCGTCGCCATCAGCTTCCTCCCCCATATCGCCAGACCCCGATCGATGGCCAGTCCGACGGCCCCGGCCGCTCGACCACACGCCGCAGCGCCGCATCCGCATGGACGATGCCGCCCACGGTCCGGACCGCCCCGTGCCATTGCCTCATGCCGACATCGAACAGCAGCACGTCGCCCGGTGCCGCATCGTCGACCCGCGCCAGCACCGCGTCGAACCGCTTCGCGATCTCCACGCCGTCGCCGCCGCGCAGCGGATAACCGGTCGGCACAACGCCGTCCCAGCCCGCCGCCCGCAGTGACGCCGCGATGACCCCGATACAGTCCAGCCCGTGTGCGGGGTCGCGCCCGTGCAACCGGAACCGCACACCGATCAGCGCCTGCGCCGCCCCGGCGACCCGCGCGCCCTCATCCACCGGGATAGCGCGTCAGCAGGTCCACCCCCGGCAGATGCGGTTCGCCGCGAAAGTTCGCCGCATTCCCGAACCGCGTCGCGCATGTCGCCAGGCTCTTGTCGCACCCCTCGACCAGCTCCACCAGCGCGCCAGCGACCACCGCAAACGCCGGCACCGTCCGCAACGTCACCATCGCCCCGGCAGACCCCGCGATCGCCTGCTCCAGCCCACCATTCGCGCCGCCGAACCACCGCAACAGCCCGCCCGCATAGCCGTCGGCCACCGGCTCGGCCGCATCCAGCGTCAGCACCCGCCCCGCCACGCCGGTCACCCGCGCAAACCGCCGCCGGCCGGCCAGCGCCACCCGACATCGCCGATCGCCCAGCTCGGCGCGGCACTCCGCCGATGTTTCCTCGACCACCGGCCGCGCCAGCGCCGCGCTCGCTCCGGCCAGTTCGGCGGTGAAGCCGTCCTCGCTCAACTCGACGGCGCCGATCCGCCCCTCGCCCAGCGCCGCCAGCGTCGCGCCCGTTTCCCAATCCGCCGCGAACAGCCGCACGCGGGCGCCATCCCAGCGCCCCGCGATCAGATCCGCCTCGCCGATCGCCGCACCGCTCAGCGCGCCGCCGATATCCATCGTATCCGCCTCCAGTCCCGCCGACCGATGCACCGCCGACGGCGTCATGCCCGGCGCCGCACGATACGCCAGTCCGTCGATCGTCAGGTCGCGGTCGTGCGTGGTCAGCCCGATCGCCACGCCGTCCCGTCGCTCGACGCGCCAGCACAGCACCGCGCATGTCACCGCGCTCACCCGCGCACCTCGATCAGCGGCACCGACGCGGCCTCGCCCGCCAGGAACGTCGCCCGCGTCACCCGAAGCCGATCCTCCGCGAACCGCACCATGACGTCGAAGGTGAAGCTCGCACGCACCACCGCCCCCGCCGGCGGCGCTGCATCCAGCACGATCGTTCCGCCCGCTTCCACTTGAAAGCCCTGCGTTGCGACCCCGTCCACCGCGACACGGACGCTCCCCGTCACCGGCCGGACAATCCGCCGCACCACCCCGTCGTAATGCTTCACCAGCGCAAAACGCCGCCCGATCGCATCGCCCCGCCCCAGCACCTCGTCCACGCCGGTCGCATCGAACGGATCGCGCAGCCGGAAAGCACGTGCTGGCCCCATCCGTGCCCGGAAGAAGCCCAGCAATGTCGCGATATCCGCTTCCGACCGAACGCCGGGGCCGACGTCATACTGCGTCCGCGGCTCCGCCCAGCCGACGTTGCGCTGCTCCGCGCCGCCCGCCGCCGTCAGGATCGCGGTGGAAAAGGTCGGCGCCACCTCCGCCTCGCGCCCCAGCGCGATCGGGAACAGCACGTCGTCGTAATCCTGCACGTCCTCGTCTCCCTCGAAATGGACGAACCCGTCGCGCATCACCTGCGGCAACGCCCACAGGAACACCGCCGCGACCCCGCGCCGTCGCGCCGCCAGCCCCGCCGCCGCGATCAGCGCCCATTGCGCCGCCTGATCGGGCCGCAGGACGAAGCCCGACAGATAATGCTGCCGCGCCCGGGGATAGCCCAGCCGGGCTTCCGCCGCCGCGACGCCGCGCACGGTCGACGCGACGTCGCCCTCCGTCACCCAGTCGTAATCTTCCAGCTGGAGCACGTCGAAGGCGGGATAGGCCCAGCCGACCGGCATATTGGCGCGCTTCAGCTCCGGCGCCTGCCCGTCCAGCACGGTCGGCAGATACGTCAACAGATAGCTTTCGCACGCCGGAAATGTCGTCTTCACCGCCGCAACCAGACTGGCGGTCGACGCCGCCAGCGCTGCGCCCGCCCGATCCATCGTCGCTGTCTGCGCGACGTCCATCGTCATCCGCACGCGCGGGATCGCCACCGGCGCCAGCGCCGCGACCGCCGCCGCATCGTACAGGCACGGCCGCCCGTCGGGCATCGTCCACCACCACGGCTCGCCGACCTGGAACTTCGGTGCCAGCCCCGCCGCGACACCGATGCCCACGAACGCCGCCGCCACCTGCCGCAAATACCCCATCGCGCCGTCGTGGCAGGGCGATAGCAGCGTCGACGGCGGCTCCCACCCGGTCAGCGCCGGCGCGCCATCCGCCGCCCGCTGCTTCCAGTCGTTCCAGCAATGCGCGTCGAACAATTCGTAGCTGAGCGACCAGATGACGTCATAGCCCAGCGCCCGCGCCCTCACTGCAAAGTCGCGATGCCACGCCGCGCAGGCCGTATTCAGCACGCCGCCGCTCAGCCCGACATAGAACCCGCCGTACAGCGCTTCGAGCCGGAAATAATGGCTCATCCCGACGTAATGCGTGATCGCCCCGCGATACCCCAGATGCAGCGCATTGCGCAGCAGCCGCGCCGGCGTCAGATTGTAGCTGTCGTCATAGCCGCTCGCGATCGCGAAGCCGTGCTCCGGCACCACTGCATCGCCGATCGCCAGCACTGCGCCCGGCCCGTCGCAGGCGATCCCGGTCCATTCGACCCAGCCCTCCTGCGCCCCCGCCAGCGCCCCGTCGCTGCCATCGTAATCCGGCGCGACCAGCGACACGAACATCCGGTCGATATTCCCCGCCCACACGGGATCGGCTTCCCCGGGCAACAGGAACCCACCCAACAGGTTCGCGAAATCGATCTCGACGACCGCATCCTCGGTCGTACCTGTCGCATAATTCCACAATCGCACGTACCAGGCCCGCGGTGCGCCAGAGGCATCGCGCCCCTCGATCGTCAGCGTCGGGCCGTTGACCGCATCCAGCGGCTTGATTCCCTGCGACCGCCACCGGAACTTCAACCGGCATTCCCGGAAATCCCGCGAGGTTTCATACCGCAACAGCGCATGATCGAAACGGTCCTCCGCCTCCCAGATCAACCCCGCCAGATCGTCGCGCTTGTAGAACACGGCATCCACCCGCAGCGCATCCGCCGCCGGATTGGTCACCGCCGCCATCATCGGCCGCGGAAAATTGACCGTCCAGAACCGCGGATCGAAGCGCGTCACCACCCCCTCCACCTGCTGCTCGCGCCGCGAACACAGCCAATGCGCCATGACATGTCTCCCGAAACCGAATGCATTCCTCCCTCGACTGGGAGGTGACGCGCAAAAAACGCCGACACCGTGGGCGAAAAACCGGGCGCAAAGCCCACCTCCCCCTCGCGGGCGAGGAACGAGAAAACCCGACAATTCCTCCCTCGCTTCAGCGGGGGAGGGGGACCGCCGGCGCAGCCGGTGGTGGAGGGGGCGCTTCCGCAGGCGACGACGCTCGTAGCTCACGTCCACCTCCGTCATCGCTGGAGCGCCGCCCCCTTGCGGAAAAGGAATGAGGCACACGCCCTACCCCTCCAAAGCAGCCCGGACCGCCCTCGCCACCTGTCTCCCGGAACGCTGCAAAGCCGCCGGAGCCTCCCCCGCTCCCGCCTGCACCGTGATCGACACCCGCACGTCGCGACCGCCAGATCCGCCAGCCTCGACCCGCCCGCTCGACGTCGGCACGAACACCTCCGGCCCCCGCTCCCCCACGACATAGCCGCGCCCCGGCGATACCGGCCCACCCGTCGCCCGCCCCGGCAACCCGACGAGTCCCGCCAGCACGCCCCCCAGCGAACTGCCGCCGGTCACCGCGCCCACCCCGCTCCGCACCGCCGCACGGGCAACCTCGGCCAGCACCCCCAGCGCGACGCCCTTCAGATCCTCGAACCCGAACTTGCCCGCCCGTACCGATCGCAACAAAGCACTCTCGATCGCCCGCCCCGCCCGCTCGGCCCCGGCACCCAGCGACCCTTCCATCGTCGCTCGCATCGCCTCGACCTCGCGCGCGAAGCCCGCCGTGTCGGCCCGTACGCCGACCACCATCCGCTCGACCTCATCCATCCGGAAACGCCTCCCGCATCGCCGCCAGCGTGGCTGCATCGGGCGGCGTCACCGCCCCCTCGCCGCCGCCACTCGCCGCCGTCACCACCGTCGCCAGTTCGGCCGGCGTCGCCCGCCAGAACGCATCCGGGCTCCACCCCAGCACCGCGCCCGCAAACCCCGCTAGCCGCACCGCGCTCTCTGCAAATGCCGTCACCGCCCCGCCAGGATCTGCCCGAGCAGCACCCGCAGCACCGGCGTCAGCTTCGCCAGCCCCAGTTCGATCAGCGCCTCGCCCAGCCGCTCGCGCGTCATCCCCTCCGGCAACTCGCGCAGGCAGTGCCAGAACAGCGCCACCAGTTCGCCCAGCCCCAGCCGCCCCTCCGCCGCCCGCTCGACCAGCGCGAACAGCGGCCCCAGCTCGCCTTCCGCCGCCACCAGCGCCGCGAACGACGGCCGCAGCACCAGATCGCAGCCATCGACCCGCAGCGAACACTCGCCGCGCACCGGGTTCGCCGCGCCGCTCACGCCACCACCACCGGCCCGGAACTCTCCAGGCTCAGCGTGTAGGATCGCTCCCCGTTGAAATCGCCGGCGTAATCCAGCCGCGTCACCAGGAACCGCCCGGTCATGCTGTCGCCGCTCTCGAAGCTCAGCCGGTAATCGTCGAGCACGCCCGACAGCGCGCTCGCCTTCACCCGCACCTCCGCCGCCGATCCGGTGAACACGCCCGCGCCCGACACGCTGACGCTGCGCACCCCCGCGCCCGACAGCAACTGCCGCCAGCCGCCCGAATCCTTGTTGGTCACCACCACCGCTTCGCCGTTGACGCTCAATTGCGTCGTGCGCAGCCCCGCCACCGTCGCGAACGCCGGCACCATAGCGCCGTCGCCCACCTTCAGCAGGAACGCACTGCCCCGTTCCACCGCCATGTCTTGTCTCCCCTAGTTGTTGCGGAACATCCGCACCGCGAACACGCTCGTCGCCGTCCAGCGCTCGCCCTTCGACTGCACCACCGAACCACGCACCAGCCGCACATGAGTCACCCGCCAGCCCTCGCCGAGTTGCGCCGGCAGCGTCGCCATCCGCTCCTCCACCGCTGCGGTCAGCGCCCGCACCCGCTCCGGCGACACGCCACTGTCGACGCACGCCACCGCCACCGAACCGACGCGCCCCAGCACGCCGACCGCATCGCCCGCCGCCAGCCCCGGGTCGTCGACCACTACATAGGGCATCGCCCCCCGCGCCGGCGGCGCGTCGAACACCCGGCCGAGCCCCGCCAGATGCGCCACCACCGCCGCGCGCAGCATCGCGCCCGCGCTCACAGCCGCATCCTCCGATACGGCCGCCACAGCGCCGCCACCGCCGCCGGCGGCTCCGCGCTCCCCTCGCGATGTTCGAACAGATGCGCCGCCAGCAGCACCACGCCCTGCGCCACCGGCTCGGGCAGCGCCGTCCAGTCCGCCGCCAGCCCCGCGGTATAGCTCACCGTCACCCGGCTCGCCCCGCCCGGCGCGGTCACCCGCACCCAGCCGACACCGCCCGCATCGATATCCACCGCATAGGCGCCCACCGGCAGCACGAACGGCTCCCCCGCCGCCGGCAACCCGGTCAGCCCCGCGATCGCGCTCACGGGCATCTGCACCAGCCGCTGCCAGTCCCGCCCGACGCCGATCACATCCTCGCACACCCGCCCGATCAGCCGCTGCCCGCAGAACGCCTCCGCCAGCGCCAGCGCCGACCCCGCCCCGCGCGTCAGCACCGCATCCGGCGCCTCCACGATCCGCAAATACGCCCCCGCCGCAGCCGCCGCCGCAGCGACCACCCCGACCGGCATCGCCGCCCCCGCCATCAGCATTTTCCTTCGATTGAGGCGGTGCCGGCCCGCTCCCCCCTTCCGGCCACCCACAGCATATCCTGAACGGGTGGTCGGGAGAGGGAGCGGGCCGGCACCGCAAAAACGCGCTCTTCCGCGCGTTTTCAAAGACCCATCAGGCGACGGCGAACTTCATCAGCTTGATCGCCTCGCTGTCGGCAACGCACCCGCCGATCCGCCTGGTCGCGTAGAAGCCGACGAACGGCTTGTTGCTGTACGGATCGCGCAGGATCGCCGTCTCGCTGCGTTCGGCGATCAGATACCCCGCCCTGAAGTTGCCGAACGCGATCGCGAGCGCATTCGCCGCGATATCCGGCATGTCCTCCGCCTCGACCACCGGGTAGCCGAGCAGCATCGCCGGCTGCCCGCCCGCCAGGCTGGGCTGCCACAACGGCATGCCGTCGGTCGTCTTGAACTTGCGGATGCGCGCCAGCGTGCTCGCGTTCATCACCCAGCTCGCCCCCTGCCGGTACGGCGCCCGCAGGCTCTGGACCAGATCGACCAGCCGCTCGTCCGGCACGGTGCCGAAGTCGCTCGCCGCCCCGCTCGGCAGATATTGAAGCGTCCCCAGCGCCCGCGCCCCATCCTTCGCGGCAGACGTCGGATTGGTCAGGAACCCCTTCGGCCGGTTGACGCCGGTGCCGCCGACGAACGCCGCGCCTTCCGCCTTGGCGAACTCCGCCGCGATCTCGCCCGCCAGCCAGTCCTCCACATCGAATGCCGCATCGTCCAGCATCGCCTGGCTGGCCGAGGGGTTGGCGTACAATTCCCCCATCGGCGGCACCAGCTCGGCGAACACCGGGCTCGCCGTCTCCGGTCGCGCCGCCGTCTCCGCCGCCCAGCCCGACGGCGTGCCGCCGGTGGTGATCAGCTTGCGATACCCCGCCGACCCCACCTTCACGACATTGGCGATGGCCCGGATCGGCGAGGCACCCTTCAGCACCCGCGCGATCTCCGCATCGATCTCGCGCGGCACCGCAAAGCCGCCCGCATCCCCCGTCACCCCGGTGAACGCCTTCATCTCCAGCGTCGTCCCCGCCCGCACGAAGCCCGCAAAGGCCCCGTCGGTCCGCTCCACACGCGCGCCATCCAGCGCCGGCCGTTCGATCACGTCCACGTCATTCTCCTCGTTGGAAACTTGAAATTTTTTGAAGCGCCGCGGCCTCAGCCGACCCGGTCGATCCGCGCCAGCGGCTGCATCGGCACCGCGACCAGGCTCACCTCGGCCAGCGTCACCCGCACCAGCTCGCGCCGCGCGCCCTGCCGCACCTCGACCGCGCGATAGCCGACCGACAGCCCATCCAGCGCCCGCCGCGCCACCAGCGCCGCCACATCGGGATCGTCGACCTCGCCCTCGACCCGCAACCCACGCGCATCCTCGCCCAGCGTCACGATCCGCCCGACCGCGCGCCCGCCGTGCTGCCACAACAGCGGCACCGGCCCCGCCCCCTGCAAAGGCACCCGCCCGGATCACGTCCCCCGCCCGATCCACCCGGTCGAAGATCGCGGCGTATCCCCCGAATCTCACTTCAACCACCCGCCGAAACCCAGCTTCACCGCCAGTCCGGTCAGCAGCAGTGCCCCCGCCAGCCGCAGGCACCAGCCCGCCGCCGCCTTCCACGCCGACCGCTTCGCATCGCGCCATGCGCTCAGCAGCTCGCGCAGTTCGGCCAGATCCCGCCGCGCCGCCTCGTCCGCCAGACCCAGCCGGGTCAGCGCCCGCGTCGCCGACAATTCCCCCGCCTCCTCCGCCACCGCGCGCATCGTGTTGAGGTCCGCCCCCTCGCGCGCCGCCTGCGCCATCAATTGCGCCAGAACATCGCCCGTCATCGCTCCACCCCCAACATCGCCCGCTTCTCCTCCTCGGTCAGGAAACCGGCCGCGCTCACGCTTGCCCACAACCGCTCGCGATCCTCCGCCAGCGCCGGCACCCGATCGAGATCGACGGACAGCGCCGCCCCCTCGAACCACCCCGCCAGCCCCTGCGCCAATCCGCTCAGGATCGTTCCCGCCAGCGGCAGCACCGTCAGCCGCCACAGCGCCTTGTTCGCCTCGCGATAATTGGCGTAGGTCGCATCGCCGGGCAGGCCGAGCAGCATCGGCGGCACCCCGAACGCCAGCGCGATCTCCCGCGCCGCCCCCGCCTTCAGCCCGACGAAATCCATGTCCGCCGGCGACAGCGACAGCGCCTGCCACCGGAGGCCACCCTCCAGCAGCATCGGCCGCCCGGCATTGCCCGCGCCGGCGAACCCCGCCTCCATCTCGGTCTTCAGCCGTTCGAACTGCTCCGCGCTCAACGCCGCGCCGTCGCCGGGATCGTAGACCAACGCTCCCGAAGGCCGCGCCGCATTGTCGAGCAGCGCCTTGTTCCACTTGCCCGCCGCATTGTGCACCGCGACCGCACCCGACGCCGCGCCCAGGCACCCCATGCCGTAATGATCGTCGACCGGATTGAAGCTGCGGATATGTACCACGTCCGGGCGCGGCCCTTCCGCGTCCAGCCGCACCCGCCGCTCGCCCACCGCATAGCGGTACGCGGTCGGCCACCCGCCGGCATCCACCTCGACGCTCACCCGCTCCGGCCGCAGCGCATAGAGCGCCCCCACGCCCCCCTCCGCATCGCGCAGCACCTGCACATAGGCATTGCCGTGCAACAGCATCTGCGCCGCCACCGTCTCCAGCAGCGCCTGCCCTCCCGACCGCGCCTCGACCAGCGCCGCCAGCTCCGGCGCACTGGCGCCCAGCGGCGCCGACCCGACCCCTTCCGCCACCAGCTTCACCGCCCGCTGCGCGATCGCATTCCCCGCATAGCCATCGCGCACCTGCGCCTCATACGACCGCGGCCACTCCCCCAACGCCACGCCCATTCCCGCACGCGACAAAGCCGGCCGCCCGCCTTCGCGGGGACCCTTCCACCCAAACAACCGCATGATGATGCTCCTGAATATGGTTCGCTCGGCGTCGCTCAGCCGCAGAGAAGGAGAAGAAAGACGAGGGAGATCTGCGCTCGCCCCGATCAATTCTCCCCCACAAGGGGAAGGTGGCGCGCTCGCAAAGAGCGTGACGGACGGGGAGGTAAGCACCGAATGCAGTGCTCGTGGAAACGGCCCCTCCACCATTCGCTACGCGAACGGTCCCCCTCCCCCGCTAAAGCGAGGGAGGACTTGAATGGCCCGCCCCCCCATTCCTCCCCCGCAAGCGGGAGGTGGCGCGCTCGCAAAGAGCGTGACGGAGGGGGAGGTAAGCGACGAACTGCATGGCCCATGCGAACGCCCCGACAGCTACAACCCCCGCACGGCGCCCCCACCCCGCCGCCCCAGACACAATTCCGTCAGCGCCCAGACCAAGGCATCCGCCCGATCCGGCGACCGCCCCGGCCCCTGATATGCACCCCCGGCCACCAGCCCGCACATCTCGTCCTCCAGCGCCGCGAACCGCCCGCAATGCCGCACGCGGCCGCGTTCGTATAACGTCGCCACCGGCTCCGCCCGCGCCACCTTGCCCCGGCTCGCCCGCACCAGCTTCACCGGCAGCGTCACCTCCGCCGCCAGCAACACCGACCGCACCATCGCGCCACCCTGGTTGGCTTCCGCGATCACCCGGTCGGCGCGATGTTGCGCCGCGCAACCCGCCACCGCCCGCGCCCAGCCTTCCGGCGATGCCGCGGACACGCTGGCATCGGCCAGCACATGCGCCATGCCGTCGCCGTCCAGCCCGACCGCGACGATCCCGCAGGCATCGCCGCCCTTGCCCTCGGCCACGGCCCCCGCCGGCGGATCGACGCCGACCACCACCCGCACCAGATCGCGTGGCGCATCCCCCCGGCACCCCTCCAGCATCGCGCGCGACCACAAGGCACCGGCCAGATCCTCGATCATCTCGCCATCCAGTTCCTGCCGCCCCAGCGCCGTGCCGCCATAGCTGTCCTCGATATGCTCGACGAAGGCGTCGGGCAGGAACGGATTGTCGCGCGTCCGCCCGCGCGTCTCGACCAGCCCCTTCGCCCGCAGCACCCGCTTCATCAGGTTGGTCGGTCGCGGCGTCGTCGTCACCAGCACGCGCGGACGCGGCCCCCGCCGCATCCCCATCATCAGATTGTCCCACGCCGCATCGCCGCGCCGCCATTTCGCCAGTTCGTCGCACCACGCCGCATGATGCTCCGGCCCGCGCAACTGGTCCGGCGCGTCCGCCGAATAGACGAACGCCCGCGCCCCGTTGGGCCAGCGGATTTCGCCGCGGCTGACGGTATAGCGCGGTGTCTGGCCGATCTTTGCGACCGCACGCAGGCCGCTCGGCCCCTCGATCATCACCCGGCGCACATCGGCGGCGGTTGCACCGACCAGGGCGATCAGCGCCTCCGGATCGCCCGCGATCGCCGTCACCCACTCGGCGCCCGCACGCGTCTTGCCGAACCCGCGCCCGGCCCGGATCAGCCAGATCCGCCAATCCTCGCCGCTCGGCGCCTGCTGCCCCGGCTGCGCCCAGCCGCCTTCCCAGCGTTCCCCCAGTTCGTTGCGCATCGCCACGGGCAGCGATCGCAGCAATGCGTCGCGCTCCGCTTCGGGCAGGGCGGCGAGCGCCGCCATCACGTCGATCCGCTCGTCCGTCATGCCGCGCCCCCGTCCTGTGTATCGCCGTTCCTCGCCCCCGATCGGGACACTGCGGCCGGTGCCGGTAGCGCCACGTGCCGCCCCGGCACGACGCCGGCCGCGATCGCCGCCGCGCGCTGGTTGCGCGCTGCCAGCACCTTCAACTTGCCGGCGATCACCGCATCGGTCTGCGCGCGCGTCGCCACCGCCTGCGACGGCAAGCGCGGGCCGACGCGCCCGTCGCGCCGCGCCTTGTGCATGGCGAGCAGCTTGACCGCTTCGTCCCATGCGATCGGCTCCGGCGCCAGTCCGTCCACCATGCCGACGGCGCCGCCGCCGCTGCCGCCTGCCAGCACATGGCCGATGATCCGGGTCTCCAGCACCTGATAGGCGATGGCGATCGCCTCGTCCCACGCCTTGCCGAACGCCGCGTTGGTCTTGCGCCGGTAATAGACTTGCGATGGCAGCAGGCCGATCGTCCTCGCCGCCTCGGTGACGTTGCAGCTGCCCGCCAGATGCGTGAAGAACGTCGTGTTCATCGTCGCCGTCCATCGAACCGCCTGGCACGACCGGCGGCGGCCCGCCGTTCCGCACGATATCGCCGGATCGCCCTCAACCTCGTCCGTCATGCGCCCCTCCCCGCTACGCAGGTCGGGCCGGCAACGGATCGGGCGCTCTACCCGACCGTTCCGGCCCGACTCGCAATTCTTCAGCGTTCCTGTTATGTACCTAAACAGTGTGACGCTGTCAAGCATTATGTACCAGATAGGTTATTTTACTGTCGCGTATTGCGTTATCGCGTTGATGCCGACGTGGTTCCGGCTGTCATACATCACGATTGTCGGAGCGGGGCTTGCCCTTGCCTGTCGGGAACGTTAACAACTCTGTCATTCCAACGCTCTCACAGGATCCTGCGTTGCCATGCATCCTGCGTCGGGACCGATCGCCCATGGTCTGATCGGACGCAATCTGGAAGTCGTCGATGTGGACGGCGCCTATGCCGGGCTGCTCGGATTGACGCGCGATCAGATTATCGGTCGGCCTGCGCTCGACTTCACATATCCCGACGATCGGGCCGCCGCGGCGTTGTTCATCGGTCGCGTCTGGCGCGAGACGCAAACGATGTCGGCGACCCAGCGTCATATCCACGCCGACGGGCATGCGATCTGGGTCAACGTCCACATCTCGCGGATCGGCACCGGCAACGATCGACGTCTCGTCGTGACCTGTCGTCCGCTGCCACGCAGCACCGCGCCGTCGACGGTCGAGGCGCAATGGCGGATGGCACGGCTGCTGCTACAGGCGATGGAGGGCGGCAAGCGCGCCTTTGGCGACGCGCTGATCGGCAATCCCGCTACCGAGATCCTGCTGCTCAGCTATGTCGCCGAAGCGGAGGCCGCTACCGCGCAGGCGGGGGACATCGCCCTGAGGATCGGCGTCACATGGCCGCTCACCCGGCGCTGGCTGCTTGCGCTCGCCGACGCCGGCTTTATCGAGACGGAGGTGCCGGGGGCGATCGGCCCGACCACGCCGATCCGCCTGACGCCGCGGGCGCTCGCCCTGATCGAGGCGATCTTCGGTGCGTTGATATCGGTCGTCCGGGATTCGCTGGTTCCGGCCTGACGGCCTCGTTCGACCGGCGACGATGACCGGTCAGCGACCGCGCCGCATACGTATCAGCGCCATGCTCAATCGCCCGATCCAGCCGGGGCGTGCCGGTGTCGGCGCCGGCCGCGTCACCGGCTCGAATTCATGCGGCTCGAACGGCACTCTCGCCAGATCGAGCATCAATCCGGTCACATCCTTGCTCAACGATGCGTGATTCTCGGCATCGTAGGTTGCACGCAACGCCTGACCCACCGGGAACAGCTTCGCACCCTGCCGCCCCTGCAATTCCTCGTCTTCGGCCTTGGACCCGTCCGCCATCGTGACCCTCGTTCGTCCTGCTCAACGAACGGGACGGACCAAGGGTTCATGCGTGCGCCTTCAACGCTCTTCCACGGCAGTCACCGCGTCGCCGCCCGGGCCATCGGCCCCGCCGTAGCAGCGGTCGAGATAATGGTTGGCGATGATGTAATGCGCACGAACGGCCAGCGGATGCGTCGCACGCTGCGCCAGCTCCAGTTCGGTCTCGGCACGCTGGTAAAAATAGCTCTCGTCGTCCACAATCTCAAAACTTCTGCAATCGATACAACAGCATAGCCTCGATACCATGCTCTGCCATCATATGGGTTATACGGTTGGTCAACGCATCGCCGCCCGGCTGGTGCCACTAGCGGCTGGCCAAATCCGCGATTCCCGCCCAGGCCGCGATCTCGGCGTCGGCATGCGCTTCGACGACCAGGTCGCCCGCGCGTTCCGCAGCAATGTCGACGTCGATCGAACCACGCCATTCCCAGGTCGCATTGCCCGACAGGCTGACCATCGCATCGCGCGTCACGCTCGCGCGCACTAGCCCGCCCTTGTTGAACACTGTGATCGGCGTATCATAGGCCAACCGCCCGGTCAGGCAGGCGGCAAAGCTAGACGCCGCCATTGCGCTGCCGCAGCTGTCGGTCAATCCGACGCCGCGCTCGAACGTTCGTACGAAAAGGTCGCGTCCCCGAACCTCGACGAAGGAAACGTTGGCGCGGTTGGGCAGCCAGTGCGGCGCCGCTTCGCACGCTTCCCCGATCGCGACCAGTTCCGCCTCGTCCACCGCCTCGACGAACGTCACCAGATGCGGGTTGGGCATTGCCACTGCGATAAAGCGCCGCTCGCTGACCAGCGGCGGGACCGGCGTCTCGACGATCCGTTCGACGCCCGCGTGCAACGGCCATACCCGCACGTCCAGCCCGGCGGGCCCCGCCGTCTCGCGCACGGTGTAGACGCCAGCCGCAAGATCCGCGTCGCGCTCGACGATGGCGTCCGACGTCTTCAGCCGCACCCGCGCCATATCCAGCCCCAGCGCCTCGAACCCCATCCGGGCGACGCAGCGCAAGCCGTTCAGGCACGTCTCCGCCTGGCTGCCATCCGCATTGTACATCGCCATGGAAAAATCATGATCGTCGGTACCCTGGCCCAACAGCAACAGCCCGTCGCCACCCACCGGGCCGCGCCGGTCCGCCAGCGCACGCGCGACCGCCGCCCAGTCCGCCTCAGCCAGATCGATGCCGCGCGCGTCGATCAGCGGAAAGTCGTTGCCCGACCCATGGCATTTCACGAAGGCGAAGCGCACGTCATCCATCCCGTCATCGGCCTCGCGGGCCGCTTATGTTCTTGTCTACGCCGCCGATACACCCGCCTTGCAGCCAAACGCAATCGCGCCGCCGGGCAATCGCGTCGCCGGTCAGATTAGCCGGTAATGATCCGCCAGCCGGTCGAGTGCCAGCGTCAGCACCAGCCGTCCCGCACGCGCCGGCCAGCCCAGCGCCTTCTCCGCTGCAGGCAACCCTTCGTTGGCGCAGATCACCCGCCACAGCACATCGCCCAATCCGCGTCCGGCTGACGCCATGGCCTCGTCGAAGCGTCGCTTCGCCGCGATCTGCGCCCCGCTCGGGTCCGGTTCGCAGCCGCTGCCGCCGCCGTCCACCCGGGCGGACCAGCGCATCGTCACCCGCGGTCCCATCGCGGCCATCTCGTAGTCGCCGCGCAACCGCTCGCCTGCCTCGAACTGGCGCGCATCAACCAGTCCCCGCGCCTTCAGCCAGCCCAGCGGTGATTCGGCGTCGTTGATGCTCACATTGCGTCCCCGTCCAACCGTCCGCACCATCAATTCTTGCATATGCTAGCCTCCCGAGTCGATCCGGGCTTGCCACAACGTCAGCTTTGTAGGACAGAGAAATAACCGCAGCGGTTAGGGATGCGCCATGATTACCGCGATAAGAGAGGTACGTAGGGCCAAAAATCTGACGCTGGAGGAGGTCGCCCGCCGATGCTCGCCTCCAACAACCGCCCAGACGATCGGACGACTCGAGACCGGCACCCGCACTGTTTCGGTCGGCTGGATCAACCGCATCGCTCTCGCTCTCGAGGTCGCGCCGGCGGATCTCGTCACGCTCCCGGAACGCGCATCGCTACCGGTGGCCGCGACGTTGGATGCGGATGGTGCGCATGCCCCCCGCCAGCCGCAGACGCTCACCCCGCCCCAGCCCGGCGCCGGCAGCATCGCGGTCAGGGTTACCGGCGGCATCGCCGATTATCGCGCCGGCGACGAACTCTGGTGTGACCTGCGCACGCCCGACACCTTCTCGCAGGCACTGAACCGCGACGTGCTCGTTCCTGTCCCACCCGGTCGCTTCCTCTTCGCCCGCCTGATCGGCATCGACGGCGAAACCCTCCTCCTCCTCCCATCGACTCCGGGAGCCCGCCCCACATCGGTGTCATCCCCCCCGTGGCTCGCGCAGGCCGCCAAGCTGATCCGCTCGCTATAGGAGGTCGATTCACGCGAAGACACGAAGAGGTCGCACCGCAGACAATCGTTTACCCCGACCTTGTCCCACCCCCGCTTTAGCTGCACCGCAACATCTGCTAAGAGCGCCCGCATGCTCAACCTCAACGGCATCACCGTGCGCCTCGGCGGCCGCACGATCCTCGACGGCGCATCCGCATCGCTGCCCCCCGGCAGCCGCGTCGGCCTCATCGGTCGCAACGGCGCGGGCAAGTCGACGCTCGTCCGCGTCATCGCCGGCATGCTCGAACCCGACGACGGCACCGCCGACATGCCCCGCGGCGCCCGCCTCGGCTATATCGCGCAGGAAGCGCCCTCCGGCACCGCTACCCCGTTCGACACCGTGCTCGCCGCCGACACCGAACGCGCCGCGCTGATGATCGAATCGGAAACCAGCGAAGACCCCGACCGCCTCGGCGACGTCTACGAACGCCTGATCGCGATCGACGCCTACACCGCGCCGATGCGGGCAGCACAAATTCTGCTCGGCCTCGGCTTCGACGAGGATATGCAGCAGCGCCCGCTCGACAGCTTCTCGGGCGGCTGGAAGATGCGCGTCGCGCTCGCCGCGCTCCTGTTCTCGCAACCCGACTTGCTGCTGCTCGACGAGCCCTCGAACCACCTCGATCTCGAAGCCGTCATGTGGCTCGAGGATTTCCTCGTCGGCTACAAGGCGACGATCGTCGTCGTCAGCCACGAACGCGATTTCCTCAACAACGTGGTGGATCACATCCTCCACCTCCAGAACGGCAAGATCCAGCTCTATCCGGGCGGCTACGACAGCTTCGAGCGCCAGCGCGCCGAGCGCATGGCGCAGCTCGCCGCCGCCAAGGCGAACCAGGATATCCAGCGCGCAAAGCTGCAGGATTACGTCGCCCGCAATTCCGCCCGCGCCTCCACCGCCAAGCAGGCGCAAAGCCGGCAGAAGATGCTGGCCAAGATGCAGCCGATCGCCGAACTCGCCAACGATCCGTCGCTGTCGTTCGACTTCCCCGATCCCACCGAACTGCGCCCGCCGCTCATCACGCTCGACATGGCGTCGGTCGGCTACAGCGAGACGCCGATCCTCAAGCGCCTCAACATGCGCCTCGACCCCGACGATCGCGTCGCGTTGCTCGGCCGCAACGGCAACGGCAAGACCACGCTCGCCCGCCTGCTCGCCGCACAGCTGACGCCGATGGACGGCGAGATGGCCTCGTCGGGCAAGATGAAGGTCGGATATTTCACCCAATATCAGGTCGAGGAACTCGACGCCGACGATACCCCGCTCGAACACATGACCCGGATCATGAAGGGCGCCAGCCCCGCCGCGGTCCGCGCCCAGCTCGGCCGGTTCGGTTTCTCGGGCGACAAGGCGGTCGGCAAGGTCGGCAAGATGTCCGGCGGCGAAAAGGCGCGGCTCGCGCTCGCGCTCATCACCCGCGACGCGCCGCATATGCTGATCCTCGACGAACCGACCAACCACTTGGACGTCGATGCCCGCGAGGCGTTGGTGCAGGCGCTCAACGCCTATACCGGTGCCGTCGTCCTCGTCAGCCACGATCGCCACATGCTCGAAATGACCGCCGACCGCCTCGTGCTGGTCGACAACGGCACCGCCAAGGAATTCGACGGCACGCTCGACGATTACATCGCCTTCGTCCTCGCCGGCGACAAGCAGCCCGAACCCAAGGCCAAGAAGCCCAAGGGCAAACCGATCGACCGGGACGCCGAAAAGCTGCGTCGAAAGACGATCCGCGATACCGAGGCGGAGATCGCTACCCTCACCAGCGACCGCAATGCGATCGACCGCGCGATGTTCGATCCCAAGACGGCCGAAGATCGCTTCGCCAAACTGGCGATGAGCGAGCTGATGAAGCGCCGCGCCGACGTGCAGGACCGGATCGAGACACTGGAAGCGAAATGGCTGGAAGCGACCGAAGCGCTCGAAGCGGCATAAATGCAATCCGGCAACCGCAGGGTTGCCGGATTATGACCATTCGGTAATAAGCAACCGATCGGTTGCCACCATCGGCAACCCGGAGGTTGCCATGACCGCGCCTATTGCCAGACCGATACAGGCAGCGCGTTTGTTCGCCGCGCTCGGCGACCCTACCCGCCTGTCTTTGCTCGTCATTCTTCGCGGCGGAGGCACACGTCCGATTACACGTCTTGCCGCCTCCCTCGGCATGACGCGGCAGGCGGTGACCAAGCATCTACGGACGCTGGAGGAAGCAGGGCTGGTGGAGGTCACCCGCCAGGGCCGCGAGACGCTCTATACATGCCGCCCCCAGGCTTTGGACGACGCCCGCCGGTCGCTTGATGCTATCGCCGGACGATGGGACAGCATCCGGCCCCCGCAGCCATAATGGCCATCCGACGCGCGAACCACCCGGATCGGCCATGATACGCTTGTCGCCGCGCCTGCCGCACGGCAAAGCGTTCCGCATCGCAGCAATATCGAACATCGCGCGTTGCGTTCGTTCCGTTCCCAATCGTGAGGGCCCATGATCGTCGCACCCACTCCCCGTCTCGGCCGCATCGTATCGGAGGTGTGGAAGCCGCTGCTGCTGCTGTTCGTCTGGGACGTGATCGTTACCGTCACCTATTACATCCTGCCGTTCAAGGCGCCTTCGCTGCCGCTGACGCTGTTCGGTTCCGTGCTGGCGCTGTTCCTCGGCTTCCGTGACAATTCCGCCTATGAACGTTGGTGGGAAGGCCGCATCCTGTGGGGCGCGATGATCAATGCCTCACGCAGCCTCAGCCGCGAAGCGCGCAATTTCCTGCCGGTGGACGAGGCGCACGATCTGCGCCGGTCGATCGTGCTACGCCAGATCGCCTATGTGAACGCGCTCCGCTGCCAGTTGCGCAAGCAGCCCGTCGACGAACAGGTGCTCAAATTTCTGTCGCGGGGCGAGGCGGAGCCGGCGTTAGCCCGGACCAACGTCGCCAACGGCCTGCTCGACGGCACCGGCCGCCGCGTCGACGATGCTCGTCGCAAGGGCTGGATCGACACGATTCAGCAGGCGCGGATGGAATCGACGATGGTCGATATCGCCAATGCACAGGGCGGCATGGAGCGGCTGAAGAACACGCCGCTACCCAACCAGTATCGCTTCTTTCCGACGCTGTTCACCCATCTGTTCTGCATCCTGCTGCCGATCGGCCTCGTCGAAACGCTTGGCTTCGCCACTCCGCTGGGGTCGACCGTCGCCGGGCTGATGTTCCTTGCAGTGCTCCAGATCGGTGACGACCTGGTCGATCCGTTCGCCAATACGGTTCACGACGTCCCTTTGACCGCCATGTGCCGGACGATCGAGATCGACCTGCTCCAGTCGATCGGCGACGAAGCGCCCGGTCCGGTCACCCCGATCAAGGGCATCCTGTGGTAGCATCGGAAAGGCGTGAGGCCGGGTGGCGGAAAACCACCGTCCCCGTCCGGCAACGGGGTCAGGCCGCGTCGATGATCCGACCGATGCGCACCAGCAATCCGCTGGGATCGCTCACGGCGAATTCATAGGTACCCCAGGGTTTGACGTGCGGCGCGCCAGGTTCGATGATCAACTCGCGCACCGCGTCGGCCATGGCATCGACGTCGTCGACATACAGGTACAGCCCGAACGGATTGTCCTCGATCGTTTTCGGCCAGCCGGGCGCGAGGGTCAGGTGCAGATGCCAGCCCCTGCCGTCCGTCAGAATGCGGTAATGGCCATGATCGCCGACAACGTCGAATGACAGGCGCCGATAAAACGCCTCGCTCGCGTCAAGATCGCTGCTCGGGACGATGGCGACCGCACGATGATCCATGGCCGGGGTTTCCTCCTGCGAGCAGGCGACATCGCTACATCGGACCGTACACCCCCTGCAAGCAGGCAGTGCCCATCACGCTGCGGCGTTGTCGATGCCCAGTTCGCCGAGCTTGCGATACAGCGTCGATCGCCCGATCCCCAGTCGCCGGGCGACTTCGGTCATCCGTCCGCGGTAATGGCCGATGGCGAGCCGGATCACATCCGCCTCGATATCCTCCAACGGGCGCAGATTGCCGTCAGGACGGAACAGGGTGACGCCGCCACCGGACGCGGTCGCCGATCCGACGACGCCGGTACGACGATCGCCAAGCGCGGCGATCTGCGGGAAGTCCGCCCGCGTCAGCGCCGCGCCCTCGCACAGCACCGCCGCGCGGAAGAGGGCGTTCTGCAACTGTCGCACGTTGCCCGGCCAGTCGTACTGCACCAGCAGCGCCAGCGCATCGTCGGTGATCCCCAGCGGCCGCAATCCCGGTTGCTGTGCGATCCGCGCCAGCAGATGCCGTGACAGCGCCGGTACGTCGCCCAATCGCTCGCGCAGGGGCGGGATCGTGACCTGCACCACGTTGAGCCGGTAATACAGATCCTCGCGGAACCGCCCCGCCTCGACCTCGTCGAGCAACTTCTTGTTGGTCGCGGCGATGACGCGGACGTCGACCTCCCGGGCGTGACGCGCACCGATCGGCTGGATCTCGCCCGATTGCAGCACCCGCAGCAACTTGACCTGCGTCTCTAGCGGCATCTCGCCGATTTCGTCGAGCAGGATAGTGCCACCGTCGGCGTCGGCGAACCGTCCGATCTTTCGCTCGAACGCGCCGGTGAACGCGCCCTTCTCGTGCCCGAACAGCTCGGATTCGACCAGATTGGCCGGGATGGCACCGCAATTGACGGTGACCATCGGCTTCTTGGAGCGGGGCGAAGCCGCATGGATCGCATCGGCAACCACCTCCTTGCCCACGCCGCTCTCGCCCTCGACCAGCACCGCCACGCGCGCGCGCGCCGCTTTTGCCGCGATCGCCAGTGCGGCGCGGAAATCGGGCGACGATCCGACGATCTCGTCGAACGCGAGCAACGCCGGGATCTTCTCGGTCAGCGGCCGCAGTTCACCCGCGGCGGTGCCCGCCACTGCTGCTTCCAGCGCGGCAAGCAGCCGTTCGGGCGCCAGTGGCTTGACCAGAAAGTCGGTCGCCCCCGCCCGCATCGCCGCGACCGCATGCGCCACCGATCCGTTGGCGGTCAGCAACAGGATCGGCAGCGCTGGCCGTCGCTCGCGCAATTCGGCGATCAGAGGTGCCGCATCCGCTTCCGGCGCCCAGTGATCGAGCAGGATCGCGTCCAGTTGCATCCCGTCCTGCGTGCCGAGCTGCGCCAGCGCCATCTCGCCGTCCGCTGCAAAGATCGACCGCCAGCCCGCACGCGCCGCCAGCGCCGATACCAGCCGCCGCTGTGCCGGCTCGTCGTCGATCAGCAAAAGCAAGCGCTGTCCGTTGCGCGTCATAATATTTCCCGTCCCGCTTCGGGGCAGGTGATACAATGCGCCGGTAAAGAGCGACTTAAGCCTGATGCGCTTTTGCTTGCCTTGACGGCGGCGACGCTTTGCGGGCAGTTAATCACCCAAAGGCGGTGCAGGCCGCGGTTAGCAGGGGTTGGGTGATGGCCGGCAACGGTGACATGAAGGCACATGTATCGACGTATTCCAGCGTCATCGGCATGCTGAAATGGGGTACGGTCGGATGTGCGGTGATCGCCGCACTCGTGATCTGGCTGATCGCGTAAGCGCCGCCCGATGAAGATCGCCGTCCTCAAGGAACATGCAGACGGCGAACGGCGCGTTGCCGCGACGCCGGAAACTGCGAAGAAATTCATCGCGCTGGGTGCGGAGGTCGCGATCGAGGCGGGCGCCGGTGACGCGGCGACCTATGCCGATCAGGCGTATCGCGACGCCGGTGCCACCGTCGCGGATCGTGCAACGGTGCTCGCGGACGCCGATATCGTACTCGGCGTGCAGGGCCCCGATCCGGCGGGCCTCGCCGGCGCCAATACCGGCGCCTGGATCGTCGCCGGCCTCAACCCCTTCGGCGATCGTGCCCGCGTCGATGCCTATGCCGCGGCGGGTTACGAAGCGCTGGCGATGGAATTTATGCCGCGCATCACCCGCGCGCAGTCGATGGACATCCTGTCGTCGCAGTCCAACCTCGCCGGCTACAAAGCGGTACTCGACGCCGCGTCCGAATATGGCCGCGCCTTTCCGATGATGATGACTGCGGCAGGCACTGTCTCCGCCGCCAGGGCGTTCGTGATGGGCGTCGGCGTCGCGGGGCTACAGGCGATCGCCACGGCCCGCCGCCTCGGCGCGCAGGTCTCCGCCACGGATGTCCGCTCCGCCACCCGCGAACAGATCCAGTCGCTCGGCGCCAAGCCGATCTTCGTCGAGAACGTGAAGGGGATCGAGGGCGAAGGCAGCGGCGGTTACGCCGGCGAGATGAGCGACGAGTATAAGGCGGCGCAGGCCGAACTGGTCTCGTCGCATATCGCCAAGCAGGATATCGTCATCACGACGGCCCTGATCCCGGGCCGCGCCGCGCCGCGCCTGATCAGCGACGCCCAGGTCGCCAGCATGAAGCCCGGCAGCGTCATCGTCGATCTCGCGGTCGAACAGGGCGGCAACGTCGAGGGCGCAGTGGCTGGTGAAATCGTCGTACGTCACGGCGTCAAGATCGTCGGCCACCGCAACGTCGCCTCCCGCCTTCCCGCGGACGCCTCCGCCTTGTTCAGCCGCAACCTCTACAATTTTTTGTCAACCTTCTGGGACAAGGACACCGGCCGTCCGGTAATCGACGAGGAGATCGGCGACGCCGTCCGACTCACCAGGGCCGGTCAGGTCGTCAACGCCCGGTTGTTGGGGGCGTGATCGGTCCTGTCCTACACGGCCTGAATCGCGTTATACTACCGGCCATGCATGCCGCCATCGCCACGCCCGCTGTGATTGGCCCCGAATCGAAGATCGGGTATGGCAAACATGGGGGTGACGTCGTCGCCCGGATCGACAAGTTTGGGGCTGTCGGTACGCCGGCGATGAGCCGCTGAGGAGCTGAACATGGACTTCGTTGCGATCCTGTCGATCTTCGTGATGGCCTGCTTTGTTGGATATTACGTCGTCTGGTCGGTCACACCGGCGCTGCACACGCCGCTCATGGCGGTGACCAACGCCATCTCGTCGGTCATCATCGTCGGCGCGCTGATCGCCGGCGCGGCGGCGGGCAGCGCCTCCTCGAAATGGCTCGGGCTGCTCGGCGTGGTGCTGGCGAGCATCAACATCTTCGGCGGGTTCGCCGTCACCAGCCGCATGCTGGCGATGTACAAGAAGAAAGACCGGCCGGCGCCCGCGAAGCACTGACGTGCCACGCGGCGACAGCAAGACCGATGATCTGGGGGTAGGATGGAACACGTAACCGCAGGCAGCTCGTTCGCTGCCCTCGCCTATCTGGTCGCCGGGGTATGCTTCATCCTGGCGCTGCGCGGCCTGTCGTCGCCGACATCGAGCCAGCGAGGCAACCGCTTCGGCATGATCGGCATGACCATTGCCGTGGTGACGACGCTGGTGACCCACGTGCCCATGCAGGCGGTGCAATTCGTATTGACCGGGCCGGATGGCGCGGTCCCGGTGGATGGCCCGTTGCTCGCGCGGCTCGACCTCGTCACCATCGTCGAACTCGTCGCCGCAATCGGCATCGGCGCGGTCATCGGCATCGTGACCGCCCGCCGTATCGCGATGACCGACATGCCGCAGCTGGTCGCGGCCTTCCACAGCCTCGTCGGCCTCGCTGCCGTCCTCGTCGCCTGCGCCGCCTATCTCAACCCGGTCGCGTTCGGTATCGCCGACCTCGTCATCCCGATGATCGGCGATCCCTTCGCCAACATCCGTACGGTTAGCCGGATCGAGATGGGCCTCGGCGTGGCGATCGGCGCGATCACCTTCTCGGGCAGCGTCATCGCCTTCCTGAAACTGAACGGCAACATGGGCGGCAAGCCGATCATGCTGCCCGGCCGCCACATCATCAACCTCGGCGTGCTCGCCGCGATCCTGCTGCTGATCGCGTACTTCACGCAGGATCAGAGCCCGTGGATCTTCTGGACGATCACGGTGCTGAGCTTCGCAATCGGCTTCCTGCTCATCATCCCGATCGGCGGCGCGGACATGCCGGTCGTCGTGTCGATGCTCAACAGTTATTCGGGCTGGGCGGCGGCGGCGATGGGCTTCACGCTGCACAATTCGGCGATGATTATCACCGGCGCGCTGGTCGGATCGTCGGGTGCGATCCTCAGCTACATCATGTGCCGTGCGATGAATCGCAGCTTCATCAGCGTCATCGCTGGCGGCTTCGGCGCGTCGAGCGACACCGGCGGCGGCGACGGCACCAAGGTCGACCGCCCCTGGAAGCGCGGATCGGCCGAAGACGCCGCCTTCCTCATGAGCCAGGCCGAACAGGTCGTCATCGTCCCCGGCTACGGCATGGCGGTCGCGCAGGCGCAGCACGCGCTCCGAGAGATGGGCGACAAGCTCAAGGAACACGGCGTCCGCGTGAAATACGCGATCCACCCCGTCGCCGGCCGCATGCCCGGCCACATGAACGTGCTGCTTGCCGAAGCGAATGTACCGTACGACGAGGTATTCGAACTGGAGGATATCAACTCCGAATTCGCGCAGACCGACGTCGCCTTCGTCATCGGTGCCAACGACGTCACCAATCCCGCCGCCAAGACCGACAAGACCTCGCCGATCTACGGTATGCCCGTCCTCGACGTCGAGAAGGCCAAGACGGTGTTGTTCATCAAGCGTTCGATGGGCGGCGTCGGCTATGCCGGGGTCGATAACGACGTGTTCTACATGGACAATACGATGATGCTGCTCGCCGACGCCAAGAAGATGGTCGAAGAGATCGTCAAATCCCTCGACTGATCATCGATCTCTCCATTTTGGAGGTGATAATATCGGACATCACGCCGCCGCCATGCCCGATACCACGAAAATGGAGGTGACTGGGCGCGATACCGTCATCGGTCCGCTTATCGTCGTGGCATGGACCAGCTTATGCCCAGCGGCGTCGCAACGATCGGATGCCGCCCGTACCGAATACAGGGGCCGCCGATGCTGCTGATCGCCGACGGGGATACGGACGCCGGGGACGCCATCACGTTAGCGGGCGGACGGTTGCTCCAGCGGGTCGCTTGGCGGGATGCGGAAATGGCATTGCCCCGGCTGGCCAGCTTTCCGGTCCTCGTCATCGAGGCGGTCGGCGTCGCGCCATCGGTGTTGCAGGCGGTCCTGCCGGCGATCGAAGGACATGTCGCCGCTTCGGCTTCGTCCGCCGTTGTGACGATCGCCGAAGACCAGATCGACGTCGTTACCCGGCACCTCTTGGGGCCACGGATCGAGGTGCTGCACGCTCCGACGCTCGCGGATCGGGTCGCGGCACTCCGCCGGGCCACCACCGTCGCCACGCCGGAACTGCATGAGGGATCGTCAGGCAAGGTATGTGATCAGCGGCCGCCTTTTGATCACGGCGGCCCCGACCGGCACGACGACCGACTGGGCCGGTTGAACGACAATCTGTCGTCGATCGCACGGCTGGCCAACGAACTCAGCCGCGATGCCGTATCTCTGCGCAGCGAGATCGCCGATCGGCGCGGGAACTATGGTGCCGAACCCGAGACGTCTGGCGATGCGGTCCGGCTCGACGAGGTGCAGCGTGCGATCGCCCTGCGGCGGCGGCGCGCGATCTCCTTCAGCACCTTTGCCGGCGAAGCGCTGTTCGAGGATCCCGCCTGGGACATGCTGCTCGATCTCTACGCCCACAAATTGAAGGGCACCGACGTCAGCGTATCCAGCTTGTGCATCGCCGCTGGCGTCGCACCCACCACCGCGCTGCGCTGGATCGCGAAGATGACCGACATGGAATTGTTTATCCGCCACCGCGACCCCGACGACAAACGCCGCGCCTTCATGACGCTTTCGCCCCGCGCCATCGATGCCATGGCCAATTACTTCATCATGGCCCGAAAAATTTGACGCTGCCCGATCCCTCTTGCGCATCCCCGTCGGCTTTGGCAGTGCAGAATCACCCGATCGGGGGCGCTTAGCTCAGCTGGTAGAGCGGCTCGTTTACACCGAGTAGGTCGGCGGTTCGAACCCGTCAGCGCCCACCATTTCCGCTTCCTCCGCTCAGGCCTCCGCCGCGCCGAAGTCGGAACGCTGCCGTCGGGGACCGCCACTGCCGCGCCGGTTGAGCGCCTGCCGCACCCGGTCGAGCAATTCCGACCGGCGATACGGCTTGCTCAGCACATCCGTCGCCCGCTTGCGGGGACCATTGACCACCAGTTCCTCGTTATAGCCAGTGGTCAGCAGCACCGAAACGGTCGGATCGCGCTCGATGACCGCATCGGCCAGCATCAGGCCATTCATGCCGCCGGGCATGACCAGGTCGGTGAACAGCAGGTCGAAGTGATTGTTGAGGTGAACGTCCTCGAACGTCTTCAGGCCCTGTTCGCCACTGCCTGCGGTCGTCACCCGATAACCGGCGCTGATCAGGATCTCGCTCGCCAGTGCCAGCACCTCCTCGTTATCCTCGACGATCAGCACGTGCTCGACATAGCCACTCGGGGGCGTCGGCGCGGCGGGTGTCGGCTCCGGCTGGTCTTCCTGCGCCGCCAGCAGGCTGGCGCGCGCCGTCGGAAAGATCATCTTGACCGCGGTGCCGCGCCCCGGCTCGCTGTCGATCTCCAGCCGCCCGCCGGATTGCCGGACGAAGCCGCTCGCCATGGCCAAGCCCAGCCCGGTGCCCTGCCCGACACCCTTCGTGGTGAAGAACGGTTCGACGGCGCGTTCCAGCACCTCTACCGGCATACCCTCGCCCTCGTCGCGCACTTCGAGCGTGACGTAGTCGCCCGCCGCCAGTTCGCGGGCGTTCTCTTCGTCGAGCCGCAACGGCATCGTCGAGATGGTGACGACGCCGCCCTTCGGCATCGCATCGCGGGCATTGTTGACGATGTTCAGCAGCGCCATTTCGAGCTGATCGGGATCGACGACGACATGCGCCAGACCACGGCGCAGGCTGAGGTGCAAGTCGACCCGCTTGTTGATCGAGCTTTCCATCACGTCGCTGAAATCGGTGATCAGATGGCTGAGATCGACGGGCCTTGGCTCCAGCCGGGTCTTGCGGGCGAAGGCCAGCAGCTGCCGCGTCAGCTTTGCGCCGCGTTCGGCCGCCGACTGCGCCGCGACGACGTAGCGCTTCGCGCGTTCGCTGTCCGTGACCGCTGCCAGTAAATCGAGGTTGCCGTTAACCACCTGCAACAGGTTGTTGAAGTCGTGAGCAAGACCGGCGGTCAGTTGGCCGATCGACTCCATCTTTTGCGCCTGGCGGAAGCTTTGTTCGGTGTTGCGGCGGCGAGTAACATCAAGCTGGCTTGCGAAGAAATACAACAGCTTGCCATTGACGTCGTAGACCGGGCCAATGAACACCGCATTCCAGAACGGCGAACCATCACGCCGATAATTGAGCAGTTCGATGGCGATCGACTGGCGTTCCGCGACGGCATCGCGCAATTCCGCGACAGCGTTGCGGTCGGTCTGCGCGCCCTGGAGGAAGCGACAGTTGCGCCCGAGCACCTCCTCTTCCTCGTAGCCGGTGAGGTCGAGGAACGCCTTGTTGGCGAAGGCGATCGGATTGTCCGGTTCGTTGGGATCGGTCAGGATCATCGGCATTCGCGTCATCTCGATCGCGGCGAAGAACACGCTGCCGCGGTCATCGAGACCTGGCCGGGTGATCGTGCTTTCGCGCCAATGATGCAGGCCGGGGCGGCCGATCGGATCGTCGTGGCCGCTATCTATCGTCCCCTGTGCCGGTACGCCCGTCACCCTCTGCCCATCGTCGTCAGTCATCATGGACGACACGCATGGCGCAGTCGGAAGATCGGGACAAGACGGGGCAAAACGTGAGAATGAAGATTATGTAACATCGGCAAGGGTGAACGCCCCATCGACCGCAGGGTTCACTGACCCGCCTCGTCCCGATATTTGATCTCGAGATAGCGACCGCGGGTGGACAGGTTGTCGAGATCGTTCTGCGCCAGCCGGGCGGTCATATCGGAGATCTCCTGCTCGATCAGTTTCAGGCCGGCGACCAGTTCGGCATCCGGCGTCTTCCCATTGCGTTCGACCCGGCGCAGCGATTCAGGAACGCGGGCGTAATCCTTTACGAAAGCAGGCAATTGCTCGCCGATCAGACGGCGCACCTCATAGGCCTCCTCCTCGCGGCCCTCCAGCCGACCGAGCTGCGGCGACAGCGTTTCCAGACGTATGCCGATCTGATCGACCAACCCACGTGCTGGCGCGGGCAGCGCCGGCCGCTGCGCCTCCAGCCATCGCTCGGTCTTGCTCGGCAGCGCCTTGATATCGACCTCTCGCAGTACCTTCTCGCTCGGCGCACGTGCCGCCGGCGCAATGGCGATCGCGATCGTCACCGCCGCCATCAGCAGCAATACGGCGAGCCCGCCGAACAGGCCGAGCGGAACGACCATACCCGCGATGGCCGCTGCAATCAGGATGATGGCGTTGACCGCACAGATGAACGCCAGCCGCGTGCCGACGCCGACCGCCTTGCGCTTCAGCCGCTTGCCGTGAGCGCGATATTGCGCCCCCACCTGGCCGCGGTAATCCTCACTGATCCGCGCCATCGCGGCGCGTGCACGTTCGATCTGCTGGTCGACTTCGGTCATGCCTCTACACCGACTCCAGACGATATTGGTCGCTCGTCGGCCCCTTCAACGCACCCTGCGCGGCACCTTCGGCGCGGGCGATATAGCCCTTCGACTTCTCCACCTCGCTGCCGAGCGCGGTGACGGTGGTCTTCATCGAATCGAGCGCCTTCAGCTTGAAGGTGTCGATCGCATCCATCGTGTCGTAGATGTTCTGGAAGGCGCGTTGCAGCGTTTCCAGCGGGATCGTCGAGGCCGCCGCCTGTTCGTGGATCGCGGCGGTGTTCGAACGCAGCAGCTTGCCGGTCGAATCGATGATGTTGGCGGTCGTCGTGTTGAGCTGGGTGATCGATTCCAGCACCAGTTTCTGGTTGGCCAGCGCCTGCGCCACGGTCACCGCGGTACGCAGCGCCGACACGGTGGTGGTCGATGCACGATCGACACCCTTCACCAGCTCGACGTTGTTCTTCTTGACCAGATCGAGCGCCAGATAGCCCTGCACCGTCACCGCCATCTGGGTCAGCAGGTCCTGCGTGCGCTGGCGGGTGTAGAACAAAGCCGTCTCGCGGATCGCCTTCGCCTTGGCGGGGTCGGTGTGGTCGAGTTCGTTCGCCTTGTCCTCAAGCTTGGCGTCCATCGCCTTGCTGAGGTGGATCATCTGTTCGAGGCGGCCCATCGCCGACCACAGGTTGGCGCGTTCGGTATCGATCGCGGCATTGTCCATCAGCAGCTCGTCCTTGCCGCTGGCGAGGTTCTTGAGAATCGCGCTGATGTGCGTCTGCGACGACTGATAGCTTTCGAAATAATCGCGCATCTTCGACCCGAACGGGATGATGCCGAATATCTTCTTGGGGCCGGAGAGCGCGCCTTTGCGACCGGGATCGAGGTCCTCGATCACGCGGCGTAACTGGGCGAGGTCGGCGCCGACGCCGCTATCCTTGTCCATCGCCCGGATCGGCCGGTCGAGGAAGCGGTTCGACTGGCCCGCCGCCTCGCGAATTTCCTTGGCGCCCATGCCGGTGATCGCATCGACGCGGCGGCCGAATTCGGGGCTGTTGACGTCCTCTGCGATCAGTTCGGCGACGAAGGTGTCGACTCGCGTTTCGAGCTGCGTCTTCTTGACGTCGTCGATCGGCACGAGGCCGGCGGCGCGTTCGGCAGCCACGGTCGGCACCGGATCGGGCGGCGTCAGCACCAGGTCCGGGTGGGCATTAACAGTGTCCACGGTCGTCGCCATCATCGTCCTCCAGCAGGCTGTCGCCCGGTCGTCGTTGGTAATGTGCCGGTTGGCGCCGCCCCGTTCAAGTGTATCATGTGAATAATACGCGCGCCCGAGTCGCCGCAAACCCTTCGCAGGGGAAAGCCACGGTCCGTATCGTGTGAAGTTGAGGAAGTTGAGAGCTTCACGCGTTTAGCGATCGGCCTCAACTTCGCCCCCGATCGAGGGCGCAGCCCCATCCGGCAAGGGCCGGCGGCATGGCCGCCTTCGTTCGCCGCAGGATAGGAGAATGCAGGCATGCCGGAGGGTCTACAGGAGGCTGTCCACGTAGGACAGAGCGGTGACAGCGGACGAGCGAGATAGTAGATAGGTCGGGAACGGAGACGCTCGCATGAACGACATGGCACGGGTCGAATGGGCCGGCGACGAACAGGTGGTCCGCCTGCCCCCGGGCTATCGCGTTGATGCGGCCGAGGTTCGGGTGACGCGCGACGGCAACCGCATCGTATTGGAAGCAACGGATGGCCGGATCGACTCGGCAACGGGCTTGCCGATGGCCGAACTCGAGCGACTGCTCGACGAAGGCGGGGAAGGTGAAGACGAACCTTGGGACGTCGACGAGATCAAGCGTGAAGTCCTTGCCGAACTGGCCGCCGAAAGGGTGGCGCGCTGAGCCGGGTCGCACGCAGCCGCGCCGCACGGCGGGGTGTAAAGGCCTCGCCATGTAATCTGCCGTAAGTCGCCTGCTCGCGCGGATCGACGACAAGCTTGGATTGCTCGCCGACAATCCCAATCTCGGCGCGATGTGGTTCGACGGCTCACGCGGGCTGCGCAGCTTCACGGTCAGTCCCTACATCCTGTTTTATCGACCGGTCCCCGACGGCATCCGCCTCGTCCGCGTCCTCCACGGCGCCCGCGACACCGGCACGGTCCTCAGGGACGTCTGATCCCGACCCCGCCCCTCTTCCCGCGGCGCAACATTTCGGCTATGGGCGCGCCCAATACCCTATCACATCAGGAATTCCCATGAGCCTCCGCAACGTGGCGATCATCGCGCACGTCGACCACGGCAAGACCACGCTCGTCGACCAGTTGTTCCGCCAGTCCGGCACCTTCCGCGACAACCAGCGCGTCGAAGAGCGTGCGATGGATTCGAACGACCTCGAAAAAGAGCGCGGGATCACCATTCTCGCCAAGCCGACGTCAGTCGACTGGGCGCCCCCCGGTGGTGGCGAGAGCATCCGCATCAACATCGTCGATACGCCCGGCCACGCCGACTTCGGCGGCGAGGTGGAGCGCATCCTCAGCATGGTCGACGGCGTCGTCCTGCTGGTCGATTCGTCGGAAGGCGCGATGCCGCAGACGAAGTTCGTGACCGGCAAGGCGCTGGCGCTCGGCCTGAAGCCGATCGTCGTCGTCAACAAGGTCGACCGTCCCGACGCGCGCATCCAGGAAGTGCTGGACGAGGTGTTCGACCTGTTCGTGTCGCTGGACGCGAACGACGAGCAGCTCGATTTCCCGGTGCTCTACGCGTCGGGCCGCAACGGCTACGCCTCGACCGACATGGACGCGCGCGAAGGCACGCTGATCCCGATGTTCGAGACGATCGTAAAGCATGTGCCGCCCCCCGCAGTGGAAGTCGCGGGGGTGCCGTTCACCTTCCTCGTGACGCTGCTCGACCGCGATCCGTTCCTCGGTCGCATCCTGACCGGTCGCGTCAATTCGGGTACGGTGAAGACCAACCAGGCGATCCACGCGCTCGATAACGACGGCAAGATCATCGAGGCCGGTCGCGCGTCGAAGATCCTGTCGTTCCGCGGCCTCGACCGCGTGCCGGTCGACGAAGCCAAGGCGGGCGACATCATCAGCCTCGCCGGCCTGACCGTCGCGACCGTCGCGAACACGATCGCCGACATCACCGTCACCGAGCCGCTGCACGCGCAGCCGATCGATCCCCCCACGCTGTCGATGCGGTTCGCGGTGAACGATTCGCCGATGGCGGGCCGCGAGGGCACCAAGGTGACGAGCCGCATGATCCGCGAGCGGCTGTTCCGCGAGGCCGAATCGAACGTCGCCGTGAAGGTGACCGAAGCCGCCGACAAGGACAGCTTCGAAGTCGCCGGCCGCGGCGAATTGCAGCTCGGCGTGCTGATCGAGACGATGCGCCGCGAGGGCTTCGAGCTGGGCATCAGCCGCCCGCGCGTGCTGTTCGGCGAGGATGAGGACGGCAAGAAGACCGAGCCGTACGAAACCGTCATCATCGACGTGGATGACGAGCATTCGGGTACGGTCGTCGAGAAGATGAATCTGCGCAAGGCGGAGATGACCGACATGCGGCCGTCGACCGGCGGCAAGACGCGCATCACCTTCTCGGCGCCGTCGCGCGGCATGATCGGTTACCATGGCGAGTTCCTGTCGGACACGCGCGGCACCGGCATCATGAACCGGCTGTTCGAGAAGTACGGCCCCCACAAGGGCAAGATCGAGGGCCGCAAGAACGGCGTGCTGATCTCCAACGGCACCGGTGAGGCTAACAATTATGCGCTGGGTCCGCTCGAGGAGCGTGGTATCCTGTTCGTCGGCCATGGCGAGGCGCTGTACGAGGGCATGATCGTCGGCGAGAACGCCAAGCCGGACGACCTCGAAGTCAATCCGATGAAGACCAAGGCGCTGACCAACTTCCGCGCCAGCGGCGGCAAGGACGATCAGGTGCGCCTGACCCCGCCGAAGCGTGCGACGCTGGAGCAGGCGATCGCGTACATCGACGACGACGAGATGGTCGAAGTGACGCCGAAGTCGATCCGCCTGCGCAAGCGCCACCTCGACCCGAACGAGCGCAAGCGCGCGAGCCGGGCGAAGCAGGCGGCGTAAGCCTCTCTATCCGATGGGAATACGAAACGGGGCGGCCGCGCGAGTGGCCGCCCTTTTTCGTTTAAGCCGCTGCCGGCATAAACCGCATATGAACGCGCCATTCCGGACGGGTTCAGGCCGACCCGTCTAATCCGCTTGCAACACGCTCGGGTCCGTATGCGTTTCCTTCCCAGCGTTGTGATGAGGAGTTCAGCGTCATGAATACGTTGATGAAAAAGGCAGGACTGGGCGTTGCGCTTGCCGCCACCGCCCTGACGGCGGCGGCTCCGGCCGATGCGCAGCGGTATCGCGGTTATCGCCACTACAACCGTGGCGGCGACGCGGCCGCGGGTGCCCTGCTCGGCGGCATCGTCGGTCTTGGTATCGGTGCTGCGATCGCGAGCAACAACCGCGGGCGCTATTATGACCGCGGTTACGACGGCTATTATGATGCCCCGCCGCCCCGCGTGGTCTATCGCAACCGCTATTATGCCCCGCCGCCCCGCGTCGTGGTGCGGGAGCGGTATTACAATTACGCGCCGCGCTACGACTATGGCTACCAAGGCGGTTATGGCTACGGCTACGGCTATTGAGCCGAAGTTGAATTTCGTCGGAGAGGCGGCGCGGGACCCTGGTTCCGCGCCGCTTTTTCGTGGCGGGTGCCGGCCGATGCGGTTAAGCGCGCAGGCATGACCGAAACGCCCCCCGATCGCCTGTCGACCGATCCGTCGAGCCCGTACTTCGACCAGCCTGCGCTGGAGCGCGGCATCGGCATCCGTTTCAAGGGTGTCGAGCGCAAGGACGTCGAGGAATATGACCGTGCCGCGGGATGGATCCGCGTCGCGCTTGGCAAGAAGGTGGACCGGCATGGTCGCCCGCTGACGCTGAAGCTGAACGGCGAGGTCGAGGCGTGGTTCGAACGCCCGGCCGCCGGCGACGACACGGACGCCGCCGAAGCCTAATTTCCCACCAAGGCGCGGTCGCGTAGGCCGCGCCATACCTTCAGCGCCTGCACCGTCGGCGCGACATCGTGGACGCGGAGCAGCTGCACGCCGGCCTCTGCGCCCTTCAGCGCCATCGCCAGCGACCCGCCGAACCTCGCCGCCACCGGTGCCTCGTTATCAAGCGCGCCGATCATCCGCTTGCGACTGGCGCCGAGCATGATCGGACAGCCGAGCCCATGCAGGATCGCGATGCCGTTGATGAGCGCGAGGTTCTCGGCCAGCGATTTGCCGAAGCCGATGCCGGGATCGACGATGATGCGCGATCGTGCGACGCCAGCCGCAGTGACGGCGGCGATCCGCGCCTCCAGCCAGTCGAACACCTCGATCAGCACGTCGCGGTAGTCGGTGCGGGCGTGACCACCCTGCTTTGGATCGGGCGAGTGCATGAGCACGACCGGGCATTGCGCCTTTGCGACCAGCGCCAGCGCGCGGTCGTCCCAAAACAGCGCCGACACATCGTTGACAATGTGCGCGCCCGCCGCCAGCGCCGCCTCCATCACCGCCGCCTTGCGGGTGTCGATCGAGACCGGGGTGCCGCTGCGGGCGAGGCGTTCGACGACGGGGACGATGCGGGCGATCTCGTCGCCTTCCCATACCTGTGCGGCACCGGGGCGGGTCGACTCACCGCCGAGGTCGATCAGGGCGGCGCCGGCGGCGGCCATGTCGACACCGGCGGCTGCGGCGGCTGCAGGATCGTCGGCATGCTTGCCGCCATCGGAGAAACTGTCGGGCGTGACGTTGAGGATGCCGGCGACCAGCGGCTGGTCGAGGCGGAGCGTGCGCTCGCCGAGCTGGAGCGGTGGACGGGGAGCAGTGATGGCGGCGTGGAGCGCAGCGGCGCGGTCCCCCAGCGATCCGACGTCGGCGACCGGGACGGTGCGGCGGGTCCCGTGCTCGATCACCTCATAAGCGGCGAACCATTGCATGCCGCCGGCGAGGCGCGCGACCGTGCCGTCGGGCTGCGTTATGGGAGTATCGACGAACTGGGCTGGGCGAAGGTGGAGCGTCATCGCCGGGGTTCATCCGCCGTCCGATCCAACAAGGCAAGGTGGCTTTCTATTCCCTCTCCCCACGAGGCGCCGCGTAGCGGTGACCGACGGGAAGCGGGCCACGGAGTGGGTGGCTTGCGACGATGCCCCCTCACCACCGGCTGCGCCGGCGGTTCCCCTCCCCCGCTGAAGCGAGGGAGGACTGAGAATTATGGCTGCGTCGCCAGCAGGTAGGTCTGGCGGAGGGTATCGATCGGCTGGAGCTTGCCGCCGGCTTCGTGATGCCAGAAGGTCCAGCCGTTGCAGGCGGGTGCGTTCTGCAACGTCGCGCCGAGTTTGTGGATCGATCCGGTCGCGCCGCAGTCGGACAGCAGGCTGCCGTCGGCGCGGATGGTGACGCGGAAGCGGCGCTTGGCGTCGGTCAGCACCGCGCCGGGCGTCAGATAGCCGTTCTCGACCAGCACGCCGAACGCCACCTTGGGCTGCTGACGCGGGCTCTGCATCGTCGCGAGCGCGGATTCGTCGAGCGGCAGGGCGGCGGCAATGCGTTCCTCCGCCGCCTCGATATAGTCGCCCTCGCGCTCGATGCCGATCCAGTGGCGACCGAGACGCTTGGCGACCGCGCCGGTGGTGCCGGTGCCGAAGAAGGGATCGACCACCACGTCGCCGGGCTTCGTGCAGGCGAGCAGGATGCGGTACAGCAGCGCCTCGGGCTTCTGCGTCGGGTGGACCTTCACCCCGCCCTTCTTCAACCGCTCAGCCCCGCCGCAGATCGGGAATTCCCAGTCCGAGCGCATCTGGAGTTCGTCGTTGAGCGTCTTCATCGAGCGATAGTTGAAGGTGTATTTCGCGCCCTCACCCTTCGACGCCCAGATCAGCGTTTCATGCGCGTTGGTGAAGCGGGTGCCGCGGAAGTTCGGCATCGGATTGGCCTTGCGCCAGACGATGTCGTTGAGAATCCAATAGCCGAGGTCCTGCACCGCCGCACCGACGCGGAAGATGTTGTGGTAGCTGCCGATTACCCAGATCGTGCCGTCATCCTTGAGGATGCGATGCGCCTCCGCCAACCAGGCGCGGGTGAAGGCGTCGTAGGCGGCGAAGGTGTCGAACTTGTCCCAATCGTCGGTGACCGCATCGACGTGGCTGCCGTCGGGACGGAACAGCTCGCCGCCGAGCTGGAGATTATAGGGCGGGTCGGCGAAGACCATGTCGACCGACTTGTCGGGCATCGCGCGCATCGCCGCGATGCAATCGCCGCGGACGATGCTGTCGAGCGGCAACGGCGCCTTCGCCGGCGTCGGCACCGCTGCGCGCGCCGCGATGCGCGGCTGCCTGACCTTGTCGATTACTGGCATGACGTCCCCCTTGCCGCCCTATTCGCGCGAAACAGGGGACTCGCGTCAAGCCTGCAATGGTTAACGCCCGTCGTCGTCACGGCGTCGCGCCGGCGGAACATCCTGAGTCCCGCCCAAGATGTGGGGAACGCGATTCCGGGTGTCCCCCAGCACTGGGGGTGTGACTCAAAAGACTCATCCGGCAAAATGGTGAACATCGAGCGCCAATTGCGGTGAGCCGAATTCGGCATCCGGCGTGATTCGGGCGTAAGCCGCGGCGACGGGAGCGAAACTGCGGCGGTGAATCGGGGTCGGCCCGTGATCGCGCAGTGCCGCAAGGTGGTGCTTGCAGCCATAGCCCTTGTTCGAATGCCAATGGTATTGCGGGTGGGAAGCGGCGTGGTCGAGCATGATCCCGTCGCGAGTGTGCTTGGCGACGATCGAGGCGGCGGCGATCGACAGGCTGTGCGCATCGCCGCTGACGATCGCGGTGGCGGCATAGGACCAGCGTGGCAGGCGGTTACCGTCGACGAGGACATGGCCGGGGTCGCAGCCGAGCTTCGCGACCAGCGCGTCGACCGCGAGCGTCATCGCCTTCATCGTCGCCCAATAGATGTTGAGCGTGTCGATCTCCGCCGGTTCGACGATGCCGATGCCGTACTGCCCACGGGTCTGGATCAGGCCGCAGAGGCGGGCGCGTTCGGGGGCCGACAGCTTCTTGGAATCGTCGATGCCGCGGGGCGTGCCCTTCGCCGGCAGCACCACGGCGGCGGCCACCACCGGGCCGGCGAGCGGACCGCGGCCCGCCTCGTCCACCCCGGCGACGGGGGGCAGGCAGGTTTTTTCGTGCTTCAGTCCGGGCATTCAGCCTTCCAGTTCGTCGAAGGGCGCGACGCCGAGCGCATGTCCCATCGGCCCGTACCCTGCCCCGATGCCGGGCGCCGCCGCAAGCGCCGCCTGCACATAGGCGATGGCCCGCCCCACCGCGTCGGCGAGCGGCATGCCCGCGGCAAGGCCGGTCGCGATCCCGCTGGCGAGCGTGCAGCCGGTGCCGTGGCTGTGGCGGGTTTCGATGCGGGGGTGGGTCCAGATCGTCTCGCCGTCGTCGGTCACTAGGCGATCCTCGACGATGTCGCCCTCTGCGTGGCCGCCCTTCACCAGCACGGCGGCTCCGGTCGCGCGGACCGCCGCCTTCCCGCCGAGTGCGGCGAGTTCGGGCAGATTGGGAGTGACGACGGCGGCACGGCGCATCAGGCGGTCGAAGGCGGCGATCGTATCCGCATCGGCGAGGACGGAGCCGCTTGTGGCAATCATGACCGGGTCGAAGACGATCGGCAGGACGAGCGTGTCGAGCACATCCGCCACGGCATGCGCGGTGGCGGCGGAACCGATCATGCCGATCTTGACTGCGTCGACGCCGAGATCGTCGATGACGCTGCGCATTTGCGCGACGACGATGTCGACGGGGACGGCATGCACCGCCTGCACACCGAGCGTGTTCTGCGCGGTGATCGCGGTGATCGCGGTCATGGCGTGGCCGCCGAGCATGGCGACGGTCTTGATATCCGCCTGGATACCGGCACCGCCGCCCGAGTCGGAACCGGCGATGATGAGGACGCGGGGGATCATGGTTCGTGCCGGAAGTTGCCGAAGTTGACACTACGTGCGGGATGAAAACACGTCCCGCACGGTGCCGTTCGATGGTGGTGGAGGGCGGCGCTTTGGCTGGGGCGCGTCATGGAGGCGGCTATGTCATTTTCAGGGGGTGTAGGACAGCGGGTTTTCGGGTCGGTTGAAGAAGGGTGATTCACGCGGAGACGCGGAGAAGAAGTGAGAGTTTTTGGGGCTGGCTTGCGGGCTGGCGCGCCTTCCCTCCTATCCGTCATGCGGGCGGACGCCGGGACGCATGGATGCGCTGGTGGATGTTGGTGTGCGTTGTCGCTGGCCGTGCGGGTCCATGGGTCCCGCCGTTCGCCGGGATGGCGGGCGGGGAGAGGGTGGCATCCCTCACTAGCGTCGTCGTCTTCGCGCCTTCGCGTGAGCGCGTCTTACTTCTTCTCCGCGCCTCCGCGTCTCCGCGTGAATCACCTTCCTTTTGCGCGCAGAGGCGCGGAGGAAGAGTGAGATGGAGCTGCCCCAAACCATCTCTGCATCCTCTGAACCTTTGCGCGCTAAGTCAGCTTTGGAAGCGGCGCTCGGTGGAGGCCGGGTTCGCCTTGAGCGCCTTGCCGACGCGGGTCGGGCGGTCCATCAGTTCGCCGCCGCAATTGGGGCAATGATCGTCGAGCGCGTCGGCGCATTCGGCGCAGAAGGTGCATTCGTGGCTGCAGATGAATGCACCCGGCGCGTCCGCGGGCAGGTCCGCGCCGCAGCGTTCGCAATCCGGACGCATCTCGAGCATCAGGCAGCAGCCTGGCGGACGGCGTCGCAGATGCGATCGACGAGGGTTTCGACCTGGGCGGCGTCGTCGCCCTCTGCCATCACGCGGATCACTGGCTCGGTACCGGACGGGCGGATGACGAGGCGGCCGGTGCCGGCGAGTTCGGCCTCGGCAGCGGCGATCACCGATTTGACCGAATCGTGCTCCAGCGGCTTGCCGCCGGCGAAACGGACGTTCTTGAGCAATTGCGGCAGCGGTTCGAAGCGGTGGAGCACCTCGCTCGCCGGCGCGCCGGAACGTTTCAGTTCCGCGAGAACCTGGAGCGCGGCGACCAGACCGTCGCCGGTGGTGCCGTAATCCGACAAGATGATGTGCCCGGACTGTTCGCCGCCGACGTTGTAGCCCGACGAACGCATTTTTTCGAGGACGTAGCGATCGCCGACGGAGGTCCGGACGAGGCCGAGACCCTGCGCCGACAGGTGCCGTTCGAGGCCGAGGTTGGACATCACCGTCGCGACAAGACCACCGCCCGACAGGCGGCCGGCGCGCGCCCAGCTGCCGGCGATCGTCGCCATCAACTGGTCGCCGTCGACGACCTTGCCGTGTTCGTCGACGATGATCAGCCGGTCGGCATCGCCGTCCAGAGCGATGCCGATGTCGGCGCCACTGGCGACCACGGTTTCGGACAAGGTTTGCGGGGCGGTTGATCCGACGTCGCGATTGATATTGGTGCCGTTGGGAGTGACGCCGATCGCGATCACGTCGGCGCCGAGTTCCCACAATGCGGACGGCGCGACCTTGTAGGCGGCGCCGTTCGCGCAGTCGATCACCACACGCAGGCCGTCGAGGCGCAGGTTTTCGGGGAAGGTCGCCTTGGCGAAGTGGATGTAGCGGCCTTGCGCATCCTCGATCCGGCGGGCGCGGCCGATCTGCGCCGAGGACGACAACGGCACGTCGCTGTCGATCAGCGATTCGATCGTCATCTCCGCCTCGTCCGACAACTTATAGCCGTCCGGCCCGAACAGCTTCAGCCCGTTGTCGGCGAAGGGATTGTGGCTGGCCGAGATCATCACGCCGATGTCGGCGCGCATCGACTGGGTCAGCATCGCCACCGCCGGGGTCGGCAACGGTCCGACCATCACCACGTCCATGCCGACGCTGGTAAAGCCTGCAACCAATGCCGATTCCAGCATATAACCCGACAGGCGCGTGTCCTTGCCGATCAGCACGCGATGCTTGTGGTCGCCGCGCAGGAAATAGGCCCCCGCCGCCATGCCGACCTTCATCGCCATCGCCGCGGTCATCGCGCCGGCGTTGGTCGCACCCCTGATCCCGTCCGTACCGAAATATTTCCTTGCCATCCCGCCCATTCCGTTCCGCTATGTCGTCCGTTCGTTCCCCGATGCGCCAAGGAACCCGATGTCGCAAGCCACCCGTATCCTCCTCGCGCTCGTCGTCGGTATCGGGCTGGGCATCGCCGCAGTCGCCATCGACAGGGACTGGGCGCTCGCCGCCACCAGCGTCACGCAGCCGATCGGCGAGGCGTGGCTGCATGCATTGCAGATGGTCATCGTCCCGCTGATCGTCGGGCTGCTGGTGACCGGCATCGCGGCGACCGCCGAGGCGGCGAAGGCCGGGCGGATCGCAGGGCGGGCGGTGGCGCTGTTCGTGGTGGTGCTGTGGTGCACGACGCTGATGTCGGCAGCGATCATGCCGCTGCTGCTCGACCTGTGGCCGCTGCCGGAGGCGTGGTCGCAGGCGTTGCGCAGCGCGCTGACCGAAGCGCCGGCGATGGGCAAGGTGCCGACGCTGGCCGATTTCTTCAACACGATCGTGCCGACCAACGTCGTCGCCGCGGCGGCAGGCGATGCGTTCCTGCCGCTGACGGTATTCACGCTCGCCTTCGCCTTCGCGATCACGCGGCTGGAAGACGATGCGCGGCGGCGGCTGACCGACCTGTTCAAGGCGATCACCGATGCGATGCTGGTCATCATCGGCTGGGTGTTGAAGCTGGCGCCGATCGGGATCTTCGTGCTGGCGTACGGGGTCGGCGCTCGGACGGGGGCGGCGGCGTTCGGGGCGCTGGTGCATTATATCGTGCTGGTGTCGTCGATCGGCTTCATCGTGCTGCTGGCGGGCTATCCGGTGGCGCGGTTCGGCGGCGGCGTGCCTTTCCGCAAATTCGCGCGTGCGGTGGCTCCGGCGCAGGCGGTGGCGGTCAGCACGCAATCGTCGCTCGCCTCGCTGCCGGCGATGCTGAAGGGGTCGGCGGAGATCGGCGTCGCCCCGGCGACGGCGGGGATCGTGCTGCCGGTGGCGGTGGCGATCTTTCGTGCGACCAGCCCGGCGATGAATTTGGCGGTGGCGCTGTACGTCGCGCACTGGCTGGGGGTGCCGATCGGGCCGGGGCAGCTGGCCGCGGGCGTGGCGACGGCGGCGATCACGACAATGGGATCGGTGTCGCTGCCGGGTACGATCAGCTTCTTCGCCAGCGTCGCGCCGGTCGCGTTCGCGATGGGGGTGCCGATCGAGGCGCTGGGGCTACTGGTGGCAGTGGAGACGGTGCCGGACCTGTTCCGTACCGTGGGCAATGTCACGATGGACGTCGCGGTGACCAGCGTGGTGGGGCGGCGGGCAGCTTGATTCCTCCCCCCCGAGGGGGAGTTGGCGGCGCGCCAGCGCTGACGGAGGGGAGGTTCGCGACGAGCCTTGTGCCTGCGGAAACGCCCCCTCCACCATTCGCGACGCGAACGGTCCCCTCCCTCGCTGAAGCGAGGGAGGAATAAGGTTCAGCGGGGCCGCTGCTCGTCGCGGGTATCGACGCCCGCCGCTGCAGGTTCGCCGATCGCGGCTTCGCCGGCCAGGGCGTGATCGGGTGCGTCGCCGATCGTATCGAGGTGCATCAGGCGGGTGACGAACGGCGCGAGGATCAGGACCACCACGCCGACGCCCATCGCGAACCAGCCGATACGACCGTAGACCGCCAGCACCTGCGCCGGGCCGGCACCTTCGCCGCCGGTCGCCTGCGCGATCAGGCCGGCGATGAAATTGCCCGCTGCGGTCGAGAGGAACCACGTGCCCATCATCAGCCCGGTCATGCTGGCGACCGATAGCCGCGTCATCGACGACAGGCCGATCGGCGAGAAGCAGAGTTCGCCCATCGAATGCAGCATATAGAGCAGGATGACGAAGATCGCCGGGGTCAGCCCCTCCGCTGGCGCGCCCATGATCAGCGCGAAGAAACCGGCGCCGACGAGGATGAGGCCGATGCCGAACTTGAACGGCGCGGACGGTTCGATGCCCCGCTTCCCCATCGTGGTCCACAATATGCCGAACAGCGGCGCGAGTGTGATGATGAAGAAGGAATTGACCGACTGGAACCACGAGGCCGGCATTGTCCAGCCGAGCACCGTGCGATCGACCGACTGGTCGGTGTAGAGGTTGAGCGACGACCCGGCCTGTTCGAACAGCGCCCAGAACAGCGGCGACAGCGAGATGAGGAACAGCGCGGCGAAGATGCGATGCCGCTCGACCTGCGGCAGCTTCCGGAACGCCGTCATCAGGATATAGCCGATGGTCAGAACCGATCCGACGATCAGCAGCATTCCGACCGCGCCCTGATTGCGCACCAAATACCATGCGACGCCGATCGCGAGGATCGCGGCGGCATAGATCGCCCATTCAATCGACAGGCCAATCGGTGTCTTCGCTTTCAGCGCGGCGGGCACGGGTGGTTCGCCGACATCGTACAGTTCGCGGCGGAACAGCACGAATACGACGAGGCCGAGCGCCATGCCGATCCCGGCCGCGCCGAAGCCGTAGGACCAGCCCATCCGTTCGCCGAGGTAGCCCACCAGCAGCGGGCCGATGAATGCGCCGGTGTTGATGCCCATGTAGAAGATCGAGAAGGCGCCGTCGCGGCGCACGTCGTCGCGGCGGTACAGCTTGCCGACGAGCACCGAGATATTCGCCTTCAGGAACCCGGTGCCGACGATGATGAAGGCGAGCGCGAGGTAGAAACCGTTGAGGGCGCTGCCCTGCACGCCCTGAGGCGCCTCGACCGCGGCGATCAGCAGATGGCCGATGGTGATGAAGACACCGCCCGCCAGTACCGCCTTGCGCGGCCCGAGATAGCGGTCGGATATGTACCCGCCGATGATCGGCGTGATGTAGACCAGCGAGGTATAGGCGCCATAGATCGCGAAGGCGGGCTGTTCGCCGAACAGGAAATGCTTGGTCAGGTAGAAGACCAGGATGGCGCGCATCCCGTAATAGGAAAACCGCTCCCACATCTCCGCGAAGAACAGCATGAACAGCCCGAGCGGGTGTCCGAGGAAGGTGCGGGCATGGGCAGGTACGCCGCCCCCGCTCGCCGATGCACTGGCCATAGGCTCCGATGACTCCAACCGATATCAGGCGCCGTCCCGGTCCGGGCGGCGGATCGCGGCAACGTAACGGCTGGGCGCCCGCTGTAAATATCGGGCGGCACCTCTATGTGTCGGGCATGACCGATCCGATCTTCAACGACACCTCCACGCCGCTGACTCTGCTGGCCACCCGGCGGTCCGGCAAGCCGCGCGATCTGGTCGCGCCGGGCCCCGATCCGGCGCAGCTCGACCAGATGATCGGCATCGCCGCGCGGACGCCCGATCACGGCAAGCTGGCGCCGTGGCGGTTCGTGATCGTCGACGATCGCGATGCCCTGTCGCGGTTGATCGTCGATGCCTATCGTGCGGAACGCCCGCAGGCGGCGCGGGCGGAGATCGACTCGCTCGACCAATTCGCGCGGCAGGCGCCGGCGCTGGTGGTGGTGCTGTCGTCGCCGAGCAGGACGAGCCATATCCCGCTATGGGAACAGGAGATGTCTGCGGGTGCGGCGACGATGAACCTGCTGCATGCTGCGCATGCGATGGGCTTCGCGGGCGGCTGGCTGACCGGGTGGCCGACGTTCTCCACCGCGGTGCGCGATGCGTTCGGCGCGGCGCACGAGAAGATCGTCGGCTTCGTCTTCGTCGGCACGCCCGGGCGGCCGCTGGAGGAACGGCCCCGCCCGGACATGGCACGGATCGTCTCGCACTGGCCCGATGCGGGATGACAATCGGCCTGTTGGGAGTGGACCTTTTCGCCCGTTGCTGTATTAAACCAGCATGACAGCGCTAAGCAACGAGGATAGCCCGGTCTATATCCGGCTGCGGGGAACCATCGCGGCGGGCATCCTGCGCGGGGACTATCGCGCGGGGGATCAGCTTCCCTCGGTCCGGGCGTTCGCCGCCGAGCATGGTGCCAACCCGCTGACGGTGGCGAAGGCCTATCAGAGCTTTCAGGACGACGGCTATGTCGAGGTGCGGCGCGGTGTCGGCATGTTCGTGCTGCCGGGCGCATCGGAGAAACTGCGCGCGGCGGAGCGGGCGAGCTTCGTCGACAATCAGTGGCCGCGGATATTGGGCTATATCGACCTGCTGGGGCTGGATGCCGCCGATCTGCTGGAGCGCGAGCGGGTCTGATTTTCGCGCGCTGTTCGTGGAAGCGCGGATATCCCGGATCTAACCTGTTTTCCGTCATCCTTGCGAAGGCGGAAATCCCTACGCGCCGACCTTTCAGATGGAACAGCGACGGTCGCGGCTATGGATCCCCGCCTGCGCGGCGATGACGATGGGTTGGGGGCGTTACTCTTCGCCTTCGCGCGGACCGACCTTCTTAAAACAGCTCCAGCGCGACCACCTCTTCCGGCGTCAGGTCGATGCCGAACATCAGCGACATGCGCATGCGGTAAACGCGGGGGTCGGTGATCTCGGCGTCCGAACTGTTGTCGCCGGCGCGGCGATGATAGCGGCGGTCGGTAAGGCCGGCCATGCCGTGCGGCAGGACGATGCTGGCAATGGTCAGCTGCGTGAAGCGGCTGCCCGGCGCGGTCGAGGTCCAGTGATTGGACAAAGCCAGATCCGCGTCGAACACTTCGGTTTCGTGGAAGCTGTATTGCGGCATCCAGTCGGCGCCGGTGCCGCGACCGTCGGTGGAGCCGGGATCGCCCTTGCGGCTGAGCATCCAGCCGTGCTGCGCGTGGCGTTCGAGGCGGAACCACGCGCCGTCGGGGGCCTCCGCTTCCCAGCCGTCGACCAGCGCCATCACCGGCGCATAGCTGCCGCCGAAGCCGGCGTCGGCGATCCAGTCGCAGCCACCGATCGTGACGAGGCTGAGCGTATGCGTGAGCGGCGGGGTATCCTCGACACCGAGCCAGACGCGGGCGAGCAGCGGGCGGACCTCGAAGTCAAGCGCGGTCAGCGCGTCCATGAACAGGCGGTTCTGTTCGAAGCAATAGCCGCCGCGCTTGGCGGTGACGAGCTTCGCGAAGACACTGGCGGAATCGATCGCGATGCCGCGGCCAAGGCGTACGTCGAGGTTTTCGAACGGGATCGACAGGCGGTGTTCGCGCTGGAGGCGGCCGAGCCCCTCGGCGTCGGGCGTGACGCGGGCGGGGAGATTGATGCGAGCGAGATAGGCGTCGAGGTCGAACATGCGTGTTCTGTGACGGGCGGGATGGCGGTGTGCAAGGGTTTGGCGGCTCGTAAGGGAGTGCGTAACTTCCTTCCCCTTCCATCATTCGGCTCCTTCCGAACGGTGCCCGACGCCGGGAAGAAATCCAGGGTGCGTGACCTTTGGCGTTCTTCGGTCCTCCCCCGCGAGGGGGAGGTGGCGCGTCCGCAGGGCGTGACGGAGGGGGAGGTGGGCTTCGAACTCCGTTATCAACGACGTCGCTTACCTCCCCCTCCGTCACGGCGTTGCCGTGCCACCTCCCCCTCGCGGGGGAGGACTTGTTAGGTCAGGCGGCGAAGGCTTCTGCGGGAATTGCATATAGAACGTCGGCGCTCGCGGTAGCGGCGGCCTTCAGGCCGAGCGCTTCGGGGACGATCTGGTCGAGATAGAAGCGGACCGCCGCACGTTTCACGATAGCGAAGTCCTCGTCGCCGGTCGCGTGGCGACCTTCGCGTTCCATCAGCCAGCCGCAGACCGCGACCGAGGTCATCGTCAGGAAGGGATAACTGGCGGCGAGCTTGTCGTCGGCGTCGGCGGTGGCGAGGCGGTGGGCGATGGCGTCGATCGCGTCGATCAGCGCGATGAGCGCCGGGTGCTCTGCCTCGGCGCGCATATCGGCAACCAATGCCGCGAAGGCACCGCCGTTATCCAGCGACAGCTTGCGGCCGACGAGGTCGGCGGCCTGAATGCCGTTGGTGCCTTCGTAGATCGGGGTGATGCGGGCATCGCGGAAATATTGCGCGGCGCCGGTTTCCTCGACGTAACCCATGCCGCCGTGCACCTGAATGCCGAGGCTTGCGACTTCGTTGCCGATGTCGGTGCCGTGCGCCTTGGCGAGCGGGGTGACGACTTCAAGCCGGTTCTTTGCCGCAGCGTCGCCCAGCCCCGCGCGATCGACCTGACCGGCGGCGTAATAGACGAGCGCACGGGCTGCCTGCGTCTGCGCCTTCATGCGAAGCAGCATGCGGCGGACGTCCGGGTGGTCGACGATGCGGACCGATTCCTTGTTCGGCGAACCTGCGCGGGCGGACTGGACGCGCTCAAGCGCATAGCCGACCGCCTTCTGCGTCGCGCCTTCGGCGATCTGGACGCCTTGCAGGCCGACGTTCAGGCGGGCGTTGTTCATCATCGTGAACATCGCGCGCATCCCGGCATGTTCGGCACCGATCAGTTCGCCGACGCAATCGTCATGGTCGCCGAAGCTGAGCACGCAGGTCGGCGAGGCGTGCAGGCCCATCTTGTGTTCGATCGACACGACGCGGACGTCGTTGAACTCGCCGGGCGTGCCGTCATCCTTCAAACGGAACTTGGGGACGATGAACAGCGAGATGCCGCGCGTGCCGGCGGGCGCATCCGGCGTGCGCGCGAGGACGAGGTGGACGATGTTGTCGGCCATGTCGTGGTCGCCGAACGAGATGTAGATCTTGGTGCCCTTAATCGACCATTTGCCGTCACCCAGCGGCCTGGCCGTCGAGCGAAGCGCGCCGACGTCGCTGCCGGCCTGCGGTTCGGTGAGGTTCATCGTGCCGGTCCATGCGCCGGTGGCGAGATGCGGAAGATAAAGCGCCTGCTGTTCGGGTGAGCCATGATGCGCGAGCGCCTCGATCGCGCCGACGGTCAGCGTCGGGCAGAGCGCGAAGCCCATGTTGGCAGACCCGAGCGTATCAAGCACCGCGGTCTGGATCGCGAAGGGCAGGCCCTGCCCGCCGAATTCTTCCGGCACGCCGATCGTACCCCAGCCGCCCTCGACGTAATCCTTATACGCTTTTATGAAGCTGGCCGGCATATGGACGCCATCGGGCGACCATTTAGCGCCGACGGTGTCGCCTTCGCGGTTGAGCGGGGCCCATTCGCCGGCCGCGAACTGGCCGACGCCCTCCAGCACCGCATCGATCACGTCGGGGCTGGCGGCGGCGAAGCGATCGGTGGTGGCGAGTTCGTCTATTTTTACGACGTGCTCCAGCACGAAACGCTGGTCGGCCACGGCTGCGGTAAAGGACATCATTCTCTCCCAGGATTACCCGCGATATAGCCCCGGTGGATGGTCGATCCAAACCCGCGCATCTTACCCTACGGCATGGCCGCGATCGACGAGGCGGCCGAGCGAATCGGTCGTGGCGAATGCGTCGCGGTGCCGACCGAGACCGTCTATGGCCTCGCCGCCGATGCCGGGAATGCCGACGCGGTGGCCGGCATCTATGCCGCCAAAGGGCGACCGAGCTTCAACCCGCTGATCGTGCATGTGGCCGATCTGGCGGCCGCGGAGGCGCTGGCGGTGTTCGATGCCGATGCGCGGGCACTGGCGGCGCGATTCTGGCCGGGACCGCTGACGCTGGTGCTGCCGTTGCGGACGGACGCACCGATCGCATCGCTGGTGACGGCGGGACTGGCGACGATAGCGTTGAGGGTGCCGCGTCATCGGGCGATGCAGGCCCTGCTCGCTGCGACGAAGCGCCCGTTGGCCGCTCCATCCGCCAACGCGAGCAACGGGATCAGCCCGACGCGGGCCGCGCATGTCGCGGCAAGCCTGGGCAACCGGGTGCCGCTGATCATCGACGACGGCGGATGCGAAGCCGGGCTGGAATCGACGATCGTCGCAGGCCGGACCATCCTGCGGCCGGGTCCGATCGTGGCCTCGGATCTGCCGTTCGCGGTGCAGGCACACTCTATAGACTCTACGGACGCTGCGATCACCGCGCCGGGGCAGCTGGCGACGCATTATGCGCCGGGCAAACCGCTGCGGCTGGACGCGACCGCGGCGGCGGCCGACGAATGGTTGATCGGCCATGGCCCGGTGACGGGGGACGACATGCTGTCGGCGACCGGAGACCTGCGCGAGGCAGCGGCGCGGCTGTTCGATGCGTTGCATCGCGCCGATGCGAGCGATCGGGCGGCAATCGCGGTCGCCCCGATCCCGCATGCCGGCCTGGGCGAGGCGATCAACGACCGGCTGACGCGCGCGGCGCATCGTTGACAGCCGAAAACCCCGGCGGCTCTGGGGCCGCCGGGGTTCTGGCTTCGCTCGTCCTTGGGGGGAGAGCTCGGTCGGCGCCGACACCCTTGGGGGGGCGGTGCCGGCACCGGAACTGGTCGCTTCTCCGGATTACTGGAGGAGCTTCAGGACGCCCTGCTGGCTCTGGTTGGCCTGAGCGAGCATCGCGGTCGACGCCTGGCTGAGGATCTGCGCCTTGGCGAGGGCCGTGGTTTCCGTCGAGAAATCGGTATCCTCGATGCGGCTGCGGGCGTCCGACAGGTTGGTGACGTTGGTGGTCAGGTTGTTTACGACCGACTGCAGACGGTTCTGACCGGCACCCAGCGTCGCACGGGCGGTGTTGATGTCCTTGATCGCGGCATCGACCTTGCCCAGCGTCGTCGTCGACTTCGTCGTGGTGGAGACGTCGAGCGGCTCCGTGGTGCCGTTCGTGATATTGTCCATGCTGACGAACGCCTTCTGCAGATCGACCGTGTCGGACGCACCGGCGCCGGTCTGGATCGTGACCTTGGCGCTCGACGTGGCGGCCGTACCGGCGACAAAGTCGAACACCGGAACGCCGTTGAACTTGGTGTTGGTCAGGATGTCATTCATCTGCGTGCGCAGCTGCGTAACTTCGGCGTTCAGGTTGGTGCGGTCGTCGGTGCTGTAGGTGCCCGATGCCGACTGCACGGCCAGTTCGCGGACGCGCTGGAGCATGTTGTTCACTTCGCCGAGCGCACCTTCCGCCGTCTGGGCGAGGCTGATGCCGTCGTTGGCGTTGCGGATCGCCTGGTTCATGCCGCGGACCTGGGCGGTCATGTTCGACGAAATCGCCATGCCGGCGGCATCGTCCTTTGCCGAGTTGATGCGCTTGCCGGTCGACAGACGCTCCATCGAGGTCTGCAGCGCCATGTTGGCGGAGGTCGAAGCGTTGCTGGCGCGAAGCGAGGCGATGTTGGTGCCGATAACGGTCATGAGATGTCTCCAATTAGCTGCGGCGCTCCCCGCCGCCCCCAGAGCGGAGGGCCGAGCCGCCAAATGGGATAACGGCCCGGCGCGCGGCGGCTTAAGCGAAAAAGTTGCAGCCGGTCGTTCGACCCGTCCGGCCGATCCAGCCCCCCCTTCCGTACGGGCACATACGGGCGCGTCGCGCGCGCGTGACGCAGGCGGGCCGGCGCCCGGAAATATTTTGCCGGGCGGCAACCGTTTTAACGACGCGTTTACCCTTGTTGCCGCATTGCAGGCTCATCCTTGGGGGATAAACCATGCGTTCGATTTTTCCTTCCGCTGCGGTGTCGCAGCGCAAATACGCGCTCGTGTCGGGGCTTCGCGCCCAGGGCTTCGGCGTCGGTTCGTTCGAAACCGGCCAGCCCGGCCCGGCCGACCTGTTCCTGATCGCCGAGGGCGAGGCGCCGCCCGCCCCTGCCCGCACCGTGATCATCGGCGACGACGGTCGCCACGTCATTCCTTCGCGCGACGGCAACCCGGCGCGAATCGCCTTTGGCCATGAGGACGCGGCGGTCGGCAACGGCTTTGCCCGCGCGCTGGTCGCCGGGCCCGACATGCCGACGGCGGCGGACCCCGAATCGCTGGCGCTGCTGGCGCTGGCCGAGCGCGTGGCGCAGGCGGACATCACCGTCCTGATCAACGGGCCGACCGGCACCGGCAAGGAAGTGCTGGCGCGCGCGATCCACAACAATTCGCCCCGCAAGAACGGCCCGTTCATCGCGATCAACTGCGCCGCGCTGCCCGAGACGATGCTAGAGGCGCTGCTGTTCGGTCACCAGAAGGGTGCATTCACCGGTGCATCGTCGGGCGGCGAAGGCTTTTTCCGGGCAGCCGACGGCGGCACGATCCTGCTGGACGAGATCGCGGAGATGCCGCTCCAGTTGCAGGCCAAGCTGCTGCGCGTGTTGCAGGAGCGCGAGGTGGTGCCGATCGGCGCGTCGGTGCCGCAGAAGATCGACGTCCGCGTCGTCGCCTGCGCCAACCGCGATTTGCAGGGCGAAGTCGCCGCGGGTCGCTTCCGCGCCGATCTGTACTACCGCCTGTCGGTCTTCCCGCTGTCGACCAAGCCGCTCGCCGAGCGTCCGCAGGATATCCCCGCGCTCGCCGCGACGATGATCCTGCGCCATGCCGGTACGCGTGCCGTCGTGCCGTGGCCGACGGTGGACGCGGTCGAGCAGCTGATGCGCCACGACTGGCCGGGCAACGTCCGCGAGCTGGAGAACGTGATCCAGCGCGCGCTGCTGTTCGCCGGCGGCGACACGATCGAGGCGAGCCACATCGTGTTCGACCGGCCGATCAGCTTTACCTTTCACCGCGAATCGGCCCCGGTGACGCAGCTGTTCCCGCAGGCCGCGCCCGCCGAGCCGGCGATGTCGGCCCCGGTGACGTTGGGCAACGTCGTGCAGATGAGCGAATTCCAGGCGATCCGCGAAATGCTGGCCGCTTGCGGCGGCAGCCGGATCGAGACCGCACGGCGGCTGGGCATTTCCGAGCGCACGTTGCGCTATCGCCTCGCCAAGGCACGCGATCAGGGCGACGACCTCGCCCGCCCGCTTAACATGGCGGGTGCGGCATGAGCGGCGTTGCGGGTGTGGGCGGCGCGATGAGCGTCGACCGGGTGATGCAGCTGCGCGCGCAGATCCTGGAGCGCAACCAGGCGCTGAGCCGTGCGAGTGCGACCGAGACCAGTGCCCCCGCCGGGGCTACGAAGCCGACCAGCTTCGCCGATACGCTGCAGGATGCGCTGAAGGACGTCAACGCGACGCAGGGCAAGGCGTCCGCGCTGTCCGAAAGCTACGAACGCGGTGAGACGGTCGATATCGCCAAGGTCATGCTGGCGCGCCAGCAGGCCTCGGTCGGGTTCGAGGCCACGCTGCAAGTCCGCAACAAATTGCTGTCCGCCTACAAGGACATCATGAGCATGCCGGTGTAATCGATGAGCACTGCACTCGCCACCACTTCGCCCTCGGGCCTGCCCGAGAAGTTCGCCAACCCGCTGTTGCAGATCAAGGGCGTGCTCGCGCAGCCCGCCGTCCGCCGCAGCCTGCCGATGGCGATGCTCGTATCGCTCGTCGCTGCCGCCGCGCTCGCCTGGATGAGCCTGTCGACACCGACGCAGAAGACGCTGTTCACCGGGCTGACCGATGCCGACAAGCAGGCGGTCACCAGCGCACTGACGCAGGCGAACATCACCAGCCATATCGACGACGGCACCGGCGCCCTGACGGTCGACGAGGACCAGTTCAGCAAGGCACGCATGCTGCTCGCCGGGCAAGGTTTGCCGAAGCAGGCCCCCGGCGGCTATGCGATCCTCGACCAGTTGCCGATGGGCGTCAGCCGCGCCGTCGAGGGCGAACGGCTGCGGCAGGCGCGCGAGACGGAGCTGGCCCGTTCGATCGAGGATATCGACGCGGTCGCCGAGGCGCGCGTGCATCTCGCCACGCCCGAAGCGTCGGTGTTCGTGCGTGACAATGCCGCGCCGTCGGCGTCGGTGGTCATCAAATTGCAGGGTGGCCGCGCGCTGTCACAGGCCCAGGTGCAGTCGATCATCAATCTGGTCGCATCGTCGGTGCCGGGCATGAAGCCGGAGAGCGTGACGATCGTCGACCAGATGGGCGCGTTGCTGTCCAAGCCGGGTGCCGGCGGCGTCGATGCCGAGGGCGATGCGCGGCTGGAGATGCAGCGCAAGACCGAGGACAAGGTGCGTCAGCAGCTGGTCCAGCTCCTGACGCCACTGGTCGGCGCGGGCAATTTCACCGCCGAGGTGCAGGCCGACATCAACCTCGACGAGACGCAGGCGACGCGCGAAAGCTACGAGAAGCAGGGCGCCTTGCGCGCCGAGACGGGCAACTGGACGGGCAACCAGGCCGGTGGCCCGGCGACGCCCGGCGGTATTCCCGGTGTGCTGTCGAACACGCCGCCGCCCGCCAGCCAGTTGCAGGCACCTCAGGCCGCCAACGGCGCATCGGGCGAACCCGCTCCGGCTGCCGGCAACCCCGCGCCCAATCCCAACAAGCAGAGCGACAGCTTCCAGCGCGCCTACGACCTCGGCAAGGAGGTTTCGGTGACGCGCCAGACGCCGGGTTCGGTCAAGCGCCTGTCCGTCGCCGTGCTGCTGCGCGAACCCGAGAAGGGTCGTCGTACCGCGATGGAAATCGGTCAGGTCACCGATCTGGTGAAGAGCGCGGTCGGTTTCGATCAGGCGCGACAGGATCAGGTGACCGTGATCAGCCGCAAGTTCGCCGACACGGCGGCCGACGCCACCGGCCCGGCTTGGTACGACAACGCCTGGCTGCCGGTGCTCGCCCGCAACGCAACAGCGATCATCATCGCGCTGCTGGTGCTGATGCTCGGCGTTCGTCCGCTCGCCAAGGGGCTGATGAAGAAGCGTGAGGATGCGACGACGCCGGCACTTGCCGGTCCGGCCGGCAGCCCGGCCGCGGACGGCATCACCGTGCATGAATCGGTCAGCCTCGACCGGCTGGAGGCAACGCAGACGGTCGACGACCGGATCGGTGCGGTCCGCGGCTTTACCCGCGACAATCCCGCCCGCGCCGCGCTCGCGATCCGCGACATGATCAAGGCCGACGCCAAGTGAACGCGATCACGCCCGTCGTCGCCGCCGCGCGCAGCTATACCGGCGTCGAACGCGCCGCGGTGCTGATGATGCTGGTCGGCGAGGAGGAAGCTGCGGCCATCCTCCAGAAGCTCGACCCCGAGGAAGTGCGGCAGCTCGGTTCCGCCATGTTCGCGGTCGCGGACGTGTCCGAACAGGAGATGGAGGACGTGCTCGACGATTTCGTCGGCAAGGCGCGCGAGCGTACCGGCATCACTTTCGAACCGCGCCCGCGGATCGAAGCGGTGATGAACCGCGCGCTGGGGCCCGAGAAGGCGGAAAGCGTGCTCGCACGCATCACACCGCCCGAAGCCAATTGCGAGCTCGAGATCCTCGACTGGCTCGAGGCCGGCGAGATCGCGCAGATGATCGAAAAGGAACATCCGCAGATCGCGGCGGTGATGATCGCCAATCTCGATCCCACGGTCGGTGGTCAGGTGCTCGAATTGCTGCCCGATGCGGTGCAGCCCGATATCCTGCACCGCATCGCGCGGCTGGGGCCGATCAACCCCGATGCCGTCGAGACGTTGAAGGCGGTGCTCGCCAGCCGGCGCGGCGGCGGCGGCGGTCGTCCCGGCGCCAATGGCCCGACGCTGGGTGGCACGCGCGAGGCGGCGAAGATCCTGCAGGGCGCGCGCAAGGCGACCGAACAGCGGGTGATGCCGAAGCTGTTCAAGATCGACAAGGACGTCGCCAAGGCGATCGAGGAGGCGATGTTCGTCTTCGACAACCTGCTCGATCTCGACGACAAGAATCTGGGTACGCTGATCCGCAACGTCGATGGCGACATTCTGTCGCGCGCGCTGAAGGGCGTCGACGAGAATGCGCGCAATCGCTTCCTCGGCTGCATGTCGGCGCGCGCCGCCGACGGTATCCGCGACGAGATGGAGGCACGCGGGCCGATGAAGCTCGCCGAAGTGCTGGAAGCGCAAAAGGCGATGATCGGTATCGCGCGCAACCTCGCCAAGGACGGCACCATCGTGATGGGCGCGAGCGACGACGATTATGTCTGAGTTCGTCGCCGGATTTGCCGGACGCCACGACACCGCCGCCCACCTGCTCCAGGCTGCGTTCGCGCCGCCGCAGGGCTTCACGCCGCGCGAGATGTGGGCGACGCTGGAACGCGCGATGGGGGGGGATCGGGATGAACCGCGATCCGGCCCGAAGCATTTCAGCCCCGCCGATCCGGGCGGCGAGAAGCCTACGCAGGGCTGGGACCCGCTCGATGCACAGGTGGAGCCGACCGGCTTCATCGATCCGGTCGAGACGGCGCATGCCGCCGGTTATGCCGAGGGGCTGGCCGCTGCTGCCGCAGCGGCGCGCGAGAGCGGCGACCGCGACCGGGCGCTGCTGACCGAACTGACCGCGGCGCTCGCCAATGGCCATCAGCTGGATCGTGATCGCATCGCCACGCAATTGCGCCAGACCGTGCTGCTGCTCGTCAACAAGCTGGTCGGCGAATGCGGCGTCACCGCCGACGTGCTCAACGGCCGCATCGCAGCCGCCGCCGAGATGCTGGCGGACGCGAGCGAATCGGCCTTGCTGCGGCTCAATCCCGAGGATCTGCCGCTGGTCGAGGCATCGCTGCCGAAGTCGATCTTCGCCGCGGGTGACGCATCGCTGCCGCGCGGCAGCTTCGTGCTGGAAAGCGCATCGACGCTGGTCGAGGACGGGCCGGAATTGTGGCTGGGTCAGCTCGCCGAGGCGATCGACCGCGTGCCGGTGCCGGCGCTGGAGCCGCGCTGATGCTCAACCGCTTCACCGCCGATTATCTGGAGACGCTGGGTGTCGCCGATTTCCGCCCGACGCCAAAGGTGTCGGGGCGCCTGTCCTCGTACGACGGCCTGCTGATGGAAGCGGTCGGCCTGTCGCTACCGGTCGGCACGATCTGCGAAATCGGCGGCCATGGCGATGCGAAGGTCGAGGCGGAGGTGATCGGTTTCCGCAAGGGGCGGACGTTGCTGATGAACCTTGGTGGTCCCGCGGCGCTGTTGCCGCGCGCGCCGGTGCGGCCCGTCGGCCCTCCCGGCGAAGCGGAGGTGGGGGATGCGCTGCTCGGCCGCGTGGTCGATGGCGCGGGCAAGCCGATCGACGGGCTCGGGCCGATCCGCGGCGCGCGGAAATGGCCGCTCGCGGGCAAGCTGCAATCTCCGCTGGACCGGGGCCGTGTGCTCAAGCCGATGGATGTCGGCGTGCGCGCGATCAACGGGCTGCTGACGATCGGCCAGGGCCAGCGTGTCGGCATCATGGCGGGGTCCGGCGTCGGCAAATCGGTGCTGCTCGGCATGATGGTGCGCGCGGCGCAGGCCGATGTGATCGTCATCGGCCTGATCGGTGAACGGTCGCGGGAAGTCGCCGACTTCCTCGAAACCAAGGTCGCGGGCGAGGCGCGCAAGCGTGCCGTCGTCGTCGCCGTTCCCGCCAACCATTCCCCCGTGCTGCGCATCCGCGGCGCGCTGCGTGCCACCGCCATCGCCGAAGCCTTTCGCAACGAAGGCAAGAAGGTGCTGCTGATCATGGACAGCCTGACCCGCGTCGCGCACGCCGGTCGCGAAATCGGGCTGGCGCTGGGCGAGCCGGCATCGGCGCGCGGCTATCCTCCGTCGGCGATCGCGATGCTGCCGAACCTGATCGAGCGTGCCGGCACCGACGTGCGCACCGGCGGATCGATAACCGCGATCTACACCGTGCTCGCGGACGGCGACGACGGCAACGACCCGGTGGTCGATTCGGCGCGCTCGATCCTCGACGGCCATATCGTCCTCAACCGCCATCTGGCGGAGCGCGGCGTCTATCCGGCGATCGACATCGGCCCTTCGGTCAGCCGCGTGATGACCGACATCGCGCATCCCGACCACGTTCACGCCGCGCGCGTGCTGCGCCGACATCTGGCGACGTACGAAGAGAATCGCGATCTCGTGCTGATGGGCGCCTATCGTCCCGGCGCGGATCCCGCGATCGATGCGGCGATCGCCGCGCACCCGGCCGTAATGGAATATATCAAGCAGGGTAGCGACGAGAATGTCTCGCTAGGCGATTCGATCGCCGAACTGACCGGCGTGTTCGGTGCCTGACGCGAAGAAGCTTGCGCGCATCCACCGCGTGCGCACGCTGCAGCTGGGCCTCACCCGCGCCGACGAGGTGCGGGCGCACGAGAAATTCGCGAGCGAGACCAACCTTGCCAGCCGCATCCAGGCGCTGGCGGATGCGGTGTCGCCGACGTCCGATACCGTCGCCAGCGCCGGGTCGCTGGGCGCGCAGGCGCATTTTCGCGAACGGCTCCACCAATCCTCCGCCGCGGCGCAGATGCGGGTCCAGTCGGCCGAGATGTTCGTCAACCGCGCTGCCGAAGCCACCCGATCGGCCAAGCGCGACCAGAGTGCGATCGAGAAGCTGCTCGATCGTGCGCGCCGTGCCGCATTGGTCAAAGAGATGCGCGCGCTGGAAGACACCCCCCCGATTTCTCCACTGAAGGCAAAACGGCACGATCCTTGCTAATGGTCTTGGGACACTTGTGATCCTGACGAGACCTATCGATGATCAACGCCGCCGCAGCCATCGTTCCGACCACTCCCGGCCAGCCGGGCAAGGGTGCGTTGCCGGTTGGCGGCGAGTTGTTCGCGCTGTCGATGTCGACCCTGCCGGAGATGGCCGGCGTGAGTGGCGATGCCCCGGCGAACACGATCCCGCTGGCCGCCGGCGACCCGGTCCGGCAAGCGCTTGCCGCTCCCGGCATGCCGCTGCCGACCGTCGATGCTGCCGCGATCGATCCGGCATTGGCGTGGCTGCCTGCGGTCAATATCGCCGTGCCTGCGCCGATGGAGATCCCGCCTGCGCTGGCGAACGCCGGCACCGATGCGCGACCCGACCGGCCGTTCGTGTTCACCGGCACGCCCGTGCTGAACGGCAGCACGTCCGTCGGCGCGCTGGCGATGGGCAGTACGACGAGACCGGCACCGGCCGTTGCGGTCGCGCCGCCCCTCCCAGACACACCGGCGGTTCGGCCGCTGGCACCTGGGCGGGCAGCGATGCCCGATGCGCCGGCAGGTGACGCAACACCGCAGGCGATCCCGCCTGAGCCGATAGCCGAACCCCTTGCCGCCACGCCCGGGACTTCGCCTGCGACGGCGAAGCCGACGGACACGCCGCAGGCCGCGACGACCACGAACACGCCGCAGGCGGCGACACTGCCGCAAACTTCGCAGGCGGCGACGGGTGACACGTCGGGTCGCCCCTCATCGGACATGCCGGTCGCAGAGCCGCTCGCTCGCGTACCGGCCAGTTCTCCGGCGCCCCGAAAGCGCGCTGCGTCGGCAGATATCGATGCGGCGACGGCTGGCGACCCCGCCAAGCCGCTGCGCCACAAGGGATCGCCGGCAACTGAGACCCTGGCTGCGACACCGGCCGGATCGGAAGCGCCGGCACTTCAGGTCGTGCACGCCACGCTGCCGGCGATCGCATCCGAACCCGATGCTCCCCCAGCGGTGTCCGACGATATCGTCCCTGACAGGGTGGTGACGCGGCGCGACGCGGCGCCGGAAAACCGGCATCACACCATAAGGGCCAGCTCCGGACCAGCGGTTGACGAGCCGGTCGAAGCAGCGGACGAGGAAGCAACAGAGCTTGCTGCACCGCTGCCGGCGGGCCGGGCCGATCAGACGATCACATCGGCGCCGCTACCCACACCGCCAGCCATAGCGCCCGTCGCACAGGCCCCGACGATTCCCGTCCAGCCGGTCGTGCAGACCGTGGTACAGGACGTCGCCGTTGTGCCCAAGGGCGCGGCGCCGGTTTCGTCGCGCCTTCCTGCACGGGAGAACCGGTCGCGACCGGACGACGCTTCGACCCTTCCCGGAACTACGCCAGTGCCGACGTCCGTCGCATCGAACGGTGATTCGGCCACACTCGCCCCACCACCATCGCAGCGGCCGGAAATGCCTGCGCCGGCACGATCGCTGGCCGACATGCAGGTCGGCGACCGGGTTCCGGCATCGGCCGTGGTCCCCGAGCCGGCCCCGGCAAAGTTGGACGCCGTCGATACCCGGCGCGAAATTCCGGCCGCAGCGAGTGCCAGGCGCTCCCCTGCCGCCGCTCCGCCGATGACTATTCTGCAGCCCGCTGCGGTTGCGCCGGTGGCTATCCGGGTGTCAGAAGACGAGGCCACCGATCCGCAGAGGCCGGAATCGTTCGCGCGCGAACGTTCTGCACCGCGCGTTCCCGGTCCCGCGATTCCATCGGCAGCCCCGCTGCCAGCCGATCCCGGCGTGATCGACCCCGCCGGACGCGCGCGCGATCCGGTTGCGAGACCAGTTCGCGCGACGACACGCGACCCTGCCGTCGCATCGGCAGTTCCGCTGCCGGCGACGGCGACGGCGATGGCGACGGGGATGGAGACGGGGGCACCTGCTCCGGATCGCGCAGAACCGACCCCGCGCACGGTCGCTGCCATGCCGGTCGATCAGGTTGCGAACGCCGCGACCGACCCGGCCAGAGGCACGACGCCCGCACCGGCAGGCGTCGCTACGCCAACCGGTCCCGAACGCGCGAAGCCCGATTCGCCGACCCCGGCTGCGCAACCTGCTATCATTGCCGATCCCGCACCGCTGATTGATGTGGCGCGTCCGCCAGCCGGGCAGCAGGCACCGGACGACCGCGTCCCTGCCGCACCGGCTCCCTCCGATCCTTCGCCCGTCACGGTCGACGCCCGCTCGACGACCGTATCCCCGGTTCGCGACTCCGGTGCGGCACCGATGGCCGATACGGCCGGCCCGTCTCGCTCCGTCGATGCGGCACCATCGACGCCCGCTGCCACGTCTGTGCCGACGCCCGTCATCGCCGTCGCGGCGCCGGTAGCGGTTGCCGCCGTATCCCCGGCGTCCGATGTCGCGCCGGAAGCGGTGCCGGCCGGGACCATGACGGCCCCGACCCCTGCCGCTGCCCCGACGCCCCGACCGACGTTCATGCGCGAAGTGTCCGGCACGCCGCGCCAGACCGTGGCGCTTCGTCCACGAACGGCGGCGCCGTCGCAGCCGACGGCAGGCACCACCGCTCCCGCGGCGGAAGTGTTCGGTGCGGCGAAGCATGCCGCGACCGGCGCCGACGAGCGCAAGCGCGTCGCACCGCTCGATCCCGCCGCCACGACGGTCGCCCCGTTGGCCACCGCCGCCCCGACGCATGGCGCTTCACCCGTCGTCGATACGACCCGGCCGACGCTCGACATGCGACAGGATAGCTGGCCGACGCATATGATCGACCGGATCGAGGCGTTGCGCGATGCGGCCAATGCGAACGACACGCGTATCCGCCTCGTCCCCGATGCGCTCGGCGCGATCGATATCTCCGTCCGGATGGTGGGCGATGCGATCCACGTCCGCTTCGCCGCGGACAATGGCACCACCCGCGCCCTGATCGAGGACGCGCAGCCACGGCTGGCGGAGGTCGCGCAGGAGCGTGGATTGCGGATCGGCCAGACGATCGTCGAGCCCGCGCCTGCAACCCAGTCCGGCGCCGGCCAGTCGTCGTCGCAGCCGCAATCCCAGCCCGGCGGTCAATCGCCAGCCGGCAGCGCGCAGCAGCAGACGGCCACGCAGGGCCAGGGTCAGGCCCAGCCGCAAGCCGGGCAGCAGCAGCCCCGGCAGCAACAGCATACCGCCCCGGCCCGCCAGCCGGCACCGGCGCGGGCCCCCTCCACCGATACCGATGCTGGCACCAACGGCCGCATCGCCTGACATTTGCCTGAGGATCACTGACGATGAGCGACAAACCCGAAGCCGACGCGCCCAAGAAGAAGGGCGGCAAGATGAAGATCGTGATCATGGCGCTCGCGCTGGTCGTGCTGGTCGGCGGCGGCGTGGGCGCGGGCGTCTACGCCGCCAGTGCCGGCCTGATCGGCGGCGGCCATGCCGCGGCAGCGGAGGAGCACGGACCCAAGCTGGTGCCCAAATCCGAACAGAAGCGTCCTGCCGAGGGCGGTGAAGGCGGAGGCGAACATGGCGGAGGCGGCGAATCGTCGGGCAGCGGCGGCAAGCACGTGCCGTCGGGCGGTGGCGGCGATCAATATGCCTCCAACTATTACACGATGGACCCGCAGTTCACCTCGAACCTGCAGGATTCGGTTCATGTCATCCAGGTCGGCATCGCGATCTCGACGCCGTACGACGACACGGTCATCGAGAATCTGAAGACCAACGACATCGCCGTACGCTCCGCGGTGCTGCTCACCCTCGGCGATACGCCAGAGGAGCAGGTGTTCACGTCCGCCGGCAAATTGCAGATGCAGCAGCGGCTGGCGAAGGCGATCAACGGAATTTTAGAGCAGAAAGAAGGATTCGGCGGCGTTCGTAACGTCTACTTTACCAATTTCGTTGTTCAGTGAGGTCATGGTTAACGCCGAGGCAACCTCCGAACGACGGACGCGGGATCGCACACCCGCCGCGCATGCGGCGGGGCTGGGCGCGACCAAGCTCAATCCGTTCGGCGATCTGCATACGCTGCAGCATTTGTCCGCGCGTCTCGCGCGGTCGCTGCGTGGCGTGTTCGAGCCGTTGCTGCGACGTGAAGTGCGGGCCTGGGCCGAACCGCTCGTGGTCCAGCGTTTCGGGGATTACCGTTCAGAGAAGGGCGATCTGCTGACCGCATGGTTGCCGATGACGATGTCGCCGCAGGGTGCCAACGCCCTGTGCGTCCTCGATGGCACCTTCGTATTGCAGCTGCTCGACCTGTTTTTCGGCGGCAACGGCGCGACCCCGCTGATGATGCCGACCGAATTCTCGCCGGCGGCGGATGCAATGGTGGCCAAGATCGGCCAGACCATCGCGGGGCCGCTGCGCACCGCGTGGGAACCGCTCGCCCGTATCGATTTTACCCCGACGCATGTCGAATCCAATGCCGCGATGCTGTCGACCGACGCCGACGACGCGATGATCGTCACCCGATTCGGCATCGCTGCGGGCGACGACCGTCCCGTCTTCGTCGACCTGATCTATCCGGTCACCGCGTTGAAGCCGCATGCGCCGACGCTGACCGGCAAGGTGCTCGACAAGCAGGAGGCGGACCCCGCATGGCGCACCTCGCTGACCCGCGCGGCGATGAACGTCCGTTTTCCGATCCGCTCGGTGCTCGCCGAGCCGGTGGTGCCGCTGTCGATGCTGATGAACCTGAAACAGGGCGACGTGATCCCGATCAGCATCGAACCGCAGGTGCCGGTAATGGTCGGAACCGATTGCCTTGGGCGCGGTACCGTCGGCACCTCCAACGGCCATGCCGCCGTCCGCCTGACCTCTCTTGCCCGATTCGACGACGAAGGACCTGACGCATGAACGACATGACCGGCGGCTTCCCGCTAGATGCCGGAGTGGCCGCCAATTTCCGGCTGTTGCAGGATGTCGACGTCAAGCTGACGGTCGAGATCGGCTCGACCTCGCTGACGTTGCGCGAACTGCTGGCGCTGGGCGAATCGAGCGTGATCGAGCTGGATCGCCAGGCGAACGAACTGCTCGACGTGTTCGTCAACGGCACGCTGATCGGCCGCGGCGAAGTTGTGACGGTCGGCGATCGCTTCGGCGTGCGCATGACCGAACTGGTCACGCCCGACAAATCCGCGGCGCGGAACTGAGGCGCGATCATGCTCTGGTCCTATATCCTCAAGCTCGTGATCCTGCTGCCGCTGGTGTGCGGCCTGATGATCGGCTGCCTGTACGCATGGCGGAAGCTGGAAACGCGGATGCCCGGTGGCGGCAAACCGTCCAACCGGCTGATCGCGGTCCGGGAAACGATGATGATCTCTCCCGGCCTGCGCCTTGCGGTGCTCGATTTCGAGGGCAAGCGCCTGCTCGTCTCGGTCGGCCGTGGCGGCGTCAACCTGATCGACAAGGTGGACCAGTGACGCCGACCGTGACGCGGCGGGGCCATGGTCCCGCATTGTTCAGGCCCGTCCGCCGCACGACCGGCGCGACGGCGCGCGGCTACAAATGGGTCTGGGCGATCCTCGCCATCGCGCTGGCGCTGCTCGTCGCGATGCCGGCCTTCGCGCAGGCCGCTCCCGCAGCACCTGCACCGGGCGTCGGCGATGCTGTGGATCGCGCGCTCGGCCAGCTGAGTGCGGGCGCGGCATCCGGCGGGACGCAGAGCGCGCCGCTGTCGCTGTCGCTGCAGGTCCTCATCATCATGGGCCTGTTGACGATCCTGCCGGGCATCCTGCTGATGATGACCAGCTTCACCCGGATCGTGATCGTGCTGGCCGTGCTGCGCCAGGCGATGGGCCTGCAACAGACACCGCCCAACCAGGTGCTGATCGGCCTCGCGCTGTTCCTGTCGCTGTTCATCATGGCGCCGACGATCAGCCAGATGAACACGCAGGCGATCCAGCCCTATGCCGCCGGGCAGCTGGCCGGCACGCAGATGATCGAGCGCGCCGGAGCGCCGCTCCACGCCTTCATGGTCAAGCAGACGCGGATCAAGGACGTGACCATGTTCGCCGACATGGCGAAGTCGGGCCCGTACACGTCGCCCAACGACATCCCGTTCGCCGTATTGCTGCCCGCCTTCGTCACGTCGGAGCTGAAGACCGCGTTCCAGATCGGGTTCCTGATGTTCCTGCCGTTCATCGTCATCGACCTCGTCGTCGCGACGGTGCTGATGGCGCTCGGCATGGCGATGCTGTCGCCGACGATCATCTCGCTGCCGTTCAAGCTGTTGCTGTTCGTGCTGGTCGATGGCTGGGCGCTGACCATGGGCAGCCTCGCCAATTCGTTCGCGACGTGAGGATCCGCTAGATGGACGCCGATTATTTCCTCACCGTCGCCAACCAGACGATGTGGGTGCTGGCGCTGGCCACCGCTCCGATCCTGATCCCCGCGCTGCTCGCCGGCCTGATCCTCGGCATGATCCAGGCGGCGACGTCGATCAACGAACAGACGCTCAGCTTCGTGCCGAAGTTGCTGGTGGTGGCGTTTTCGATCCTGATCTTCGGCAGCCTGATCCTCGGGTTGCTGACGGATTTCACCGTGGGCATGTTCGAACGCATTCCGGAACTGGTGAAATAGTGTTCGCCAAACCACCCGCGTCACCCCGGACTCGTTGCGGGATCCACTGGTCTGCGGCGGAAGGGCTGGAGGCTCCATGGATGCCACCAGCCTCACGTTGCACCCCGGAACGCGTCCGGGGTGACGAAGGTGGTTTGGCGGGCGTTTGCCCGGCGACGAGCGCTGCGTAGTGTTGGGTTTCGGCTTAGCCATCGAACCCAGACTCTGGGCGCTGATCTTCGTCATGGTGCGGATCGGGGCGGCGTTCGTCGTCGCGCCGGTGTTCGGTGCGGTGTCGATCCCCCTCCCCGTCCGCATCGGCCTGTCCGGCGCGATCGGCATCTTCGTGCTCGCTGTTCATCCGATCGTGCCGCCGGCGCAGATTTTCGCGGTGGCGACCTTCCTCGCGATCTTCGCCGAAGCGCTCGTCGGCGCGGCCATCGGCTTCATCCTCCAGATCGCGTTCGCCGCGCCAATGATCGCATCGGAGATGATCGGCGGATCGATGGGCATCGGCTTTGCCTCGTCGGTCGATCCGCAGAACGGCCGTTCGTCGCCCGCGCTAGGCCAGTTCTTCACCGTCATGCTGACCTTGCTGTTCCTGTCGGTCGACGGGCACCTCGTCCTCGTCGAGTTGCTGGTCAAAAGCTATGAAACGATGCCCCCCGGTACCTGGGTCGCGCCCGACCGGCTGAAACAGATCGCCTTTTTCGGCGGCTATGCCTTTCTCGCCGGCCTGCTGCTCGCGCTGCCGGTCGGCTTCCTGCTGCTCTGCCTCAACCTGATCGTCGGCATGGTCAGCCGCGCCGCACCGGCGCTCAACCTGTTCTCGGTCGGCCTGCCGGCCAGCACGGCCGTCGGCGTGGTCGCGCTCGCCGTCGCCTTTCCGGCGATGGGCGATTACATGCTGGTCATCATACGCGAGGGACTGGCCGCCACCCAAGCGATGGCGGGCGGCTGATGTCGGAATCCGGTGGCGACAAGACAGAAGCACCAACACCCAAGCGCAAGGAAAAGGCGGCGGAGGATGGCAACATCCTCAAGTCGAAGGACCTCGCGACGGCATTGGTGGTCATGGCGGGTGTCGCCTGGCTGATCTTCGCTGGTCCATCGCTGGTCGCGGCGTGCAAGGCGGTGATGGCGGCGAGCTTCCAGTTCGACCGCGGCGACGTCGAGGATTTCTCGCCGTGGCGGCCGTTGCAGGAGGCGGGTACCAAGCTGCTGCCCTCGCTCATCACGCTGTTCGCGGTCAGCGTGATCGCGACGATCGTCAGTTCGGCCGGCCTCGGATCGCTGACGTGGAACAGCAAATTGTTCGCCTTCAAGGGCAACCGCATCAATCCGGCGTCCGGACTGAAGCGGATCATCGGGCCGCAGGGCTGGATCGAGCTCGGCAAGTCGCTGCTGAAGGTCGTGCTGCTGAGTGTGATCGGCGGCTATATGCTGTGGAAGTCGAGCCGCACCACGCTGGGCCTGTCCTCATCTAGCCTGGGCGATGCCGTCGCGGCGCTGGGCGGCACCTTCATCGGCATCATGATCGCGATGGCCGGCGGCCTGCTCGCCATCGCGCTGTTCGACGTGCCGATCCAGATCGTCCAGCTGCTGTCGAAGCTGCGCATGACCAAGCAGGAGGTGCGCGACGAGCATAAGGAGAGCGAAGGCTCGCCCGAGGCGAAGGGCCATCAGCGTGCGATGCAGCGCGCGATGGCGACCGGCGGCGTACGGAAAGCGGTGGCGGAGGCGCATGTGGTGCTCACCAACCCGACGCATTTCGCCGTCGCGTTGCGATACGATCGCGGCAAGGATCAGGTGCCCGTCGTCGTGGCGAAGGGTCGCGGCGCGACCGCGCTGGCGATCCGCGAGGTGGCAGGCGAAAGCCGCATACCGATCCTCGAATATCCGATGCTCGCCCGCGCGGTCTATTACACCAGCCGCGAGGGCCAGGAGGTGCGCGACGACCTGTACGTCGCGATCGCCACCGTGCTCGCCTTCGTCTTCAACCTGAACGCCGCAGCGGGCGGGACCGAACAGCCGCCGATCGACGTGCCGGAGACCGCCCGGTTCGACGAACACGGCATCAAGATCGAACGGAAATCCTCTTAATCTTTGCCGGCAGCGGCCGTTAACAGTGATGAAGCGCGGAGTTCGACGATGGCCACCACGATTGCAACGACGAGCACCCCGACACCCACGGTCTCCACGGCCGCAGGGGTCACCAAAAGCGCCGCGCAAAGCATCCTCACCTCGCTCAACACCGGGTCGGGCGTCGATACCGACACACTGGTCACCCAGCTGGTCCAGGCGCAGTTCGCCGCCAAGACCGCCGCGCTCACCGCCCGCAACACCGCGCTCACCGCGCAGATTTCGGCTGCGAGCACGCTCAAGAGCACCATCGCCAACTTCTCGACCGCATTGGGCACGCTGACCGGCGGCGGTGCGCTCCAGACGCAGCCCGTCAGCTCGAATACCGGCGTCCTGTCCGCCTCGGCGATCAGCGGCGCGAAGGTCGGCAACCTGAATTCGAGCGTGACCGTCAACGCGCTCGCCACCGCGCAGGGCGCGCGGTCCGCCAGCGTCGCGAGCCGGACGACGCCGATCGCCACCGGCAAACTGACGCTGACGCTGGGCACCGCAACCTATAACGCCGCCGGCACCGCGATGACCGGCTTCACCGCCGGCAGCACCGCCGCGGTTTCGATCGACGTGACCAACGGCACCCCCGACGGGATCGCCGCCGCGATCAACGCCGCCAAGACCGGCGTTACCGCCAGCGTCATCACCGACGCCGACGGCAAGGCGGTGCTGTCGCTGAAGGGCGATACGGGGTCGGCGCAGGCCTTCACGTTGAAGGCGGACGATGCGAACAGCGCGCTCAACCAGTTCAACGTCGGCGTCAACACCGGCACGCTGACCGGCACCGCCGCCAATGCCCAGCTGATCGTCGACGGCGTCGCGGTACAGCGCGCGAGCAACACGATCACCGATCTGCTGCCGGGCGTGAAGCTGCAACTGGGTGCCGTATCGACCACCCCCGTGTCGCTGACGACGACGCGCCCGACCAGCGCGCTGAGCCAGGCGGTCGCGGATTTCGTCGAAACCTACAACCAGGTCTACGCCAGTGCCAGGAACGCGACCAATGCGGTCGACGGCGATCTGAAGACGGACAATGCGGCGAAGTCGCTGCTGCGTTCGTTACAGGGGCTGACCACCAAATCGATCGCTTCGGCCAGCACTGCGGGTGCCCCGACGACGCTGGCCCAGCTGGGCATCGCCACCAATCGCGACGGCACGCTGACGGTGAACGCGGACACGCTCAACAAGGCGCTCGCCACCTATCCGGACGAGGTGGAGGCGATGTTCGCGACCACGTCGAGCAACGCGATCGGCCTCAACAGTTCGCTCGCGTCGATCTCTCTCGCCGCCTCCAGCAGCCTCTACGGGCTGGGAGCGTCGACGACGCGCTATACCAAAGCGCAGAGCGACCTGTCGCTGGAACAGGAAAAGATCGCGTCGCAGTCGGAGACGATGACGACCCGGATGACGCAGCAATTTTCGAGCATGAACAGCAAGGTCACCGCCTACAAGGCGACCCAGACCTTTCTCGAGAACCAGATCAAGGCGTGGAACAAAGATAGCTGATGGCTTACGCAACGCTCCTCTCCGGCGACCCCTACGCCACCTATCGCCAGATCGATGTCGTCGGCCGTACCGCCGAGGCGCAGGGGCCGGGTCTCGTGCAATTGCTGTACGAGGAACTGGTGTCCGCGCTGCGTGCAGCGGCCTGGGCGGTCGAGAACAACCAGCTGCGCACCAAGAGCGAGCGCATCACCCGCGCTACCGCGATCCTGTTCGCGCTGGAATCGGGGCTCGACTTCGAACGCGGCGGCGAGGTGTCGAACACGCTCGCGCGGCTTTACGCCGGTATCCGCCGGACGGTGGTCGACGCTTCGGTCGGGATCGATCCGCGCCCGTTCCGCGCGGCGGCCGACAGCCTGAGCGAGATCGCCGAAGCCTGGCGTACCGCGCGGGCGGCCTGAGGATTTCGTTACCGGGGACGTCGCCTACCTCCCCCTCCGTCACGCCTTCGGCGCGCCACCTCCCCCTTGCGGGGGAGGAATGTGCTATTTCTGGAACCAGTGTTGCTGGACGAAATAGCCGATCACCCCGATCGTGATCGCACCGCATAGCGCCAGGATCGCATCGAATGCCCACGGCGCCTGCGCGTAGGGCAGATGCGCGACATTCATTCCGTACAGCCCGGTGATGAAGGTCAGCGGCAGGAACACCATCGCGACGATCGAGATCACCAGCGAGCGGCTGTCGATCTGCTCGCTGCGCAAGTCGGTGAGCGCTTCGTGCATCAGCGAAGCGCGCTCGCGGATCGATTCCAGTTCTTCCGCCATGCGCGCTGCGCGATCGGCGGCGGCGGCGAGATGGCGGCGATCGTCCTCGGCCAGCCACTCGCCGGGCAGCGTCGCGAGCTTCTCCAGCGCAGCGCGTTGCGGGGCGAGGAAGCGGCGGTAGCCGATCGCGGTCACCCGTACCTTGGTGACGGTGCGGCGCAGGTCGAACACGCGATTGGCGTCGAGCCGTTCCTCGCAATCGTCCAGTTCGTCGCCGAGATCGGCGACATGCGGATCGAGGTCGCTGGTGATCGCGGTCGACACGGCGGCAATGAAGTCGCCCGGATCGACGATGCCACCCTGTTCCACCTGCGTCTCGACCTCGGCAATACCGATCAGCGGTCGCCGGGTCACCGAATAGACGCGACCCTTGATCGCCCAGATCCGCACCGATGCCAGCGGATCACCCGACGACATTTCCTCCGACGATCGCCCGCGCAGGTTGAGCAATGCGCCATTCTCGAACGCCTCGCAGCGTGGCCGCGTCTCGGTCGCGGTCAGCGCGTCGACGACGTAATCGCTGAGTTTCGCGGCGTTGCGCAGCCATTCCTGCGCCTGTTCCTCGTTGGTGTTGAGGTGGACCCAGACGAAATCAGCGGTGCAGGACAGCGCCTCCTTCACCTCGACGCGCGTCGCCGTGCCGCCGGTGATCCGATAGCCGAAGCCGCTCATGCCATCGTTACTTCGACCGTGAGGCCGGGTTCGGACGAAAGCCCGGGTGCCCATACCTGCCGCACCGCATCGGCGCGCGCGCGGTCGAGGATCGCAGCCGGGACGCCGGGATGGTGGAGCACGCGATCGGCATTGGCGAGGCTGCGCGCCTGCCGCAGCGTCAGATCGTCCGGATCGACGGAGGTAAGCACGATTCGGACGGATCCCGCCTCGCGCGCCTGATCGTCCGACAGCCAGCGCTCGACATCCGCATCGCCCGCCAGCGGGTCGAGCGGCGCACCCGCCGCCATCGCCGCGCCCAGTGCGCGCCGACGCTCGCCGCCATCGGGATACCGCCGCCGCAACGCCGGCCGCGCCGCCTGCAACCGTTCGGCAAGCAGGCCGAGACCTGCGGGAAGCAGCGCCTCCAGCCGCTGCCGCAGCGCCGCCGCCAATCCTGCCGAGACGCCGCCGGTGCCGATCGCGATCAACACCGGCGCACGATCGATGATGGCAGGCGTGGTGAAATCGCAATGCTCCGGCCGATCGACGGCGTTGACCAGCAGCCCGCGCGCCTTCAGTCGGGCGACCGCCGCCAGCGCCTCGCCCTCATCGTCGATCGCGACGATCGCCAGCGATGCCGCCGCATCCTCGCCGACGATGATCGCACCGGCGCGTTCGAGCAGGCGGCGCTTGGCGTCCGCCGCTTCGCCCTCCCCCAGCAGGATCACCGGACGGCCCGCCAGCCGGACGAACAGCGGCAGGCTGTGCAGCGTCACCGGTTCAGCCACTCCGGCACGCGTTCGGCGGCCAGGATCGTTTCCGGCACGATGCGATCGGCGACCACCGCGAACCGGTCGCCGTCGACCAGCACCTCGGGCACCAGCGCGCGGCTGTTGTAGGTCGACGCCATCGTCGCACCATAGGCGCCGGCGGTGCGGAACACGGCGAGATCGCCGCTCTTCACGGTGGCGATCTCGCGCCCCATGGCGAAGGTGTCGCCGCTTTCGCAGACCGGCCCGGCGATGTTGGCGGTCATCCGCTCGTCCGTCTGCGTTACCGCGTCGAAATCGTGCCACGCGTCATAGAGCGCCGGCCGCGCGAGGTCGTTCATCGCCGCATCGACGATGACATAGGGGTTGGTGACGCCGGGCTTCACCCAGATCACCTCGGTCAGCAGCACGCCCGCATTGCCGGCGATGACGCGGCCGGGTTCGAACATCAGCTCGACGTCCCAGCCTCTGGTCACCCGCGCGACCATCGCACCGTAATCGGCCGGGCTCGGCAGCACGTCGTCCTGCTTGTACGGCACGCCCAGACCACCGCCCAGATCGACGCGGCTGATCGTGTGGCCGGCGGCGCGCAGGTCGGCGACCAGCTGGCCGATGCGGCGATACGCCTCTTCCAGCCGCGACAGATCGGCGAGCTGGCTGCCGATATGACAGGCGACGCCGCGCAGATCGAGCCCGTCGAGCGGGGCCAGCCGGTCGAACATCGCCGGTGCCTGATCGATCGGCACGCCGAACTTGTTCTCGGCACGCCCGGTCGAAATCTTGGCATGGGTGCCCGCATCGACATCCGGATTCACGCGCAGCGTCGCGGGGGCAACCTTGCCCTTCGCATGCGCGATCTGCGCGAGGACGACGCCCTCTTCCTCCAGCTCCAGATTGAACTGGCCGATGCCCTCGTCGATCCCACGGGACAGTTCGCCGCGGGTCTTGCCGACGCCGGAGAATACGATGTCCGCTGCCGGGATGCCCGCGGCGAGCGCCCGCGCCATCTCGCCGCCCGACACCACGTCGGCGCCATAGCCTTCGTCGGCGAGCACGCGCAGCACGGCGACGTTGGGATTGGCCTTGATCGCATAGGCGAGATGGATGCGACCGACGTCCTTCAGCCCGTCGCGGAACACCTGCGCATGGCGGCGAAAGGTCGCGGTGGAATAGACGTAGACCGGCGTCCCCACCTCTTCGGCGATACGGGTGAGCGCCACATCCTCGCAATGGAGGATGCCGTCGCGGTAATCGAAATGGTTCATGACAGGATCAATGCTGGCTCAGTTCGGCGGAAGGTCGAACTCGTCGCTGCGGCGCTGTTCCGAATTCCTCAGGAGTTCGGTGCTGCGCTGCGGACGCTGTTGCGTGGTGGGCGTGAGCAGTTGCGCCGGCGTCGGCGTCGCCTTCGCGCCATACGGCGCAGGTGGCAACGATGCGCCTTCTGCCGGCTCCAGCTGTTTGGCCGCGCCGCAGCCGGCGAGCGCCAGCGCCAGCGCGAAGGGGATCAAGCGTTTCATCACAGCGTCTCCCGCGCGGCGGCGATCGCGGCGCGCACATTGGCAGGCGCAGTGCCGCCGAAGCTGGTGCGGCTGGCGACGGAGGCGTCGACCGATAGCACGTCGTACAGGCTTTCGTTGACGCGCGGATCGATCGCCTGAAACTCCGCATAGGCTAGCTGGTCGAGCCGCACGCCCAGCTCCTCGGCGCGCTTCACCGCACGACCGGTGACGTGGTGCGCCTCGCGGAACGGCAACCCCGCCTCGCGCACCAGCCAGTCGGCGAAGTCGGTGGCGGTGGCGAAACCGCTCTCGGCCAGCCCGCGCATCCGGTCGGTGCGGAAGGTCGCGCTGGCGATCATGCCGGTCATCGCCGCGATCGACAGGCCGAGCAGGTCGTGCGCCTCGAACACCGGCGGCTTGTCGTCCTGCATGTCCTTGGAATAGGCGAGCGGCAGGCCCTTCATCGTCACCATCAGCGCGGTCTGGCAACCCATGATCCGCCCGGCATGGCCGCGGACCAGTTCGGCGGCGTCGGGATTGCGCTTCTGCGGCATGATCGAGCTGCCGGTCGACCATTGGTCGCTGAGCGCGACGAAGCCGAACGGCTGCGACGCCCACAGCACGAACTCTTCGGCCAGTCGCGACAGATGCAGCGACGTCTGCGTCGCACAGGTAAGATAATCGATCGCGAAGTCGCGGTCGCTGACGGCGTCCAGACTGTTGCGCGTCGGCCCGTCGAAGCCGAGCGCCCGCGCCGTCATCTGCCGGTCGAGCGGAAAGCTGGTCCCCGCCAGCGCCGCCGATCCGAGCGGACACAGGTTCATCCGCGCCCGCGCATCGCGGAACCGTGAGATATCGCGCGCAACCATCTCGACATAGGCCATCAGATGGTGGCCCAGCGTCACCGGCTGCGCGGATTGCAGATGGGTGAAGCCCGGCATCACCGCATCGGCATGCTCTTCCGCACGGGTCAGCAGCGCATTCGTCAGTTCGGCCAGCGCTACAAGCACCTGATCGATCGCATCGCGCACCCACAGCCGAAAATCGGTTGCGACCTGATCGTTGCGCGACCGGGCAGTGTGCAGCCGTCCCGCGACCGGCCCGATCGCCTCGGCAAGCTTCGCCTCGGTCAGCATGTGGATGTCTTCGAGCGCCAGATCCTCCGGCACACCGTTCGCAGCATAATCCGCGGCCACGGTGTCGAGCCCGGCGTCGATCGTCGCAGCGTCATCGGTCGAGACGATGCCCTGCCGTGCCAGCATCGCGACATGCGCCTTCGATCCGGCGATATCCTGCCGCCACATTCGCTTGTCGAACGGGATCGAGGCGTTAATCTCACGCATCACCGCTGCCGGGCCTTCGGCGAACCTGCCGCCCCACATCGAATTGGAACCCGTCATGTCCCTGCCGTCATCCTCGCGCGTAGCGATTGCCTGTCTCCTGGCGCTGACCGCCGCCGGTTGCGATAGGCAAAGCGCCGCCCCCGAGCAAGCCGCGCAGACTCCGGCGAACGCCACGGCCGCATCGCCCGACGAAGCCACCGGCTCCACGCCGGCCACGATGGTCGGCGTCGATCGCAGCCACAAGGGAGAAACTGCGCCGGCGACGATGTTCAAGGATGCCGCGGGCAAGCCGACCAGCCTCGCCGCATTCCGGGGTAAGCCGGTGCTGGTCAACCTGTGGGCGACGTGGTGCGGCCCCTGCGTTGCCGAACTGCCGACGCTGGAAGCACTGGCCAAGGGCGGCACCGTCCGCGTCGCCGCGATCAGTCAGGATACCGGCGCTGCGGCCAAGGTACCCGGCTTCCTGAAGGAACATGGCGCGCCGTCGCTGACACCTTATCTGGATGACAAGATGACGCTGTCGCTCGGCTGGAACGCCAACCTGCCGACGACAATCCTGTTCGACTCCGCCGGCAAGGAGGTGTGGCGCTGGAACGGGGGGAACGAATGGAACGGCGCGGCAGCGGCCAAGCTGATCGCCGAAGCGGCCTGATCGTTACCCTGCGTCAGCCGAACGCTACGTCCGCGATCGTCACCACCCGCGATATCTGCGGCAGGATGTGACGTATCGTGAAATCGTGCAGCTCCGCCGATCGCGATGTGCAGGCATCCTCGACGATCACGACGTCGTACGACAATTCCCATGCCGTGCGCGCCGTCGACTCCACTCCGAAATTGGTCGCAATGCCCGCGATCACCAGCGTCTTCACGCCGCGGCGGCGCAGGTGCAGGTCCAGATCGGTGCCGGTGAACGCACCCCAATGCCGCTTCAACACGACGACATCGCCGTCCTGCTGCAACCCATCGACCAATTCGCTGAACCCGGGCGGCATCGCCGGCGCCGGCAGGCTTGGTTGGTCGACGACCTGGCTCGGCGTGGTGTCGGCGGTGAAGCCGACATGGACCAGCACCACCGGCGCGTGATGCGCCCGGAACCGCTCCGCCAGCGTCTTGCCCGCCGCGATCACGGCAGCCGCGTCATGCGGCCCCTTGTCGCCGGCGACGATTCCCTGTTGCAGGTCGATGAGGACGAGGGCGGTGGAGCGTGGATCGAAGGCCGGCATCGCCGCTCAACCGGCGACCGGAGGCTCCGTTCCAGCCCGCTCGCGCGGCACCCAGATTGCGGAGACGGCATCGCCGTAGGCTTCCGCCCGTCCGGTCAGCGCCTCCGCCCCGATCCACGCGCATACGATCGCATCCAGCATATCCTCATGCGCCTTGCGTTCCGCCCCGTTCGCCTGTTCGGGCAGCGGCGGCAATTGCGCGGCAACCCCGTCGATCCGGGTTGCCAGCAGTGCCGCGATTCGCTGCCATTGCTCCCGCAACAGCGCATGTCGGACTGCGAGCGGCTCACCCGGCCAGTATTTCGTCGTGTTCCCCGCCTTGTATGGCAAGCGTCGCGCAGCGCCCGCCAGCACGACCAGCGCCGGATGCGGATAGACCTCGATCAGCCCGCCCGTGCTCGCGTCGTGCATCTGCAGGGGACAGCCAGCGGCGGCGAAGCCGGCCCGCAAGGTATCGCTCAACGGTCCGGGCCGCACTGCACCCGGCGAATGGGTCGAGCAATGGCGTGCGCCGAACGCCCGCGCGATCGCGTTATCCGACGGCCGGCGCCCCGTGATCGGCTCCAGCGACAAGGGCATGTCGATCGCGACGAGCGACACTGGCACGCCCGCGATCCGTGCCGCCGCACTTAGCAACGCCTGCGCATCGGGCACCGATCCGCCGATCCTTGCCGCGCGGTCGTTCCCCGATGCCAGTGCCAGAAACCGGTCGTAGGACGGCGTCACCGCCAGCAACGTCCATCGGCCCATGCGTTCGACGGCAAGCGCAACGCCGCTCGGCCGGGTGGCGGTCCAGGCCGCGTCGATACCCAGCACCACTCTCATCGTCTCGATCCTCGCAATATCCGGCAGCCGCGCCATGCCGGCGCTAGATATAAGCTCCCTTCAGCAGGGCCTTCTCGCGCTTGTCGATGGTCCGGCGCAGCAAGGCCCGAAACTGTTTCGCCTCGGCGATGATACGATGCTTGTCGAACCAGTCAGCGGCTCCGCGCTTGACGACCTCCTCCGCGTCCGTCGAACCGGCGGTCGTCGCGCTCGACACCACCACGACCGGTGCGCGCCGCATGCCGTGCAATTCGCTCAGGAACGCCATGCCGCCGATACCCGGCATATGCAGATCCAGCGTTATAATATTGGGCTTGGTGGTGTCGAGCAGCACCCGCGCGCTTTCCGCGCTTTCGGCAACCCCGACAACGCTCGCATGAGGCTCCTGTTCGACGATCTGCTCGATCACCGCGCGTACCGTGGCCGAATCCTCGATGATCAACAGCCGAATCGCCGTCACGCCCGCATCCCCCGTTCGGGAGCCCCGCCTCGATGACCGGGCGCGGCTCTCTTCCCGATCATGCTACCGGCAGAAGCCTTTGCAAAAGGTGGACTTTTAAAACAATCTGGGGGTACTCGCCGCACATCCTGCCCGCCGGATCCGATCGGCTACACGTCGGATCGAAGATATGGGGAGGGACGCCTGGATGCCCCGTGAGGATTCGAACCTCAATAGGCGGTATCAGAAACCGCAGTCTTACCATTAGACGACGGGGCACCAGCGAGGCGCGCATCTAGGCGTCGGTGCGATTGGTGTCAACGGGGCAAACGCGCTCGGCTTGTCGCAAGCGGTCGACCACGCTACCTGAGGGGCAAGCACCGAGCAGGTATCGTCCTGCGACGGCAGTATCGAACAGAAAGTCACCACGGCTATGGGGGATGGATCCGCCCGAATGCCGTACCGGCAGGAACCCCCTGCCCGTCCGGCGCCTGCCCGGCCGCAGCGCGGCCGCTGGTCCGATGCGCAGGCGTTCGCTGCGCTGGACCTCGGCACCAACAATTGTCGGCTGCTGATCGCCCGGCCGCAGGGCGACGGCTTCGCCGTGATCGATGCATTTTCGCGAATCGTGCGACTGGGCGAGGGACTGGCCGCCACCGGGCGATTGAGCGATGCCGCGATAGAACGCACGATCGCGGCCCTGCGCGTCTGTTCGGACAAGCTGAAGCGCCGCAACGTCACGCTCGCGCGTTCGGTCGCGACCGAGGCATGCCGCCGCGCCGCCAACGGGCCTGAATTCATCGCCCGCGCCTATGCCGAAACCGGCATCCACCTCGACATCATTTCAGCGGAGGAAGAGGCGCGGCTGGCGGTGCTCGGCTGTCATGCGCTGATCGAGCCGGGTGACGACCCCGCATTGATCTTCGACATCGGCGGCGGATCGACCGAACTGGTGCTGATCGACACCACGCGGGGCGCGATGCCGCGGGTGCTCGACTGGCATTCGGCGCCCTGGGGTGTCGTGTCGCTGACCGAACATGCCGGCGGCGGTGAGGGCGAGGACGGTCGGCTGGTCGCGTACGAGCGGATGCGCGGCATCGTCGCGGACAGTTTCGCGGATTTCGCCGCACGCCTGCCCAAGAACGTGGCGCGGCCCCGGCTGCTCGGCACCAGCGGCACGGTGACGACGCTCGGAAGTGTCCACCTGGGCCTCAGCCATTACGACCGGGCGCAGGTCGACGGCCTGATCGTACCGTCGGATTCGATGCGGCGGATCAGCGAGGATCTGTCACGCAAGTCGGTACGCGAGCGCGCGCAACTCGCCTGCATCGGCACCGAGCGCGCCGATCTGGTCGTCGCCGGCTGCGCGATCCTGGAGACGATCCTGGACTTGTGGCCCGCGGAACGGCTGGGCATCGCCGATCGCGGGATTCGCGAAGGCATTCTACGACGATTGATGGGGAGTCCCAGACCTTGAACAGGAACAACCCGTGAGCCGGGATGGTGGAGGCCTGCGCACGCGGGTCAAGACGGCGCGCGGGCGCACCGCCCAATCGACGCGCTGGCTGGAGCGGCAGCTCAACGACCCGTACGTGAAACGCGCGAAGGCAGAAGGGTATCGCAGTCGCGCCGCCTACAAGCTGATCGAGCTGGACGAACGATTCGGCATCATTCGCGGGTCCAAGCGGGTGGTCGATCTCGGTATCGCGCCGGGTGGCTGGAGCCAGGTGATCCGGCGGCAGGCGCCCAAGGCGACCGTCGTCGGCATCGACCTGTTGCCCGTCGATCCGATCGACGGCGTCACGATCTTCCAGATGGACTTCATGGACGATGCCGCCCCCGATCGCCTGATGGAAGCACTGGGCGGGGCGCCTGACCTCGTCTTGTCCGACATGGCGGCGAACACCGTCGGCCATCCACAGACCGACGCCCTGCGGACGATGGCGCTGGTCGAGACCGCATTGGCGTTCGCGGTAGACGTGCTGGAAAAGGGCGGCAGCTTCGTCGCCAAGGTGTTCGCCGGTGGTGCCGATTCGCAGCTGATCGCGGAGATGAAGCGCAACTTCAAGACGGTGAAACACGCCAAGCCGCCGTCGAGCCGCAAGGGGTCGGTGGAATGGTTCGTGGTCGCGCAGGGGTTCAAGGGTCGCCAAGCGGATTAGCCACGCTGATCCGGGCTCTCTGGATGCGCACGGCTAACGACCCGCGCTACAATCGGGCGATCGAAGCCATTGGTCCCGACGTTCGCCAGGATGACGGGTATGAACGGGGATGTCGTTTCGATGCCCCAAACGCAAACGACGCGGCAAAGCCGCGTCGTCGGTCGGGCTGGAGCCCGCTGGCCGGCATTCGGCTTTTGCTGGTTTAGCGTCGCTAAACCAGCGCCTCATGCTCAACCCTCGTAGTCGGCGCCCAGATTCTGGTTCCGCGGCGGTGCAGCGGCAGTCAGGCGGAGCGCTTCGGCCGAAGCGGAGAGCGAACCGACCGCATCGACTTCGTCCTCGTCGTCGATCTGGACGCGCTGCAGGCTGTTGACCACGGCCTCTTCCAGATGATCCGGACGGACCAGTTCGTCCGCGATTTCGCGCAGGGCGACGACCGGGTTCTTGTCGCGGTCGCGGTCGAGCAGCAGTTCCGCACCGCCCGAGATCTGACGCGCGCGCTGGGCGGCGAACAGGACCAGGTCGAAACGGTTGGGGATCTTGTCGACGCAATCCTCGACGGTAACGCGCGCCATGGACGCTTTCCTTCGCAAATACCGATGCAGTGAAGGCGGGGAGCTAGGCGACAGGTCCGCAGAAGTCAAGAAAATCGGGTATCGGCACGCCCGTGGCTTGTGCCGCCGCGGGCCAGCCGTCACAGGCAAGCGGATGGACGCGCCCGCCCCACAGCCCGTGTTTACGGTAGACGGCAACCGGCTGACCCTGCTCGACACCGGGCCACGACGGCTGGATGCGCTGCTCGACCTGATCGACCGCGCCACCCACGACCTGCGTATCCTCTATTACATCTACGCCGACGACGAGACCGGGCGCCGGGTCAACACGGCATTGATCGCTGCGGCACGGCGCGGCGTATCGGCCGCGCTGGTCGTCGACGGCTTCGGCAGCGAGGCGGATGAGGCTTTTTACGAACCGCTCCGTGCAGCGGGCGTATCGGTATGCCGCTTCGCCCCCAGGATCGGGCGGCGCTACCTGCTGCGCAACCACCAGAAGCTGGCGCTCGCCGACGCCGGCACCGATGGCCAGCGGATCATCATCGGCGGCTTCAATGTCGAGGACGATTATTTCGGCACCCCGGCGCAAGAGGCGTGGCGCGATCTGGGGCTGCTGATCGAGGGACCGGCAGCAGGACGGCTCGCCGGCTATTTCGACGCACTGCACGACTGGTTGAAGTCGCCCGAGGGCAAGGTCCGTCCGCTCAATCGCGCGCTGTCGCAATGGAGCGAGACCAGGGGCCTGACCCGCTGGCTGATCGGCGGCCCGACCCGGCGCCTGTCACCCTGGGCGCGGGCCGTGCGCGACGACCTGCGCCGTGGCAGGCGGATCGACATCATCGCCGCCTATTTCACGCCATCCCCCACCATCCTGCGCCGGCTCGACAAGGCTGGACGGCGCAAGGCGAAGGTCCGCATCGTCACCGCGTCGAAATCGGACAACAATGCGACGATCGCCGCGGCGCGCTTCACCTACGCCGGCCTGCTGCGCAAGGGGGTCCAGCTGTTCGAATACCAGCCGACCAAGCTCCACACCAAATTGTACGTCATCGACGATGCGGTCCATATCGGCTCGGCCAATTTCGACATGCGCAGCCTGTTCATCAACCTCGAACTGATGTTCCGGGTCGAGGACCGCGCCTTCGCCGACCATGTGCGCGGCTATGTCGAGGGCGAGATCGCGCGCTCGCAACCGATCACCAGAGCGTGGTACAAGGCGCATACCGGCGCCGTGCAACGCATACGCCAGTTCTTCGCCTACCTGTTGATTGCGATCGTCGATCCCGGCGTCTCGCGCGGGCTGAACTTCGGGATCGACGAATAGATCAGGCGCCCGTCAGCGAGCGATAGGTGTTGCGCAGCGCAACTTTGTCGATCTTCTCCGTGCCCAGCCGCGGCAGTGCCACCTCCGACACCCAGATCCGCGCGGGCACCTTGAACGCCGCGATATGTTCGCCGAGGAAGGCCTGCAATGCATCCTGCGTCAGCACCTCGCCGTCGCGGGCATGGACGACCGCACCCGGCACCTCGCCGAACCGCTCGTCGGCGAGGCCGAACACCGCCGCCTCCGCCACGGCCGGATGGGTGTAGAGCGCCGCCTCCACTTCCTGGCACGAGATGTTCTCGCCGCCGCGGATGATGATGTCCTTCTTGCGGTCGACGATGAACAGATAGCCATCGTCATCGAGGTAGCCGATGTCGCCGGTGCGGAAATAGCCATCCGCGGTCATGCATGCCGCTGTCGCCTCCGGCCGGTTCCAATAGCCCAGGAAGTTGCAGATGGTGCGGATGCAGACCTCGCCACGGGCACCCTGCGGCACCGCCGCGCCGTCGTCGTCGAGGATGGCGAGATCGACCAGCGGTGCCGACGGCCGCCCGGCACTGTTCGGCTTGGCGAGATAATTGGTCCGCCAGTTGCCGGTGCCGACCGCGTTCGTCTCGGTCAGGCCATAGCCGATCAGCGGCGCACCGCCGCCCATTTCCGCATCGATCCGCTTGACGTGCTCCACCGGCCGCGGCGCGCCGCCCGCGGCGAAATCGGTGACCGTCGACAGGTCATATCGCGCGCGATCGGGATGATTCAGGATTTCGAAGCTCATCAGCGGCACACCGACGAAATAGCTGATCCGCTCGGCCGCGATCAGCCGCATCGCCTCGGCAGCATCCCATTTTGGCATCAGCACCAGCTTGCGTCCCATGGCAAAGCTTTGCAGCATTACCGGGATTTCCGCCGTGACGTGAAACAGCGGCAGCGTCAGCAGCGTCGATGGCTGCTCGGTCGGCGCGTTGCCGTCCTGACTGGCGATGCCGAGCATCATCAACGCCTGCGCCAGGTAATTGAAGATCCCCTGCACCACCCCGCGATGATCAGCGAGCGCGCCCTTCGACTGACCGGTCGAGCCGGAGGTGAAGAGGATCGTCGCGTGATCCGTACCGGCGATCGCCGGCAAGGTGCCGCCGCCATCCGCACCCGCCGTCAGGCCCGCCAGCGCCTCTTCGAAAGGAAGACCGTCCTCGATCGTCAGCACGCTCGCTGCGATCCCGTCCAGGCGCTTTGCCCGCGGCGGATCGGCGAACACCAGAGTGCAGTCCACCTCCGCCACCGCCGCCGCGAGCTCCTCCGCCTGCCACCAGCCGTTGAGCAGCGTCGCGACACCGCCCGCCATGACGATACCCATGTACAGCACGATCCACGACGGCGAGTTGCGCATCGCGATGCCAACGCGGTCGCCCTTCGCGATGCCGTGTCCCGCCACCAGCGCCTGCGCCACCCGCGCCGCCGCGGCGTAGGTATCGGCGAAGGTCAGCCGCTCGGCGCCCGCGACGAGGAACGTCTTGTCGGCGTGTTCCTGACAATAATGCGCGAAATAATAGGGCAGCGACGGCGGCGCGGCGGCGATGACCGGGTAGCTGCGCCCCTCCCGCTCCACCGATCCCAGCGCCAGCATGCCGCCCGCGCCGGTCAGCGCGGCCATGGTCGCGTCCATGCGCTCGTCGAGGGCTGTCCTCATCATCTCTCTCCACTTGGTCTTGCGCCTTTGCGCCACTATGCAGGCGGCAAACCCCGGGGGAAAGCCTTGATCCTGTCCTTGCTCGCCGCTGCCGCCCCCATCGCCGTCCCGGCGAGCGGCGGCCACATCCGTTTCGCCGATCTGGGCTTGCACCCGGACGTGTTCTCGGTCGGTTTCTTCACGCTGCGCTGGTACAGCCTGGCCTATATCGCCGGCATACTCGTCGGCTGGTGGTATCTGCTGAAGCTGCTTGCGCAGCCCGGCGCGCCGATGGCCCGCCGTCACGCCGACGACCTCGTCTTCTACGCGACGCTCGGCATCATCCTGGGCGGGCGGATCGGCTATGTGCTGTTCTACGCTCCCGACATGCTGCTGCATCCACTGCGGGTGTTCCGCCTGTGGGACGGGGGCATGAGCTTCCACGGCGGCGTGATCGGCACCTCGATCGGATTGATCCTGTTCGCCCGCAAGCACAAGCTCGACTGGCTGCGCGTGCACGATTATATCGCCTGCGTCGTGCCGTTCGGGCTGTTCTTCGGCCGGCTGGCGAACTTCGTGAACGGCGAATTGTGGGGCAAGCCCGCGGACGTGCCATGGGCGATCGTGTTCGAGCGCACCGTGCCGTTCGACGTGCCGGAGCCGGCACGCCACCCCAGCCAGCTGTACGAGGCGGGACTGGAAGGGCTGGTGCTGTTCGCGATCCTGTGGTTCGCCTTCTGGCGCACGAAGGCGCGGTATCAGCCGGGCAAGCTCGTCGGCCTGTTCGTGCTGGGTTATGGCGTCGCGCGCTTCATCGTCGAATTCTTCCGCGAACCGGATGCACAGTTCCGCGGGACCTTCATCGAGGCGACGGGCATCCACATGGGTCAATGGCTCTGCGTTCCGATGATCGCCGGCGGCCTGTATCTGATCCTGACCGCACCGGGCCGCCGCACGCGGGTGGAACCGATCGCCGGGGGTGAGAGCGTGGCCTGATCCCGTCTCCGTCGTCCAGGCGAAGGCCGGGATCTTCGTGGGAAGCCCGGCACGTCAGCCGCTCGATACCCCAGCCCGCGCCGGGGTGACGGAATAGCGTGGGGCTACGCGACGACCGTTCCTCGGCGCACCGGGGGGAGGATTTACGCGCGCCACCCTTGCACCGCCAGCGCAGCATCGGCATCTCCGCAGTGTGACCAATACCCCAGACGCCCCCCTTCCCGATCGCCTCGCCCGCGCGATCACGCTCGCCGGGCCGATGCCCGTGTCGCAGTTCATGGCCGCGGCCAACGCGCATTATTACGCCACGCGCGACCCCCTTGGCAGCGCGGGCGACTTCACCACGGCGCCCGAGATCAGCCAGATGTTCGGCGAGCTGATCGGGCTGTGGTGTGCCGACCTGTGGGATCGCGCGGGGCGTCCGGACGTGGCATGGGTCGAGCTCGGCCCCGGTCGCGGTACGCTCGCCGCCGATGCGCTGCGCGCGATGGCGAAATCCGGCCTGATGCCTGCGGTCCATTTCGTCGAGACCAGCCCCCTGCTCCGCGCCGCGCAGGCCGAACGCGTGCCACAGGCGACATGGCACGACGGCGTCGAGACGCTGCCGGCCGACAATGCGCTCATCGTCGTCGCCAATGAATTCTTCGACGCGCTGCCGATCCGCCAGCTGATCAGAAGCGCCGGCGGCTGGCACGAACGCCTCGTCGCCTGTCAGGACACGCTGTTCCTGCCGATCGCGGGCAAGCCCGTCCCCCTCGACGTCCTGCCCGAACCGCTGCGTGACGCGCCCACCGGATCGGTGCTGGAGATCTCGCCGGCCGGCGTCGGCGTGATGACGGCGCTGGCCCGCCGGATCGCCGCTCAGGGTGGTGCGATGCTTGCCGTGGACTATGGTCATGAAGGTCCCGCGCTGGGCGAGACGTTGCAGGCCGTGCGCGGCCACGCGTTCGCCAACCCGTTCGAATCGCCCGGCGACAACGACCTGTCGGCGCATGTCGATTTCACCACGCTCGCCGCCGCCGCACAGGCGGCAGGCGCGATCGCCTGGGGGCCGGTGACGCAACGCGACCTGCTCGGCGGGCTCGGCATCGATTCCCGTGCCACCGCCCTCGCCCGCGCCGCACCGGAGCGCACCGAGCCGATCCTGACCGACCGCGAGCGGCTGATGGGAGACATGGGAACTCTGTTCAAGGCGCTGGCGGTCACCCATCGCGACTGGCCGATTCCCGCGGCGTTCGGCGCATGACCGCAACCCTGCGCATGCCGACGGTGGCTGATGCCGGGGCGATCGCTGCGATCATGCGCGAATGCTTCACCGCGACCTTCGGCCATCTCTACGATCCCGCCGACCTCGCGAGCTTCCTCGACGGGCTCACGCTGGAGCGGTGGCAGGCGGAACTCGCCGATCCCGCCTTCGCTTTCCTGCTCGCCGAGGAGCAGGAAGGACGCGCGGTCGGTTTCGCCAAGATGGGACCACATTCGCTTCCCGTCACGCCCGCGGGTCCGATGATCGAGCTTCGGCAACTCTATGTCCTCGGCAGCCAGCAAGGCACCGGCCTCGCCCGCCGGATGATGGACCGGGTGATCGCCACCGCGCGCGACCGCGGTGCGCAGGAGCTGTTCCTGTCCGTCTACGTCGACAATCATCGCGCCCGCCGCTTCTACGAGCGATATGGATTCGAGGAGATCGGCACGTACGCCTTCATGGTCGGCAATCACGCGGACGAGGATCATCTGATGCGGCTCGTGCTGTGATCGACGTGGAGGTCATCCGCGCCCGCTCGCTGGGCGACATCCGCCACGGCTTCCTCGGCCGCCGCGGCGGAGTGTCGATCGGGGCGACCGCCGGCCTCAACGTCGGCATCGGTTCACGGGACGATCCCGCCGCCGTCGCCGAGAACCGCCGCCTCGCCGCCACTGCGGTCTCGCCGGGCGCCCCGCTGCTGACGCTCTACCAGACCCATTCGGCTGACGTGGTGACCGTCACCCGCCCTTGGGCGGACGACGACCGTCCCCATGCGGACGCGCTCGTCACCGATCGCCCGGGCCTGTCGCTCGGCATCCTCACCGCCGATTGCGCGCCTGTCCTGTTCGCCGACCACGATACCGGCGTCGTGGGCGCGGCGCATGCCGGGTGGAAGGGCGCGATCGGCGGCGTCACCGATGCGACCATCGTCGCGATGGAGCGGCTCGGCGCGCGACGCGAACGCATCGCCGCGGCGATTGGACCTTGCATCGCCCGCGCATCGTACGAAGTCGACGAGGCCTTCCTGCGCACCTTCACCGCCGCCGACCCCGCCAACGAACGCTTCTTCGCACCCGCACGCGAACACCATCACCAGTTCGATCTCGAAGCCTATGTCGCCAACCGCCTCGCCGCCGCCGGCCTGACCCGGATCGAAGCACTGGGTCTGGACACCTATGCAGACGAGGCGCGGTTCTTCAGCTTTCGCCGGGCGACGCATCGGGGGGAGGCGGATTATGGCCGTCAGATCAGCCTGATCGCCCTGCGGGACGATTGAGGCCGACGCCGGTTTCCTTGCCAGGATGGTTTCATCCGTTACGATCCACGTCTATGCTGCTGTCATAAGGAGAGTTGCATGCCCGACGAAGCAGAGATGACCGGCGTAGCCAGCGGCACCCCCGCGCCCCAGGTGGAGCGGATCGGCGATCGCAAGTTGAAGCCCAGCACGATGATGATGGGCCACGGCTTCGACCCGGCACTATCCGAAGGCGCGCTGAAGCCGCCGATCTTCCTCACCTCGACCTTCGTCTTCCCCAATGCCGCTGCCGGCAAGCGCCATTTCGAGGGCGTCACGGGCAAACGCCCCGGCGGTGCCGACGGCCTCGTCTATTCGCGCTTCAACGGTCCGAATCAGGAAATTCTCGAAGACCGCCTCGGCATCTGGGAAGAGGCGGAGGACGCACTCGCCTTCTCGTCCGGGATGTCCGCGATCGCGACGCTGTTCCTCGCGATGACCAAGCCCGGCGACACGATCGTCCATTCCGGCCCGCTCTATGCAGCTACGGAAACGCTGATCGGCCGCATCCTCGGCAAGTTCGGGGTCAAGTGGCTCGATTTCCCCGCCGGGGCGACGCGCGAGGAGATCGACGCCGTCCTGACCGAGGCGAAGACGGGCAACGTCGCGCTGATCTATCTGGAAAGCCCGGCCAACCCGACCAACGCGCTGGTCGATATCGAGGCGGTCGCCGCCAGCCGCGATGCGATTTTCGCCGATGCAGCCGAAAAGCCGCCGATCGCGATCGACAACACCTTCCTCGGCCCGCTTTGGCAGCAGCCGCTGCGGCACGGCGCCGATATCGTCGTCTACAGCCTGACGAAATATGCCGGTGGCCACAGCGATCTCGTGGCAGGCGGCGTGCTCGGCACCAAGGCGCACATCAACACCATCCGCTCGATGCGCAACACGATCGGCACGATCTGCGACCCGCATACCGCGTGGATGCTGCTGCGCTCGCTGGAGACGCTCGAACTGCGCATGAGCCGCGCCGGCGAGAATGCGGTGAAGGTCTGCGCCTTTCTGCGCGATCATCCCAAGGTCGAACGCGTCGGGTATCTCGGCTTCCTGCCCGACACGCCCGGTATGGAACGGCAGGCGGACATCTATGCCCGCCATTGCACCGGCGCGGGATCGACCTTCTCGCTGCTGGTAAAGGGCGGCGAGGCGGAGGCGTTTCGCTTCCTCGATGCACTGCGCATCGCCAAGCTGGCGGTATCGCTGGGTGGCACCGAAACGCTTGCCAGCCATCCGGCGGCGATGACGCATCTGTCGGTACCCGAAGAGCGCAAGGCGGCGCTCGGGATCACCGATAACCTCGTCCGCATCTCGATCGGCGTCGAGGATGCCGACGACCTGATCGCCGACTTCGATCAGGCCCTGAACGCGATCTGACCCGGAAGTCTTCCTCGCGCGGGGAGGGGGTGGAGTTACGAACTTCGTGGCTCCCGGAAACGCCCCCTCCACCATCCCCATGAGGGGGAGGAAAGCCGTGAACCTCGTGACGCGCGAATACACCTACCCCCACGCGGGACGCCTAAATCCGCTCCCCTTGCCCCCGTGCTGCAATGCCGCGATGATATCGGTATGTCCGACCTATCGACCTTCATCGCCGGCCTGCCCAAGGCGGAACTCCACCTCCACATCGAAGGCAGCCTCGAACCCGAACTGATGTTCGCGCTGGCCGAACGTAACGCCGTCGCCATCCCGTTCGCCACAGTGGAGGACGTCCGCGCCGCCTATGCGTTCAACAACCTGCAGGATTTCCTCGACATCTATTATCAGGGCGCGAACGTCCTGCTGACACGAGAGGATTTCCGCGATCTCGCCATCGCCTATTTCGATCGCGCGGCGGCGGACGGCGTCGTCCACGCGGAGATCATGTTCGATCCGCAGACCCACACCGCGCGCGGCGTCGCGTTCGAGACGGTCATCACCGGCCTGCTCGATGGCATCGCCCACGCCGAAGCGCGCCACGGCATGAGCGTCGCACTGATCCTCAGCTTCCTGCGCCATCTGGATGAGGCAGACGCCTTCGCGACGTTCGAAGCGGCACGGCCATGGCTCGGGCACATCACCGCGGTCGGCCTCGATTCCTCGGAACTCGGCCATCCGCCGGAAAAGTTCGCCCGCGTCTTCGCCGAAGCGCGCGCCGCCGGACTGCGGCTGGTCGCGCATGCCGGCGAGGAAGGGCCGCCGGAATATGTCTATCAGGCGCTCGACCTGCTCGGTATCAACCGGCTCGACCACGGCAATCGCAGTCTGGAGGACCCGATACTGACGGCACGGCTGGCGCGCACCGGCATGACGCTGACGGTATGTCCGCTATCGAACCTGAAGCTCTGCGTGGTCGATGACATGGCGGACCACCCGATCGACCGGATGCTGCGCGAAGGGCTTCGCGCGACGATCAACTCCGACGATCCGGCGTATTTCGGCGGATATGTCGCCGACAATTACCGTGCCGCCGCCGACGCACGCGGACTTGATCGCGACGATCTCGCCCTGCTCGCGCGCAACAGCTTCCTGGGATCGTTCCTGCCCGACGATGCGGTCGCAGCCCATCTGGCCCGGCTCGACGCCTTCGTGGCGGCGCACTGATGCCGGTATTCACGCACATCCCGCACGACGATTTCGTTGCGTCCGTCCATGCCCTGAACGCAGCGATCGCGGCGCAGGACTGGTCGCCCGACTTCATCATCGGCATCGGCCGCGGCGGCCTTGCGCCGGCGGTTTATCTCAGCCACGCCAGCGGCCTGCCGATGCTGTCGGTGGATTATTCCAGTCAGGTGAAGGACTTCGCCGACGCGCCCCTCGTCAAGCTGGCCAGTCGAACACGAGCCGGCGAACGCTTGCTGTTCCTCGACGACATCAACGATTCCGGCCGGACCATCACCCATCTGCGCACCGCGCTGGCCGCAGCGGGGGCGGTGGAGGGCGCGGTCCGGTTCGCGACGCTGATCGACAACATCAGCTCGGCCGAACGCGTCGACTATAGCGCGCGCACGATCGATCGCCGCGTCACGAAGGACTGGTTCGTCTTCCCCTGGGAAGCGGTCGCCCCCGCGGCGGCGATCGAGGAGGATGCCGCCGAGGTGCCGGACCGGATCGCCTGATATCGCGCCGTCGATCAGCGACTAGCCGTCGCTGGCCCGTTCGATGTCGGCGCCGACGGCGGACAGCTTCTCCTCCAGCCGTTCGTAGCCGCGGTCGAGATGATAGACGCGGCTGACCGACGTTTCGCCCTCTGCGGCCAGTCCGGCGAGAATCAGGCTCATCGAGGCGCGCAGGTCGGTCGCCATCACGGGCGCACCGACCAGCCGGTCGACGCCCTTGACCAGCGCGGTACGACCATGGACCTGCACGTCGGCGCCCATCCGCGCGAGTTCGGGCACATGCATGTAGCGGTTCTCGAAGATCGTCTCGGTCAGCACGCTGGTGCCCGTGGCCTTGCACAGCATCGCCATGAACTGCGCCTGCATGTCGGTCGCGAAACCCGGATAGGGCGAGGTCGAGATATCGACCGGACCGAGCGGACCGTCCGCCTCGACCAGCACGCCGTCCTTCGTATCGGTCACCGTCACGCCCGCGCTGCGCAGCGCATCGATCGTCGCCTGCATGTCGCCGGCATGTGCGCCGACCAGCTCAAGCGACCCCCCGGTGATCGCCGCGGCGCAGGCGTAGCTGCCCGCCTCGATACGGTCGGCCATCACGGCATAGGTCGCTCCGTGCAGGCGATCGACGCCCTCGATCTCGAGGGTATCGGTGCCGATCCCCGCGATGCGCGCACCCATCGCGACCAGACAATTGCACAGGTCGACGATCTCCGGCTCCCGCGCCGCATTCTCGATCACGCTGCTGCCCCTTGCCAGCACCGCGGCCATCACGACGTTCTCCGTCGCGCCGACCGACACGACGGGAAAGCGATAGCGTCCGCCCGATAGCCGGCCGCCGGGAGCGACGGCCTTGACGTAACCCGCCGCCATCTCGAGTTCCGCACCGATCGCCTCGAGCGCCTTCAGATGCAGATCGATGGGCCGGTTGCCGATCGCGCAACCGCCGGGCAGCGACACGGTCGCCTCACCGGCCCGTGCCAGTACGGGGCCGAGCACCAGGATCGACGCGCGCATCTTGCGTACGATATCGTACGGCGCTTCGGTCGAGGTCAGTTTGCCGGCACGGATCGTCATGACGCGGCCGAAATCCTCGGGTCGCGTGCCCTCGATCGCGGTCGAGGCGCCCAGCTGGTTGAGCAAATGCCCGAAACCGTCGACATCGGCCAGACGCGGCAGATTGCGCAGCGTCAGCGGCTCATCGGTGAGCAGCGCACACGGCATCAGGGTGAGCGCGGCGTTCTTGGCGCCGGAGATAGGCAAGCGGCCCGACAGACGATTGCCGCCGCGGATGAGAATACGGTCCATGCAATGCCGTCTAACGTGCTGCTGCGCCCGTGCAAGTTGCCATTCACACGGGTCCGATTGATCGATTTTAATGCAACCATTTCCGGTGTTTGCTTACACTTCTTCCTGAAGAATTGGGGAATTGCACCGCGTGGCCAGCTGTCTCGCCGAACGTCTCGGCGATCTGATCGACCTGTCGGGTAACGAACGGGCGGCACTCGATAAACTGGAGCAGCGCGAGCGCACGCTCCGGCGTGGTGCCGTGCTGCTGCGTGAAAACGACAAAATGTCCGAATTGTTCGTGCTGAAGCGCGGAACGATGATGAGCTATGTCATCCTGCCCGACGGCAGTCGGCAGATCCTGCGCTTCCTGTTCCGCGGCGACCTGATCGCGATGGCCAGCCTTGCCTATCGCAGTTCGCCCGAAACCGTAATGGCCCTGACGGAATGCGCCGTCGCACCGCTGGAGCGCGTGAGTGTCGCCGACCTGACGATCGAACACCCACGCCTCGCGGCATTGTTGATAGCGGTCGACCAGACCGAGCGGGTGGCGTTGACGGATCGACTGGCCGGGATCGGCCGTGCGACGGCCAAGGCGCGGGTGGCGGCTTTGCTGATCACCATGCGCAACCGCCTCCGCATGCTCGATGCCACCATCGGCGACACCTTCACTTTGGGCCTGACACAGGAAGAGATCGGCGATGCCACCGGGCTGACCGCCGTGCACGTCAACCGCATGCTGCGTCAGCTGGAAGAGGACGGGCTGATCGCCCGCGAAGGCGGACGCTTCACCGTGCTCAACGAAGCGGGACTTGCCAGGACCGGCCACCATGTCGAGCGTGCTGCAGGACTGGAACTCGGCTGGCTACCCGACGCACGCTGAGATCCGTCGGCAATACATCGCACGCCGCTTACGGGGGTGATGGTCAGTCCCGGATACCCGGCGGCGCGTCGAAGCGCGGACGCCGATCCGGCCTAGGCCTTTTCCAGCGTGCACTGGAGCGGGTGCTGGTTCTGACGGGCGAAATCCATCACCTGCCCGACCTTCGTTTCGGCGACCTCGTACGAGAATACGCCGCACACACCGACGCCCTTTTGATGAACGTGCAGCATCACCCGCGTCGCCTCTTCCATGTTCATGCGGAAAAAACGCTGCAGGCACAGGACGACGAATTCCATCGGCGTGTAATCGTCGTTGAGCATCAGGACGCGGTACGGCGTCGGCTGCTTCGTTTTCGAGCGGGTCTTGGTGGCGAGGCCGGTGCCGGTTCCCTCGTCCGTCCCATCGTCGCGGCGTTCGGCCATGGTGATCGGTTCAGCTGTCATGTGGATCGCCGAAATATGGCATGCCGGGGCGCAGGGGCAAGAGGGCGATGCGTCCCGGACAGGAAAAGGTCGGCACGAAAAGGGCGGCCGCATCGCTGCGACCGCCCCGAACGTCGGTTCCGACGCGTACGGATTACGCGGAGATCTTGATCTTCTCGGCGGCAAGCGCGGCGCGGTTCGACAGCGGCTGCACGACTTCACCGGCGAGCTTCAGCAGCGCCTCGGTGTTGTGCGAGGTCTGCTGCACCATCGCATCGAACGCCGAGCGGACATAGTCCGACTGCAGCTTCATCAGTTCGGTCGGCGACTTCACGCTGCTCATCGTCTTGGCGGCGGCGGTCGCCTCCTCGAACGACTTCTTGGCGAAGGCGGCGGCTTCCTGGCCGATCGCTTCCATGCCGCGCGCGGCGACCTTCGATGCCTCGACCAGCGCTTCGATGTTGCCCTTGCCGAATTCGTTGGCCTCTTCGAACATCTTCTGGCTCTTCTCGACCGCACCCTTGGCGCGCTCGGTGGCGTCGTTGAACACGGTCTGGGTCTTGGCGGTGACGTTCTCGATCGTTTCCATGATGACTTCCTTTACTGCGGTTGACGTAGCGGGAGCGGGCGCTTCTGCGAGCGGGACCGCGACCGGGGCATCGAGCGTTTCGACCACCGGCTCAGGAGACGCCGCGACCGGAACGGCCGGGACGACGGGTTCGGGAAGCGTCGGCGCTGGGGCCGCGGCGGGCGTTGGCGCCGCCGGTGGCCTGGGCGCTGCCAACATCGGCGGCACGGGGCCGGATTCCGCAGGCTTCTCGAAGGGCGCCGGCTTCCTGCCGGTCGGCTTGATCTTGGCAAGCGGGGCAGCGGCGGTTGAATCGACGGTGTCACGCGCGCCGCGCGGACGTCCGGATCTTGCCGGCGATTTAGGGACGTTGCGGTCCAATGATCCTACTCCCGCTATTATGCTGCGGCGCACAATAAGGGAATTGAGGAGATCATTCAAGCATATTTTGTGCAGTGCAACATAGATTGCGGGATCAGGCTGTCATCGTGCGCGTACATACTCGCCCGGGGCATCACCGAGCGAGGGCAGTGCGCCCTGCCCCGGAACGCGTGGGCCATCCGCTACGACCTCGTTCGCATCGCGCGCGCGCAGCCATTCGATCCAGTCGGGCCACCAACTGCCCTTCGTCTCGGTGGCGCCGGCCACGAAGTCGTCGAGCGTCTGTACGTCCGAATCGTTGGTCCAGTATTGATATTTCCTCGCCGCAGGAGGGTTGACCACGCCGGCGATATGCCCCGATCCGGCGAGCACGAAGCGCAGCGGTCCGCGGAACAGGTGCGTGATCTTCCATACGCTGTCCGCCGGTGCGATATGATCCTCCCGGCCCGACTGGACATAGGCCGGCGTCGTGACCCTGGTCAGATCGAGCGCCTCGCCTGCCACCGACATAGCGCCGGGCTGGACCAGCAGGTTGTCGCGGTACAGGTCGGTCAGATACGACAAATGCCATTTGGACGGCAGGTTGGTGGTGTCGCCGTTCCAGTGCAGCAGGTCGAACGGCGTGTAATCCGACCCCATCAGGTAATTGTTGGTGACGTAGTTCCAGATCAGGTCGCGCCCGCGCAGCAGGTTGAACGTCGCCGCCATATAACGCCCGTCGAGGAAGCCCTGCGGCGACAGTGCGCCGATGAGGGCCAGCTGCTCCTCGGTAACGAAGTTCTGCAATTCTCCCGCGCGCGAGAAATCGACTTGCGCGGTAAAGAAGGTGGCGCTCGCGACCTTGTCCGCCTGACCACGTGCGGCCAGCAGCGCCAGTGTTGCCGCCAGTGTCGTGCCGGCTACGCAATAACCGATCGTATGCACCGCCGGCACATCCAGAAGCGCGCGGATCGTATCCACCGCATCGACCTGCGCCGCGACGTAGTCGTCCCAGATCACGTCTTTCATCGACGCATCGGCCGACTTCCACGACACCATGAAGACGGTGATGCCCTGTTCCACCGCCCAGCGGATGAAGCTCTTCTCCGGGGTCAGGTCGAGGATGTAGAAGCGGTTGATCCAAGGCGGAAAGATCACCAGCGGCGTCGCCAATACCTGCCCGGTGGTCGGGGTATACTGGATCAGCTCGTATAGCGGCGTCCGCTTCACCACCTTCCCCGGCGTCATCGCCAGGTTGCGTCCCACCTCGAACGCGCCCTCGCTGGTATGCGTCAGCTGGCCCTTGCCGATATCGGCGAGCATGTTCCTGAGGCCATCGAGCAGGTTCTGCCCCTTGGTCGCGATCGTCTTCTCGACCACCTCCGGATTGGTCATCGGAAAGTTCGACGGGCTCATTGCGTCGACCAGCCCCTTGGCGGCGAAGCGCAGCTTGTCCTTCTGCTGGTCGGACACCCCATCGAGCGCGTCGACACCGCGCAGCATGTGATCGGCGATCAGATTGTAGCTGCGGCGAATCCAGTCGAAATAGGGGTCGTCGCGCCACGCCGCCGCCTTGAAGCGTTTGTCGCGCGCGTCGCCATCCGATTCCGGAGGCGGCGCCATCGCAGCGGCGGGATCGACGAAGCGCTGCCAGAGTGCAAGGTTGTCCTTCCAGAAATCCTGCGTTTGCTGAAGCAGCGCCGCATTGCCGAACGGGCTGGATACCGGCGCATCCGCTGCCTTGCCCGCCTGCATCACGCCGAGGCCCTGTTCCATCATCATCTGCTGCGCACGACCCATCACCCAGGTCCAATGCTGAAGCTCCGCGAGATCGGGCGCACCGGTCACGCTGCGGGCGGTCTGGTCGTCGTATGGATCGGCCATGGCATCCTCTTCCTGACGACATCGTAGCGGCGGCGAATGCGCGTGGGAACCGGATTAGCGTTGCTGGACGATGAGCGCCCGGGAACGATCCGTGCCACCTTGCGCTTGCATCCCGACAATCGGGAGAATCATCATGGAAGACAATCGCATCTGGGCGTTCGAAGAAAGCCTGTGGACCGGCGATGCGTCGCATTACCGCGAACTGGTCGACGACGAATGCGTGATGGTGCTGCCCGAACAGCCGTTCGTGCTCTCGGCGTCGCAGGCGATCGAGGCGGTGGCGGACACGCCGCGCTGGTCAAAGGTGACGTTCAGCGAGCAGCAGGTGATGCGCCCGCAGGAAGGACTCATCACGATCGCCTACAAGGCGGAAGCGACCCGCGAGGGCGCGACCGGCTATGTCGCGTATTGCACCACGACGATGCGACGTCTCGAACATGACGTGTGGCGCGTGGTCCAGCACCAACAGACACCGCCGCTAGCGGTCGGGGGCGCATGACCGCCCGCTGACCCGCATTTCTTATTTTTGTTTTCATTAATTGCGTTAGGCTGTCGATATCTGCGGTAGGACAGAGATGGCATGCTGACGCGACGAACGACGTTGACCGGATTGGCCGCGCTGGGACTGACGCCCGCATCGGCGCTTGCCGCCACGGCCCCGGTACGCACCCTCGCCAACGCGGAGGCAAGTGCCGGGGCCCGCACGCTCTATGACTATCTGTGGAGCCAATACGGCCGGCATACGCTGACGGGCCAGCAGGAGCAGGGCTACAATCTCGCGAATGCGCAGCGCGAGCTGGCGTATCTGCAGCGGGTTACCGGCCGGGCGCCCGCAATTCTGGGATTCGATTATATCGATCCGCGCGACCACGCCCGCGTCAACGCCCGGGCGCTTGCGTGGGCGCGGAGCGGCGGGATCGTGACCTTTTGCTGGCATTGGGGTGCCCCCGATATCGGCACGGGATACGAAAATTCGAAGCAGGACTTCGACGTCGTCGCCGCGCTGAAGCCCGGCACCCCGCAGAACCAGCTGATGCTCGCGCAGATGGATCATGTCGCGCGCCTGCTGACGGTGCTGCGCGATGCGAAGGTGCCGGTGCTGTGGCGCCCCTTCCACGAATTCAGCGGCGACTGGTTCTGGTGGGGCAAGCACGGGCCGGACGCGTTCAAGGCGCTCTGGCGGCTGATGTACGATCGTTTCACACGGCAGCACGGGCTGAACAACCTGATCTGGGTGCTGGGATGGGCCGGGCAAAACGTCGACCCGGCCTATTATCCCGGCCGCGACAGGGTCGATATCGCGGGTGCGGACATATACGTTGCGGATCACGGCAATCTTGCGCCGATGTTCGCGGCAGTGAAGGCCATCGTCGGCGACGACGTACCGATCTGCCTGCATGAAAACGGACCGGTGCCGGATCCGGCACTGCTCGGACCGCAGGCGGACTGGCTGTGGTTCATGACGTGGCACACCCGCTGGCTGACGGGCGCGGACCAGAACACGCCCGCGCAATTGAAGCGCGATTTCGCGAGTTCGCGTTACGTCACCAGGGATGAACTGCCCGCGATGTTGAGGTTCGGGCGATGATGATCGCCGCGATGCTGCTCGCGAGCGTGACGCCGGTGCCGGCGGCAACCGCAACGGGCAAGCCGCTGGCCGTCCGTATCGGCGGGCGCGCCGAGCGCGTCGGCGCCGGCTGGCGACGGCAATGGCCGGGCACCTATGTCGAGGGCGCCTTCCGCGGACGTCAGGCGATGTTACGGGTCGGGACGGGCGACATGATCCTGCATGTCCTGATCGACGGCAAGCCGGTGCAGACCCTCGTCAAGCCTGCCGCCGGCCTCTACCGGATCGATGGGCTGGCGCAGGGCAGGCATGTGATCCGCGTCGAGGTCGCCAGCGAGAGCCAGTCTGGGCCCACCATTCTCGGCGGGCTGTTCGCCGCACCCGGCGGCACGCCACTGCCCGCGCCGGCCGCCGCGCGGCGGCAGATCGAGTTCATCGGCGATTCGCACACCGTCGGCTATGGCAACACGTCCGCCAAACGCGACTGCACCGAGGCGGAGGTCTGGGCGACCACCGATACATCGCAGGGAATCGCCGGCCAGACCGCCCGCCACTACGGCGCCGACTATCGCGTCCATGCGATTTCCGGCCGCGGCGTCGTGCGCAATTACGACGGGTTCAAGGCCGACACGACGGTCGACGCCTATCCCTACGTCCTGTTCGACAAGGCCAGGCCGGCGACCGATGCCGGCTGGAACCCGCAATTGTTCGTCATAGCGCTCGGTAGCAACGATTTCTCGACCGCGCTGAAGCCGGGCGAGCGTTGGCGGACGCGCGAGGCGCTGCACGCCGATTACGAGGCGCGCTTCATGCGCTTCATCCGGTCGCTGCGCGCGACACATCCCGGGGCGCACGTGTTGCTCTGGGCGACCGACCTTGCCGACGGCGAGATCGCGGCGGAAGAAGCCACGGTCGTCAGTCGCCTGACCGCGGAAGGGATGCGCGACATCGGCTTCCTGCGCGCGCCGACGTTGACCTTTGCAGGATGTCACTACCATCCGTCGGTGGCGGACGACACGCTGATCGCGAAGGCGATCGCGCGATATGCGGACGAACATCGCATCTGGAAATGACCGGGCCGCCACCTCCGCCGCACCACCGGGGAACGGAAACGGTGGTTAAAGAGCCGCGGCGGGCGTAAGACGGCATGGTCAATTGAAGGTGACCCATGTCCGACGACTTCTACCGCATCAAGCGCCTGCCGCCCTATGTCATCGCCGAAGTCAACGGCATGCGGGCTGCGGCGCGTGCGGCGGGCGAGGACATCATCGATCTCGGCATGGGCAATCCCGACCTGCCGCCGCCCGCGCACGTGCTCGAAAAGCTGATCGAGGTGACGCGCAAGCCCGACGCACACGGCTATTCCCAGTCGAAGGGTATTCCCGGCCTCCGCCGCGCACAGGCGAATTATTACGGCCGCCGCTTTGGCGTCGATCTCGATCCCGAGACCGAAGTCGTGGTGACGATGGGATCAAAGGAGGGGCTCGCCAGCCTCGCCACCGCGATCACCGCGCCGGGTGACGTCGTGCTCGCGCCCAACCCCAGCTATCCGATCCATACCTTCGGCTTCATCATCGCCGGCGCCACGATCCGCGCCGTACCGACGACGCCCGACGAAGCCTATTTCGAAAGCCTGGAACGCGCGATGGCGTTCACCGTGCCGCGCCCGTCGGTGCTGGTGGTGAACTATCCGTCGAACCCGACGGCGGAAGCGGTCGACCTCGCCTTCTATGAGCGGCTGGTGGCGTGGGCGAAGGAGAACAAGGTCTGGATCATCTCCGACCTCGCCTATTCCGAGCTGTATTACGACGGCAATCCGACGCCTTCGATCCTGCAGGTGAAGGGTGCGAAGGACATTGCGGTCGAATTCACGTCGCTCAGCAAGACGTACAGCATGGCGGGCTGGCGGATCGGCTTCGCGGTCGGCAACAGCACGCTGATCGCGGCTATGACGCGAGTGAAATCCTACCTCGATTACGGCGCGTTCACACCGATCCAGGCGGCGGCATGCGCCGCGCTCAACGGCCCGCAGGATATCGTCGAGACCAACCGTCAGCTGTATCACAAGCGCCGCGACGTGCTGGTCGAAAGCTTCGCGCGGGCGGGCTGGGACATCCCGTCCCCGCGCGCCTCGATGTTCGCCTGGGCGCCGCTGCCACCGGCGGTCGCGCATCTGGGAAGCCTCGAATTCTCCAAGCAATTGCTCACCCATGCCCATGTCGCGGTCGCGCCGGGCGTCGGCTATGGCGAGAACGGTGAGGGCTTCGTCCGGATCGCCCTCGTCGAAAACGAACAGCGGCTCCGACAGGCGGCGCGCAACGTGAAGCGCTACCTGCAATCGATGGGCGTCAACACGCCGGGTCAGTCGCTGGGCCAGAAAGCGGGTTGATCGGGTGCGGGACGGATTTGCATTCTCGACGCGGTTTCGCGTGCGCTACGCCGAGATCGACGGGCAGAAGGTCGTCTTCAATTCGCGTTATCTCGAATATGCGGACGTCGCGGCAACCGACTTTTGGGAATGGACGGGGATCGAGGCGGCTCTGGGTGACGTCTGGTGCCATACCGAATTCCATGTCCGCAAGGCGGAGGTCGATTATCTCAAGCCTTTCGTGTGGGGCGACACCGTCGAGGCGCATGTCCGGATCGCACGGGTCGGCGGCAGCAGCCTGACGATGGCGATGGACCTGACGCATGCCGACACGGGGGTCCTGCACGCGCAGATCGTCATGGTCATGGTGAACGTGCATCTGCCGACCGGACGACCGCTCGCGATCGGCGATACGGTCCGGACCTTTCTGGAAGCGCTGTAGCGCGGCTATTCGTTCGGCTCGACGTCTTCGGGCAGCGCCCAGATCAGGTCGCCCTTCCCCAGCACGCGGCCATCATGGGCGTGCACCGCCATCGCGGCGATCGGTCGCCGATCGCGGGTGTCGACAAGGATCGGAAACGCCGGCGCGCACAATTCCCAGCGTTCGCCCCATTGCCGAAGCGCGATCATCGTCGGCAGCAGGGCGTGCCCCTTTTCGGTCAGCGTATAGCGAATCTTGCGGCGATCGTCGGGCATCGGTTCGCGTTGCAGGATGCCGTGGTCGACCAGCCGCGCCAGTCGGTTCGCCAGGATGTTACGGGCGATCCCCAGTTCGGCCTGAAATTCCTCGAAATGGTGCAGACCGTTGAATGCCGCCCGCAGGATCAGGAACGCCCAACGTTCGCCCATTGCCTCCAATGCCGCCGGCAGGCTGCATTCACGCAATGTTTCTCGTAACTTGGGCAGGTCGGCCGGTGTCGCCATGATGATCCTCTTGCGCCTGATCTACCGCATTTCGGCATGAGCCGAGAAGCCTTTATCGGTTTCCAGTTGCAACCTGCAACTCATATAGATAGACGGCGGTCTCGTTATAAAGGTTCGGGAGGACCGGTCATGAAGCTTTTCGCCACGCTCGTCATCGCTGCCGCCACGCTGTCCGGCACTGCTGCAATCGCCGCCCCGGCTGCCGCCGACGTTTATGTCGCGGTCCCCGCCGCTCCCTCGACCAAGACGGGCTTTATCACCCGCTCGACTGCATGGCGCTTGCAAGGTCAGGCCTTCGTCGCGGGCCACGCCCCCGAACGCCCCGCGATATTGTGCGAACTGGTGGTACGCCAGATCGGTGCGGTCAGCAGCTTCACCGTCGCGGGCAAACCCTATGACGCGGACCAGCTCGCCAAATGCAACGCCAAGGCCAGGAAGGCGTAGGACCTTCCGTGAGCGCCCGGTGACGACCTAATCGTATCGCCCGACGCAACAAGATGTTGCAAAGCGGCATGACCCTACTCCATGTGGTCGGCGTGCTACGGCAATATGAACTGGTCGACCGCGTGCTCGACTACGACCCGAACGCCGACGAGGCGCTGCTCAACCGCGCCTACGTCTTTTCGATGCAGGCGCACGGCAGCCAGAAGCGCGCCAGCGGCGATCCGTACTTCAGCCACCCGATCGAAGTCGCCGGCATCCTCACCGACCTGAGGCTGGACGACGAGACGATCGCCACCGCGATCCTGCACGACACGATCGAGGATACGGTCGCGACGCCGGAGGAGATCACGCGGCTCTTCGGGGCCAACGTCGCGCGGCTGGTCGACGGCGTCACCAAGCTCAGCAAGATCGAGGCGCAGACCGAGAACGAGCGCGCCGCCGAAAATCTGCGCAAGTTCCTGCTCGCGATGTCCGACGACATCCGCGTGCTGCTGGTCAAGCTCGCCGACCGCCTGCACAACATGCGCACGCTCCATCATATCCCCAAGCCGGAAAAGCGGCGGCGGATCGCGAAGGAGACGATGGACATCTACGCGCCGCTCGCCGAGCGGATCGGCATGTACGAGTTCATGAAGGAGATGCAGACGCTCGCCTTCGAACAGCTCGAACCCGAAGCCTATGAATCGATCAGCCGGCGACTGGAACAACTCAAGACCGGCGGCGGCGACCGCATCACGAAGATCGGATCGGGCCTGAAGCTGCTGCTAGGCCGCGCCGGCGTCGAGGCCGAGGTCCACGGCCGCGAAAAGCATCCCTATTCGATCTGGCGCAAGATGAGCGAGCGCCACATCAGCTTCGAACAGCTCAGCGACATCATGGCGTTCCGCGCGATCGTGCCGACGATCGAGGATTGCTACAAGGTGCTGGGGGTGATCCACCGCCGCTGGCCGATGGTGCCAGGGCGGTTCAAGGATTATATCTCGACCCCCAAGCGCAACGGCTACCGGTCGCTGCACACGTCGGTCATCCACGCCGACAACGCGCGTATCGAGATCCAGATTCGCACCGCAGACATGCACGCCGAGGCCGAGTTCGGCCTCGCGGCGCATTGGGCGTATAAGGAAAAGAAGGTCCGCGCCGACAGCCAGCACAGCTGGATCGCCGACCTCGTCGAAATCCTCGACACCGCGGGCAGCCCTGAAGAGCTGCTCGAACACACCCGCATGGCGATGTACCAGGATCGCATCTTCGCGTTCACGCCGAAGGGCGAGCTGATCCAGCTGCCCAAGGGTGCGACGCCGATCGATTTCGCCTATGCGGTTCATACCGACCTCGGCGATCAGGCGGTTGGCGCGAAGATCAACGGCCGCGTCGTGCCGCTGTCGACGGTGATCGAGAACGGCGATCAGGTTCAGGTGTTGCGATCGAAGGGCCAGGTGCCGCAGCCGGGCTGGCTCAACTTCGCGATCACGGGCAAGGCGCTGGCCGGCATCCGCCGCCACCTTCGCCATCGCGAACGCGACGAACTGATCGCGCTCGGCCGCAAGCTGTACGACGATATCGTCCAGCGAATGCCGGCAACGATCGGTCCAGATGCACTGGATCATGCGCTCAAGCGGCTGAAGCTCCCTGACGAGTCCGCGCTGCTAGCATCGATCGCCCGCCGCGGCATCTCCGACGCCGCCGTCATGGAGGCGCTGATGCCCGGCTCTGCCGGCGCGGACATGCGCCTGCTTGCCCCGCAGTCGACCGCGATCTCGATCAAGGGGCTGACCGCGGGCGTCGCGTTCGACCTCGCGGAATGCTGCCATCCCGTGCCGGGCGACCGCATCGTCGGTCTGCGCCGCCCCGATGCGGGGATCGAGGTGCATGCGATCGACTGCCGCGTCCTCGCCGAACTCGCCGAGCGCGGCGCGGACGAAACCGACTGGGTCGACGTCGATTGGGGCGACAAGAGCGACGGCGCGGTGGCGCGGATCGCGGTGCAGGTGAAGAACGAACCGGGCGCCTTGGGTATCGTCTCGACGATCATCGGTGCGCACCGGGCGAACATCATCGCGCTACGGCTCGATACGCGCGATTCGATGTTCCACACCAACGTCATCGACGTCGAGGTCCACGACATCCACCAGCTGATGCGCCTGATCGCGGCCCTGCGTGCGGCGGATGCGGTGAACGCGGTGGACCGGGTCTGATCGCATCGGCCGTCATTCCGCATGTGGAACAACTCTGGCCTGATGGCTTTATAGGGTCGTCACCGGGAGAGCATCATGATCCGCCGCTACACCGCCGCCCTGTTCGCGGGCGCCATCTTCATCGCGCCCGTCACGCCTGCCGCCGCACAAGGGACCGTGCGCTCGATTTCGGAAACGGACAAGGCGCAGGGCAGTCAGGCGCATCCGCAGCTGATGGCCGAGTTCGGCGGTGCCTATAAGGGTCCGCAGGCCGCCTTCGTCGAGCGCGTCGGCAAGCGCGTCGCGGTCCAGTCCGGCCTGTCCAATGCGCAGGGCGACTTCACGGTCACCCTGCTCGACTCGCCGGTAGAGAACGCCTTTGCGATCCCCGGCGGCTATGTCTACGTCACGCGTCAGCTGCTCGCGCTGATGAACAGCGAGGCCGAGCTCGCATCCGTCCTGGGTCACGAGGTCGGCCATGTCGCCGCCCGCCATGCCGCCGGCCGGCAACGCACCTCGACGATCGGCGCGGTACTGGCAGGCGTGGTCGGCACCGCCGCCGGCAATTCGACGCTGGGTCGCCTCGCCGGCGGCGGCGCACGGACGGCGGCGCAGCTCGTGACGCTGAAATACGGCCGCGATCAGGAATATCAGGCGGATGCGCTCGGCGTTCGCTATATCGCTGCGGCGAACTACAATCCCTATGCCGCCGCCGACATGCTCTTCTCGCTCGACCAGTCGAGCGGCATCGCGGCGCAGTCGAGCGGCACCGCGCGTACCCTCCCCGGCTGGGCCTCGACGCATCCCAACGGTCCCGATCGCGTGGCACGCGCCGAACAGCTCGCCAAGGCTACCGCGAAGACGCGTCCGGCAGCGACGCAGGACACCGCCTTCCTGCGCATGCTCGACGGGCTGCCCTATGGCGACGGCAAACAAGGCAAGCAGATGATCCGCGTCGTCACCGTGGGGCCGCGCGACACCGTCGCGACGCTTTCCGCACGGATGGCGGTGCCCGACCTGAAGCAGGAGCGGTTCGAGGTCCTGAACGGGCTGACCGAGGACACGCCGGTACGTCCCGGTATGCTGGTCAAGCTGGTAGTCGCCCGCTGACCGTTCACCGCTAGGCCACGTTACGTATGGATGAGGCTCCCCCGACCGGCTAAGGGGGAGCATCATGTATCGCCCCGCGTTGTCCATCGTCATCCCGTGCTATAACGAAGCCGCCTGTCTGGAACTGTTGCACGCGCGGGTGTCCGCCGCAGCGAAGACGGCGGTGGGCGACGATCATGAGATCGTGCTGATCAACGATGGCAGTCGCGACGACAGCTGGGCGGTCATGCAGCGCCTGTCCGTTGCCGACCCGCGGCTGGTCGCGGTCAACCTGTCGCGCAACCACGGCCATCAGCTCGCGCTGACCGCCGGGCTCGATCTGTGTTCGGGCGAACAGATCCTGATCATCGACGCCGACCTGCAGGACCCGCCCGAACTGCTGACCGACATGCGCGCGACGATGGCGGCGCAAGCGGCGGACGTCGTCTATGCGGTGCGCCGCAAGCGGCAGGGCGAGACGATCTTCAAGAAGGCGACGGCCGCCGCTTTCTATCGCGTGCTCGACCGGGTGACGGATACGCCGATCCCGCTCGACACCGGCGATTTCCGGCTGATGAGCCGACGCGCACTGGACGCCTTGCTGTCGCTGCCCGAACAGGCCCGCTTCATCCGCGGCATGGTCGCATGGGTCGGGTTCCGTCAGGTGCCCTTCCCCTACGATCGCGCCGAACGGCATGCGGGCGAGACCAATTACCCGCTCGGCAAGATGGTGCGGCTGGCATTCGATGCGGTCACGGGTTTCTCGACCGCACCGTTGCGGTTCGCCAGCCATGCATCGGTGATCCTCGCTGGTGCATCGCTGCTCCTGCTCTTCTACATCCTGTGGGGTTTCTTCGAGGGATCGCCGGTGCAGGGCTGGACCTCGACGATGCTCGTCGTGACCGTATTGAGCGCGGTGCAGATGTTCGTGCTGGGGATGATCGGCGAATATCTTGGCCGCCTCTACATCGAATCGAAGCGACGCCCGCTGTATCTGGTCGCCGACATCGCCGGGCCGGTGAAGGGACATTCCACCCTGGGCTTCAACGCCGCGGAGCCGTCCCCGGAGTTCGAGGTGACGGCGCAGCGGGAAGCGGCGGAGTAGGCCATCCCGGTCCCGCCTCGCAAAGCGGGAGTTTAGAACCGTTCTCGCGAGGCACTCCGTTCAAAGCTCCCTTATCACAGGCAAGCGCTGTTCAGGATTTCGGCTCCGCGAGCGTGACGATCGACACCCCCGGCGTCAGCGGCACGCGGCCGACCGCATGCCGTTCCAGCCGGAAGATCGTCTCGAACAGCGCGTTGAGCGGTTTGGCGGGAGGCGAATCGTCGCTGTCGTCGCGGCCCGTCAACCGGCCGGCGATACGCGCCGCCGCGGCGAGCGGGAACAGCAGCGAATTGAAATACGTCAGCTTGCGAGGTTTCAGGCCGGCGGCCTCGATCGCCGTCACCAGCGATCCCTTGGAATAACGGCGATGGTGATGGTTCACCACGTCATGCGCGCTCCACAGCCATTGATGGGCCGGCACCGCGATCAGGATCTTGCCGCCGGGCTTGAGCAGGCTCGCCATACCCTTCAGCGCGGCGACGTCATCCTCGATATGCTCGACCACATCGAGCACCGCGATCAGGTCGTACGCCCCACGCGCCACGCCGGGCAACTCAGGCAAGCGCGCGTCGCCGACCGGCTTGCCAAGACGCTCGCTCGCGATCTCGCGCGCCGCCGGGTCGATCTCGATCGCGTCCACGTCGCCGAACGTCGCCAGCATCGGCAGATTGTGCCCGGTGCCGCAGCCGATCTCCAGAATACGCGCGCCCTTCGGCACATTGCCGTACCGCGTCAGGTAATCGCTCAGGATGTCACGACGGGCGCGATACCACCAATGCGTGGAATCATGCGCCGCCATGCGGTCGTAGACGATGCGATCCATATCTTATCCGAATACCCACTGGCGATTGAGCGCGAAGGTGGCGAGCGGCGTGATCAGCACCACCGGGATCAGCGCGACCCACGGCGGCTGGTGCAACAATCCCGTCGCCAGCCAGGTGAAGCCGGCATTGAGCAGCAGGCCGAAGCTCTGCACCGCCAGAAACTTCACATGCTGGCGCCCGCTGGTATCACGCGTGCCATGGCCCTTGAAGCTCCAGGCGCTGTGCAGGAAGAATCCCGCGATCACCGCTACCAGGAATGCCGGCGGCACCGCCAGCACCGCCAACCGATGCGGCAGCACCCAGGCGGTCAGCGGCAGGTAGACCGCGGAATAGATCAGCGTCGATATGCCGCCGGCGATACCGAACCGGACGATCTGCCCGAACATGCCGCTGCGGCGGAGCGCATCGATCCGTGCCTGAACGCCCCTCGCCACCAGTGCTTCCCTCGCCATCGGCCACGCCCTAAAGGCAATACGCCGGGAACGAAACGGTCAATTGAAGGTCGCGCACGTTGAACACACCTCCCCGCGGCCGGCTGGCCGACGAGACCGACCGGCACTGGATCGCGCTGACCCTGATCGCGTGGCTCGCGGTGGCGATCTGGTACGTGTGGAGCGACTGGAATCTGGTGCGCTGGCTGTCGCTGGGCGACACCGACGACAACATGCGCCTGATGCAGGTCCGCGCATGGCTCGGCGGTCAGGGCTGGTACGACCTGCGCAACTATCGGCTCAATCCGCCGGTCGGCTTCGACATCCACTGGAGCCGCATCGTCGACCTGCCGCTCGCCGGCCTCATCCTGTTCTTCCGCCTGTTCACCAGCAACTTCTGGGCGGAACGGCTCGCGTGCGGCATCGCGCCGCTGATCCCGCTGTCGATCACCATGCTCGGTGTCGCCGTTACCGTCCGCCGGCTGATCCATCCCCTGGCATGGCCGCTGGCGATCGTCTTCCTGCTCGGCACCGCCGCGACGATGCTGATGTTCCTGCCCGAACGCATCGACCACCACGGCTGGCAATTGGCGATGCTCAGCCTCACCGTCGCTGGCCTGTGCGATCCGAAAGGCGCACGCGGCGGCCTGATGGTCGGCCTCGCCAGCGCGGTCAGCCTGTCGATCGGGCTGGAGATGCTGCCCTATTGCGCGATGGCCGGCGCGATCCTCGCGCTGCGCTGGGTCTGGGACCGCGCCGAATCCATGCGGCTACAGGCCTATGCCCTCAGCCTCGGCGGCGGCAGCGCCTTGGGCTTCGCCGCCTTCGCCTCCAACGCCAATTACGCGATGCGCTGCGACGCGCTGACGCCGGTCTGGCTCAGCGTCACCGTCGCGGCGGGCGCGCTGCTGTTCCTGCTCGCCCGGCTCAACCCCGCCTCGCGCGGCGTCCGCATCGGCCTGTCGGTCGCCGCCGGCGCGGTGATCGTCGCGGGCTTCGTCCACTTCTTCCCGCAATGCCTCGGCCGCCCCGAAGGCGTCTCGCCCGAGCTGGAGAAGAACTGGCTCAACAACGTCCGCGAAGCCAAGCCGATCTACAAACACCCCTTCCGCCTCGGCTTTCCGATCGCCGCGCTGCCGATCGTCGGCGTGTTCGGCGTCATCCTCGGCGCGTGGCGCGCACGTGGGACTCGCGCGCTGATCGGCTGGACCGCCGTCGCGCTGTTCGTCACCTTCGCCTGCCTGATGCTGCTGTGGCAGGTCCGCGCCGGCCCCGCGGCGCAATTGCTCGCCGTACCGGGCGCGACCCTGCTCGGCTGGATCGTCCTGCCCTGGCTGCTCAACCACCGCTCGATGCCGGTACGCGTCGGCGGCACGGTGGCGGCGTTCCTGATCGTCTCCGGCCTGTTCGCCGGGCTGATCATCAAATACCTGCCCGTCGACCGCCCCAACGCCTATACCAAACGGGTCAACGGCTCGACCGGCAATTGCGTCCGCTACACCGTGCTCAAGGCGCTCGACCGATACCCGGCGCAGACGATCTTCACCTTCACCGATCTCGGCCCTCGGCTGATCACCGTGACCCACCACGACGCCATCGCCGGCCCCTATCACCGCAACGGCGATGCGATCCTCGACGTCCAGCACGCCTTCGGCCGTTCGGCCAACGAAGCGCATGCCATCATCCGCCGCCACGGCGCGACGATGCTGATGGTCTGCCCCAACCATTCGGAATCGACCAACTACCGCGCGCGCAACCCCGGCGGCTTCTACGACCAGCTCGCCCACGGCGAAGTACCAACGTGGCTCACCCCCCTGCCCCTGCCGAAGGGCTCGCCGCTCCGGCTGTTCAAGGTCGATTGAGCGGCCCGCGCAGCGTTTAAAATGTTCGCGCAGAGGCGCAGAGAACGCAGAGTTGCGTTGGCAACGACGGCGGTGAACAGCAACGCACGTTGCGTTGGGAGAGGGCTGCGCTCGCCAAGTGCGATCTCTGCGTCCTCCGCGCCTCTGCGCGCAAAAATCTGATCGTTAGCGCAAGCTGACCTGCAACCCGTCCATCACGAACTGCACCGCCAGCGCCGCCAGCAGCACGCCCAGCAGCCGCGTGATCACCGCCTCGATCCGCGCGCCCAGCAACCGCATCAGCGGCCCCGCCGCCAGCAATGCGGCGAGCGTCAGCAACAGGATCGCGCCCAAGGCGGCGAGCACGACCGCGGTCGCCTCGATCCCATTGGTGCGCGCCATCAGCAGCATCACCGACGCGATCGATCCCGGTCCGGCGATCATCGGCATCGCCATCGGGAAGATCGACACGTCCTCCACCTCGGGATCGGCAGCCACGACTGCGGCCCGATCCTCACGTCGCTGGGTGCGCTTCTCGAACACCATTTCCAGCGCGATCAGGAACAGCATGATGCCGCCGGCGATGCGGAAGCTCGCCAGACTGATGCCCAGCCCGTGCAACAGGTCCTCGCCGACCAGCGCGAACACCAGCAGGATCGCCGATGCGACGCCGACCGCACGGAACGCCATCGCGCGTCGCTGCGTCGGGGATGCGCCCGACGACAGCCCGGCATAGATCGGCGCACAGCCGAGCGGATCGATGATGACGAAGAAGGTGATCAGCGTCGTGACGAACAGCTCGATCACAGCATTGCCTCCACCCCGTCGCGCCGGCAGGCGGAGACATAGGTGTTGCGGATCAGGCAGGCGATCGTCATCGGCCCGACCCCGCCCGGCACCGGCGTGATCGCTCCCGCGACCTCCCGTGCCGAGGCGAAGTCGACATCGCCGACCAGTCCTGCGTCGGTGCGATTGATGCCGACGTCGATGACGGTCGCGCCGGGCTTGATCCAGTCGCCCTTGATGAATTGCGGAATGCCGACCGCGGCGACGACGATGTCCGCCTGTCGGGTATGTGCGAACACGTCGCGGGTGCGGCTATGGACGATCGTGACGGTGCAGCTCTGCTGGAGCAGCAATTGCGCCATCGGCTTGCCGACGATGTTGGACCGGCCAACGACCACCGCCTCCAGCCCCGCCAGATGCGGGTGGATGTCCTTCAGCAGCATCAGGCACCCCAGCGGCGTGCACGGCACGAACCCCTCCGCCCCGATCGCCAGTCGCCCGGCGTTGACCGGGTGGAATCCGTCGACATCCTTGTCCGGATCGATCGCGAGCAGCACCGCCCGCGCATCGATATGCGCGGGCAACGGCAACTGGACGAGGATGCCGTCCACTGCCGCATCGACGTTCAGCCGCTCGACCAAAGCGAGCAATGTCGCGGAATCGGTATCGGCAGGCAGGCGATGCTCGAAGCTTTCCATGCCGGCGTCGCGCGTCGCCTTGCCCTTGTTGCGGACGTAGACGGCGGACGCAGGGTCCTCGCCAACCAGCACGACGGCGAGGCCCGGCGCACGGCTGGTGTGCTCGCGGAAGCTGGCGACATGGGCGGCGATGCGGGTGCGCAGGGCGAGGGCATGCGCCTTGCCGTCGATGATCGTGGCGGTCATGCTGCGGCCCCATAGCGACCGGCGGCAATCTTCGCCAGCATAGGAGTCCTCAGATCGCGCCGTTCGACATCAGGCTGACGGCGATGTTCGGCAATATGACGCTGTCGAGGATGCGGATGACGATCAGCACGACCAGCGGCGCAAGGTCGATGCCGCTGATATTCGGCAGCACCCGGCGCAGCGGGCGGTACATCGGCTCGGTCAGCCGATCGAGCCCGTAGTGCAGCGAACTGACGAAGTTGTTCGACGTATTGATGACGTTGAACACGATCAGCAGCGACAGGACGAACTGGACCATGATGATCCACCAGACCACGTTCAGCAGCACCTGGATGATCTGGATAAGGGTAAGCGCGATCACGCGAGGCTCCGGGGGTTAGGGTTCGGACCGGACGTAGCGGGTTCGGGCGTCGGGGAACATACCCAAAGTCCTCCCCTCGCGGGGAAGGACTTGGGCGCTACGCGTGAACCAGGGTCCCTGCGCCGGCCGACGTGAAAATCTCCAGCAACATCGCATGCGGTACGCGGCCGTCCAGGATCACGGCGGCGTCCACCCCGGATTCGACCGCGGCGACGCAGGTATCGACCTTGGGGATCATCCCGCCGCTGATCGTGCCGTCCGCCTTCAGCGCGGCGATGCGCGCCGGGTCGAGATCGGTCAGCAGTCGCTTGTCCTTGTCGAGCACCCCCGCGACATCGGTCAGCAGGAAGAAGCGCGATGCGCCCAGCGCGGCGGCGATCGCGCCGGCCATGGTGTCGGCGTTGATGTTGTACGTATGGCCGTCGGCCCCCAACGCGATTGGCGCGACGACCGGGATGATGCCGCTGCCCGACAGTGTGTCGAGGATCGTCCGGTCGACCGCGACCGGTTCGCCGACGAAGCCCAGATCGACGTGACGCTCGATCCCCTGCAACGTATCGGGCGTATCGCGACCGACCTTCATCGCGGTGACCAGATTGGCGTCCTTGCCCGAAATGCCCACAGCCCGACCACCGGCCTGCCCGATCCAGGCGACGATCTCCTTGTTGATCGATCCCGCCAGCACCATTTCCGCAATCCGCGCGGTTTCGGCATCGGTGACGCGCAGGCCATCGACGAAGCGCGATTCGACCCCCAGCCGCTTCAGCATCGCGCCGATCTGCGGCCCGCCGCCGTGCACGACGACCGGGTTGATGCCGACCGCCTTCAGCAGCACGACATCCTCCGCGAAATCGCGCGCGAGTTCGGGGTCGCCCATCGCGTGGCCGCCGTATTTCACGACGAAGGTCTGGCCGGCGTAGCGTTGCAGGTACGGCAGCGCCTCGGTCAGGGTTTCGGCCTTGGCGAGCAGCGCGGCGGTGGCGGTGGAGTCGGTCATGGATCGCGCCTGTAGCGGCGGATCAGCCGGCTTCAAAGTCCGGCGTCAAAACGCCTTGCGATCCAGTCGCCGGCCCAGCGCGACCAGCCCGGTGATCATCAACGGCATCAGCACGATCGACAGGATCACCTTGGTCGCCATCTGACCCGCCATCAGGCCAAGGATCGGGCGTTCGCCGTAGAACGAGATCGAGATGAACAGCAATGTATCGATGATCTGGCTGATGACGCTGGCGATGATCCCGCGCAACCAGACCAGCCGCCCCTCGCCGCGCGACAATTTGGAAAAGATCAGGACGTTGAGCGTCTGCGAGATGCCGTAGGAGATCAGCCCGGCGATCATCATCCGCGCGCTCTGGCCGACGACGACCGGAAAGGCATCGATCGCCGGCGGGTACATGCCGGGATCATGGGGCAGCGCGACGACGATCTGGATCAGCGCCGCCGATACCAGCAGCGGCACGAAGCCGAGCCGGACCAGCGACGTGGCGACCTTTTGCCCGAACAGCTCGGCGATGGCGCTGGAGAGCGCGACGAGGATCAGGAACGCGAAGATCCCCGCCTCCACCGCCAGCGGCCCGAGCGCGACCTGCTTCACGCCGAGCACACCGGCGATGCAGACCATGCCGCCATACAGGACGGAAAAGACGAACAGCGCGCGGGGAATGGCGACAGGCGCGGCGGCGGGAGGGATTTGCATCGCCACGACGCTAGCGCGTTTCCGCGACCGGGCAAATACTTCCGCGGTCCATGGCGAAGGGCCAGCCCTCCACACATCCTTCGTGACTGTGGAACGTATCGGCGGCCAACCCCGCGCAGATAGGCTTCTTCCATCCCTTGCAGGGAGGAGAGTCGAGAAGCGCGAAGCGGTGGCCAATCCGCTCTGGCCTCACGGAAAAGCGGCTGTATGCTGGCCTGTCGCTGCCGGGGGGCCGCGGCGGTTCATTCCCGCGGGTTGATTGATGCATCGTATCCTGATCGGCATTGCCGGCATTCTCGTCATTCTCGGTATCGCCTTCGCGTTGTCGACCGATCGCCGGGCGATCCGGCTGCGCGTCGTCGGCGCGGCGTTCGCGTTGCAGGCGCTGATCGCGACGATCGTGCTCTACTGGGGACCGGGACGGCAGGCGCTGGCGGGTGCCTCCGCGGGCGTCTCCGCGCTGCTCGGCTATTCGCAGAAGGGCACCGAATTCCTGTTCGGAAAGCTCGCGACGCCCGAGATCGGCGGCCAGAGCTTCGCCATCGCCGCCCTGCCGGTCATCATCTTCTTCGCCAGCCTCGTCTCGATCCTCTACTATCTCGGCGTGATGCAGCTGGTGGTGCGCTGGGTCGGCGGCGCGATCGAGAAGGTCGTCGGCACCTCCAAGGTCGAATCGCTGTGCGCCGCCGCCAACATCTTCGTCGGCCAGTCGGAATCGCCGTTGGTGATCCGCCCTTATCTCGCTGGCCTGACGCCGCCGCAATTGTTCACGGTGATGACCAGCGGCATGGCCGGCGTCGCCGGCACCATCCTGGCGGCCTATGCCTCGATGGGCATCCGCATCGAATACCTCCTCGCCGCCAGCTTCATGGCGGCGCCGGGCGGCATCCTGATGGCGAAGATCATCATGCCCGATCGGAGCGTCGCGCCCGAAGGCGAATTGCCGCTCGGCGACCAGCCCGATGAAGCCCGCCAGATTGCGCTCGCCGAACACCGGATCAGCGGCGCCGGCCCCGCCGCGCTGCTGCCGGAGGGCACGCCGGGCGAGCCGTTGCCCGATGCCAGCCACGACGAGGAAAAGCCCGCCAATCTGATCATGGCCGCGGCTCAGGGCGCGCAGACCGGCGTGCGGCTGGCCGTGGCGGTCGGTGCGATGGTGCTGGCCTTCGTCGCACTGGTCGCGCTCGCCAACGGGCTGCTGGGCGGCCTCGGCAACATGGTCGGCCTGCCCGGCCTCAGCTTTCAGGCCCTGCTGGGCTATGTCTTCCAGCCGGTGATGTTCCTGCTCAACGTGCCATGGAACGAGGCGGCGATCGCCGGCGGGCTCTTTGGCGAGAAGATCGTGCTCAACGAATTCGTCGCATACATCGATCTCGGCCAGCAGACGGCGCTGTCGCCGCGCACGGTGGCGGTGGTCACCTTCGCCCTGTGCGGGTTCGCCAATTTCTCGTCGATCGCGATCCAGATGGCGGTGACCGGCAGCCTCGCCCCGAACCAGCGGCCGATGATCGCCAAACTCGGCCTGCGCGCGCTGGCCGCGGGCAGCCTCGCCAATCTAATGTCGGCGGCGCTCGCCGGATTGCTGATCGGCTGATCGACCGCGCGTGACGGGCCTCAAGCGCACGTTGGGGTCCGGCCAGCTCGCGATGATCGCGATCGGCGGCGCAGTCGGCACCGGGCTGTTCCTGGGCAGCGGCTTCGCGATCGGGCTCGCCGGGCCCGCCGTGCTGGTGAGCTATGCCATCGGTGGGCTTATCACACTGGCGCTGATGGGCTGCCTTGCCGAGATGACGGTGGCGGACCCGGCGACCGGATCGTTCGGGCTGTTCGCCGAGCGCTATCTCGGCCGGTTCGCCGGCTTCCTCGTCCGCTACGCCTATGTCACCTGCATCATCCTCGCGATCGGGACCGAGGTGACGGCCGTCGCGATCTACATGCGCTACTGGGCACCCGACGTGCCGGGCCTGTGGTGGATCGCGGGCTTCGCGCTCGCGCTGCTCGCGGTGAACCTTGCCAGCGTGCGGCTGTTCGGCGCGGTCGAGTACGTCTTTTCCGCCATCAAGATCGCCGCGATCGTGGCGTTCGTCGCCGTCGGGCTGTGGGTGATCGCACACAGCGGGGTCGGGCTGAGCCATTACACCATGGACGGCGGTTTCGCGCCGAACGGGATCGGCGGCATCTGGACCGCCGTCATCGTATCGATCTTCAGCTATCTCAGTATCGAGATGATCGCCGTTGCCGCGGGCGAGGCACGCGATCCGGAGCGGGCGATCGTGAAGGCGTTCCGTTCGACGATGCTGCGGCTGGCGCTGTTCTACCTCGGCAGCCTTGCGGTGATGCTGGCGATCGTGCCGTGGACGCAGGCCGGAACCGCGACCAGCCCGTTCGTCACGGTGATGCAGGCGACCGGCGTGCCCTATGCGGCGGGGATCATCAACGCGGTGGTCCTGATCGCGGCCCTGTCGGCGATGAACAGCCAGCTCTACACCGCCTCGCGGATGTTGTTCAGCCTCGCCGAAAGCGGTCTCGCGCCGGCTGGCCTCGCGCGGGTGAACGGACGCGGCGTGCCGGTGGGGGCGCTGCTGGTATCGGCGGCGGGGATCGGCGTGGCGGGCGGCGTCTATGCGTGGCGGCCCGATGCGGCATTCGGGGTGATGATCGCGGTGTCGATCTTCGGTGCGCTGTTCACCTGGGGCATGATCTTCGTCACGCATCTGGCGTTCCGGCGGGCACACGGCGCGCCGGCGGCATTCCGGATGTGGGGCTATCCGTGGACCAGCCTTGCCGGTGCGGGGGCGATCCTCGCGATATTGGCGACGACGCCGTTCACCGGGCCGTTCGCGCTGACGCTGGTGTACGGGGCGCCGTTTCTGGTGGTGCTGAGCGCGGTGTACGCGATCCGGTTTCGCGCTTCCTGAAGTCCTCCCCCGCGAGGGGGAGGTGGCAGCGCGCCAGCGCTGACGGAGGGGGAGGCCGGCGGCGAACCTGATCGCTCGCGGAAACGCCCCCTCCACCAGCTTCGCTGGTCCCCCTCCCCCGCTGAAGCGAGGGAGGAACCAGGGCAGTCGCCTATTCCCCCGTCCGCGTCTTCACCCGGTTCGGCAGGTCCTTGCCCTTCGTCCGGCGCGAGGGCAGCTGTACCGGGTTCTTCTTCTTCCACTCCTTGAAGGTCATCGGACCTTCCGGCGTATCGACCATCGTATCGTCCAGGCTCATCGCATCGTCCTCAGCGCGTCGGCTCCGGCGTCGGGCCGCTGTAATCGTAGAAACCGCGTCCGGTTTTCCGCCCGTACCAGCCGGCCTCGACGTACTTCACCAGCAACGGCGCAGGCCGGAACTTGGGATCGCCGGTCCCCTCGAACAACACCCGCGTGATCTCCAGACAGGTATCCAGCCCGATGAAGTCCGCCAGCGTCAGCGGCCCCATCGGATGGTTCAGCCCCAGCTGGCACGCGAGATCGATATCGCGGATCGTCGCAACGCCCTCGCCCAGCGCGAAGATCGCCTCGTTGATCATCGGCATCAGCACGCGGTTGACGATGAAGCCCGGCGCATCGTTGGCGCGGACCACCGCCTTGCCCAGCCGATCGGCATAATCCTCGATGACCGCAACGGTCGCGTCCGACGTCGCCAGCCCGCGGATCACCTCGATCAGCCCCATCACCGGCACCGGGTTAAAGAAATGCACGCCGATGAACCGCTGCGGATCGGGCGAGCTCTGCGCCAGCCGCGTGATCGGGATCGACGAGGTGTTCGATGCCAGCACCGCATCCGCCGCCAGCACCGTGCCGACATCCTTGAAGATCGAGCGCTTGATCTCCTCGCGCTCGGTCGCCGCTTCGATCACCAGGCCGCAATCGCCCATTGTCGCGACGCCGGCGACCGGCTCGATCCGCGCAAGCGTCGCATCGCGCGTCGCGGCGTCGATCTTCTCCTTCTCGACCGCGCGGGCGAGCTGTTTGGCGATGCCCGCCTTGCCGGCCTCGGCACGCTCCTGCGACACGTCGGTGAGGATGACGCGATAGCCCGCCGCCGCCGATACCTGCGCGATACCCGCGCCCATCTGGCCCGCTCCGATGACTCCGACTGCCCGCATGTCACTCTCCTTGTCCGTTTGCCGCGCCATAGCGTCTTTGACGGGCGCCGCCACCCGGATCAGGGCGCCGGGCGCTCTGCCTGCGCCTCGGCGAGGTAGAGCGCGAACAGGCCGTCCGGGTCGGTCCATTCGTGGATCGGCGTCCAGCCGCCCGAGCGCAGAAGGATGCGCGCATCGCGCGATCCGTATTTATGGCTGTTCTCGGTATGCACGCTCTCGCCGGCCGCGAGGGCGAAGGGTCGCCCGTCGACGGTGAATTCGACATCGCGGATAGCGACCAGGTGCATCTCGATCCGCGCGCGATCGTCGTTCCAGCGCGCTTCGTGGCGAAAGGCGCCGATCGGTATCGTGCCGTCCAGTTCGCGGTTGATCCGTTCGAGCAGGTTGAGGTTGAACGCCGCCGTCACGCCGTCCTCGTCGTCATAGGCGGCGACCAGCGTCGCTTCATCCTTGATCCGGTCCATGCCGACCAGCAGCATCGCACCCTCGCCCAGCGACGCCCGCATCGTCCGCAGCAGATCGACCGCCATCAACGGGATCATGTTGCCGATCGTCGACCCGGGGAAGAAACCCAGCTTCGGCGTGTCTGCGACGGTATGCGGCAGCGTGAGCGGCCGCATGAAATCGGCCTCGAACGGCAGCACCAGCAGGTCGGGGAATTGCGCCGACAATAGGCGCGAGGATTCACGCAGGAAGTCGCCGGAGATATCGATCGGCACATACGCGGACGGCGCGGTGCAGCGCAGCAGCAACGGTGTCTTGACCGACGATCCCGATCCGAATTCCACGACCGCGCGTCCGCGCCCGGCGATCTCCGCCACTTCCGGACAAATCCGGTCAAGGATCGCCGTCTCGGTCCGTGTCGGATAATATTCCCGCAGCGCCGTGATGTCCTCGAACAATTCCGACCCGCGCCGGTCGTAGAACCAGCGGGCCGGAATCGCACGCGGGCGGCGTTCGAGTCCTGCGAGCACGTCGGCGCGGAACTGCGGATCGGCCAGCCTCTGCTCGCCGTCCTCCATTTCGGGCTTCAACATTCAGAGGTCCTTGGCGAGCCGGACGCCGGTGAATTGCCAGCGCTGGTGAGGATAGAAGAAATTGCGGTAACTGGCGCGCGCATGGCCGCGCGGGGTGGCGCAACTGCCGCCACGCAGCACGAACTGCCCGCTCATGAACTTGCCGTTATATTCGCCGACCGCACCCTCGGCCGCACGGAAACCGGGATAGGGGCGGTAGGCGCTGCCCGTCCATTCCCAGACATCGCCGAAGAAGGCGGGGGCGTTCGCCGCGGGCCGGGGTTCGACGGCACCGGCCCTGTCCATCTGGTTGCCGCCGGCGGCGTCATGGGATTGCGCCGCCGCTTCCCATTCGAACTCGGTCGGCAAACGCGCGCCGACCCAGCTGGCATAGGCGTCCGCCTCGAAGAAGCTGACGTGCGTCACCGGGGCGGCGGGGTCGATCGGACGGCGGCCGTCGAGGCCCATGCGCGTCCACGTTCCGTCGCGCTCTTCCCAGTAGAGCGGCGCAACGATGCCTTCTGCCTTCACCCAGGCCCAGCCATCGGCAAGCCAATGGGCGGGATCGCGGTATCCGCCATCGGCGATGAACGCACTCCATTCGCCGTTGGTGACGGTGCGATCGGCGAGCGCATGGCCGGTCAGCAGCGCGTCATGCCGCGGCCCTTCGCAGTCGAAGGCGAATCCGTCGCCGTCATGCCCGATCTGCACGATCCCCGCATCGCGTTGGATCCAGCCGATCGGCGCCGGCACCGCCACCGGCACCTTGGGCGCGGGCGGCCAGATCGCCGGTTCGAGCGGGTTCTCGCCGAACAGGTGCAGCAGATCGGTGACCAGCAGTTCCTGATGCTGCTCCTCGTGATGGCATCCCAGCGCGACCAGCTCCAGCGCCACATCCGGCAGGTCGGGCAGCGCCGCCGCCATCGCGGCGTCGACATGGGCGCGATACGCGCGGACCTCGTCCAGCGTGGGCCGGGTGATCATGCCACGGCGGTCCCGCGCGTGACGGCGCCCTTCCGCTTCGTAATAGCTGTTGAACAGGAACGGGAATCGCTCGTCGTGCAGTCGATAACCGGGAACATGGTCGCGCAGCACGAACGTCTCGTAAAACCATGTCGTATGCGCAAGATGCCACTTACCCGGTGAAGCGTCGGCCATCGACTGTACAGTGGCATCGGCATCCGACAGCGGCTCGGTCAATGCCAATGTCAGGGCACGTACCGCCTGATAGCGGCCTGCCAGTGCCTGACCCGGATTGGGAGCGACCTTCAGCATGATGGAACCCTCCCCGGGCGTATTAACGCAAGTCAGGAAAGCGCACGAGATCGGAAAGGGTTGCACCGCAAACGCCGGTTCGTACCGCGAAACGGTAACGATCAGCCATCGACCCGCGGTCAGCGGCTGGCGCCCGGCTTCCACAATATGTCGCCGACCGCAGCGGCGTTCACCGCCCGCGCCGCGACGAACAGCCAGTCGGACAATCGATTGAGATAGGCCAGCGCCGGTGCGTTCAGCCATTCGACCGCCACCGCGCTCCGTTCCGCACGTCGCACGATCGCACGCGCCAGATGCAAAGCCGCAGCGGCGGGATCGCCGCTCGGCAGGACGAAACTGGTCAGTGGCACCAGACCGGCGTTCATCGCATCGATTTCCGCCTCAAGCCGCGCGACCTGTTCGGGCGTGATCCGCAGCGCGCCCGCCATATCCGCCGGTGTCGCGATGTCCGCACCAAGATCGAACAGGTCGTTCTGGATCACCAGCAGCCGCACCGCCAGGTCGTGTATGCCTAGCGCCGCCATCGCCACGCCGATCGCACTGTTCGCCTCGTCGACATCGCCGATAGCCGCCATCACCGGCTCCGCCTTCGACACGCGCGACCCGTCGACCAGACCCGTCGTTCCAGCATCGCCGGTCCGCGTGTAGATGCGATTGAGCTTGACCATCTAACCGATCAGGTACGGCCGGCCGCGAACAGGATCACCACGACGATCAGGATTGCCAGCGCCTGGAAGAAGATGCGTTGCTGCATCATGCGATTGGACTTCAGCGAAGCAGCCGACGGCCCCTCGCCGCCACGAACCTGAGCATGGCTTTCCTGAAGGAAGGCTATGACGCCGCGGACCAAAGCGACCACCGTCGCCAGCATCGCCGCGATCAGCAGAATGACGAGGAACGTGTTCATGCGTCTTATCTAGGCATCGCGTGCAGTAAAGCCAATGGGAAGTCGCCCCGCGCGCAAACCGGCGGCGAGTTCGACTCCGTCCACTCCGGCTGCGCGCATGTCGGCCAGCGCAGGCGCGCCGTTGCGCTTGGCCAGCCGCTCGCCATCCGGCCCCAGCAGCAGATCGTGATGACGATAGACCGGCGTCGGCAATCTCAGCAGTGCCTGGAGCAGCCGGTGAATATCGGTCGCCCGGAACAGGTCTCGTCCGCGCACCACGTCGGTCACACGCTGCGCCGCATCGTCGACCGTCACCGCGAGATGATAGCTCGCCGGCGCATCTTTGCGCGCCAGCACGACATCGCCGAACGCCATCGGCTCGGCAATCTGCGTTCCGGCCACCAGATCGGTCCACATCAGCGGCCCCGCATAGGCAACCGCGCCCGCCATATCCAAACGCCACGCGTGCGCGTGCCCCGCCGCAACCCGCGCCGCAGCCGCCCCCGGATCGAGCCGCCGGCATGTTCCCGGATAGACCAGTCCATCCGGCCCACGATGCGGCGCGCTGACGCTCGCGGCGATATCGGCGCGCGTGCAGAAGCACGGATAGAGCAACGCCCGCCCCCGCAGATCCGCCAGCGCCCGCTCGTACTCGTCCAGCCGCGCCGACTGTCGTACCACCGGCGCGTCCCACGCGAGTCCCAGCCAGGCGAGGTCTTCGACGATCCCCGCAACATGCTCCTCACGGCTGCGGGTTCCGTCGATATCCTCGATCCGCAGCAGGAACGCGCCTCCTTCTCCACGCGCATGATCGTGCGCCTGGATCGCCGCGAAAGCATGACCGAGATGCAGGCGCCCGGTGGGACTCGGCGCGAACCGGCTGACGACACTCATCGCCTTTCGTCGCCACGATCAACGCAGACCGCTTGACCATCGTCGGTCCGCCGTGCTGTCATACCGGTGTCACTCTCGTGGGCGACACGGCCTGCGGGTAATCCGTGGGAGGAGCCGTGTTTCATCCCGATCTGATCCGTCATCCTGATTCGTGTCCGGCGCTCGTCCTGAACGCGGACTATACGCCCCTGTCCTATTATCCGCTCAGCGTGTGGCCGTGGCAGACCGCGATCAAGGCGGTATTCCTCGATCGTGTCGATATCGTCGCGCATTACGAACGCGCCGTGCGCAGCCCTACCGCAGAGATCAAGCTGCCGTCGGTGATCGCGCTCAAACAATATGTCCGTCCTTCGGCGTTCCCGGCGTTCACCCGCTTCAACCTGTTCCTGCGCGACCGGTTTTCCTGTCAATATTGCGGCGTAGGTCGCGATCTGACGTTCGACCATGTCGTTCCCCGCGCGCAAGGCGGCCGGACGACGTGGGAAAATGTCGTCACCGCCTGCGCGCCCTGCAACCTGAAGAAGGGCGGGCGGACGCCAAAACAGGCGCATATGCCGCTCTACGTCGAACCGATCCGGCCGACAAACTGGCATTTGCAGGAACATGGCCGCGCCTTTCCGCCCAACTATCTCCACGACACGTGGCACGACTGGCTCTACTGGGACGTTGAGCTGGAAGCATGATCGAAGGGGGTCTGGTGTGCACAAGGTGATGTTGGTGGCCGCACTGGGCGTGGCCTTGGCCGGTTGCGGCTCGCGCGACGACAAGGCGGCGCAGGCGGACGCCAATGCGGCAGGCTTCGTGCCCCCGGCCGTGACCAGCCGTGTCGATTTCTCCAGCGCGATGGAGCGCCGCTTCCGGAATCTCGATCGCAACGGTGACGACCGGCTCGACCCTTCGGAACTGCCGCGTCAGGACAGCCGTCTGATGAATCTCGATCGCAACAAGGATGGCGAGATAAGCCTGATCGAATGGGGCGAAGGTACGTTGAAGCGGTTCGACCAGATGGATCTCAACCGCGACGGCACGGTCACCTCGGAAGAGGAAAGCGAATGGCGTACCGCCCGCGCCGAGGGCCGCCGCCCCGCAGGTGCGGCGACGCCGCCAGTGCTCGGTGATACGCTGAGCAATCAGGGTACGACGGCACGGTAATCCGTCGAGATCGATCGTCTGGACACGCAATTTCCCATCCGGCAAACGCCGGGATGGCGGATGGTGGAAGGCCGCGGCAAGGGCGGCGGTGGCTGGTGAAGGACACGATACGACTTGGCCAGTTGCCTCCGCACAACCCCCGCTTCCCGAGGACAAACCCCATACCCGGTTGACCCCGCAGCTACCGCAGCGCAGCATATCGCGCATGGCTACCGTCGACCCCGCTTCGCTCCCCCCCATCGCCAACAACCCCGACGTCCGCTTCCTCGGCGCGAAGCTCGGCGACGTCATCCGCGCCTATGGCGGTGATGCCCTGTTCGAGGCGACGGAGACGATCCGCCGCGCCTCCGTCGAGCGCCACCGCGGCACCGGCGGCAGCGACGCGGTCCACCAGCATCTCCAGGACCTCGGCCTCGACGAGACGCTCGACTTCGTCCGCGGCTTCATGCTGTTCTCGATGCTCGCCAACCTTGCCGAGGATCGCCAGGGCATCGCCGCCGAACAGGGCGCCGACGTCGCCGCCGCCATCGCGACGCTGGAGGGCGAAGGCATCGACCGCGCCGCGATCCAGCGCCTGCTCGCCCACGCCCTGATCGTCCCCGTGCTCACCGCTCACCCGACGGAGGTGCGGCGCAAGAGCATGATCGACCACCGCAACCGCATCGCGCAGCTGATGACGCTGAAGGATGCCGGCCGCGACGAAACGCCCGATGGCGACCGCGTCGAGGATGCGATCACCCGCCAGATCGCCTTGCTTTGGCAGACCCGCGTCCTGCGCCGCGAGCGGCTCTACGTCACCGACGAGGTCGAAACCGCGCTCAGCTACATGCGCGACGTGTTCCTGCCGGCGCTGCCCGCGCTCTACCAGCGCTGGGATCGCGCCTTCGGCGAACGCGTGCCGAGCTTCGTCAAACCGGGGAGCTGGATCGGCGGCGACCGCGACGGCAACCCCTTCGTCACCGCCGATTCGCTGCGCACCGCGCTCGGCCGCGCGTGCGAGGCCGTGCTCGGCTTCTACCTCGACGCAGTGCATGCACTCGGCGCGGAACTGTCGATCTCGACCCAGCACGTCCCCGTCGATGCCGCGGTCGAGGCGCTGGCGGATGCGAGCGGCGACACCGCCGAAAGCCGCCGCGACGAACCCTATCGCCGCGCACTATCGGGCATCTATGCGCGCCTCGCCGCGACGCACCTCGCGCTCACCGGCAAGCCCGCCGCGCGCCCCGGCCACCTGACCGGCGAGGCCTATGCCGACCCGCAGGCGTTCCGCGCCGACCTCGTCGCCATCGCGCATGGCCTCTCCACGGCAGGCGCGCTCAAGACCGGCGGCGCGCTCGGCCGGCTGATCCGCGCGGTGGAGACGTTCGGCTTCCACCTCGCGACGCTCGACCTGCGCCAGAACAGCGCGGTGCACGAACGCGTCGTCGCCGAACTGCTCAAGACCGCCGGCGTCGAGGACGATTATCTCAGCCTCGACGAGGACGCCCGCGTCGCCCTCCTGCGTCGCGAACTCGCCCATGCCCGGCCGCTCGCCAGCCGCTTCACGACCTATTCCGAAGAGACCGATTCCGAACTAAAGATCGTCCTTGCAGCGGCGGAGGCGCACGCCAAATACGGGCCGGCGTGCATCACCAACTATATCGTCTCGATGGCGCAGTCGGTGTCCGACCTGCTCGAGATCAACCTGCTGCTGAAGGAGGTCGGGCTCTATCGTCCCGGTGACGAGCCCGGCGCCGCGATCATGGCGGTGCCTTTGTTCGAGACGGTCGGCGATCTGGAGGCCGCCCCTGCGATCATGACCGCCTGGTTCGACCTGCCCGAGATTGCCGCGATCGCCTCCGCACGCGGCCATCAGGAGGTGATGATCGGCTATTCGGACAGCAACAAGGACGGCGGCTATCTGACCTCGACGTGGCAATTGTCCAAGGCCTCCACCGCGCTGAAGCCGGTGTTCGAGGCGGCGGGCGTCGGTATGCAGCTGTTCCACGGTCGTGGCGGTGCGGTCGGGCGGGGTGGCGGCAGCGCCTTCGCCGCGATCCGCGCGCAGCCTGCCGGCACGGTGCAGGGCCGCATCCGCATCACCGAACAGGGCGAGGTGATCGCCGCCAAATACGGCACCCGCGACAGCGCGATGACCAATCTGGAGGCGATCGCGTCTGCCACGTTGCTCGCCAGCCTCGAACCCGAACGCCTGTCGAACGCCGAGAACGACCAGTTCTCCGGCGCGATGGACGCGCTGTCGGACACCGCGTTCCACGCCTATCGCGACCTCGTCTACGGCACCGAAGGCTTCCGCACCTTCTTCCGCCAGATGACGCCGATCGGCGAGATCGCCGGGCTGAAGATCGGCAGCCGCCCCGCCAGTCGCAAGAAATCCGACGCGATCGAGGATCTGCGTGCCATCCCCTGGGTGTTCAGCTGGGCGCAGGCCCGCGTCATGCTGCCCGGCTGGTACGGCGTCGGTCAGGCGCTGGCGGCGTTCGAGGACAAGGGGCTGCTCAAGGAGATGGCGCAAGGCTGGCCGCTGTTCGCCTCCAGCCTCGCCAACATGGAGATGGTGCTGGCGAAATCGGACATCGAGATCGCCGGCTATTATGCCGAACTGGTCGAGGACGAGACGCTGCGCACCACGATCTTCACCCGCATCCGCGACGCCTGGCACCAGACGCATGACGGCCTGCTCGAAGTGACCGGTCAGACCCGCCTGCTCGAAAAGCATCCCGCCCTCGACGCTTCGATCCGCCTGCGCCTGCCGTATATCGAGCCGCTCAACCTGCTCCAGATCGAACTGATGAAACGCCACCGCGCCGGCGAGGACGACCCCCGCATCGGCGAAGGCATCCTGCTGTCGATCAACGCCGTCGCGACGGCACTGCGCAACTCAGGGTGAAAACACTCACCCTCCCACCGTCATGCCAGCGCAGGCTGGCATCTCCCGCGGCTCCATCCTGAAATGGGCGGTAGGGTCTACATCATGGCGAGCAAGCCACACGGCATGCTCTACATCGGCGTGACCGGCTATCTCGCCGCCCGCGTAGAGCAGCACCGCCGCGACATCGGCTCGGCCTTCTGCCGCCGCTACGGGATCGAGACGCTGGTTTACGCGGAGCCCGCCGAACGCATCGAAGTCGCCATCGCCCGAGAAAATATCCTGAAAGCCTGGAAACGCGAGTGGAAAATCTGCCTGATCGAAACCGCCAACCCTGAGTGGTTGGACCTGTTCGACACGATCGCCTGAGGCGAAAGGCCCCAACCTGCACTGAGGGGACAACTTCTTCTAAACGTCACCCCAGCAAAGGCTAGGTCTCCCGCCGCAAACCCACGAACCCGACCAAACCGCCCGAACACCACCTACGCCAAAAACGGTGCCGCCACCTCCGGACGCACCCGCAGCAACCGCCCCGTCGCGCGCTCCAGTAGCGCCCAGGTCGTCACCGCCTCCACCTTCACCTTACCGTCAGCCCCCAGAAACCGCACGTGGCGATCGAACCGCGCGCCTTTCGGCGGCTCCGGCACCCACGTCTCGCCCGTCACCGTCTCGCCCGCCGACACGTTCCCGCGATAGTCGATCTCATGCCGGGTCACGACCCACACCAGCGTATCGACATGCTCCACCGGCGCCACCGCCTGCCAATGCGCGACCGCGATCTGCTGGATCCACTGGACCCACACCGCATTGTTGACGTGGCCGAGTTCGTCGATATCCTCTGCGGCGGCGGTGATCGCCAGTGTGAAGCGCCCGCTCATGCGTCGCGGCTCCGCCACCAGCGCACCGCGCCGAACACCGCGCCCAGCACGATCGCCGCGAGCGCGACCCACAGCCATTGCCGGCCATGCGGGCGATAGCGACCGAGCAGCTCCGCAACGCCGGTGCCGAACACATAGCCCAGGCCGGTGAACAGCGTTGCCCACACCGCCGCCGACGCCGCGTTGATGCACAGGAACGTGCGCGTCGGCACGTGGCTGGTGCCGATCGCGATCGGGCTGACCGTGCGCAGCCCGTAGAGGAAGCGGAAGGCGAAGATGAAGCCGATCGGATGCCGCTCCAGCGTCTGCAACGCCTTGGCAAAGGCGGGCTTGCCCTGCGCGCGTTTGACCCAGCGATGCTCGCGGAAGCGGCGGCCGGCGGCGAAGAACGCCTGGTCCGCGACGAACGAGCCGGCCGCCGCCGCGACCATCGTGCCGGGCAGCGACAGCAATCCCTCATGCGCGAACAGCCCGCCGGCGAGCACCATCGTCTCGCCTTCGATCCCCGCACCGAGGAATACCGCGGCCAGCCCATATTGGGCGATGAGCGCCTCGATCGTCAGGATTCGATCCCGAGCTGCCAGAGGACGAATGCATGCTCCTCCGCCGCCTCACGCAGTGATTCGAACCGGCCCGACTTGCCGCCGTGGCCGGCGCCCATGTTGGTCTTGAGCAACAGCAGGTTGTCGTCCGTCTTCATTTCGCGCAGCTTTGCCGCCCATTTCGCCGGCTCCCAATACGTCACGCGCGGATCGTTGAGCCCGCCCGAAATGAACATCGGCGGATAGGCCTGGGCACGGACGTTATCGTAGGGGCTGTACGAGCGGATCAGCTCGAACGCCGCCCTATCTTCGATCGGGTTCCCCCATTCGGGCCATTCGCCCGGCGTCAGCGGCAGATCGGCATCCAGCATCGTGTTGAGCACGTCGACGAACGGCACGTCGGCGATCACCGCGCCCCACAGTCGCGGATCGGAATTGACGATCGCCCCCATCAGCTCGCCGCCTGCCGACCGGCCTGCGGTGGCAATACGGCCGGCGCTGGTCCACCCCGCATCGATCAGCCCTTTCGCCACATCGACGAAATCGTTGAAGGTGTTGGTTCGCTTTTCGAGCTTGCCGTCGTGATACCATTGCTGGCCCAGATCGTCGCCGCCGCGGATGTGTGCGATCGCATAGGCGAAACCGCGGTCGAGCAGGCTCAGTCGACCGGTCGAGAAGCCGGGCGGGATCGCGTAGCCGTAGGCGCCATAGGCATAGAGGAATAACGGCTGCGATCCGTCGCGTTTGAAGCCGGCCGGGTAGACGATGGACACCGGCACCTCGGTCCCGTCACGCGCCGTGATCTTCAGTCGCTCGGTCGCATAGCCACCTGCATCGTAGCCCGCAGGGATTTCTTGGACCTTCAGCACGGTCAGGTCCCCGGTCGCGATGTCGTAATCGTACACCGTGCCCGGCGTAACCATCGACTCATACCCCAGCCGCAGCGTGTCGACCGCATATTCGGGATTGTCGCCGAGGCCCGCGGCATAGCTCGCTTCAGGAAAGGTGATCCGCTGCGGCACCGTCGGCGCATCGTAGCGGTGGATTGCGATTTGGTCCAAGCCGTCCAGACGCCCTTCGACGACGAAGAAGTCGCGGTAGCATTCGACGCCGGTCATGTAGAAATGCGGATCGGCCGGGATCAGCTCCCGCCACTCACCCGGCGCATCGATCGTCGCGGTGCACAGCCGCCACATCGGATCGGTGTCGTTGGTATGGATGAACAGCATGCCGTCATGCACGTCGACGTCGTATTCGCGCCCCTCCTGCCGGGGCGCGACCAGGATCGGCGCGGCGAAGGGATCGTTGGCGGGCAGCAGCCGGATCTCGCTGGTGACATGGTCGCCGGTGCCGATTACGATCCACTGCCGGTCGCTCGTCTCGGCGACGGCGACGCGATAGCCCTCGTCATCCTCGTGAAACAGTTCGACATCGTCCTCGACCGGGGTTCCCAGCCGGTGAAAGCGGGCATTGTCGGTCCGCCACTGGTCGTTGGCGAGGCCGTAGAGGAACCCCGAATCGTCGGCGGTCCACACGATCTCGGACAGCATGCCCGGGATCACCTCGGGCAGGTGCTCGCCCGTCGCTAGATTCTTGACCCGCACCTCGAACCGCTCGGCGCCGCTGTCGTCGATCGCATAGGCGAGCAGGGTCGCATCGTTGCTCACCGCGAACGCGCCGAGCCGGAAATACTCCTTGCCCTCCGCCAGCGCGGGTTCGTCCAGCAGCAGCTGGTCCTCGCCCCCCGCGACCGGCCTGCGCCACCATTTGCGATACTGCCCGCCCGTCTCGAACGCAGTCCAATAGAGGTAATCGCCATCCTTCTGCGGCACCGAGGATTCGTCCTCCTTGATCCGCGCCTTCATCTCTTCGTACAGCCGATCGACCAGCGGCTGACGCGGCGCCATCACGGCCTCGAAATAGGCGTTCTCCGCCTCCAGATAGGCGAGCACGTCCGGATCGCCGACCTCGGGATAGTCCGGGTCCTTCAACCAGGCATAATCGTCCTCTATCGTGATCCCGTGCGCGGTGAAGCTGTGCGGGCGGCGGGCGGCGATGGGTGGCGTCGGATCGGTCATGCCGCAGCCATAGCGAACCGCCGCCACTTGTCGACGCCGGCGCATGGCCGCGAGGCCGAACCGCGCCTCCACCACCATTAACCGGTTGTTTTCCTAATCCAGATTAGAGTGGCATGTCATCCACTTGAGCGATTTCGCGAAGCCTATGGTCATCCCATCTTCCGGAGCGTCGATCGCTTCCGCCCATGATGACCGCATCCGCGCCTATGGCATCGACGCGACCTTCGAAGAGGATCTGCGTACCTTCTGGACGGTCGTGGAAGCCGACTATGCCGCCGATGTCATTCCTGTCGTGCGACACTATCTCGCGACGTCATCGCCAGCGCTCGCTCGTGCGTTCCGCACTCTCGTCGACACCAGCGACACGCCGCGTTTGGTGGCGGCACAGTCCCGCTTCATGTGCGCGCCCAAGACCTCGAACTGGATTGAGGCGACGATCACCCGATACGCGAATTATACCGACTTCGGCGTCGAACCGTTCGAGCTCATCGGCCTGATCGGCGCGTCCAACCTGGCGATGATGGCCGTTCTGGCGCGGCGTTGCGCCGATCCCGTGCAGCATGCCCGGCTGGCCGCGGCGATGGTCAGGCTGAGCGTCATGGAAGGCGAACTGGTCGCCACCGGGCTGCGACGGAGGGCCGCGGCCGATGCCGCCCGCCAGCTCGAAGAACAGGCGCGCGCCCTGCAGGATCGATTCACCCGCGTCGTTGCCGCCGTCGGTGCGCGCAGCGGTGCCGTTCGCGAACAGGCTGCGGCGATCGGCAGCAAGATGGATCGCATGCTGGCCGAGAACGAGGCGGTCGCCCTCGCCGCGAGCCAGTCCGTTGCCGTCATGCAACAGGCCGTAGGGACCGCGGTGGCGCTGCGTCAGGCGATGGACGAGAGCCGGAACGAGTTCGCCCGCGCCTCGTCGACCGCGACCCGCTCGGCGCAACAGGTCGAACAGGCAGTGGCATTGTTCGAACAGATGACCGGCCATACCCGATCGATCCAGCCGGTGGTGGCATTGATCCACGACATCGCCGATCGCACCAACCTGCTGGCGCTCAATGCGACGATCGAGGCCGCACGTGCGGGCGAGGCGGGCCGCGGCTTCGCGGTGGTGGCGCAGGAGGTCAAGCATCTCGCCCGCCAGACGGCGTCAGCGAACGACGTCATCGCCAGCGAGCTGGCCGGCATCCTCGACATGGTCGCCGCGGCGAGCGGCGCCAACGCCCTGATCCGCGACAATGTGGTGGAGGTCGAGCGATCCTCGCATCTCGCCTACGACACGGTGCAGCAGCAGCTCGACCGGCTGGAGGTCATCGCACGCGCCACCGATCGGACGATGACCGTGGCAGCCGGCATGAACGGCACCCTCGCCGGACTGAGCCGCTTCGCCGGCGCCGTCGCGGACGATCTGGCGGCCTTCGGCAGCGCCTTCGGCGAGGTCGACGACCAGTTGCAGGCGTTGCACACCTCGGTCGGCGCTTTCGTCACCCTCGTCGGCCATTGATACATCTCGCGCGCGGAAGCCCGTGCCACGTCCAGCAAAGAACCCGACATATCTCTCCGGTTGCACCCCGCTGCGCCGGACGGCATGGCAAGCGATCAGGGACCTGACGGGGAAAGACGCATCATGGCCGGCGGATTGGTAGCGCTGCTCGACGATATCGCGGCGATGGCGAAGCTCGCCGCCGCAAGCCTCGACGACGTGGCGGGCGCTGCGGGCAAAGCGGGCGCCAAGGCGGCAGGCGTGGTGATCGACGATACGGCGGTGACTCCGACCTATGTCGTCGGCCTCAGCCCCGCGCGCGAATTACCGATCATCTGGAAGATCGCGCGCGGATCATTGCGTAACAAATTGCTGTTCCTGCTACCGGCCGCACTGGCGCTGAGCGCCTTTGCATCATGGCTGATCACGCCGATCCTGATGCTGGGCGGCGCCTACCTCTGCTTCGAGGCGGCGGAGAAGATCATCGGCGCCATCACCGGGCATGGCCATGGCGAGGAAGCCGCTGCAGTCACCGACGCGACCGAGCTCGAAAACCGCCAGGTGTCGGGCGCGATCCGCACCGACCTGATCCTGTCGGGCGAGATCATGGCGATCGCATTGGGCGAACTCGCCGATCAGACGCTGGTCAACCAGGCGATCGCACTCGCGCTGGTCGGCGTCGCGATCACCATCGGCGTCTATGGCGTCGTCGCGCTGATCGTGAAGATGGACGATTTCGGCCTGCATCTGGCGCAAAAGCCGGGCGCCGGATCTCAAGCGTTCGGCCGCGGGCTGGTCGCCGCGATGCCGAAGGTGTTGAAGGCGCTGTCGCTGATCGGTACCGCCGCAATGGTTTGGGTCGGCGGCGGTATCATCGTCCACGGCATGGAAGAATTCGGCTTCGCCGCGCTGCCCCACGCGATCCACGCTGCCGCAGAGGGAGCCGCCCATGCGGTCGGCGTGCTGCCCGCCATCGTCAACTGGCTGGTTACCGCGATCGGATCTGGCATTATCGGCCTGATCGTCGGCGGCGGAATCGCCGGCGTGCTGCACCTGTTGCCGAAGAAACACTGAGCCCCCCGGGGGGAGTATGCCCCCCTGTCCTCCGCTCCCTCGGTGTGCCACGATCGCCTGCACGAACGATCGACACGGAACCCGCCATGATCACCCACGCCGCCCGCCTCGCCGCCCTGCGCGCCGAACTCGCCCGCTTGCAGCTGGATGGCTTCGTCGTCCCCCTCACCGACGAACATATGAGCGAATATGTCGGCGGCTACGCCCAGCGCCTCGGCTGGCTGACCGGCTTCGGCGGCTCCGCCGGGACTGCCGCCGTTCTCGCGGACAAGGCGGCGATCTTCACCGACGGTCGCTACACGCTCCAGGTTCGCGAGCAGGTGTCCGCCGACGACTGGTCCTACATGCCCGTGCCGCAGGAGAGCGTCGCCGGCTGGCTTGCCGCCCACGCCGCCGGGGGCGACCGGATCGGCTACGACCCATGGCTCCACACCGATGTGTGGGTGAAGGACACGATCGCCGCACTGGCCGATCGCGGCATCGCACTCGTCCCCGTATCCGCCAATCCGGTCGATGCGGTCTGGATCGATCGCCCGGCGCCCTCGCCCGCTTCGGTCACCGTCCACGACAATGCGCTGGCCGGCCGCTCCTCCGCCGCCAAACGCGCCGACATCGCCGACTGGCTGGCGCAGCAGCGTGCCGACGCCGTCGTCCTCACCGCGCTGGATTCGATCGCCTGGACTCTCAACATCCGCGGTGGCGACGTCGCGCATACCCCCGTCGCCTTGTCCTACGCGATCGTCGGCAGCGATGGCACGACCGACCTGTTCGTCGCCGCGGACAAGATCAACGATGCGGTCCGCCAACACCTGGGCAATGCCGTCCGCCTGCACGATCGTCATGCCTTCGCCGGCGCGCTGTCGGCCTATACGGGCAAGCGCGTCGCCGCCGACCCGGAACGCGCGGTCGCCGCGATCTTCGACGCGCTGTCGGCGAGCGGCGCCAGGATTCTACCCCGGCGCGACCCCGTGGTCCTCGCCAAGGCACTCAAGAACCCCGCGGAGATCGCCGGCCATCGTGCGGCGTCCGTCCGCGACGGTGCCGCCCTCACCCGCTTTCTGCGCTGGGTCGAGGTGGAATGCTCGGGGGGCGGGCAAACAGAACTCTCCGCCGCCGCCGTGCTACTGGCCTTCCGCGAGCAAACCGGTTGCCTGCTCGACACGTCGTTCGACACGATCTCGGCGACCGGTGCGCACGGTGCCAGCCCGCACTATCACATCACAGAAGAATCGAACGCGCCGATCCTGCCCGGCCAGCTGTTCCTGATCGATTCGGGCGGCCAATATGCCGACGGCACCACCGACGTGACGCGCGTGATGCCGATCGGCACTCCGACGCCCGAGATGCGCGACCGCTTCACCCGCGTGTTGAAGGGGCACATCGCGATCGCCACCGCGATTTTTCCCGACGGCACGATGGGTGGCCAGATCGACGCATTTGCCCGCCGCCCGCTTTGGGAAGCGGGCCTCGATTTCGCCCATGGCACCGGCCACGGCATCGGCAGCTATCTGTCGGTGCACGAAGGGCCGCAGCGGATCGCCGCGCCGAATTACCCGGGCGGCGCGGCGTTGGAGCCGCTACGCGCGGGGATGATGCTGTCCAACGAACCGGGCTATTACAAGGCGGGTGAGTACGGCATCCGAATCGAGAATCTGTTGCTGGTCGTACCCGTGACGGTGCCGGGCGGCGATCCCGATCGGGCGATGCTGGGGTTCGAGACGCTCACCTTCGCCCCCATCGAACGCGACCTGATCGACCCTGCGCTGATGGCCGCCGACGAGCTGGCATGGCTCAACGCCTATCACGCGCAGGTTATCGCCCGGATCGGTCCGCTGCTGGAAGGCGAGGATCGTGCCTGGCTGGACCGGAAATGCGCACCGCTGGCGCCTTAATCGTCGGGCGTGCCCGACGGGTGTGAGGTGTCCGTCGGCCGTGCCGCGGCACGGGCCTGCGCCTTGCGGCGGTGCAGATTCGCCCGCAGCTGCGCCGCCAGTCGAGCGGCGCGTTCGTCCCTGTCGCCGGTGCGGGATTGGTCGGTGTCGCTCATACGATCTGCCTAAACAGGTGCGTGATCGCTTGACAATCCATCCCGGGTCGTCTCTAGGCGCGCTTCGCTCGAAAGGGCAGTGCTGCCGTAGCTCAGTGGTAGAGCGCATCCTTGGTAAGGCTGAGGTCGTGAGTTCAATCCTCACCGGCAGCACCATTTTTTAATGACTTAGCCCATCGCTAGGGCTTCAGGGCGGGGCTGGACGACCACCCCGCGATCATTTCTATCCTGAGCCATGGCAACGATCCGTCGCAGGATCGGGATGTAGCAGTTGAACAAGGTGCGCGGACGCACCGCCGTTCATCGCGGGAGCTTCAGGAGTGCCAATCACTCGAAGCTCTCCTCCTGCGCGCCCTTTCGTTCGCGGTCGGATGCGATCTAATTCTCGATGACCTCCTTAGCTTCGAAAGCCGTCCGTCGACGTCGGCATCCCTTGGGTCGGGAAGTCTGGCAACCACCGCCTTACGGCTCTCCAGCGTGGCCACAGCGAGCGGACCACCCGTTGGAAAGGAACCACGCATAGAGCACGCGGAGCAAAACCCGATATTGCCGAGGCTGTTGAGCACGCCACTCGAATTGGCGAGATAGTCATTGTCCACGTACGGGCGTGAAGGCGATCGTCAGGCATCTAATGATGCGCGGCGTCTCCCGCCCCGTTTCTACGCCGATCGCGCGCAGGCAATGATGGAGAGCATTGGCGAGCGGGCGGTCCTGCCGGAGATGGCCGGGAGGCTGTTAGACGCGGACCGCGATCGGCTGCCGTCGACGGAGGCTAACGGCTGGATCACCGGCGCGTGCGCGCCCGGCGTGTCCGGATTGGCAGCAACGAACTCCGCAGCATGGATCGAAGACCGACCCGCACAGGACGTTCGCAGCCGCGCTGTCAGGGAACTTACGGTGCTCGGCATGCCCGCTCGGATACCGAATCGGCGGCGGTGTCAGTATCCCTCGCCGGCCCTGATTACCCGTCAATGCACCAGAGCCGGCAGATCTCGGCAGATCCTATTGGTCGGCACGCAACCGGTAGCCTACACCGAGCTCGTTGGCGATGATGCTACCGACAGGGCCCGGCGGTTCCAGCTTTTGCCGGAGATTGCGGACGACGATCCGCAGATATTCGATACGGGGGTCTTCGTCTCCTGCCCACGCGACCGCCAGGATCCGATCGTGGGTGACGACGCGACCGACATGACGCGCCAAGACCGCCAGGACATCATGTTCCTTGCGGGTAAGGTGTAGTTCCTCCATTCCGCGACAGACGATGCGTCGGTCGAGATCGATCGTCACGTCGCCCTTGCGGACGATCTTCGGCGCCGTTTCGGACGATCCGCGATGGCGCAGGGCGACGCGCAGCCGAGCGAGCAGCTCATCCGTGTCGAAGGGCTTGGATACGAAATCGTGGGCGCCAAGATCGAGCGCCGCCACCTTCTCGTCGGTAGCGTCGCGGGCGGATACGACGAGTATGACGCTATCGCTGTTCTGAAGGAGCAGTGGGATAAGACCAAGCCCGTCTCTATCCGGCAGACCAAGATCGAGCAGGATCGCGCTTGGGCACTCGGCTCGCGCGCGAAGAAGGGCATCGCGTCCATCGGCCGCCTCGACGACAGCATAGCCGGCCCGTTCCAGTGTGTTGCGCAACAGGCGGCGGATCGGGGCTTCGTCATCCACGACGAGGATCTTGGCAGGCATCAGATATGGCTCCCGGATGCGTTGCGAACGATAAGGTCGGCGGGAAATACCAGCGTAAAGGCGGCGCCCTCTCCGTCATCGCGGTTCCCGGCCTCGACACTCATGCCCATGGCTTCGGCAAACGCCTTGACGATAGCGAGGCCGAGGCCGGTACCGCCAATCGCACGGTCGGAGCCCTCGAGCCGGCGGAAGGTCTCGAAGACTTCGGCCTCCCGCCCGTGCGGCAACCCCGGCCCATGATCAAGGATGGTCAGCCTGAGCTGGCCGTATCGATGGATGCCCTCGACCATGATGTCGGTGCCGGGATCACCATAGCGCCCGGCATTGTCGAGCAGGTTGAGCAGGCAATGGTGCAGGAGCTGCGGGTCCACGCGGACGAGCGGCAATGACGGGGGCACGCCGAGCCGAACGGCATGGCCTTGCAGCGCCCGGCGTGCGTCGTGCGCGGCGCCCGTGACTGCATCGCTGAGATCGGTGGCCTCGACGTTGAGCTTCAACGCTCCCGCCTCGACCCGGGCCATGTCGAGCAGGTTGGCGACGAAACGGTTGAGGCGCGCGGACTCACTCTTGATGGTGCCGATGAGATCCGGGGTCGCGCCGTGGTCGAGTTGATCCGCTGCGGCGATGACGGCCGTCAGCGGCGTTCGAAGATCATGGCTGACCGATGACAGCAGGGCCGCGCGGAGGCGATCGCGGGTCCGGACGGCATCCACGTCGCGCATCTCGGTTTCGAGCCGGAGGCGTTCGAGTACGAGTGCCGCCTGATCGATCAGACCGGTCAGCAGCGGCAGCTGATCTGCACGGATCGGATCGCCGCTATTCTCCCTGGCCACCCCGATCACCGCCAGCGCCTTGCCGCCTGCCTTCAGGGGCTGGAACAGCCATTCCGAGGCAGCGAGCGTCCCCGAGCCTTTGCCGGCCGACGTGCCGTTATCGAATGCCCAGTTGGCCGCTGCCATATCCATCGTATCGAGGCGGTAGCCGGGAACGCTGGCCGCCTGCACGGTGAGGCCGGAGCCCGCCGACACGGTCAGGAGCACCGTCTGCACGTCGAACAGCCGCGCTACGTCGTCGCAGATCATCCGCGCCGCAAGCGATGGATCGTTGATCGCGCTGAGCTGCCGCAGGAAGCCGGCCAACGTGGCGTTCGTCCGTGCGCTCGCGGCTGCCATATCGGCCTGAGCACGGACCCGCGACGTCAGCTGGCTGGTGGCGATCGCCACGCCCAGCAGTACGAAGATCGACACCACATTCTCCGGATTGCTGACGCTTAGCGTCCCTACTGGTGGCAGAAAAAAGAAGTTGTAGGCGAGGCTGGATGCCATCCCGGCGAAGAGCCCGGTCCGCAGGCCGAACAGACTTGCCGCTGCCATCACGGGTAGCAGGTACAGCAGTGCGACGTTGCCCAGGTCGAGGATGTGGAACAGTGCGCTGGCAAGTGCGGTGACGATTGCCACGAGCAGGAGCGTCATGAGGTAACCGGCGGGCTTTCCCCAGCTGCCGCCCCGACGATGCACGGATGACGGGCCCGGCCCCTCCTCCATCGGCAGCACGTGCACGGTCACGCCCGGCGTATCGCGAATCAGGCGATCGACGACAGAGCCGTGCAGGAACTCAAACCAGCGCGATCTGCGGGATTTGCCGACGACGAGCTGGGTCGCGCGAGCATCTGCAAGGAAGCCACGAATGCCCTCCACAACGGATGTGGCCGGCACGGTCGCAACCGCTGCGCCGAGCTGCGTCGCCAGTGTCATCGCCGCGGCAACCCGCTGATGCTGTTCATCGCTGAAATGCGCGGTGCGCGGTGTCTCGATGAACAGCGCCGTCCATGGCCCATGCAGGCCATCCGCAACCCGCTTGGCGGCACGTACGAGGCCGTCCGCGCCGGGCAGTTCGTTGATCGCGACGACGATGCGATCCGATCCGGCCCAGGTGCCGCCGATGCCTAACGCGCGGACATGCTCCAGCATCTGGGCATCGACCGCCTGCGCGGCACGGCGCAACGCCAATTCGCGCAGTGCGGACAGGTTGGATTTCGAGAAGAAGTGGCTGAGCGCGCGCGTGGCTTCGTGCGGCAGATAGACCTTGCCGGCCTTCAGCCGCTCGATGAGTTCGTCGGGCGGGATGTCGACGACCTCGATCTCCGCCATTTCGAGGATGCCGTCCGGCACGGTCTCACGCACCCGGACGCGGGTGAAGCTGGCAACGATGTCGTTGAGGCTCTCGACATGCTGGATGTTGATCGTCGAATAGACGTCGATCCCCGCGGCAAGCAGTTCCTCGACATCCTGATAGCGTTTGGGATGACGGCTGCCGGGCGCATTGGTGTGCGCGAGTTCGTCGACCAGGACGAGGCGCGGCGCGCGGGCGAGGACGGCGTCCAGGTCCATCTCCTCCAGCGTACGGCCCTCATAGGCGACATCGAGCCTCGGGACGATCTCGTGCCCGCGGGTCAGCGCCTCGGTCTCGGCCCGGCCGTGCGTCTCGACCACGCCCACGACGACATCGACCCCGTCGCGGCGGCGGGCGGCGCCTTCCGACAGCATCTCGAACGTCTTGCCGACGCCCGGCGCCGCCCCAAGGAATATCTTCAGGCGTCCCCTGCCCTCCTGCGCGGCGGCACGCAGGAGGGCGTCGGGATCGGGTCTGTCGTCACCGCCGACGGGCATCAGGGGGCAGCGGCGTCCAGGGCGCGGTTGATGGCCAGCACGTTGACGTGCGGCTCGCCGAGGATGGAGCTTTCGGTCGACCGGGTGACGATCCCGCGGACGGCGTCGACCGGCATCCCGCGGACGCGCGCGATGCGGGGCGCCTGCGCCAGGGCGGCTGCCGGCGACAGGTCGGGATCGAGGCCGGAGCCGCTGGCGGTGACGAGATCGGCGGGGAGCGCGCCGGTCACCCCCTCCGCCTGCCATCTGGCGACATCGGGCCTGATCCGGTCGACCAGCGCGCGGGACGCGGGACCGAGGTTCGATCCCGAGGAGGCGAGGCCGTCATAGCCCTTGCCCGCCGCAGATGGCCGGGTCTGGAAGTAGCGGTCGGTGGTGAAGGCCTGACCGACGACGGTCGAGCCGATCACCGTGCCGTTCGCGCGCCCCAGGCTGCCATTCGCCTGCGCGGGGAAGATCGTCTGCCCGATGCCGGTCATCGCCAGCGGATACACGATCCCGAGCAGTGCGGCGAACAGGATCGTCATGACGATCGCGGGCCGGAGCGCGGAAGTGAAGTCTTTGCCCATGATGCTTGTCCTTATGCGAGGCCGATGCCACCGACGAGCAGGTCGATGAGCTTGATGCCGACGAACGGCGCAACGAGTCCGCCGAGACCGTAGACGGCGAGGTTGCGGGCCAGCAGCGGCCCCGCGCCCATCGGCTTGTAGGTCACACCCTTCAGCGCCAGCGGCACCAGCAGCGGGATGATGATCGCGTTGAAGATGATCGCCGACAGGATCGCGCTCTGCGGGCTGCCAAGCGCCATGACGTTGAGCACGCCCAATCCCGGATAGAGCGCGACGAACATCGCCGGGATGATCGCGAAATACTTCGCTACGTCGTTGGCGACCGAGAAGGTGGTCAGCGCCCCGCGCGTCATCAGCAGCTGCTTGCCGAGGCCGACAACCTCGATCAGCTTGGTCGGGTCGCTGTCGAGGTCGACCATGTTGCCCGCTTCGCGCGCAGCCTGCGTCCCGGTGTTCATCGCCACGCCGACATCCGCCTGCGCCAAAGCAGGTGCGTCGTTGGTGCCGTCGCCGCACATCGCGACCAGCTTGCCGCCCTGCTGTTCCTTGCGGATCAGCGCCAGCTTGTCCTCGGGACTGGCTTGCGCGAGGAAGTCGTCGACGCCCGCCTCGGCGGCGATCGCGGCGGCGGTCAGCGGGTTGTCGCCGGTGATCATCACCGTACGGATGCCCATCTGCCGCAATTCGCCGAAGCGTTCGCGGATGCCTGCCTTGACCACGTCCTTGAGGAAGATCGCGCCGAGCAGGCGGCCATTCTTGGCGACCGCCAGCGGGGTGCCGCCAGCACGCGAAATCTCGTCGGTGATGCGGCGAAGCTCGGTCGCCGCAGCGGTTTCGCCGACGCCGGGGTTGGCCTTCAGGATCGAATCCACCGCGCCCTTCTGCACCAGCATGTCCGGCGTCTGCACGCCCGATATCCGGGTCTGCGCGGTGAACGGGATGACCTCGGCACCCGCCGGCAACGCGGTCGTGCGCACGCCGAACCGATCGCGGGCGAGGACGACGATCGAGCGCCCTTCCGGCGTCTCGTCCGCGAGGCTGGCGATCAGCGCCGCCTCCGCCATTTCGGCATCGGTCGCGCCGCCGACGCTGCGGAACTCGCTCGCCTGCCGGTCGCCGATCGTGATCGTGCCGGTCTTGTCGAGCAGCAGCACGTCGATATCGCCTGCCGCCTCGACCGCGCGACCCGACTTGGCGAGGACGTTGAAGCGCACCAACCGGTCCATGCCCGCGATGCCGATCGCCGACAGCAACGCGGCGATGGTGGTCGGGATCAGCGTAATGAGCAGCGCCGCGAGCATCGCGACCGGGATCGATCCGCCGGCATAGGCGGTGAAGCCGGGGATGGTGGCGACCGCGATCAGGAAGATGATCGTCAGCCCGACCAGCAGCAGCGTCAGCGCGACCTCGTTCGGTGTCTTCTGCCGCTCGGCGCCTTCCACGAGCGCGATCATACGGTCGAGGAAACCCTGGCCCGGCATGACCGTCACCTTGACGCGGATTTCGTCAGAGATGACCCGTGTGCCGGCGGTCACCGCCGACCGATCGCCGCCCGCTTCGCGGATTACCGGCGCGCTTTCCCCGGTGATCGCCGCCTCGTTGACCGAAGCGACGCCCGAGACGACTTCGCCATCCGACGGGATCAGGTCGTTGGTCTCGACCAGAACGATGTCGCCGACCTTCAGCGCGCTGGCCGGCACAGTCTCATGCTCGCGGCCGTCGCCCGTCAGGCGCTTGGCGGTCAGCTCCGCCTTGGTGGCGCGCAGCGATGCCGCCTGCGCCTTGCCGCGCCCTTCTGCGAGCGCCTCGGCGAAGGTGCCGAACAGGACGGTCAGCCACAGCCAGACGACGAGTTGCAGCTTGAAGCCGGTGGTCAGCCCGTCATGGCCGATGACGAGCAGCACGGTCATCAGCGCGGCGACGACCGCGGTGACGAACATAACCGGGTTGCGGATCAGCTCCGCCGGGTTGAGCTTGACGAAGGAGGCCTTGATCGCCGGCACGACGAGGTCGGCGGTGAACAGGCTTTTTACTTTGCTGGTTGCCATGTCAGGCGCCCCTTCAGGATAAGGTGCCGCTGATCATCGCAAGATGATCGGCGATAGGGCCAAGCGCGAGGCTCGGCAGGAAGGTAAGACCGCCCAGGATCAGCACGATGCCGACCAGCAGCCCGACCCACAGCCCGCCAGTGGTCGGGAACGACCCGGCGTTTTCCGGCGTGTACTTCTTGGCGGCGAGGCTACCCGCGATCGCCAGCATCGGCACGATGATGAAGAACCGCCCGACCCACATCGCCAGCCCCAGCAGCCCGTTGTACCAGGGCGTATTCGCGGTCAGCCCGGCGAAGGCGGAGCCGTTGTTCCCGACCGCGCTGGTGAAGGCGTACAGGATCTCGCTGAACCCGTGCGGCCCCTTGTTGAGCGGCCCGGCCAGCCCCTGTTGCAGCACCGACGACAAGGCGGTCAGACCGAGGATCATCAGCGGCAGCACGGCGATGGCGAGCACCGCGAGCTTCACCTCGCGCGCCTCGATCTTCTTGCCGACATATTCCGGCGTGCGACCCACCATCAGCCCGGCGACGAACACCGCGAGGATGGCGAACAGCAGGAAGCCGTAGATGCCCGCCCCGACGCCGCCGATCACGACCTCGCCCAGCTGGATGTTGAACAACGGGATCATCCCGCCCAGCGCGGTGAAGCTGTCGTGCATCGCATTGACCGCGCCACACGATGCGGCGGTGGTGACGACCGCGAACAACGCGGAGGCGGCGATGCCGAAGCGCACCTCCTTGCCCTCCATGTTGCCGCCCGCCACGCCCAGATGATGCAGCACGGGGTTGCCCGCCGCCTCTTGGGCGTACGTCACGGTGACGCCGGCGAGGAACAGGATCACCATCGCCGACAGGATCGCCCAACCCTGCCGCGTGTTGCCGACCGCCTTGCCGAACGTCCACGTCAGGCCGAAGCCGATGAGGAAGATCGACAGCATCTGCACCAGATTGGTCAGCGCGGTCGGGTTCTCGAACGGATGCGCGCTGTTGGCGTTGAAGAAGCCGCCACCATTGGTGCCGAGCATCTTGATCGCCTCCTGACTGGCGACCGGGCCGAGCAACAGCGACTGTTTCGCGCCTTCCAGCGTCTGCACATCGACCACGCCCGCAAGCGTCTGGGGCACGCCGCTGGCGATCAGGAATGTCGCATAGACCACGCTGATCGGCAGCAGCAGGTACAGCGTCACGCGCGTCGCGTCCGCCCAGAAATTGCCGATCGCCTTCGCCTCGCGCCGCGCGAACCCGCGGAACAGCGCGAACGCCAAGGCGATGCCGGTCGCCGCTGACAGGAAGTTGTGGATGGTCAGGCCGAGCATCTGCGACAGGTTCGACATCGTCGCTTCCCCGCCATAACTCTGCCAGTTGGTGTTGGTGGTGAAGCTGATCGCGGTGTTGAAGGCCAGATGCGGCGACAGCCCCGCCAGCCCCTGTGGATTGCCCGGCAGCACGCCCTGCAACCGCAGCACCGCATAGGTGAACGCCATCAGCGCCGCGTTGAACGCCAGCATATGCACGGCGTAGCGCCGCCAACCCTGCTCTTGCGAAGGGTCGATGCCGGCGAGCCGGTAGAAGCCGGCCTCGACCGGGCCAAGGATGGCGTGGAGCGGCGTGCGGCGTCCTTCGTAAAGTGCGAACAGCCACATCCCCACCGGCTTGGTCAGCACGAGCAGGATGGCGACGAAGCCGAGGATCAGGAACCAGCCCTGGAATGTCATGGATCGCTCCCTTCAGAAGCGTTCGGGACGGATAAGGACCGCCACCAGATAGATGAGCAGGCCGAACGCGGTCAGCGCCGCGAGCCACAGGTCGAGGGTCATCGCAAATCCTCGCTTACGCGTTATCGCAGAGCCGGACGTAGGCGAGCGTCGCCGCCACCAGCCCGAGCGTGATCGCGATCCAGAGCAGGTCTTGCATCGTACGGGTCCTTTCAGAAGGTGGCGGTGAGCGAGACGAGTGCGGTGCTGCCGGCGATCGTGCCGGTGCCGTCCTGCCCCTTGCTGAAGCTCGGCTGCAGATAGGCGGCGTCCGTCGCGGAAATGTCCGTGTCGACGTACGAGACGTTGAGCGTCAGGTTGCGCCACGTCGCATCCGCGCCGAGCGACCAGTCCCAATACGCCCCCGTCGGCGCCAACGCGGTGGCGTTCGGACCAAGCCCGTCCTGCCCCCGGCTATGCCCGACATGCGCCTTCGCGGTGAACGGCGTGCCCGCGACCGCGACCGCGCCGTCACCCCACAGGTACAGATTGTCGTCCTTCGCACCGGGCCGGTCGTAGATACCGGCCGCGGCGGACGCGCCGGTGCGATACCATTTGCCGATCGCCTGCTGCTCGGGTGCATAGGCGACGCCGGCGGTCAGCGTCGCCGGTCCCGCGGTGCCGGTCAGCTTCGCATAGGGTTCGGCGAAGTCGGTCTTGTCCGCGCCGCCGGGATACATGTACCAGGTCAGGCCGACATCGAGCGTCGCATGGTCGGAAAGCTTCGCCTTGTAGCCGCCGATCAGGTCGAGTTCCATGTTGGCGCCACCGAAGGTGCCCCAACCGGCAAGGCTGGACGCCCAGGTGCCGATGTAGAACCCGGTGTCATGCGCGACGGTGATACCGCCCTGCACGGCCATCGCCCGATCGGACTGCGAGACGCCACGGAAGCGATAGTCGGAGGCGATCGATGCCGATCCGCTGACGGTGATCGCAGGCGGTGGTGCCGTTTCACCATTTGCCTTGTCCTCCGGCGTCGCTTGCGCCTGCGCGGCCGCAGTGACGCCAGACAATGCAACGGCGATAAGCGATGGTGTAAGCTTCATTCTTGCCCCCGACGGAACCGGCTGCCGCTGAGTGAGCGCGGAGCCTTAGGGGCATGCGATTAGGCCTATCCCCCGTAGCAATTCGAGATCGATTCCGGGAGAATGCATATAGCTGGCATATAGCTGTCGTTTTTCCCCGGCCTGCATCCGCACTCTTAGTTCGCGAGCCCCCCCGGAAAGTTGACGGCTACAGGCGAGCGCCACCGATATTCCCTGCTTGCCCCAAAGAACTGACGGTCGAACCGGGGCGTGCATCGGGCGCCCCCCTGTCAGGACCACGAATGCGATTGCGCCTGCAGACACGTCGAGATATGTAATACAACCCTGCGAAAGCAGACAGCAGGATCCGGATCAACCGGATCTGCACCAGGAGAGGATCATGACCATGAGCATTCTTGGACCACGGCCACACCTGCGCCTGATCGGAGCGCTGGCGCTGTTCGGCATCCCGAGCCTTACCGCACCCTTGTGGGCGGCGGACAGCTGTTCCGGCACCGCGCCGTTCGACTTCGCATCGCAATGGGATGCGGTGTTCGCCAACACGCTGCAATGGCAGTATCCGGAAACCAGCGCGTGCCTCACGGCCTCGAACGGCCTCGGCAGCCGCAAGCTCGACGGCAAGCTCTACCAGAAAGACGGGCAGCTGTACTTCAGCACCGACAGCGGCCCGCTCAAGCGTTCGGAACTGCGCAGCAAGGGTATCACCAGCAGCACCGCGACGATGTCCGGTCAGGTCTTCATCCGCACCAGCACCAGCGACAAGAAGTTCACGGTCGCCCAGCTGCTGAATTCGGCGCCCTCATCCAACCCCAACAGCAGCGGCTCCGACCCGATCATCCGGCTCGAGATCGACGGCGGCGCCCTCGACATCGTCTATTACACGCGGAACGGATCGAGTTCGATCGCGCAGAACAACGTGCTCACCAGCATCAACGACGGCAGCAGCTTCACCTTCGAAATCCGGCAGTACAAGAGCTCGTCGTCGAACTTCGACATCGAGGTGATCGTGAACGGCAACACCGCGCTCTCGCGGCGCACCGTCTCCGGCTACGACGACAACAAGGGCTACTTCAAGGCCGGCTGCTATGTGAACAGCGGTGGTGGCAGCGGCTGCCGGTCGTCGTTCAGCCGGTTGAGCTTCAACCTGTGACGAAACGCCACCTTCCGCGGATAGCGGGAGGTGGCATGACACGCGAAATGGGGATGTGGACGTGCACGGAATCGCACTGGCTCTGACGATCCTGGCGGGCATCGCCATGGGGCCGGCCAACGCCCTCCCCTCCGCATCCGACGACGCTGCGACGATCAGGCCCAAGCGGCTGCTGATCATCGCCGATCACTCGACCGGCAACCAGACCGCGCACGCATCCGCCAGCCATGCGGTCGCGGTGATCGAGCGGCTGGGACGGGAAACGGGCGCGTACGTCACGACGATCCGCACCGATGTGAAACTCGTCACCCGGGGCGAGGTCTGGGGCAAGGGTGCCTATGCGAAAGGTGGTCCCCGCGCGTCACGGGCGGAGACGCTCGACCGCTACGACGCGGTCTTATTCTACACCAATGGCGAGACAGACCTGACCGACGACCAGAAGCGCGACCTGCTGGGCTTTATCGGCGTCGAGGGGAAGGGGTTCGTCGGGGTCCACTCGGCTACCGCTACCGCGTATGCATGGCCGGGCTATGCCGAGATGCTCGGCGGCGTGTTCGACAACCATCCATGGAAGGTCGCGTCGGCACGGATCATCGTCGAACGGCCGGACGCGCCGGCGATGAAAGGCTGGACGACGGGCATGACGATCGTCGACGAGCATTACCAGATGCGCGCGATCGGCTATTCGCGCGGCACGGTCGATGTCCTCGCCCGCCTCGATCCGCGCAGCCTCGATCTGTCGGTGCCGGGCGTACACCGCAAGGATCTCGACTTCCCGGTCGTCTGGATGAAGCGATCGGGCCGCGGCCGCGTCTTCTACTCCACGCTCGGTCACACCGATGCGAGCTGGGACGATCCGCGCATCCAGTCGATGTATTATCAGGGCATCCTGTGGGCGCTTGGATCGACGACGCAGGATGTCCGGCCGCACCCGAAGTGAAGGCGCGTCATCGGACGGCGTAGGTCGTCCATGGCGCGGGGGATCGGCCGGTGCGCTTCGCCAGATCGTCCCGCAGCGGGGCGAAGCGCGGTTCGACCATCGCTGCGAGCGCATAGGTGTTCACCGCATTCGCCGGGTTCCACGGATGCGGCGCATATTCGGACTGACCCGCGGCGGCACGGTCGCGGTCGAACTGGATTTTCGAACGGGCGAACTCGATATGGACCTTGCGGCCATCGGCATAGGGCGCGAGCCAGTCGACGGCCTTCTCAAGGCTTGCACCACTCGCCGCCCGCCATGCGAACCAATCCTCCCCATGTGCCCGGGCGGCGAGCGCGGCCATCAGCAGCGGGTCGAGGTCGTAAGTCACGTAATGCAATGCGTCGCGTTGGTGGAAGTCGAATACGCTGCCATCCGGCCGCACGTTCGCCGCAATCTGGCGCCGGAACGCGGCACGCGCACGGGCGATGAGGGCCGCATCGCCGACCCTGTAGGCGGCGAGCGTCGCGAGCTTCACGCGATGGCTCTGCCAGTTGGTGACCGCATTCTTCGGCGTGCCGTCCATCGCATCGAGGTATCCCGCCGCCAGAGCGCGCCAGAAGCGATCGAGCGCCTTCGCCGCCGCCGGCGAAAGGTCGCGCTCGACCAGATCGTTGGCGAGCATCAGGCTGTCGAACCCCGTCTCGTCGATCGGATTGAACGACGGCTGGTAGATGTCCGCCCAGGCGGTGAGATAGCGCTCGGTCTGCGCCAGATAAGCACGGTCGCCGGTCTGGCGATAGGCCATGGCGAGGGCGAGGATCAGTGGCTGGTCCTCCTTCGCCTTCAGGCTGATCTCGCGAATGCCCTTGCCGGGCAGTGTCCCTTCGGTGTGCAGCCTGGGAATCGCGCCCGGTGGGCGTGCGAGCACCGCCTTGGCGCGAGTCAGGACGGGCGCCGCCACCGATGCCGGCAGCGCACCCGTCGCCGGCAATAGCGCATGGCCCGACAGCGGCGTCGCGATCGCAACCGCTCCGGTGGCGAGCATTCGGAAGATCTGGTTCATCATCAGAACTTCGCGTTCAGGGCGATGCGATAAGTCCGCCCGTCATAGTCGATCCGACGCGCCTGCGCCTCGACCCCCTGATATTCCTTGCGCGTCGAGTTGGTGAGGTTGAACGCGTTGACCGACAGGCTCACCCCCTCCGTGACGTTGAGCGACGCCGATGCGTCGAACTGGCCGCGCGCCGTCACCTGCCGCGCCGCACCGGAGAAGGTGCCGGTCGAGGACAAATCGTATTTCGAGCGGTAATTGTAGATCAGGCGGACGCCGACCAGCTTCGTCTCGTAATAGCCGATCAGGTTGACGTTGTGCTTCGAGATGCCCGGCAGGCTCGCGTCGGTGCCGTCCGAATTGGTCCCGCTGATCGTCGTATAGGCGTAGTTGAAGCCGCCACCCAGGTTGCGCAGCGCACCGGGCAGGAAGTCGAGGTTCTGCTGCACGTTCAGCTCGGCACCGTTGACCGTATAGGGCGTCGTGCTGTTGACGAAGCCGGCGATGTTCACCGTCTGCAGATTGCCGTTGATGTCCGCGGGCGCGCTGGTGAAGCAGGTATCGCCCTCGATACGCAACGGCCCCAGCCCGAGGTTGCCGCCATCGAGCGGACACAGCGCCCGCGCACCGCGCACCTGCTGCACCACGCCCTTGAAGCGTTTGGAGAACAGGCTGAGTGCCACCAGTCCGCGCGGCCGGTTGTACCATTCGAACGTCGCGTCGAACGAGGTGCCGGTATAAGGCTTCAGGTCCGGATTGCCGAGCGTCACCGGGATGACGTTGGTCGTGCTCGGCGCACCGACCAGCGTCACGGGCGTGAACTGGCGTGGATGCGGGCGGACGTAGGTGCGATATCCCGCGAGGCGGAACAGGAAGTTGTCGGTGACGTCGAACACCGCGATCGCCGACGGCAGCCATTGGCCGTAACGTGTCTTGAACTGCTGATAGCCGTAGTCCGCGGCGGACCCGACCCCGGCAGACGATGGCCTGATCCGGTTGAGCGCGTTCGAGACGTTGTTGGCATTCTCGTAGCGCACACCGACGATGCCGCGGACGGGTATCGAGAAGATCGACGTCTTGTACTTGCCCTCGACATAGCCCGACAGGACGTCGGTCCGGCTACGAAAGTTGTACAGGGCATAGCCGTTGTCGGTGTAGTTGATGTTGAAGCCGATCGGCGCGAGCGCTGCCCCGTTATAGGGCGTGACCGGCGTCAGTGCCGACACCACCTTGCCCATGTCGAGCACCTGCCAGTTCTGGTTGAAGCCCGGCAGCGATCCCTGGAAGAAATCGCCGTTGTCGGGGTTCGCCATCAGGAAATCGCTGCTGATGTTTTGCCCCTGAATACCGGCAGCGTTGGTGCGATAGCCCTGCGACCGGAACTCGTTACGCTCGAAGCGATAGCCGGCCTGCACGCTGGTCAGGAAACCCTCGAGCGTGCGCTCCACCTCCTGCTGCGCCGCGATCACCTTGCTGGTGGCATAGCTCTGCGTACCGGCGAGATTGAAGCGGTTGCGGCCCGGCGTACCGGCGGGGCTGTCGTACCAGCTTTGCTGATCCGTCGGTCCGGCCCACGTCCACGCGGTGCGCGGCATACCCGTGGACAGCGGGTTCGGCGCGACCGTCAGCGCGTAATCGTCGTAATTGCCGCCGCCGCTGACGAAGGAGCCGCTGGTGCCGTTGGTGCGACCCGCCTGCTGGCCGGTGATGAACTCGGCGAATAGTTCGACCGCGCTGTTCGTCGCCTTCGACAATGTGCCGATCGTCGTCAGCCGCCAGTCGTCCGCCTTCCAGTTGACCGTGCCGTTCAGACCCCACGCCTTCTGCGTCTGCGGGAACAGCCGGCTGTCGTTGATGACGCCGATGTTGGAGAAATCGAAATTCTCGACGAAATGCGCCCCGTTCGCGCCCTCGCGCACCTCGCTGGTCGGATTGACGACGACGCCGGTGCCGGTGAAGTTCAGCACCTGCAGATTCTGGACGGTTTCGCTCTGCTTGCGGTTCGTGTAGAGGCCGGTGACGCCGACCTTCAGCGCTTCGGTCGCCTGCCATTCCGCACCGCTTGCCAGGGAAAGCTGGTTGCCCTCGTTGCGGCGGACATACTGCCGCCCCTGCGAAACATATTGCACACCGGTCTGGCCCTTGGCGCCCGTGCCGCCCGCCGCGGCAACGCAACCGACGACCGTCGCATAAGTCGTCGCGCAGGTGCCCGCCGGTGCATAATAGTCGGCGTAGCGGGTGATGAAGTTCGGCGTGGTCGTCGCCGACAGCACGCCATAGCTGTTGAACAGGATCGAATCGCGGCGAAACTTCTCGCGTTTGTAGGCGCCGACGGCGAAAACGGCGAAATCCTCGGTAATGTGCTTGTTATAGCCGAGCGTGACGTTCGGCTCCCACAGCTTGCCGAGTTCGTTATAGTCGGCGGCGATCTTGATCCGGCCGCCGTCCTTGCGCGACAGCGCCGGCGCGATCTGGAGATCGACGTTGCCCGACAGGCCGCCGCTCTGCGCATCGGCCATCGGCGATTTCTGGACGCGCACCGCACTGAATATGTCAGACGCGAACGCACCGAGCGGGGTCGACGATTGCAGGATCGGTTCGGCGAAGGCCACGCCGTTCAGCGTCGTACGGGCGTATTCGCCGGGCAGGCCGCGCAGGTTGATCGTAGCCTCTCGCCCCTCCGCCTCGCGGTTCAGCTGCACGCCCGGTACGCGCTGCAACGCTTCGCCGATGTTGAGGTCGGGGATGCGGCCGAGGTCGTCGGACGAGATGCCGTCGGTGATCTCGATCGCCGACTGTTTGGTGCGGATCTCGTCGGCATAGCTCTTGCGGAAGCCGGTCACGACGATGTCACCCTGCCGCTCCGTCTCGACGTTGGGATTGACCGGCGTCTGGCTGTCGCCGCTGTCCGCCTGCGCATCGGAGGTCACCGCCGGATCGAGGCCGGGCGTGTTGACCACCGGCGCACCTTGCGACGCAGGCGGCCCCTGCGTCGCGACCGGCGGCGTCGCCGATCGTGGATCGGTCTGGGGATAGGTCTGGGGATCGGTCTGGGCGGCGGCGGGAAGCGCCAGCACCGTTCCCAACACGATCACGCTCGTGCCGAACGCGAGCCTCTTAGAAACACGATGTGAGCGCATGCCATCCCCTCCTCGACCCGGACGGCTTCTGCCGCCTCGATGATAAGGAAAATGACGAGTTTAGGATCTTGTGTCAACATAGTTGTAACACAACTTATCGTACTTAAGGCGTGACGGCAGCCCGCGATCGAACGGTCAACGCAATCGGATATCCCTTCGGCGTGGTCCCGTAGCTCCCCGGCCATGCCCAGGCCGCACGGGCGAGCAACCGGTCCAGCTCGCCCGGTTCCGGCTTGATCTCCTTATACGGCCACGCCGCCATCTGCCCGCGATAGCGCGCAAGGAAATCGGTCGCGGCGCGCAAGCCCCGCCCCTTGTCGTCGCGCCAGTTCCACAGATCCTTGCCGACGCACGCAGCAAGATCGGCAACGTCATAGGCTGGCGACAGCGCATAGATCGAATAGTGGAAACTGCGCGTACGTGCGAGCTCGGCCGGCAGCCGGCCGTCCGGCGTGAACTGCGCCACGATCCGGCGCTTCGGGAACGCCTCGACGGTCTTGCGCGCGACATCCAACCGGCGGGCGAACAGCGCATAGTGCGTGATCTGATCGTCGTACCAGATGCCGTGGTTGTTCTTTGCAGCCTGTTCGTCACGGCCGTTCTGGCTCGACTGCATCCAGTCGACGTAGCGGCCGAACCAGGCCTCAAGCGCGTGGATTTCCGATGGGGTGAGCGCCTTCGCCGGCGCGATCAACCCGATCGTCTCGATCACCGGCTGGAAGGCGTTGGTGTCGAGCACACCTTCGGCGCGGCCATCCTCCCGTCCGCGCACGGCCTGTGCGAAATTGGCGTTGGGGTTCATCGCCGTCGCCGGATCGAGGAACCACGCACGGATCGCCCGTGCCGCTGCGGCGGCATAGCGCTCGTCGTCGGTATAATAATAGGCCAGGCCGAGTGCCTGAACATCGCCGCTCATACGACCGATTGCGGTCCTGTCGTAACCGTTACCGTCGCGAGCAGGATTCACCTCTCCATCGCGGCGGACATAGGGCCCTTTCGGATTGGCGGGATCGGGCCACCAGTACGGAGCGATGCTGAGATAGTCGTGGCGATCACCGGACGGCGGGATCGTCCTTTTGTCCATCACCGATCCCGGCTCGCGAACACGTGCGGCATCGGCACGCGCGATCATCTGCCGATACGCCGCGTCGATCGCCGGATCGTCGGGACGCCGCGCCTTGATGATCCGAAGCTGGTCGGGATGAAGGAGAAAGGTCCGTCGACCGTCGAACGATGCGGAATACCCTTCCGCTGCGCGACAGGACGCTACGGTCGTGGATTTGGGCTCAAGCTCGGAAAAAGCCGCCGCTGCGCCCGAAAGCGCAGCGGCAGTGGCGGCAAGGCCGATGGGGAGAAATGATACCTTGCCAAGCTTGATCACAGGCGCACCCGAAACCCGAAGAAGTATTGCGCACCACTGTTGGACACCTCGGCGATGCTGTCGTAACCGCCCTTGTAAAATATGTCCTTGGTGCCGGTGACGTTCAGCGCCTGCGCCTTCAGCTGAACATTCTTGGTGATGTTATACTGCGCCGACAGGTTCAGGTAGGTGCCCGCACGAACCGAACGATTGGTGCCGCCGTTGGGCTTGTAGTAGCTCGACCGATAGCGTCCGTTGGCGCGCAGCGAGAGGCCCCATTTCTCGAAATAGACGGATCCGTTGCCGGTCCAGTTCGACAGGCCGATGAGATTGGCGGGTTCGACTTCGTTGAGGATCGGCGTGGTCGACTGGATCGGCGAGGTTTCGGGGAATTCGAAGTCTGCCCAGGCACGTCCGACCGAGCCGCTGACGCCGAAACCGTCCAGCGGCGATGGCAGCCAGGTGAAGGCGTGGCTCAGCGATGCTTCGAACCCGTACAGGTGACGCGTCTCCAGATCGTTGGCCGGCGCGACCGGCGAGATCGTGAAGTTCTGCGTCTGGCGCGGTGCGCCCGGCACCGTCGTCGTGGTGGTGACGGTAATGTCGGTCGGGATCGGCTCCGACCGGCCGATTACCGCACCGGTGATCCACTTGTGATAGCCCGCAACCGCGAACAGCGTGTCCTTCGACGCATAAAATTCGACGCTGACGTCCGCGTTCCAGGCCCGCAGCGGCTTGAGGTTCGGGTTGCCGGTCGTCGCGTTGAAGATGATGTTGTTGGTGCCGGTGCCGGTCGACGGATTGAGGTTCACGCCCGCACCGAAGCTCTCGATGCCGGAGCGTGCGATCGCCCGATAGGCCGCGAGGCGCAGCTTCAGCTGATCGCTCAATTCGAACGCCAGGTTGCTGCTCGGCAGGAAGTACCGATAGTGTCCCTTGGCGGTGTTCTGCGTCAGCTGCCCGGTCGGATCTACCGCCACCGTATAGGTGTCCGCGCCCGGATCGATCGTGATCAGATAGGCTTGGCGAAAGCCCTTCGACGTGATCTTGGTATCGACGAAGCGGCCGCCGATGTTGCCGCTGAACGGAATGGTGCCGGCATCGCCGCGGAAGCTCGCCATCGCATAGGCGGCGTAGATGCTCTCACGCACGTCGATGTCGCTGGGATCCCGCCCGTCCGCCGGATACGGCAGCGCATCGTCGCTACCCGTGAAGGTGCGGAACAGGCAGTCGTTGTCGAACGTCGCCCACTGCCGCACGTTCGTGCCCTGCCCCGCCATGTAGGACTGGGTGGTGAACGGCGCGCGACAATTCTGGTTCGCGGTGGTGATCAGCTGCGCCGGCGTCTGTCCGTTCAGCGCGACGAGCGTGTTGAGGTCGGCATTCCGCGCATTGTCGTTGGTACGGTGATGATTGCTGTAACGGGCACCGAACTTGAAAGCGTTGAAGAAGCCCTCCAGCTCGCGGTTTACGTCGAACCGACCAGCCCAGATGGCGTCCTTGCGATCCGTGGCGAAGCGGTTGCGCGCATAGACGGCGTTGGCGGCGGTGTTGAGGAAGTTCGCCGGGTTGGTGACATCGAAGTTGTCGAACACGACGTTCGGCACGACATCGTCGTCGAGGTAGCTCAGCGTGTAGCCGACGCGGTTGGTCGAGCGCATGCGCGTCTGCTTCTGTGTCTCGGTACGATGCGACTTGGAATAGGAACCGTCGGCGGTGAACTGCCACGGTCCCGGCGTGTAGCTGAGGGTTACGCCTCCGCCGATATAGTCCTCGTCGCGGTTGCGGCGCTCCAGCTGGTCCTCGACGAAGCTGTTGCCGCGGTAGCTGATCAGCGCTCCCTTCGAATAGCCGTTGTCGCCGGTGCCGATCACCAGCGGCTGCACGCCGCGCAGCCCTTCGGTGATGCCCAGCACGTTGCGCTTTTCCAGGCTGTCACGCGTCGAATATTGACCGTCGAACGTGATGTCGAAATCGGGGGCGGGCCGCCATTGCAGCGCACCGATCAGCGCGTTGCGCACCTCTGCGGTCTGCTGCGTGCGGAAGCTGCGCGAGCTGTTGGCGTAATATACGTCGCCGCGGGTTTCGCCGACGGTCGTGCCGGTGACGGCGCGCGGCGCGTTCGCGAGCGCACAATTCGCGCTTGCGCCGGCTGCGGTCAACTGCGCCGCCGTCCCGGTCAGGAGCGACGGATTGAGCGCGCTGGTGTTGCACGGCTGGAACGTGGCGTTGGCGTTGTAATAGTCTTCCGGCGCGGTCGTGTCCTGACGCTGGAAGCCGATCGACAGGCCTATGTCGCCGATGCCGGTCTTGAACACGTCGGTGTAGGAGAGGTTGGCGCGATAGCCGAGGCCGTCTTCCTGATAGACGTCGTCTGCCTTCGGCTGGAAGTCGCCACGGATCTCGAACTGCAGACGGCGTTTGCCGTAGTCGAGCGGCTTGATCGAGCGCAGTTCGATGACGCCGCCGACGCCACCTTCGAGGAAGTCGGCCTGCTGTGTCTTGTAGACGAGCACGCCGTTGACGAGCTCCGACGGGAATTGCTGGAACGCGACGGAGCGGTCGCCGCCTGCCGTCGAGACTTCGCGCCCGTTGAACGTCGCGAAGCTGAGCGTCGGCCCCAGGCCGCGCACCGACAGTTCGTTGGCATTGCCCTTGAAGCGGTCCGCAGAAACGCCCGCGATCCGCTCCAGCGTATCGCCGACGCTATTGTCCGGCGTCGCGCCGATTTCGTCGCTGACGAGGCCATCGACGACGACGGTCGCGTTGCGCTTCAACTCGATCGAGGTCCGCTGCGTCGCGCGCGCACCGGTGACGACGATGTCTGCGCCAGCCTGTTCGCCGGCGTCCCGTGCGGCCTGTGCGATCGGATCGACGGGTCCGGCGACCTCGTCCGTCCGCGCCTGCGTCGGATCCTGCGGCGCACCTTCGGGCTGCACGGGGTTGGGCTGAACGCTTGGCGAAGCCACGCTGCCGCTGTTCGCCGACCCTTGAACTGGCGCCTGCTGCGCCGCGACAGCAACTGGCACCATGGCCAGGATTGCCGCCGACCCCAGCAACACCGAGCGACCCTTGGCCTTCGCAGATGTCCGTACCAGCACTTTCCATCCTCCCCTTGACGGTGCGGTGATGCTCAATGGCTCACTGCTACCGGTGTCATGTCGTTTCGATGTCATACAACTATGAAAAACACTGTCAACGGCTGTCGCTCATGTTGTCGTACATCAATATGAAAAATTTTGCTGATTCATGATGCTTTGGAAGCGTCGTGACGTGTGAAGTCGGCTCGATTTTCGATGCTTGGGTCGGGCGGGCGTGGTGACACATGCCGACCGTTTCGTCGGTCGCTGGCCGCAACATCATCCGGAAGGGCGATCGGATCGACGGCTTCGGGACGGGAACCGACGAAGACCGCTTCCCCGGATCGGCATCACCTGCGCACGCCTGTTTGCGCCAGATCATACATAGCGGTCCCGGCCAGCACATAGGCCCCGGTGCCGTAATATTGCGTCTCGGAGGCGGAGACCGCATCCGGCCGATCGCTTACCTGCTGCACCCAGCCGAGCATGCCGTCAGGCTGAACGGCCCTGTTCAGCGCCTCCCAGCCGCGGATGGCCGCTGGCTGATAAATCCGCCGATCAAGAATGCCCGCCTTTACACCCCACGCGAAGGCATAGGTGAAGAAGCCCGTTCCGCTCGACTCCGGAGGCGTTCCGCTGCCGTTGTCGAGCAGGGACGGCGCCCAGTAACCATCGGGCTTTTGCAGCGCCACCAATCGACTCGCCATGTCGCGAAACATCTTTATGTAGTATGCGCGATGTGGGTCGCCGCGAGGCAAGGTGTCGATCACACGGGCCAAGCCGGCCATGACCCAGCCGTTGCCACGGCTCCAGAAGAGCTTGCGTCCGGCCGCATCCCGACGATCGAAGAAACGGCTGTCCCGAAAGAAGAGGCGCTCGGCGGGATCGTAGAGATAGTCGGCGGTCGCGCGAAACTCGTCATGCACGAACGTCGCGTAGCGCGGGTCGCGCAGCGTGCGCCCCAGGCGCAACAGCGTCGGCGGCGCCATGAAAAGCGCGTCGCACCAGCACCAGCGATCCGTGCAGGCCGAATCGCCACTGCCGGGATTTCGCGGCACGAATGCCAACGCTCCCTGCGGGCGGTGACTGAAGACGTTGTCGAAATACGCTTTCGCAGGTGCGATCGCGGCACGCCCGCCACCATGACGCGAGGCCCATTCCCACGCCTGGGCGATCAGCTGGTCATCCGCATGGAAGGGCTTGTCGCCCAACCGCCATTGCTGCGCACGACCAAGTTCCAGCAGGGGGGCGACGTAGTGCGGATCACGATCCGCAAGTTCGGTCAGCGCGACCCAGAATGTCGCCTGCTGCCAGTCGCGCGGATTGCGGGCACTGGCGCGTGCGGCCGGCATGTGATCGATGCTGTCCTTATGAGCCAATTGCCAGTCGGCCACGCGACGGGTCGACGCGAGTATCGCATCCGGGGTCGGGAGAACCGGCTGCGCGGCAACAGCCGCGACCAGAGCCAATGGTATCAGCATCATGGGCACACAACCTTTCCTCTCATGGGTTGAACTTCGATTGCCGACACGGTGACCCGCAGAGCGCCCGTCGTCGTCATGACGAACGGCGCGGTAACGCGACCCGCATCGCCGCCGGCCATACAGCCGACAGGGACGCGAAGCGTTTGCCAGCCCTGCCCTGCCAGATCCCTCAGCGCCCGGGTCACGTCGCGTTTCCCCGTGCACCCTGGTCCGCAACGCAGTTCGACTGCGACGGGTGCGGCGGGAGCGGCATCGACCCTGATGGCGAGCGTTAGCGCCAATGGACCATATCGCGACCAGTCGGCAGCGCGCGGTTCCGCTATCAGCAGCGATCCGCGCGAACGGCCACTCCACGCGGCCTCGACCGAATCCTCCTGCCGGTCGCGATCCACCAGGCGGACTGCCACGGACCCGTTGTTCGCTACGCCGGTGACCGTCTGCGGGCTGTCGTTGGCTCCGTCGATCTTCAGCGAGCGCCCACCCTGTGCGCGACCGGCGCTGAACAGAAAGCCCACCGGCGATCCCCCACCCTCCTGAACGCCGGACACTTCCGGCAGGACATTCCACAAGGTGCGTTGTCGAAGGGTCAGGCCGTAGCCAAACGGAAACAACGGCCGGTAACCGGTGTCACCGCTATTCAGTGGCAGGCCTTTGGCATCGGCAGGCCACGAGAAGGGCAACCGACCCCGGAAGTCGGAATGGCCGAACAGCACGTCCGCGACGCCCCCGCCTTCTCCACCGGGCAGCCACGCGGCAACGAAGGCATCCGCGCTGTTGATGTGCCGGTTGATCCATAGGGGACGTCCGGACAGGAACACGGCGACCACCGGTATGCCATCCGCCTTCAGCCGCTTCATGGTCGCAAGTGCATCATGCGTGTCGTCGAACAGCAGGTCGGCGCGATCCCCCTGGAATTCCGCGTAGGGATCTTCGCCGAAAACCACCACCGCGACATCCGGTCTGGCGGAATAGCGGCCGTCCGGCGCGATCTCGACATGACCGCCCCCGCGCCTCACCGCCTCTGCAATCCCGGCACCGATCGACTGCGCATGGGGGAAGTGTTCCGGCTTGGTCCCCGTGCCCTGCCACGTCAGCGTCCAGCCTCCCGACTGCTTTGCGACGTCGTCGGCACCATCCCCCGACACGAGGACGCGAGCAGACGCCTTCAGCGGGAGGACACCCTGGTTCTTGAGCAGCACCAGCGATTCCCGAACGGCCTGCCTCGCGATCGCGCGATGTTCCGCCGACCCGAGCAATTCGTAGCGTCCGGCGAAAGGACGCGATGACGGACGTCCGGCCTCGAACAACCCGGCGCGCAGCTTGACCCGCAGGATGCGCCTCACGGCATCGTCGAGCCGCGCCATCGGCAGCGTCCCCGTCCGCGCCGCCGCGAGCGTCGTGGCATACAGCTGGCGCCAGCTTGCCGGCGCCATGTACATGTCGAGCCCCGCCGCCATCGATGCGGGACAGTCTGTCGGCGAGCAGCCGGGAACCTTGGCATGGCCATCCCAGTCGCCGACGATCAGGCCATCGAAACCCCAGCGATGCTTCAGCACGCCCTTGAGCAGGTCGGCGTTGCCGTGCATCTTGACGCCGTTCCAGCTCGAGAAGCTGGCCATGACCGACTGTACGCCCGCGCTCAGCGCCGCGCGATATGCCGGCGCGTGCAACCGGATCAACGTGGCCTCGTCGCTCCTGGCGTCGCCGCGATCGCGACCATCCAGCGTACCCCCATCGGCAAGGAAATGCTTGGCGGTTGCTATGACGTGACCGCCCTTCAACCAGTCGCGATCGCCGCGTCGACCCTGCAGTCCCTCCACGTAGGGTCCGGCGTACGACGTGACCAACGCCGGATCTTCCGAGAAGCTTTCGTACGTCCGGCCCCAGCGATCATCGCGAGCGACGGCGATCGTCGGCGCGAACGTCCAGTCGAGGCCGGTCACCCGCAGCTCCTTGGCCGTCACCTCGCCGATCTTCCTGATCAATGCCGGATCACGCGCTGCCCCGAGACCGATGTTGTGCGGGAAAAGCGTTGCACCGACGATGTTGTTATGGCCGTGCACGGCATCGCTTCCCCAGATCACGGGGATGCGGGGCAATGTGCCGTTCGGCCGCATCGACGCATCGTAATAGGCGTCCGCCGCCGCGACCCAAGCCGACGCGGGCCCGAATTCGTCGCCACCCGGTGACGAGCTGCCGCCGTTCAGCACGGATCCGAGATGATATCTGGCCACGTCCTCCGGCGTCGCGCTCGCGATGTCCGCCTGGATCGTCTGTCCGACCTTCTGCTCCAGCGACATGGCCGCTAGCATCGCCTCGATGCGCCGTTCGGCCGCCGGGTCGGCCGTTGATGTCGCCACGGCAGGCCAGCGTTCCGGGTGAATCTCTCGATTCATTTGCGCGCCGGCCGCCACCGCGACACACGATGCCATACCTGCCAGACCGATGACCACGCGCCGCACGATGCTCTCCCTCTTCGCCGATCGACGCCGACTGAAGACACCTCTTTCCTTTTCCGCCGCAGCTGTCAATAATGTTGTCACACAACCAGCCGAACGGCAGAGGGGATGGTCTGATTGCCGCGCGATCGTTCGCCGGACTTGCCGTCGTCTGCCCAGCGCAAACGGGGACCGCATGTCACGATTGATGCCCAGCTTCACCCTTCTCGCCCCGCTCATGCTGGGCTGCGTATTGGCCGGACATCCGAATGCCGCTGCAGTCGGAGAAGACGTTTGGGCGGCGGTGTTCGCGCCCAGCGCGATCCGGGACGCCTTCACGAACTTGCAACGTCGGATGGGAGAGCACGACGATCAGCGCGCACCGGTCCGGGTCGTGGTCGGACAGCCGTTCGTCTCCTACACGGGCGCAGCATCGGATCGTGGCCTCGATGTCGACGGCCGAGGCGACGGGCAGGCCTATGGCGACGGTCGGGCGCCACACTTCAGCCCGGCGGATCGCTGAGATGCTGCGATCCGTGACAAACCAGACTTCTGCTGCAACAGTGCCCGCCAATCGCGCATCCATCATTCCGATGCAGAATAGAAGCGAGCCAATGCCGATAACGAAAGCCGCCTCTCTCGCCGACAGTCTGGTCCAGCAGTTCGAACAGAAGATCGAGAGAGGCGAACTGCCACCCGGTTCGAGGTTCCCGACCGAGAAGGTGGTGACGGAGGAATTCGGCGTCAGCCGAACCGTGGTGCGGGAGGCATTCGCCCGGCTTACGGCGCGTGGACTCCTCATTTCGAAGCGGGGATCGGGAGCCTATGTCGCGGATGGCGCGCAATACCGCGCGTTTCAGGTAACGCCGCAGGAAGTCAGCGCGATCGAGGACGTGCTCAAGCTGCTCGAAATGCGCATGGGATTCGAAACCGAGATGGCACAGCTCGCCGCCGTGCGCCGTTCCGATGACGATCTCGCCGCGATGAGAATGGCGTTGGATGCGATGGGAAAGAGTCAGGACGTCGATGCCTCCATCGCCGCCGACGCGGCTTTCCACGGGGCGATCGCCCATGCGACCGGGAACATCTATTATACGCGTTTCACGGAGTTCCTGGGCGTTCGCTTCATTCCTTCCCGCCGGCTCTATCTGCAGGCCGACGATCCGGTGATCCATGCGGGCTACGCCGCCACCATCAATCGCGACCATCTCGCCATCTACAAGGCCATTGCCGCCGGCGATGCCGCCAAAGCGGGCAGGGCGGCGCGCCAGCACATGCAAAAGAGCTTCGAACGCTATGACGCGCTCGCTGGCCGGGCTTTCACGAGCGAACCGACCGCCACCTTGTAGAAGGCCATGATCGGGAGGTCGGATGCCCCCGCGAAAGCGGAGAGCGGCCTTCCCACCTGCCTCTTCGATCGCCTGTGTCATCCGGTGAAGAACATGTCGAAAGGGTTCAACTTGCTCCGCTCAACATCGATGTTCTGCGCAGTCGTGCTGCTCGCATCGACGAACGGGGTGCTGGCTCGACAGCCGGACACCACCACCACGATTGCCACCTCCCCGCTCCTGGTCGCCGGAGATCTTCGTCCGGGCATCGACCTTGGCGGGACCTGGCACTATTCCGTCGATCCCTATCGTTCCGGCATCGCCGGCTTCCACGGTGGAGCGCCAGGTCGCAGCGAGACGCGCTGGATCGACATTGATGTCGGCGAAACGATGCGCAAGGAACCACGCAGCCTGTTCGAGTTCGATATGGACCGCGCACCGACTGCCACCTTGCCGGGAAGCTGGCTCATCCACGCGGCCGAGATGCGGCACTATCAGGGACTGGTCTGGTATCAGCGCCACTTCACGGCAAGGAAGATGCCCGGCAGGCGCGTGTTTCTACGCTTCGGCGGGGCCAATTACTCCGGGCGCGTCTACCTCAACGGCCAGTCGATCGGTCAGCACGAAGGCGGGTTCACACCTTTCGCCTTCGAGGTCACGCAGGCACTTCGGAACGGCGACAATCAGATAACCGTCGGCGTCGATTCGACACTGACGAAAGCGACCGTTCCACCTCCCGTCACGGACTGGGAGAATTATGGCGGGATCACACGCGACGTCCGCCTGATCGATACGGCGGATACCTACGTCGATGATGCCTGGATCAGGCTGACACGGGATGGCCGTATCGCCGCGGACGTGCATCTCGACGGACCGCAGGCCGCTGATCGGGCCGTCACGTTGAAGATCGACGCTCTCAAGGTGACGCTGCACGGGCGAACCGATTCGAACGGTGATTGGCGGGGCCGGTTTTCTCCTCCGCGTACGCTGAAGCGTTGGTCACCGGACGAACCCCGACTGTATGACGTCCATGTCGAGGCCGGGGAAGATACGTGGCACGATCGTATCGGGTTCAGGACCGTCGCGGTGCGTGGATCCGAAATCCTCCTCAACGGCAAGCCGATCTTCCTGCGCGGCGTGAGCATCCACGAGGAAGAGCTGGGGTCGTATCCCGGCCGTGTAATTACCCCCGCCGCCTCGCGCGCGCTGCTCAGCGAAGCCAAACAGGGGCTGCACGCCAATTTCGTCCGGCTTGCCCATTACCCGCATTCGGAACTGACCACGCGCATGGCGGATGAGCTTGGAATGCTCGTCTGGAGCGAGGTGCCCGTCTATTGGCTGATCGCGTGGGACGACCCTGCGACACTGGCTGCCGCGCGACGCATGATCGCCGACAACATCCACCGGGACCGCAACCGTGCCGCGATCGCAATATGGAGCGTTGCGAACGAGACGCCCGTCACTCCGGCCCGCAACGCTTTCCTCGGAACCCTCATCCGGGACGTGCGCGGTCTGGACGACACCCGGCTCGTGAGTGCCGCTCTACTCGTCGATCGGGCGAAAAGCGTCGATTATCCCGTGATGACGATGAACGATCCGCTCGCCGGCCTGCTCGATGTCATGAGCATCAACACCTACAACGGCTGGTACAGCGACGATCGTCTGCCGGCCCTCGGCCGGTCGGAGTGGCGCGTACCCGGTGACAAGCCGCTCATCCTCTCCGAATTCGGCGCGGATGCAAAGGCTGGCTTCCACGACGATCGCTCCGAGCCCCAGAAGTTCTCCGAGGAATTCCAGGCCGACTATTATCGTGCGACGCTCGCCATGGCGATGAATATCCCGACGTTGCGCGGCATGTCGCCCTGGATCCTGAAGGATTTTCGTTCACCGCGGAGGCAGAACGCATTCCAGCAGGGCTGGAATCGCAAGGGTCTGATCTCGGAGACAGGGCAACGCAAATCCGCGTTCGATGTCCTGTCCGCATTCTACGCACGTCAACGGAACGCTGGCCCCATGATGAAGACCGCGAAGTGAGCACGCTATGCTGATGACACAAACCATGCGCTGGTTCGGACCGGCGGATCCGGTCAGACTCATGGATATCCGGCAATCCGGAGCAACCGGCGTCGTCACCGCCCTTCACGACGTTCCGAACGGCGCCGTGTGGACCCGGGAGGCGATCGAGAGTCGACAGGCGACGATCAGGGCAGCTGGCCTGGAATGGTCCGTCGTGGAGAGCCTGCCCGTCGACGACGGGATCAAAACCGGACGTGGCGACTGGTCGGCGCTGGTCGATGCGTATTGCGCGAGCATCGTCAATCTCGCCGCCTGTGGCATTCGGGTCGTAACGTATAATTTCATGCCCTTGCTCGACTGGACGCGTACCGATCTCGCCTACGCCCTGCCGGATGGCGCGCTGGCGCTGCGATACGAGCACATCGCAGTCGCGGCATATGACGTACACATGCTGAAAAGGCCGGGTGCGCAGGACGACTATGACGCCGCGACGCTTACTGCGGCAGAGACCCGGTACGACGCGATGTCCGAAGCGGAACGTCTGCGACTGGAACGCACGATCATCGCAGGCCTGCCGGGTAGCGAACAGCATTTCGATACCGCAGCATTTCGACAAGCGTTGAGCAGCTACGCCGGGATCGATGCGCAACGCCTGCGCGCGAACCATGTCGCCTTCCTCGAAGCGGTGTGTCCGACGGCGGAAGCCGCCGGCATAAGGCTGGTGGTCCACCCCGACGATCCGCCCTTTCCGCTGTTCGGACTGCCCCGGGTCGTCAGCGACGAAGCCGATCTGACGGCACTCTTCGCCGCCGTACCGAGCCCCGCGAACGGCCTCTGCTTCTGCACGGGGTCGCTCGGCGTGCGTCCGGACAACGACCTGCCCGGCATGATCGATCGCCTTGGCGATCGCATCGGCTTCCTGCACCTGCGCTCGGTGCAGCGAGAAGCGCACGGCGCGTTCCACGAGGCGCCGCATCTCGAGGGTGACGCCGGCATGGTAGAGGTCGTCGCGGCGATTCATCGCCTGTCGAACAGAAGCGGCAGAAGTATCCCGATGCGCCCGGATCACGGCCACCAGATCCTCGACGACCTGACGCGTACGACCAACCCGGGCTATTCCCTGCTCGGCCGCATGCGCGGGCTTGCCGAACTCCGCGGCCTCGAACGCGGCGTGGCCGCCGCCCTCGCCTGACCGAAGAACGGGCGGCTGCGACCGCCCGTTCCCGACGTCAGTATTTCGCGCGCAGGCCGATGGTGAAGCGCCGCTCGGACAACGCATAGCTGTTGACCGCCAACGGATTGAAGTTGCTGATCTCGACCGTCGCGGAGTCCTTGGGGATCAGGTTCTGCGCCTGGAGCGAGAGGGCGACGTGATCGGTGAGATCCAGCCCGATCTGCGCATCCAGCTGCGACCGTGCGGCGATGACGTCGGGGCGGCCTTGGGTGAATTCGAATACCGCGTCATCACGCCAATTGTACGCGATGCGTGCGGACAGTGGCCCCTTTTCGTACAGGCCGACGAGATTGTAGCTGTGCTTGGACGTCGCGACGAGCGGAAAGCCGTTGCTGTCCTTGCTGTCGGCAAACGTGTAGTTCGCGATCACGCCGAATCCGTCGAGCGGCGATGGCAGGAAGTCGAGGAACTGGGTTACGCCCACCTCGAACCCCTTCACCTTGGCCGATGCGACGTTCTCCGGCCGGATAACCCGTACGACGCCCAGATTCTCGAAGCCGGGAATGACCTGTTCGGTCGTGTTGGTCGCGATGAAGTCCTGCACGTCCTTGTAGAACAGCGCTGCCGAAATCAGCGATGTACGGCTGGTGTAATATTCCAGCGACAGGTCGAGGTTGCTCGCGATCGGCGGGGTCAGCTGCGCATTGCCACCGGTCAGCGTCAGGTTGGTCGCATCGACGAAGGTCGACGGCGCGAGCTCGGCGAGTCCTGCACGTTGCAGCGTCTGCGATGCGGACAGCCGCAGCAACAGCTTGTCGGTTGCGTTGAACGTCAGGTTCACGCTCGGCAGCACGTTGATGTAGCTGTTGCGATCGGTCTGCGGCAACAGCGCTGCGCCACGCTGGGTGAAGGTATCCACCTTGAAGTCGGTATGCGTGACCCGCACGCCGGCGTTGACGCGCGTCGGCATGCCCAGCACCTGCCCCTCGGCATCGAACATCAGATAGCCGGAGACGGTGCGTTCGCGCAGGTCGTAGTCGCGTGTCGCGTTCCGGCGCAGCGTTCCCGCCGGGTCGCCGCTCTGGTTCGGCTCCGCCGCCAATACGCGATCGAGGATGAAATCCACGTCCGGTACGCCGGTCAGGAACTGGCGCGGGAAATTGCCGGGGATGCTGGACAGGAAACCGGCGTTGCCGCTGTCGAGATACGGTTGCAGCGTCGCGATGCCGACGTCGGCACGGCTGCGGAACGCCTGGGAATCGCCGCGCAGATCGACGTAGCGCACGCCCGCCTTCAACTTGACCCCGTCGCCGGCGTCATAGCCTGCATCGAGCCGGCCCGCCCATTCCGACAGATTGGCCGGCAGCTTGTTCGCGCGCAGCGTGAGAAGGTCGGTGCGTGCCGGATAGTTGGCGACGAGCGTCGGGTCGAACACCGCGCCGGATGCGGTGTTCAGGGTCAACGACGGGATCGTCGAGTTGCGGAAGTCGAAGCTGCCCGCGACGGTGTTCGCGGATTGCAGCGTCACGACCTCGATTTCCTGCCGCAGGGTGCCGCGGCTGTAATAGCCGTCCGCCTCGAGCGTGAACGCGCCGCTTTCGTATTTGCCGTTCAGGCCGGCGAGGTAGCTCGTCGCAGGATCGCGGCGTACCTGATTGCCGGTGCGGACGTTGCCGACGGCGGTACCGGCCACGATCGCGTTGCCGTCCAGCACGGGATTGGTGATGATCCTTGCCGTCGCGCTGGTCGGCATGTTGAAGGCGATGAACTGGTTGGTCCGGTTGGCATTGACCTTCGAATACAGGCCGTCCGCGGTGAGGACGAATTCCGGGCTGACCTGGAACTGCACCGACCCGTTGAGTCCGAAGCGCGAACGATCGATGTCGACGTTCTCATATTGCAGCAGGCGCGGCGCGGTCAGCGTCGTCGTGCCGCCGTTCAGGCTGTTGAAGAAGTTGTTGCGTTCGAACAATTGCAGGTTCGACGTCCGCTTCTGGTATTCGCCCGAGATGAGCACGCCGATGCGGCCATCGGCGAAGGTGGTCGTGAACAGGCCGGTGACACCCGGTTCGAACTTGTCGGCCTCCTGCGAATAGGTGCCCTGCACCTGCCCGGTCAGCGTCGTCTTCTTGAAATCGAACGGCTTCGGCGTGACCAGATTGACCGTGCCGCCGAGTCCGCCCTCGACCTGGCTCGCGAGTGGCGATTTGCGCACCTCGAGACGGCCGAACAGCGACGATGGCACCGAATCCAGCCCCGACGACCGACCGAGATTGTCGTTTTCGGGCGGCGAAACGCGCGCCGAGAAGCCGAGCAGCGTCCGGCCGTCGACCTCGACCCGGACCTGTTGCAACCCGCGGATGTTGACCGCCTGCCCTTCGCCGAACACGCGCGTGATCTGGACGCCGGTCACCCGCTGCAACGCTTCCGCCACGTTGGCATCGGGCAGCTTGCCGACGTCCTCCGCCGTGATGACGTCGAGGACCTGCGCCGAATCCCGCTTGATGTCCGCCGCCTGCGCCAGCGAGCGCCGAATGCCTGTGACGATGATGTCACCGGAGGCGGTGGCCGGATCGTCCGCCTGCGTCGGCGTGGCCGATTGCGCCGTCGCTTCCCCGGTCGTGGGCTGGTTACCTGCCACCTGCGCGGCGGCATGCCCGTGAAAGGCCAGCGCGATCGCCGATGCGCAGAACAGATAGGTCGTTTTCATCCAGCCCCTCCTCGGTTGCCATACCCGCCCTTTGCGGACGTAGTTGAATGACAACTCATATGACAGGCCGCAGAATTAGCAAGATGTATTACATATGACGTCGTCGCAGCGTCGAGAAGCGATAGACCGTCATCGAGCGGAAAGAACGTCCCGGCCGCAGGACGGTGGAAGCGAAGGACGGCCGGTTGGGCGCATCGGGCAGATGCTGGGTCTCCAGCGCCAGCCCGGCGTATCTGGCATAGGCGACACCCTCGCTGCCGGTCTCGGTGCCGTCGAAACCATTGCCGCTGTTGAAGACGACCGCCGGTTCGGTGCTGTCGATCGCCATCCGACGCCCCGATTGCGGATCCTCGACGACAGCGACCGGCACAGGGCGCGCCGTCGGACTGTTCCGCAACAGATAGGAATGATCGAACCCGCCCGACGACGCGAGAAGCGGATGCGACGCCGCCCGACTGGCTGCCACCGGTCGGGCGCGCCGGAAATCGAGGGGCGTCCCTGCAACGGGCGCCAATCGCCCGGTCGGGATCTTGCGGGCATCGGTCTCCACGTAGCGGCTTGCGAACAGGCGCAGACGGTGTGCATCGATCGTGCCGCCGTCCGCGCCGCCAAGGTTCAGGAACATGTGATTGGTAGGATTGAACACGGTCGGCGCGGTCGTTGTCGCGCCGTACTCGATCCGCAATTCGTTGGCGCGATCCATCAGGCGATAGGTGACCTCGACCGACAGGCCGCCGGGAAAGCCCTGGTCGCCGGCCGGACTGGTCAATCGGAAGATCGCCGCCGAGGAGCCGGCCTCCCGGCGCGTCCCGGCATGCCACATACGGCTGTCAAAGCCGTCTGGACCGCCGTGCAGGGTGACGCCGTTGCGTCCGGGCGTCAGCGAATATACGCGCCCGTCCAGCGTGAAGCGCGCGTCGGCGATGCGGCCCGCATAGCGTCCGACGATCCCGCCCCACCGTCGCTGCGTCCGTTCGAACGCGGCGACATCCGGCAATGAAAGGACGACGTTGCGGCGCCGTCCCTGTCGATCCGGCACCTCCATCATGGTCAGCGTCGCACCGCGATCGATGATCGCGACACGCATGCCACGGTCGTTGGTCATCACGGTCCGCGACACCGCCGCACCGCCCTGCGTCGTACCGAACGGCTCGACCCGTATGCTCGCTGCGACCGCCGATGTGCCGGTTGCGACGAAGCACAGCGCGACGGGGAGGATTACCTTCACATCCAGAGCGTCGGCTGGCGCAGCGGCACGTTGCGGATCACTTCGCGAACCGCGGGAAGCGGTGGCAGCCTGCGCCAGAGCTGCCGGTAGCGTTCCTCGTGCAGTGCCTCCGCCCCGAACAGCAGGCTGACGTGCCTGATCGGCCATTGGTCGAAATATTCGACGTCATGGGCGTATGGCCACGTTCGCTTGTCGCGGATGAAGGGGTACATGAACGCCAGCGCCCCGGCCAGCGACCGGCCATCGGCGGTCGCGAACCGCCACAGGTCGTCGCCGGGCGTCGAGGCCACCCGCGCGAGGGCGGCGAGCGCATCGACATTGAACAGCGTGTAGCCGAACGGCTTGGTGCGGGCGAGTTCGAGCGGCTGCGACCCGTCGGGCGCGACCTGATCCGGGATCAGTCGCTCCCGGAACCGGTCGGCACAAAAGGCGACGACGGACGCATCGCCGGTCAGCCGCGCGAACGCCGCCGCCTGCAACGCCCAGCAGGTGCCGTGATTGTTGCGCTCGTCGCGTTCTTCCATCCCGTTCTTCGATGTGGTGAGCCACTGAAGGTAGGCGGCGAACCAGCCACGGATCGCCGCGCTGTGGGTCAGCCGGAATCCCGGCGGCACCGCACCGCCGGCCGTGCCGTCGAGGACCATGACGGCGCGCGCGACTTCCACCAGGTGCAGCGTGTCGATGACGCCGATACCGCGCCCGGTGTTCACCCCGATGATCGCCTGCGCATATTGCAGATTGGGGTTCATCGCTGTCGCGGGATCGACGAACCAGGCGTGCAGGAACGTCTCCGCGTGGCGAGCGTATCGCGCATCCCTTGTCGCCTTCCACGCCGCGACGAGTGCGGGCACGGCGAGACTGAGCTCGATCATCGCGTCGCGGTGGGCATCGAACTTGTCCGGGTTCGACAGGCCATCGCGTCGCACATAGGGGCCACCGGGCTTCGCCGGATCGGGCCACCAATAATCGGCCTCGGAATAATAATCCTTCGGGCCGCCCGGGCTGCGCGGCGCGATCGCAGACGTGGTCGTGCGCGGGCGCAACGACAGGTATCGATCGGCATCGGCGATGAGCCGCTTGCGATCCGCAACGGACAGCAGCGCAGGGCCGGCTGCGGCCCTGCCCGGCGACGGGAGTGCGACCGCCGCAGCCAATGCCCCCGCCTGCCGCATCACATCGCGTCGCGTCGTCATTGGTAGCGCAGGTCCCAGCCGATCGTAAACGGTGCCGTCACCGTCCGCGGTCCGGCCGTGCAGATCACCTTGGTTCGCATCGCCCCGATCGATGCGTGATAGTCCGTGTCCTGCTCGGCAGACGATGCCTCGCAACGGTCCAGCCCGCTGGTGGCGAAGCTGCGTACCGCACCCTCGCCGAACCGAACGTTGGCCCCGGTGCCGGCGGGCTGCGTCGAGAAGGTGCCGAATGCCATCGTGATACCGGCAACCTCCAGCGGTGCGATGGGCGTATAGGTGTCCAGCCGCCGGATCGACCCCGGCGCGAATTCGTAGCGCGTCGACACGCGCAGCCGCCGGTCGGGCTCCGGTCCGCTCTTGCCCATCCGGTCGAGTTCGGATTGTTCGAAGGTGACGATCGTCCGCTTGCCCTGCGTCTCGACCTTCGCGTTGCGGAAATAGGCGAGCGGCATCACCGTCGATCCATCGGCGAGCGCGATCCGTGGCACCATCAGTGGCGCATCGCCATCCGCGATGCCCTCCAGCATCCCCGGCGAGAAGGGGATCGGGAAATAGGGGTTGTGGTCGTGCTGCGACTCGCCGCCGTTGATGACCGGCAGGCTGACGACGCGCCCGCGGTCGCGCCACGTCACCAGCAGCCGATCGTACTCGCCCTTCGCGAACCACGTCACCGTCCGCTTCGGCAAGGCGGAGGCGAGCGTCGCGAAGTCGCGCGTCGGCGCCTTGTCGCGATAGCCGAGCGTGTTCCACCAGTCGTTGGTGTAGACGAACTGGTGCGCCAGCGAGAGGTTCTCGCCGAGGATGCGGAACTTGCCGCGATAGGCATCGGTGCGGCGGCCATCGTCCCACAGATTGACCGAGCCGGTGCGCGCGTCGGTCCAGAAGGATACGTAATGCTGCGCCGCGCTGGAGGAATAAGCGTAGGCGAGGTCCATCTCCGCCTTGCTCAACACGCCGGTCGCGGCGGCGGCGGTCAGCACCTCGACCATGCTCGTCTCGCCATAGGGCCCGAGGCTGCGGCCATATTCGAAGCCGTGGCCGGACAGGTTCACCCGTTGCAGCATGACGTTGGCCGACTTGCGCAACCAGCCCAGCACCTCGGCGGGCGGTTTCTCGCCGGTCTGGAGGAATCGTTGTGCTATCTCACCTGCCAGCAGGACACTGTAGCGGTCGAAGCGACCTGCCCCGTCCGTCTCGTCGGCAAAGCCGTATTCACCCGAATACTCCCGGTAATGCTTTACCATCGCGGTGTAGAGCCGGTCGCTGCCTTCGCGCGGTTCCCACCCCAATTGCGTCCGCAGCCGGGCGATGGCGAAGGCGACGCAATAATAATTGTTGGGATGGTCGATCAGTTCGTACGTCTGCGTATCGACGAACATCCGCCAGTCGAGCCGCACCTTCAGCTTGGCCAGCGTCAGCCGGTCGAACGCCTTGTCGAGCAGGCCGCGCTCGCGCAGCCGATCGATGGCGGTCAGATAATAGAAGATGCCCCAGCTGTCGTTGGCGTCGTCGACAGTCAGCTTGGCGATCTTGCGGAAGTCGGCGAGATAGCCCGGCAAGCGCGGATCGTCGGCGGGAATGTCGGCGATGAAGTCGACCAGTCCGATCGCGATCTTGCCGGGCAGGAACTTGTCGCTGCCGTTGAACACGGGAACGTCGTCGATCCGATAGGCGCGGCCTTCCTTGGCGAGGCCGATCAGCAGCTTTTCCGCCTGTGGCTGGATTTGACGCGTCACCACCGTGTTCATCGGTGTATCGCCCCCACGAAATGGCGCCGTCACCTGCGCGGATGCAACATCGGGACAGAAGACGAAGGCGATTGCGGCGGCGCAGCCGCAGACGACGAGGCCCGATACGCGATGAAATCGGCCCGCCCTTCGGATGCGGGCGGTATGTACCGGCGAAACGCCGCTGCCCCCGTTCGCATTCGCAAAGACCGTCGAAGAGGCATGTTCGGAGATGTTCTTCAAGATCCTGCTATCCTAAAATTATCAGGCTTTTGCCTGTTATCTCCGTAGTTTACGGCTGCGCCGTCGACGGAACACGGATGCGTGGCCATGTCGACGGTCGCGTCGTGCATATGGCATGCTTCTTCAGCTTGCCGGGACCTGTCAAGCAAAAGTTGTCATACATTGCTGGAATTGCTGGACCTGCATCAGCATCACCAGCCGGTGCATTTGCGCTGACAGCGCGCTCGCATCCCATCGCTTCCGGCAAACCCGGGATGGTTCAGTCGGTCATGGCCGTGCGGGAGGGAAATTGAACTCCGCGCGCGGAGACATCTCACGCCGGGCGAGCTGCGCCCTCATCCGCGCGACGATCGCCGGATGCTGCCCGGAAACGTCCGTGGTTTCACGCGGGTCCCTGGACAAGTCGTAGAGCTCGATCGGCTGGCTCGGGTCTGCCCCTCGAAGTTGCCACCGGACCGCCTTCCAGCGGCCATCGCGCGCAGCTTGTGCCGATTTGTTGTCGCCGTTCATCTCCCAGTAGAGCGGCCCGCTCTGGGTCATGCGTCGGCCTTGCAACGCGGGCAGCAGCGAATGACCTTCGATCGGTGCGGGCGGAACGGCACCCGCCAGCGCGGCGAACGTCGGCATCAGGTCCCAGGCGGCGCAGATCGTTTGGACGGTCGTGCCGCCCGCGAAATGCCCCGGCCAATACGCCAGGAAGGGTGATCGGATTCCGCCCTCGTACAGGTCGCGTTTCTCGCCGCGCAGCCCGCCCGTGGCACGGAAGAATGCCGTGTCCGCGCCGCCTTCGCTGCTGGGACCATTGTCACTGTAGAATACGATCAGCGTGTTCTTTTCGAGTCCCGCGCGGCGCAACTCCGCACGCAGGACGCCCACCTCCCGGTCGAGCTCCGTGATCATCGCAGCACGCGCGGCTCGCGGGGTCGGATGCGGTGAATAGTCGCCGGGATCGCCCGGGCGTTCCGGAAATTGGCCCCGGTACGCCGCCGTCAGGCGATCGGGCAGCTGCAGCGCCGCGTGGGGCAGCGTGGGTGCGAAGTAGAGGAAGAACGGTTTGGCGCGGCTCTGGCGTCGGATGAAGGACTGCGCCGCCTCGACGATCCGGAACGCCGAATAATCCTGTCCCTGATAGAGGCGGTAGTCCGCGGTCGCCTTGGACGTTTTGCCGACCTTCGGGTCGACGTAGAAGAACCGGTTGTCGAGCGGTACGCGCCGATCGTTCTCCCACAGGTGGGTGGGATAATAATTGTGCGCGTGCGTCTGGTCGAGGTAGCCGTAAAAATAGTCGAACCCATGCCCAGTCGGCACACCTTCGCTGCCCGGACCTCCCAACCCCCATTTGCCGATCGCTGCCGTCGCGTAACCGACCTGCCGCAACATGCCCGGCAGCGTGGGCGTACCCGCGGCCAGCGGGAGTTGCCCGCGTTCGCGCTCATCGCTCAGGTCGCCGCCCATGCGTATATTGCCGCGGATTTGCGTATGGCCCGTGTCCCGACCGGTCAGCAGCGAGGCTCGCGAGGGTGCGCAGACCGCTGCGCCGGCGTAGAATTGCGTGAATTTCACGCCGTCGCGCGCGAGCGCATCCAGATTGGGCGTACGGATGCGCGTCTGACCGAACGGGCCGATATCACCATAGCCAAGGTCGTCGGCCAGGATCAGGACGATGTTCGGCCGCACTGCCGCGCCAGCCGAGGGCGCCACCCTTTTCGCCGACGGCGCATGCTGGCCCGCCGCAGTAGGCGACAGCGTCAGTGCAGTGATCTGGGCTGCCGTCGTCAGCCAAGCCTTGCGAATAATATGCATTATGGAGCACCTCGATTTTTTCGAGCGGCCTACCGTTCGCCGGGCTTCCGCTTCTACGATGTCGGTGGGCTGTTGGAAGGCGGGATTTGTCTTCAACTCCGCGATAAGAAATGCGTGTCCTCGCTACGAACGTCCTCGGCGAAGCGGGCGCGGGCGGCGGGGGCGACGATGATCCTGCAATCGGCGATGCTGACGCGATCCGCGTGGCGGATGCTGATGCCGACCGCATCGCGCGGCTCGATCGCGGGGACGACGCTGGTCGGTCGATTGTCGTAGACGCCGCCGGGGTAGCGGGTCCAGCGGTCGAGGGTCAGGTTTACCCGCTCGAGCCGTATGTCCGACACGCGCGCGCCGCCCAGCCCTTCGATGCGGATGCTGTTCTCCGCGCGGCCGGTGACGTCCTCGACACGCACGTTCGTGATCGTGCCGACCTTCGTTGCGGAATCGCGCGGCATGGCGGTGAAGGAGATCGCCTCGCCGCGGCCCCACCAGGGGTCGGAAAAGTATTGGGAAATGAACCTGATCTTGCGGAATACGATGTTCCGTACCGTGCCGGCGTCGCGGAGCTGGATGCACAGCCCGCGCGAGCTGCGACGGATTCCACAGCGCTCGAACAGCACGTTCTCGATATCCTGCACCGTCTCGGTGCCGATCTTGAGCCCCGAATCCTGGGTATCGATGATGCAGTCCCGCACGACGATGTCACGCGACGGGCCGTATCGCACGTGAGCGGCCGTGGTCTTGATCACGATCGCGTCATCCCCGCAGGTGATCCGGCAATTGCGGATGAGGACGTCCTGACAATGATCGGGATCGATGCCGTCGCAATTCGGCACATCGAGCTGATTGGCGATCGTGATCCCGTCCACGAGGACCCTGCGGCAGCCGACGAGGTGGACGGTCCAGCTTGGCGCGCGAACGATCGTGAGGTCGCGGATCGTCAGATCGGCGCAATCCTCCAGCACGATCAGGCGGGGTCGGAAGGATTTCGGCACCCACCATTCGCCGGCCGCGTCGTAGCGTTCCATAAATTCGGGCGAGCGGCCGTCGATCGTGCCGCCGCCGCTGAGCGTCAGACCGTGCGCCGATCTGGCGTGGAGGACGCCGGCGAGCGGGTCGGCGTAATGGGCGGCATCGGTGCTGACCAACAGCGTCGCACCACGATCGACATGGAAGTCGATGCCACCTGCGAGCGTCACCGGACCCGTGAGATAGCGCCGCCGCCCACCGAGCAAAACACGGCCGCCGACCTTCGCCGCGGCGTCGATCGCGCGCTGGATGGCCGCCGTGTCGGGCGTGCGACCGTCGCCGACTGCGCCATGCGCCCGAACGTCGAACACCTGTCGCCCGGCACGGGCGGCCGCCGGAAGGCTGGCCAGAGCGAGTCCGGAGACAAGCGCGTCGCGGCGGTTCATTTGGGCGGATCTCCGATGAACGATACGTCCCAGACCCTGGAAAGGGTCGAGGTGCCGGCCGGGCCGGTGGTGTGCAGGACGACCACATACTTGCCGGGTTTGGCGTAACGGTGGGTCGGATGGGTGTCGATCGATGTTTCGCCGTCGCCGAAATCCCAGCGGCGATGGGTGATGGTGCCGGCACTGCCATCGCGAAAGGCGACGACGCGGGTCGCGCGGTCGAGGATGACGAACGACCAGTCGGCCTTGATCGCCGGCGCCGGATCGGGCGGCATCAGGCGGAAGGCGCGGAGTTCGTCGGCGCGGCCGTACATGGTGTGTTTCGGCGATGACAGGTTCCAGAAGCTGGATCTGCCCGGGCCGTCGCGATCGATGATCGCGAAGCCCAGCCCGACGATCGCGTTCTCGGCAAGTGTCGTCTCGACGGATCGCTCCGGCCCGTCGCCGTCCGCAAGGTCGAAAGGAGTGATCCAGAACTCCGCGACGAGCTTGCCCGCCTGACCGGGTTTGAAGGCGTAGCGATATGCCATGTTCGAATAGGGGAGCCGCTTGAGCCAGGGCGCCTGCGGGCCCCAGGCCATCGCCCAATCCTTGTCGCGGGCGGGTGTGAAGATGTGATAATTCTGCGCGTGACGATTCTGGAAACCGAACCAAGCATCCTCGTCCGTCACGGTTCGGCCATCGGACAGGGTGGGACGCGGCGCCGGGGGCGGCGCGATGTCGGGATGAAACCGTGCGATCAGCGGCCCGCCCGACCGATCGCCGTCGACGACCATCTCCAGAATATCCTGATCGAGCCCCTCGCTGGCGACGTCCCAATGGTCGTCCCACGCCTCGTAGAGGATATAGAGGCGGTTCATGCCCTTGACCCAGCCGACCTTGATCGTTGCGCGCAGGCTTGCTGGATCGGGTCGGCGGCCGCTGCCGTTATCCGCGGCGAACTGGTCGGAACGGATGACGTAGCTGGCCGGCACACGATCCCAGTCGCTGGCGTCGCCATCGATGCGCGGGATGGCGTCGGCGGGGAATTGATAGACCCTGAGCACCTCGTCCGGTCGATCGAGCGCGACCGCCTGCGATGCCCCGAGCAGCATCAGCAGGGCGAGCGCCCGACGCATCAGTCCCGTACCGCGTCCGCCACGATGCTCCGGGCATGGAACGGGTCGTGGCGGCGTCCCGACAAGTACGTCAGCAACAAACCCCGCTCTATTCGCGGGTAGCGGCCGGGGTCACAGGCGCTGGTGAACACGACCCGCGACGGCGCGGGCACTGGCGCCGTCGCGGGTATCGCAGCGATGATCGCCGCGTGGTGCATCAGAACTTGTACCGTGCTCCGGCGAAGAACTGGCGACCGGTCTTGGAATAGACCTGCTGGTCACGCAATTTGTCCCCATCCCAATAACTGGTCGCCTGATTGGTGAGGTTGATCGCGTCGAGCGACAGCGTCAGTCCATCGGTGAGCTTGTACGATATCGAGGCGTCGACGTTGGTCGTGCTGTACGAACCGGTAAAGTCCGCCAGCCCCGAACGCAGCGGCACCTGACGCAGGTACTCGTCGCGATACGCCAGCGACACCCGCGCCGACAGTCGGCTGTCCTCATAGTAGAGCGTGGCGTTGGCGGCATTCGGCGAGACGTTGACCAGCGGCGCGACGAGTGTCGGACCGGCCTGGTTGGCGGTCAGGATGTAGCTGATGTTCGATTTGATGTGCGTGTAGTTCAGGATAGTGCCGAAGTTGCGAAGGAAACTCGGCAGGAAGGTGAAGGGCTGCTGATACTGAAGCTCGAAACCCTTGATCTTGCCACCGGTGCCGTTGACCGATGTGCTGATGTTGGTGGTCGTATTCGGATCCTGGTTCGGCAGCAGCAGGGCAAGCGGAAGGCCCGCTGCGGAATAGGTCGTGGTGCTCGTGATGTTCTGTACGAAGCTGGAGATATCCTTGTAGAAATAACCGGCAGACAGGATGGCCCCGGGCGCCAGATACCATTCGACGCTCGCATCGATATTGGTCGCGCGATACGGGTCCAGCTGCGGGTTGCCGACCGTCGCGGTGAACGGCGCCTGTGCGGTGCCGATCGACCCTCCCGGCGTCAGCAGGCCGAGCGAGGGGCGCGACATGACCTTGGCGGCCGCGGCACGAAGGGTGAGCTTGGGCGTCACGTCCAGCGCCGCATTCAACGATGGCAGATAGTCGTCGTAGTTGCGCGCCACCCGCACCAGCGTGCCGACGCCGACGAAGCCACGCGAGCTTTGATGGGTATGGGCGTAGCGCAGGCCCGCATCGCCGCGTACCGTCATGCCGTTGGAGAGGTCGACCTTCCAGTCGAGCTGGATATACGGGCTGATATCCTGTTCGACGACGGCGCGATTGTCGCCCTGCGCGCCCGTTCCGACGCTGCCGATGCGGAAATCGCCATATTGATTGACGCAATAGCAGTCGACGTTGAACGCCGACATGATCTTGTCGATGTTGGGCACGATGAAGCTGTTCGACGCGCCGGAGGGGATGCCGATCGAGCCGATCGTGATCGCCGGCAGGCTGACATCGCCGATCGACAGACCGGCAGATGCCAGCGTCGGGATGTTGGTCGTGCCTGCGATGCGCTGCTGCCGTTCGGAGATGAAGGTGAAGCGCTTTGCGGCGATGCCGATCTTGCCGGTCAGCTGATCCGTGAAGTCGTACTTGAAGTCGACCTTGATGTTGCGGAGCCGGTTGGTCACCCGTGACGTGAATTCACGGATGTTGTCGTAGCCGTTCTGATACTGCCAGTTGCCGGGGTTGGTGGCGTCGAAGCCGTAGTTCAGCAGGGGCGTGGACTTCTTGTCGCCACGCGCGTCGAAGGTAAAGCCGGTGCCGTCGAAGCGACTGAAGGTGACCAGCCGCGAATAGGGATTGTCCAGCACCGAATCCGACTGGCCGTACAGCACCGAGGCATGGCCGCGATCACCGATCTCCTGATCGATGTGCAGATCCACCTGGTAGAAGGTGGTCGTCGAGACATCGTGGCTGTTGGTGACTGAAAAGTCGGTCCCGTCGAACACGCCATAGACGAGCTGGCCGTTCTCCACGATGGCGTCGCGCACCTTCATATTGGGGCGCCCGGCCAGCTGCGCGGCCGTCAGTCCGCCCGCCGCGGCGCCGAGGCCGCGGTTGAGGCTGATCGGGTTGGTGGCCAGATCGTTCTTGTCCTGCTTGTAGCGGGAGTAGGCGACATCGAGCGTGACCAGGCTGGTATCGGTCGGCTTCACCTGTACCGTGCCGGTCAGGCCCAGACGCTCCTGCCGGTTGAGGAAGCGGCCGTAGCCGGGCAAGCGAGGCACGAAGACACCGGGCTGGTTTATCGTGGCGTAGGCAGCCGGAGTCGATCCCGGGTTCGCACCGGCAGCGGCGATACATTGTGTGGGACGCGCTGCGCTGCCAATCAGCGGATTGACCGGAACCGTCGTCGCCTGCGCCGGGTTCACCGGGCAGAAGCCGTTGTTGAGGTCGCTGAAGTCGGTGAGCGCCGTGTTCGAATAGGCGTCTTCCTGTGTCAGGCGCTTGTTGTACGCAGCCGAAAGCAGGATGCCGACGCGGCCGTCGGCGAACGTGTTGCTGACCAGACCGACGAGCCGCGGCGCGACCTTGTCGTTGATATCGTAATAGGCGGCCTGACCGGACAGCGCGGCCTGGAAGCCGGGATTGTCGAAAGGCCGGCCCGTTTGCAGGTCGATGGTTGCGCCGAGCGAGCCTTCGTCGACTTCGGCGGATTGCGTCTTGCGAACGATGATCGAGTTGAACAGCTCGGATGCGAAGACGCTGTAGTCGAAGGAACGGCCACGGTTGATACCGGCACCGAGCGTCGAGCCGGTCGTCGCCGAAATCGCTTCTATGCCGTTGAAGCGGGTGCGGCTGAAGTCGCCGCCGAGGCCGCGCACGGTGACGGTGCGACCCTCGCCGCCGTCCCGTTCGATCGAAATGCCGGGAATGCGCTGTAGCGAGTCGGCGAGGTTCGCATCGGGGAAGTCGGCGATGTCGGCGGCGTTGATCGCGTCCACGACGCCGGCCGACTGCTTCTTGATCTGGATCGCCGAGGCGAGGCTCTGGCGGAAGCCGGTGACGACGATATCGGAACCCTGCGTGTCCGCGTCGACGGTCGCGGCCGCCGGCGCTTGCTGATCCGTCGGCGCCGGCTGCGCTGCCGCAGCGGTGATCGGAGGATCCTGCGAGGTCCCCGTCGTGTTCTGCGCGGCTGCCGGAAAGGCGATGCCGACCGCGATGGCGAACGTCGCGCTGGTCGTGGCAAGGCGAAGATGACGAAGATGACGCATGATATCCCCCCTGAAATCCCATTTGTTGGGATTTTGTTTTACACTATGACTTATCAGCTAATAGGCTCGGCGATGTCAATGGCCCGATGCGGACTTTCCGCTGCGTCTTGAGAGATTAACAGGGCGTCCTTGCGTGTTGCCGCCGATGATGGACGGCATCGGCGCATTCGCGGGTTTGAACGACGCCCGATCCTCGACGAGTCGGGCCGACGGCGCCCGGTCGACCAACCGGAAAGCGGCCATTCGCTGAAGTGCTCGATTCATGCAGCATTGTAGGCGATGAGGATGTCGTGACAGAGGTGAGGGCGTAAGCCGGCATGAAGGCGATATCGAATGGGCGAACGGGAGATCCGCCGGAAGGGATGCGGCGCCTCGACGCCGGGTTCTTCAATATGGGCTCCGATCGCTTCTACCCTGAGGAAGCGCCTGTCCGTCGCGTTCGTATCGATGCCTTCTGGATCGACGAAACGCCTGTAACCAATGCCCGGTTTGCCAGGTTCGTCGAGCAAACCGGCTACGTTACGGTGGCCGAGATAGCACCGGATCCGAAGGATTATCCCGGGCTTCTGCCCGAATACGCCAACCCTGGATCCCTGGTGTTCGAAAAGAGCCGGGTTCCCGTGGACACTTCCGACGCGTCTCAATGGTGGCATGTGCGAACGGGTGCCGACTGGCGCCATCCGCTCGGCGAGGGAAGTTCGCTCGACGGGCTTGACGACCATCCTGTGGTCCATGTCGCCTACGCGGACGCGGAGGCCTTCGCGGTCTGGTCTGGCAAATCGCTGCCGACGGAAGCCGAGTGGGAATACGCTGCGCGGGGTGGACTTGAGAACGCGGACTATGCGTGGGGCGACGAACTGGCGCCCGGCGGCGCGATGATGGCGAACTATTGGCAAGGCTTGTTCCCCTTCGCCAATCAGATGCTCGACGGCTACGAACGGACATCCCCCGTACGTTACTATCCCGCGAATGGTTACGGCCTGTTCGACATGATCGGGAACGTCTGGGAATGGACAGCTGACTGGTATGCGCTGCCCCGGCACAAGACGGCGAAGCTCGGAAACAAGGGAGACTGCTGTTTCGCACCGGACGCGCGCGGTGGCAGGAAACGGAAGCGTTCCGACCTTACCATCGCCGATACGCCGATTGGCCGCAAAGTGCTGAAGGGTGGATCGCATCTCTGTGCCGAAAATTATTGCCGCCGTTACAGACCGGCAGCGCGTCATCCACAATCGATAGACTCGTCGACGAGCCATATCGGCTTCCGCTGCGTGGTGCGCGAAGGCTAGGCTTTCCCGTCTCAACCTAATCCATAAACGTGCCAATTTCCGAACAGGAAAGGCAATCGACAGTTATCCGCGGGCTGAGCAGCACCCGTACCGATGTGCATGGTGTCGCTGCTTCAGCCGGCACCGCCCGGCTCTGTGCGAGCATCTCGCGTTCTGCCTGCTCGCTCGAAACAGCAACGTTGTCCTCCACACGTCTGTGCAGACACACTGGAAGCCGAACGTCACCGCGGGTCCACGGGTCCACGGGTCCACGGGTCTAGCGCAAGCTGCAAACGTCAGGCCATGACGACGTCGGACACCTGCAAGCCCTCCACCGTCGGCACGAAATCTTCCGGCGCGATCGGGATCACCAATCCGTGCAATTGCGCAGCCGCCCAGGCGATGTGTTCGTCCATTCCCTTCATCGCCAGCAGCACCGCCGCCTGATCGAGACACCATCCGGCAGATTAGCGAACTGCAACCTCCCTTTCCTCGGCGGCGACTGGAGGTAGCGCACGGCCAGTACCGGACGGAAGCTGCCGATGTGTCGCCAACCCGAACCAGGTATCGACGATGCCACCGGATACCGGACCGTGGGGGTCTTCCTGCGTTCGATTCAACCGATAATAACGGGTCCCTGAGGGACGGTACGAACCACGATCTGCTGGAGCATCAGGATGCGCCGGGTATGGGCGAACGCGGCACCAGCGCGCTGACGAAGCCGATGACGTGCAACGCCGGTGCGTTCAGTCCGAATGGGCCGACGTAGACGGTCTTGCCCGCATCCGTCGCGGTCTTGATCGCGGCCTGGTCCTCGGCGGCGAAACGCGCGTTGACCCGCACGTCGGCACCGAGCAGCATCTGCATCGGGATCAGCGGCAGGATGCCGTCGTTGTCGAGCGGGTCGCCCGTCGAACAGAAGCCGGGCGGTTCGGTGCCCAGTCGCCACCCCTGTGCGCGAAACAGGGCGAACGACAGCCATGGCCGCTGGATCTGCACCGACATGTATTTCATCGTAATCCCGGTCAGCTTCGTCGCCGGAGACAGCGGCTGCACGGCCTGACCGTCCGCCGTCGACAGCAGCACCGCGTCCGTTCCGCCCAACACCGTAAAGGCATTGTCGGCACCACCCTGCCCCAGCAGGTCGATATCAATATCGACGAACCGGTCCAGCCGGGACATGTCGTACCAGTCCTCCGGCTGCGCGAAGGCAGGATACCAGGATCCGCCGGTACCGACCAAGTCCGCCATCGCAGCCTGCGCGTAGCGTTGTTCGGCCCCCGCGATGATTTCGCCGGCGAAGCTGCCGGCGTCGGCCGACGCACCATGCAGGACAGCGCCATAGGTGGCCTGCACCGATGATCCGCTGGGCATGTAAAACCGTTCGAAGTTCGGCACCGCATCGACCAGATCGCTGAACGCGAACAATGGACGCAGGTCGCCTTCCGGATCGCTGGCCGATCTGCCGCCGGCGAACAAGGCGGGCGTGATCGGAATGGGGAGAGCGGCAAGTTGCAGCACCGGCTTGGCAGTGCGCTGCGCTCGCTGTGCCGTATCGTCGTGCAGCATGACGGAGCCGTCGTCGGCCATGCGGTTGCGGAGGCGTGACGGCGCTTGCGGTGCAATGTCGTCGATCGGGATCGTGCGGGCGAACGCCCCGGCGAGATTCATCGGCGATGGTTCCTTGGTCGGGCGCACCAGGCACGATCCCGGTGCGGTGATGCGTTCGGTCCCGCCGGCACGATGCCGACGGGAGCGGTATGCGATCAGGCGGCGGCAGGCGGCGCGAGCGGGGGAGAGGCGGGTATGATCGAACTGATCCAGGCGATCACCTGAAGCCCCTCGAACGACAATTTGCCGCCTGACAGGCTCGAGGTGAATTTACGATCGGAAGAGCTGTGCGAATAACTGCCGCTGACGCTGAACGGTCCCCATCCGCCGCTTGCCTGGGTCTGCGTTTGTTCGGAGTGGAATTTCATGTCTTCGGATCCGAAGTTCGCCTGGATCGTCACGTTGCGGGCAACCACGAACCCGGTCGGCAACAGCGGCATCAGCCCCCGCAGGTCCTCGCTGGCACCGTTGGAGACACCATGGGCGGCGACACCCGACATGAACCAGTCGCGCATTTCGAATAGCAACGGATTGAGCCAGGGCCGCTTGATCTGGACGAAGATCAGCTCGGCATCGAGGACGAAGCTGTCGCTTTCCATATGCGTGTGCTCGTCTTCGGAACTGCCCGACGCACCGCCGCTGGCCGACCACAAGCCGTAGCTGCCGCCGGCGGACACGGAATAGCTCGATGCTTCCTTGCTTTCCTCCTGCGACAGATTGGAACTATCGAAATGCAGCTTCGAGGGTTGGCAATCGGGCGACGCCCAATTCGAAGGAATGGCATAGGTCGGCAGGAACGTGTTGAGGCCGTCCGGTGACGCGAGGGAATATTGCGGACCCACCAGCCTTTGCGACTGTTCGATCACCGCGGTCAGCGCATCGTTGACCGTCGACGCCAGCGCCTGCTGGGCCAGCTCGACGTCTTCCTTGTAGGCGCGTGTCCATTTGTTCCAGGCCTGATCGACGTTGAGCTGCAACCCCGGCTGCACCGCGTTCCATGCGCGCTGGTCTGCCTTGTCACTTAGATCGTAGCCGTTCCGCGCCGCCCGATACCCTCCGACCGCGGTGATGTAAGCGGCCTGTGCCGCTTCGTAGTCGATGACGGGTGAACTGGGGACGGTGACGGTCTTCTTGTTGTGCCGAAAATCTTCCGTCGTGACCTCGGTGTTCAGATAGTCGAACGCATCGTCGTAAATCTTCTTCTGCTCTTCATTCATTTTATGCGCCGTGTTTGCCCCCTCTACGATCAACCGGTATGCCGCGGACGTCGTCTTGCCGGAATCGGACCACAACGCCCCGGTCGTCGGTTGCGCATCGCAGAACATGGCGAACGCCGCGGCGCTGCCCAGATCGCCTTCGGGATTCACCGGACTCATCATGTCGTCGAAATCATCGGGGTTCAGAACCAGATTCTTGCCCATCTGGATGAACGTCGTATCTCTGTGCCACGCCGACTCCTTGCCCGGTGGCGCATAGGTGACCGCGTCGTACAAACGGTCGTAGAGCTGGGCGAGTACCTTGGTTTCCTGTTCAGGCGTCATGCGTCTCTCCTCTTGTGTATCGTTGATGATGGCGATCAGGCGGCCTGCGTCAGGCGACGCGCGGCACGGGCGCCTTCGGACCCTGGAACTTATACGTGACGCCACCCGGCCCTTGCTGGCGCAGGTACATGCCCATTTCCGACCGCAGATCGGACTTCGCAGTGTTGAAGGTGGCGACTGTCGCCGCGTTGCAAAGGCCGACGATCCGCGCGAGGACGGCGGGGTCGTCCAGATCGACGATCATCGTGTCGAACGTCGCGAAGCCGACCTTGACGTTCCGCGTCGTCAGCGCATCGAGGCCGGAATTCACCTTCTTGAGCGTGTCGTAGAACCCGGCTAGCGCACTCGACGGTGCGGCGGCTTCAAGCCTTGCCCGCACGTCGGCGACCGTGGCGCCGTTCAGCGATACCGCAGTGTCGAGTTCGATCGGCTTGGCAATCGTGATATTGGCCGGACTACCTTGCGGCCAGGTTTGGAAATTCTTCGCGTGCGAACAATCGACCAATATCGTCAGGGCTAGACCGGTTTGTTGGATGCTCGTCAACAAGTCCAGCGTCATCACGACCGGACATTCTATCTCACAGGCCATGGTTTTCCTTCGAAACTATAGTTTCTTTGTTCGAAGGCGATCGTAGGCGGATAGTTGGAACCGGGTAAATCCGTCCTTGCCCAGCGATTGATCTAAAATGGCGTATTCTATCTTACAGATAGAAAGTTTTGCCATTTACTTTTGTCTATCTTGTCGAACCGGTACGATATTGGAACCCGGGACGGATTGACAACTGACGATCCCGTTCGAAATCCCTGCTTGGCGACATGCGTATTCGCCGTCCGACTCGTCTTTCCCCGATAATGCGGCCTATATCACGATCAGGTCCGATTCGGTTCAACGGTCGCGACGCTTGCGTAACGGGCGGCAAGCGCCCATCTATGATATTCATACAGTCGCATATCGACGGTTCCCGGCGCGTGTTTCTCGCGCCGTCCGCCTTTCCCTGCCTCTCTTTTCCGCTGACGAGGTGCCCGATGTCTAGCGACGCTACATTCTTCCGCAAGCAGGCCGATCAGGAGCGCAGCAACGCGTCCGAGGCCAGCCTCGACAACGTGCGCGACCGGTGCGAGCGTGCCGCCCGTTCGTGGGAGGCGATGGCCGCTCGCGCCGAGCGGACCGAGGCGATGCGCGACCAGCGCGCCGCAGCCACCCGGGCCGCATCCGCGCTCGCCGAACCCGCCGTTGATACGCTCGCCGACCCGGCTGCCTGCCGGGCGTGATCCATAGCCGCGTCACGCCGCTGCGGGGGGCAGCGGCGGCGCACGAGACGTTGATCCGCGGTGCGACCTTCCTCACCGCGCTGGCCGATCGCCCGGTCATCACCGATGGCTGGCCGAAAGGTCCCGACGCTCGCGTGCGGGCAAGGTTCGTCGCCAATTGCCTGCGCGAACTCGACCGCTTCCTGCACGGGCTGCTCGATGCACTCGGCGCGTCCGCGGGTCATGTCGTGCGTGAGGATCAGCGCAACACCGCCAACAAATTGCGCGATTTCGGCGTGCATCCGCTAGCCGAGCGCGACGATCAGCTGCGCCTGCGCGCGCTCGGCCGGTCCAGCGCATGCCTGATCCATTGCGATGGCTGGGTGCGCCGTCCGGATGTCGCCGGGGGCGACGTCATGACCGCGGGGTGGACGGGTAACACCGGGGTCGACCTCCGCCGCTATCCCCTCGGCGCGCGGCTCGCGCCGGGCCGGGACGAGTTGATCGACATCTGCCGGTTCTACGATCGGCTGGGCGACCGGCTGATCGTTATGCCGCCGAATGCCGCAGCCGCCGGCATGTCAGCAGCCCTGCCAGCGCGCTGATCAACGTTTCGCTTTCGGCTGGTTTGCCGACCAGCGCGTGATCGCGATACCGTTCGGGAAGATCGTCGCGGCTGTAACCGGTGACGAGGAGGCACGGGACCCGCATGGCGCGCAGCTGGTCGATCAGCGCATAGCCCCGGTCACCGGCGAGGTTCAGGTCGAGCAACGCCGCGTCGCAGCGATACTTGGCCAGCAGCGCCTGCGCCTGAGCGACGCTCGCGACCGGCCCCAGCACACGATAGCCCGCATCGCGCACCGCCTGCGCGACCATGTCGGCGATCAGCCATTCGTCCTCGACCACCAGCACCACCGGCCCGGCGGCCGAAGCCATGTCGTCTGGCGCGTCCGCCAAATTCAGCGTCCGCCGGTCGGCCGGGGCGACGCCGTATTGCCATCCTTGTCATCGAAACGCAGCGACAGCGCCAACCCCTCGGGGCGGAAGTCGACCGTCGCTACGCCGCGCAGATTGTAGCTCGCCTCGTTACGGACCAGCTGCATGCCGAAACCCTCCCGTTCGGGCGCAGTGCATTCGGGACCGTCGCGCTCGCGCCAGTCGAGGCGTACGGCGTCGCCGCCCCGTTCATCACCAGCATTGGCGCGTTCGGTGAACAGCTCGACCCGCCCCTGATCGATCGACAATGCGCCGTATTTGGCGGCGTTGGTGGTCATCTCGTGCAGGATCATCGCTACCGACAGCGCCGATCGCGGCCCCAGCATCACGTCCTCACCCAGAAACGCGACGCGATCGATCCCGAACGGTTCCAGTTCCCGCGTCGCCAGATCGCGCAGCTGCACGGTCCGCCACGCATCGCGCGACAGCAATTCGTAGGCCCGCGTCATCGCGCCCAGCCGCCCTGAGAAGGCGCCATAAAATTCGTCGAGGTCGCGAGCATTCCGCTGCGTCCGGCTGGCGATCGCGGCGACCACCGCAAGCATGTTCTTCACCCGATGGTTCAGTTCGGCGATCAGCACGCGCTGATGCGCCTCCGCCTCCGCCAGGCCGGTGACGTCCATCACCGTCACCGCGACGCCGGTGGTCGCGCCGTCGCCGTCGCGATACGGCATGATCCGCGCCAGATAATGGCTAGTCCGCTCCACCCCTGCGACCTGCCGCTCGACCGGCCGGCCGGTGGCCAGCACCTGTTGCAGGTCGGTCACCAGCTCGGGGAATTCCAGCCGAGTGGACAGATCGGTCAACGGCCGGCCGCGATCGCCGGGCAGGATCGTGAAGATACGCGTCGCGGCCGGCGTGAACATGCGGATCACCAGCTGCCGGTCAAGGAAGATCGTCGCGATATCGGTCACCTCGAACAGGTTTTCGAGGTCGGCGTTGGCGTGATCGAGCGCATCGACCTTGTGGCTGAGTTCGGAATTGACCGTGTTCAGCTCCTCGTTCAGCGCCTGCAATTCCTCCTTGCTGGCCTCCATCTCCTCGTTGGTGGATTGCAATTCCTCGTTGACCGAGACGAGTTCCTCGTTGGAGGATTTCAGCTCCTCCAGCGCGGTCTCATATTCCTCGATCATCGATTGCAATCGCTCGCGCGTCTCGCGCAGCTCGCGCTCGATCTGGTAATTCGCCTCGTCGCCATGCGGACGCAGCCGCGCCTGTTCGGGGGTCAGCGTCGGCCCGTAATCCTTGAAGACAATGAGGTAGAGCCGCTCGTCCGACGCGCCGGTCAGCGGCTCAACGGCCAGCGACAATTGCTGGATACGGCCGTCGTCGTTCTCGAATTCGACACCCTCGCACACCACCGATCGCCCGGTCTCGATCGCGTCGCGAAACGCGCTGCGCAGGTCGAGCCGCAAACCCTTGCGCGCCATCGCCAGCAGCTGGCGGTTCGGGACGCCCGCCGGTGCCTCGAAATACTTGCCCGTCCGCGAAGAATAATAGACGATGTCCCCCTCGCCCGTCACCACGACGTGCGGCGGTGCGTGGCGATCGAGGACATGCAGCTCGACCGCCTGCCGCAACGGTGCCAGCGGCAGCGTCTTGCCCCGCGTTATACCCGACAGCGGCAACAGCGCAGTGCGGACCCCCGGCACCGCCAGCGGCAGCCGCGGTGGCGGCCCGCCGTCGTCGCGCGCGCGAAACAGCCGGTGCTTCTTGTCGAGGGGCACGAACAGGTCGTCGAACTGGCTGATCCCCTCCGACGTCCCCAGAAACAGATAGCCGCCGGGACGCAGCGCATAACGGAAGGTCGGAATGACCTGATTTTGCGCATCGCTGCCGAAATAGATCAGCAGGTTGCGGCACGAGACGAGGTCGATACGGCTGAACGGCGGATCGCGCAGAATGCTGTGCGGCGAGAATATGCACATGTCGCGGATATCCTTCGTCACGACATAGCTGCCGCCATCCGCGACGAAGAACCGGTTTCGCCGGTCCGCCGATACGCTGTCGAGCAGCGCCTCCGGGTAACGCGCCGCACGGGCCACCGACAATGCGCGATCGTCAATGTCCGTCGCGAACAGCTGCACCCGCGGCACGTTGCGCAGCGTATCGATATGTTCCCGCATCAGCATCGCGATCGAGAATACCTCCTCGCCCGTCGCGCAGCCCGGTACCCAGACGCGCACCGTGTCCTCGGCGCTCCGCCCCTCGAACAGCTTGGGGATCACCTGCGCCTTAAGCGCCTCGAACGCATCGGCATCGCGAAAGAAATTGGTGACGTTGATCAGCAGGTCGCGGAACAGCGCCGAAACCTCCTTGGGGTCCTGGCGCAGGCATTCGACGTACAGGCCGATCGTCTCGGCGCGCGTCACCTGCATCCGCCGCTGGACGCGGCGCAGGAAGGTCTTGGTCTTGTAGCCGCTGAAATCATGCCCCATCTGCGCGCGCAGCAGGGCATAGATCTCGCTCAGCGATTCCGCTTCGCCGCTATCGTGATCCTCGTTCGCCGCCGCGACCGTCAGACCGTCGAGCACCGAAAAGCTGCGCGCGAATTCCTGCACTCGCGCGCCCATGTCCTGCACCGGCACGGCGAAATCGATCATGCCCGTGGAGATCGCCGAATCCGGCATGTCGGGGTTCTGTGGCGGATTGCCGTCGGCGACCTGCGCCATCGTCAGCCCGCCGCGCTCCTTGATCGCCTTTACCCCCAGCGTTCCGTCGGAATCGCCGCCGGACAGGATGATCCCGGCCGAAAATTCACGTTTGTCCCGGGCAAGCGCGCTGAGGAAGATATCGACCGGTTTGCGTTCGCGGGTGCCGGGTCGCGGCGGCACCATCCTCAGGCAGCCGTCGCTGAAGCCCAATACGCCATGCGCCGGTAACACATAGACGTGGTCGGGCTGCACCGCGACGCCGTCCGCCGCCGCCTCGACCGGCATCGTCGTCGACCGGCCTAGAATCTCGGGCAGCATGCTGATCCGGTCTGGACTGACGTGCGTCACCACGACGAAGGCGGCGCCCGTATCGACGGGCATGTCTCCGAACAGGGCCTGAAGCGCCTCGACGCCACCGGCCGACGCGCCGATGCCGACGACGGGAAAGGGCGGTGGGGGCGTGCTCAGTGTGTGTCTCCACGCGCAGGAGCGGACCACGCCTGCGCTCTGTTTCGCCTGTCGTAAGCCTCCGCACCCGCATCGGCAATCATCTGGATGAAGTCGCTAGGCGGCCGTAGGCGGCGCGTCGTGGCCCGGCGCCTCGCCCAGCACCACCGCCAGGCTGCCAACCAGGATCAGCACGCCGCCTGCTGCCAGCAGCATCGTCAGCCGGTCACCGAAGAACGCGACGCCCAGCATCGCCCCCATCAGCGGTTCGATGTTGATGAACACGCCCGCACTCGCGCTGCCCACCCGCGACGAGCCATATTGCCATGCCGCCGTCGCCAATGCGGTCGCCAGCAGTCCCTGTCCGGCGATGCCCGCCCAAGCGCCGCCACTCAACGCCAGCGGCGGCAGGCCATGCATGACCAGCGCCACCGGCAGGATCGTCACCGCCGCGACCACTACCGTCACTGCCGGCATCGCCATCGGCTGCGGCGCGGCGGGGGCCGCCTTCAGTGCGTAGAACCAGCCGAGGAACAGCAGCAGCGACGCGAGCGACAGCAATACGCCAACCAGCGATCCCGCGTCGGCCGGATCGCCCGCGATCAGGGCGGCGCCGAGCGTCGCCGCGGCGACCCCGGCCCAGGTCGTCCGGCTCGTCGCTTCGCCGAGCAGCCGTGCCGACACCGCGATCAGCGCCGGCATCGCTCCCACCAGCAGTGCCGCCAGCGTCACGCTGACCCGCGCCAGCCCTTCGAACTGCACCAGAAACGCGACCCCGTACAGGAACCCTGCGATCAGCACCGATGGCGACCGGAACAGCGCCCGTGCCTCCCGGCTTGCCATGGCGAAGGGCAACGCCACGACCGCGGCGACCGCGAAGCGCAGCAGGACCATATGCGCCGCCGTCATCTCGCGCAGCGCCAGCTTGCCGAGCGGGAAGCCGAGGCTCCAGCAGACACCCGCCAGGATCAGCATCGCGAACGCCATGCTGCGCTGGCCGGTGGCCGTGTCGGTCAAGCCGGCGAACCCAGAAACGCGCGCATGCCCGCCGCCGCCTTGTCCCACGCTACGCCGTGCCGCACGCACCAGTCGTCGTCGTAATAGGTGCAGGCGTAGCGATCGCCGCCGTCGCACAAAAGCGTGACGATGCTGCCATGCTCGCCCGCCGCCGCCATCTCGGCGACGATCGTCGCGCAGGCGACCAGATTGGTGCCGGTCGATCCGCCGACGGATCGGCCCAGCACCTCCGACAGCGCACGCATCGCGCCCAGACTGTCGGCATCCTCCACCGCGATCATCCGGTCGATCACCGACGGTACGAAGCTCGGCTCCAGACGCGGTCGTCCGATTCCCTCGACACGCGATGCGCAGCCGTGCGGCAGGGCGGTGACGCTACGATCGTCGAAGTGACGGTGAAACACCGAATGTACCGGATCGGCGACGCACAATCGGGTGGCGTAGCGCTGATAGCGGATGAAGCGACCGATCGTGGCCGACGTGCCGCCGGTGCCGGCACCGCACACCACCCATTTCGGCACCGGATGCTCCTCATGCGCCATCTGCGCAAATATGCTTTCGGCTATATTGTTGTTGCCACGCCAGTCCGTCGCCCGCTCGGCATAGGTGAACTGGTCCATATAATGCCCGCCGGTTTCGGTCGCGAGCCGATGCGCCGCGGCATAGACGTTTCGCGGATCGTCGACGGTATGGATTTCGCCGCCATAGAAGCGGATCGCGTCGAGCTTCGGCGCCGCAGTCTGCGCCGGCACCACCGCGATGAACCGCAGGCCCAGCATCCGCGCGAAATACGCTTCGCTGACCGCGGTCGATCCCGACGACGATTCGATTACCACCGTGTCCGGGCCGATCCAGGTGTTGCACAGCGCATAAAGGAACAGCGACCGCGCCAGCCGATGCTTGAGGCTGCCCGTCGGATGCGAACTTTCGTCCTTCAGGTACAAGGTGATGCCAGGAAAGCGCGGCAACTCGACGCGGATCAGATGCGTATCCGCCGAACGATTGTAATCCGCCTCGATCCGCCGCACCGCCTCGCTCAGCCACGTGCGATCGATATCCGAATGATGCCCCATGCGCGTCGCCCTACACGGACACGTACAATCACGCCATTCCCCGGCTCGTTATGAAAGTCCTCTCCCTTGCGGGAGCTTTACCCCCACTCACCATTTCTTGACTCGCGCGCCCACTCCGGACGCCTACATTCCTGCCATGATTACGGACGCGACTCCATGACCCGCCCTTCGTTCGGGGTGCAGGTTTTCATCGGTATGGCCATCGGCCTTGCGCTCGGCTTTGTCGCACGCAGTTACGGCGTCACCGGACTTGCCGACGGGCTCAAGATCGTCGGCGACATCTTCGTCCAGCTGTTGAAGGCGCTGGTCGTGCCGCTCGTCTTCACCGCGATCGTCGCATCGATCGCTGCGTTGCGCGACCTCAACAACGCCGCGCGGCTGGTCGGCGGCACGTTCATCTGGTTCGGCATCACCGCCCTGATCGCAGTATTGATCGGGCTGGCGCTTGGCACGATCCTGCAACCCGGCGCGCATGCCGGGGTCAGCTCCGCCGCGGCGGTCCGCCCCGATACCGCTGGATCATGGCTCGATTTCCTGCGCGGGCTGGTGCCGGTCAACATCCTCGGCCTGGAAGCGTCGACGAAGCTTGCCGACGGCGCGGCGAAGACCAGCCTGTCGTTCAACGTCCTCCAGTTGATCGTCGCCGCCGTCGCGATCGGCGTCGCCGCGGTCCGCACCGGGGACGCAGGCGCGCCGTTCCTCGCCTTCAATGCATCGGCACTGGCGATCTTCCGCCGTATCCTGCGCTGGGTCGTACGCCTGACCCCGATCGGCACCGGCGCGCTGCTCGGCAGCGCGGTCGTCCGTTACGGCTGGCAGTCGCTATCGGCGCTCGGCACCTTCGCCGTAGCCATCTACATCGGTTTGGCGCTGGTGCTGTTCGTCGTCTATCCGCTGCTGCTGCTGGCGAACGGCATGAGCCCGAAGCGCTTCTTCGCCGCCGCGTGGCCAGCGATCCAGCTGGGCTTCGTGTCGCGTTCGTCGATCGCGACGCTGCCGGTCACCGAACAGGTGGTCGAAAAGGGGCTGGGCGTGCCGAGGAGTTACGCCGCCTTCGCAGTGCCATTCGCCGCGACGACCAAGATGGATGGGTGCGCTGCCATTTATCCCGCCATCGCCGCGCTGTTCGTCGCGCAATATTACAACATCCCGCTGCACGGCACCGATTACGTGCTGATCGTGCTGGTGTCGGTGCTCGGCTCGGCCGCGACCGCCGGCCTGACCGGCGCGCTCGTAATGCTGACGCTGACGCTGTCTACGCTGGGCCTGCCGCTGGAGGGCGCGGGGCTGCTGCTGGCGATCGACCCGATCCTCGACATGGGCCGCACCGCGGTCAACGTCGCCGGGCAGGCGCTGGTGCCAGCGATAGTTGCGAAGCGGCAGGGACTGACGAGCGAACCGGCCGTGTCGGATGCGGAGGCGGCGCTCGCCGGAACGTGAGCTATGCCGCAGCGAGCGGCGCGAAGCGCGCGACCTGGCGCCCGATCAGCCCCAGCTGCTCGATCACGGCGGGATCGCTCGCCCCGCCCTCGTCGTCGAACTTCGTTACTTGCGTATTGATCGCCGCGGCGAACGGCGTCGGCCAGCCTCGCAGGGCATGGACGATAGACCGCAGCGCCGCGATCGTCGATCCCGTCGCCTGCCAGCCATAAGCGGTCGCGATCAGCCCGACCGGCATGTCCGCGAGATAGGGACGTGCATCCTTCGCGGTCTCCTCCAGCAGGTCGAGTGCGTTTTTCACCACTCCCGATATGCTGCCGTGATAGCCGGGGCTGGCGATGATAACTGCCGAGGCTTGCCGCACCGCGTCGACGAACGCCTGTTCGTCCGCAGTCCGGCTGGTCGCGCGCGGATCGTACAGCGGCAGCCGCGCCATATCGGCCCCGCCGAACATCCGGGTGCGAAAGCCTTCACGCTCCGCGGCTTCCAGTGCGATGCGTAGTGCTCGCTCGGTCGAGGAGACGCCTCCGATTGTGCCGCCGATACCGACGACGAGCGGAGCGAGAGTGGGTTCAGCGGCCATACACCGGCGATAGCGTCAAGTATCCGGCCACGCCAGTCGCTGGCGTTCGGCCGCCGGGCACGATAAAACGGCCGAAATCACGCACACACTCGCTCTTGCGTCAGCTGTTTTAGGATTATAATACACCTCATGGCTGACCGCTGGGACGAGCCGATGCGTCATGAACCCGTCGATACCACACGCCGCACACCGATCGGCCAGCGCTACCAGCTGGACGACGAACCTGCTTCCGCATGGGAACGCCCCCATGACGATCGATTGCGCGACGATCGACTGGCGGGGCGCTTCGATGGATTCGTCGATGACGTTGCAGGCGGCGACGATGGCACGCCGCCACGCCGGCCACGTAACATCGGCCGTTGGGTGCTGCGCGGGTTCGCCGCGGGCATCGTCCTGCTGGTGCTGGCGATCGGCTGGCTGGCGGTTACCGCGCCGCTCAGCAAGTCGCTCCAGCCCCCTACCCCGCCGTCGATAACGCTGACCGCCGACGACGGCACACCGATCGCCCGCCGCGGCGCGATCATCGATACCCCGGTCGATGCCGCAAAACTGCCGGCGCATGTGCCGGAGGCGTTCATGGCGATCGAGGATCGCCGCTTCCAGTCGCATTGGGGCATCGACCCGCGCGGCATCCTGCGTGCGTTCGTCCACAACGTCGGCTCGGGCGGCGTGCGCGAGGGCGGCAGCACGATCACGCAGCAGCTCGCGAAGAACGCCTTCCTCGATTCGGACCGCACCGCCGCGCGCAAGATCCGCGAAGTCATGATCGCCTTCTGGCTCGAGGCATGGCTGTCGAAAGACGAAATCCTCTCGCGCTACCTGTCGAACGTCTATTTCGGCGACAACGTCTATGGCCTTCGGGCCGCCTCGAAACATTATTTCGGTCGCGAGCCGGAGAAGATGAACATCGGTCAGGCAGCGATGTTGGCGGGCCTCGTCAAGGCACCGTCGCGCCTTGCACCGACCAGCAACCTCGAAGGGGCGCGAAAGCGCGAGATGCTCGTCGTCCGCGCGATGGTGGAAGCCGGGTTCCTGACCAAAGCCGAGGGCGTGGCGGTTCAGCCGCAGCGCGTGCTCGCCAATCGACCGACGACATTGCCCAGCGGCACCTATTTCGCCGATTGGGTTTTGCCCGACGCGCGCGATCAGGCAGGCGAGATCAAGACCGAGGCGACGGTGAAGACCACGCTCGACCGTCGCCTGCAACGCGCCGCCGAACGCGTCGTCCGGCAGGCGGGGTTGCGGCAGGCACAGACGGCGATCGTTGCGATGCGTCGCGATGGCCGCGTCGTCGCGATGGTCGGCGGCAAGGATTACGGCAAGAGCCCGTTCAATCGCGCGACGCAGGCGCGTCGTCAGCCCGGATCGACCTTCAAGCTGTTCGTCTATCTCGCCGCGATGCGCGCCGGGATGACGCCCGATACGATGGCCGACGACAATCCGGTCGAGATCGCCGGGTGGAAGCCCAAGAACGACGACGGTCGCTATCTCGGCCAGATTCCATTGCGCCGAGCCTTTGCCCGTTCGTCCAACGTCGTCGCCGCGCGGCTGACCCAGGAAGTCGGCGTCCGTAACGTCATCAAGGCCGCGCGGGATCTGGGCATTTCGACGCCCATACCGAACGAGGCAACCATCGGCCTCGGCACAGCGGAAGTGTCGCTGCTGGAACTCACCGCCGCCTATGCGGCGATCGCCAACGGCAGTTACCCGGTCTCGACACGCGGACTGGAGGACAAGGGCGGCAACAAGAGCTGGTATCAGTCGCTGACCGGCGGCAGTCGCAAGATGCCCGACGACATTCGTAACAATATGCTGGATCTGTTGTCGTCATCGATCCGCGGGACGGGGCGAGAGGCGGTGCTGACGATGGACGCCTATGGCAAAACGGGTACGTCGCAACAGAATCGCGACGCCTGGTTCATCGGTTTCGCAGGCGATCTGGTCGTCGGCGTCTGGGTCGGCAACGACGACAGCACGCCCAATCCCGGCCTGCACGGCGGCGGCATCCCGGCGCAGATGTGGCGCCAGTTCATGGTCTCCGCGCTCAATATCGCGCCTGTCGCGGCACCCGTGTTGGTAGAGGAGGAGGCTGCCGCCCCCGATGCGATGGACAATGGCGACATGGTCGAGGATCCGGTCGGCGAGGCGATCCCGCAGGTCGAAGGGGCGCTGGACGGTTTCGGGCTCCAGATGAAAATGGGCCGCGACGGGAGCATCAGCATCACGCCGGGTGGCGGTCGCGACCGTGGACCGCCGCCGCCACCCACGCCGCGCGACCGGCGCAGCGCGGAGGATGAGGGCGACGAGGGCGGCGGGTTCTAGCGGCAAGCGCTCGAACGGCATCGCAATGGCGCAACGACGCCCTCCTCCCCGCAGACCTACGGCGCGCCGCCGCACGGCCGGCGATCTGTCGTCGGAACGCTGGCTGCTGCTGCTCGGCGTGGTCGCGGTCGTCACCGTCGCCGCCGGCGCAATCTATCCGTGGCCATTCACCCCGCCCCCGCCAAACGTCGCCAAACCGCTGACCATGGCGGAGGCGCGCGCCTCCAACGCGGCGGTGCCGATTGACGACGACCGGCGGCGGCCGGCCACGCGCTACCGCTTCCGCGGTGGTCCGGCAGCGCGCGAACAGGCGGCCGACTGCCTTGCCACCGCGGCACTGTACGAGGCGGGCGATGACAGCCGCGGCCAGCGTGCGGTGATGCAGGTCGTGCTTAATCGGGTTCGCGCACCCGGCTTCCCCAAGACGATCTGCGGCGTGGTCTATCAGGGGTCGAGCCGCAGCACGGGCTGCCAGTTCTCGTTCACCTGCGATGGATCGATCCGCCGCCGCACGATCTACACCGGCTGGACCGCCGCCCGCCGCGCCGCGCGCCGGGCGCTGTCGGGCTATGTGTTTGCCGATGTCGGCCGGGCGACGCATTATCACACGGACTGGATGGTGCCGTACTGGCGCGATTCGCTGACGAAGGTGGCGCGGGTGCGATCCCACCTGTTCTACGTCAGGACCTGAAAGGACACGGACGATGGCAAAACGTTTCTGGGCGCAGATCATCGAGATGGATGAGGAGATCGAGGCAGCAAGCATTCCCGGCGTCACCGATCATGAAAGCGCCGCCGATGCGCTGGTCACCGATTTCGTCGGTGCGATGGGCGGAGAGATCACCGAAGGTGCGGTGCGCGTCTGGGTCGAGGGCGGCGGGCAGGAGAAGGTCTACGATTGGAGCGCCGAATTCGACATGCCCGACGACAATGCGATCGGCGACGAAGATATCGAGGTCGAGGGCGAGATCGTGCTAACCGAACGCATGCACTGATGCGGATCGACGACTGAACGGGGAGGCGAACGCCGCTCGCCCCCCTCGCACGTCTCACTTCGTCCCGGCGATCCAGCTACGCACTTTGGCTTCCAGCACCGGCATCGGCAGCGAGCCGCTATCGAGCACGGCGGCATGGAAGGCGCGCGGATCGAATGCCGCCCCCCGCTTCGCCTGCGCTTCGGATTTCAGGCGCAGGATGGTCAACTGGCCGATCTTGTACGCCAGCGCCTGCCCGGGAATTGCGATATAGCGCTCCACCTCGGCAGTGGCGTCGGTCTTCGGCATCGGCGAATTCGCCAGCATGTATGCGATCGCCTGATCCCGGCTCCAGCCCTTGGCATGGATACCGGTATCAACGACAAGCCGCATGGCGCGCAGCATCTCGTCATTGAGGCCACCCATCCGCTGATAGGGGTCGGTTTCCATGCCCAGCGGCTTCCACAGTGTCTCGGCATACAGCGCCCACCCCTCGACATAGGCGGTGTTGCCGCCGAAGCGCATGAAGGCCGGGAGCGCGGTGTTCTCCTGCGCCAGCGCGATCTGGAAATGATGTCCCGGCACTGCCTCGTGCAGGTACAGCGTCTCCATGCCCCAGGTGTAGCGACTCGGCAGGTCGTAGGTGTTGTAGTAGAAGATGCCCGGCCGCTTCCCGTCGGGTGTGCCGTCCTGATAGCTGCCGGCCGCATCGCTCTTGGCGCGGTAATCGGGGACCGGACGGATTTCGAGCGGAGTTTTCGGGATCAGCGCGAATTGTTCGCGGACGCGCGCATCGACGCGCTTGCCGATCGCCTCGTAATCACGGCGGACTTCTTCGGCGCTGCTTGGCTGGAAGCGCTTTTCGGTGCGCAAATAGTCGAAGAAGGCGGGCAGCGTTCCCTTGAAGCCGGCGGCGGTTTTTTGCGCCTCCATTTCGCGCGTGATCCGTGCGACTTCGGACAAGCCGAGTTGGTGGACAGCCTCCCCCTTCAGCGGCAGCGTCGTGCTGTTCTCGATCCGATAGTCGTATAGCGCCGCACCGCCCGGCATCGCCGACAGGCCGACGGTGGCGCGCGCCTTCGGCAGATAGTCGGTCTTGAGGAAATCGCGCATCTTGCGGTGTGCAGGCGTGATCACGTCGCGAATCTGTGCCGCGTAGGCCGCGGTCAGGCGCTGGCGATCGGCGGCCGAGATGTCGGCGGGGAACATCGTAACCGGCGCATAGAAGACCGATCCCTCGACCCCCTGCGCGATCAGATTGTCGAACTGCGCGATCATGTTCTCGACGACGAGGCGCGGGTGGACGACGCCCTTCGCCATGCCTTCACGGAAGCGGGCGATGATCCGATCGTACAGCGCGGCATAGCCGGCGTTGCGCTTCAGGTTGTTGTCGTAATCGGCGATCGTCTTGAACGGCGCGCCGCCCTTGCCGCTGGCGAAATCGGGGTAGAAGGTCTGGAAGCCACCGAAATGGTTGATCGGCAACAACCGCGTGACCGACTGGATCGACGGATCGTAACCACGCAGATTGATCGTCAGCGTGTTATGAAAAACGTCATAGGCGAGCTGGTCGACGCGGGTCAGCTTTGCCCGGTCGATAGCCTTCAGCGCGGCGAGATCGGCTTCGAGGTTGCGCTTCTCGCGCGCTGTCGCAACGTCCGTCAGGTAATCGCCGAAGCGATCCGCGTAACGCATGTCGCCACGCAGGATCGCGCTGATGGGGTCGAGCGCGAGGTCACGCTCGTCGCTGTCGTAGAACAAGCGCTTGAGGCGGGCATCTTCCGGCCCCTCTCCGGGCATTGCGACCGGCGGCGGCAGCGCCTGCCCTGATGCGGGCGTGACGATGCCCGTGATACCGGTGGTGGCGAGCAGCAGGCCCGCGAACAGATGACGCATGAACGATCCCCTTTGCGGTCTGCTTAGCAAGCCGCGGGGATTGTGCAAAAACTCAACGCGGCGCGCCGCCGGCCCGATGACCGGTCCCCTCGGCAAGATCGGGGATGTCGCGCAGTTCGTTGTCCAGTTCTCGGGTGACGAGGCGGGATTCGCGCACCACGATCAGTGCCGCTGCGATGACCAGGCCGAACCCGACCAGCGCGGCTGCGGTACCCGCCCAGGCGATCGCGGACACCCGCGGAACGATGACATCGAGCGCCCCGAACATCAATGAGGCGATCAGCAGAATCGCCGCGAACAATCCGGTCAGCAGCGCCAACCCCATCAGCCGGCAGCGGCGGCGATAGGCGACGACCTGATCGCGCAGGTTGTCGGTACGCGCCGCATCATGATCGCCGGACCGGTAATCGCCGACCGCACCGCGATAGCGATCGATCGCGCTGTCGTAGCGCTGCTGCAGGAACCCCATGAAAATCCACGCAGCGAACACGATCGAGGCATTTGGCCCAATGGCTTTCAGAACGTCGGCAAGCTGCGTCATCTCGCATCCGATGCTGGGACAGTGGCGATGCGTGAACGTCGACGGCACCACTTCGTGCCTCATGACTGATTGAGATCATTATGTTTTATCGACATGGCGTGCCCCAGGTCGACGATGAGCCGCACCTGCACCGTTGACGCTGTTCATGCGGCGCAGCAATGCGGACCGATGCGTTTCTTCTCCGACAATGCCGCACCGGTGCATCCCAGGGTCATGGCCGCGCTGGCCGAGGCCAATACGCTCGATACCGCCTATGATGGCGACGCGCGGTCGAAGGCGCTCGATGCGCGCCTGTCCGACCTGTTCGGGACGGATGTTGCCGCCCTGTGGGTCGCAACTGGAACCGCCGCAAACTGCCTTGCGCTGGCGGCGCTGTGCCCCCCGCACGGCGGCATCGTCTGCCATCGCGACGCCCATATCCAGAACGACGAGGGCGGTGCGCCCGAATTCTACACCCATGGCGCCAAGCTGTATCTGGCGGATGGCGAGGGTGCGAAGCTGACGCCCGACACGATCCGTGCGGTGATCGACGCGATCGCCAACGACGTCCACCGCGTCCAGCCCCACGCCATATCTATCACCAATGCGACCGAATATGGCCGCGTCTACACTCCGGACGAGGTCGCGGCGATCGGCGACCTGGCGCGCGAACGCGGGCTGGGTCTGCACATGGATGGCGCCCGTTTCGCCAATGCGATGGCGACGCTGGGCTGCGCGCCAGCCGAGGTGACGTGGCAGGCGGGCGTCGACGCACTCAGCTTCGGCTTCGTCAAGAACGGCGCGATGAGCGCCGAACTGCTGGTGTTCTTCAAGCCCGAACTTGCCGGCGCGACGCTGTACCGGCGCAAGCGGGCGGGGCTGCTGTTCTCCAAGGGCCGGTATCTCGCGGCGCAGGTGCTGGCGATGCTGGAGGACGACCTGTGGCTCGCCAATGCCCGCGCCGCCAACGCACGCGCGGCCGAACTGGCGACGGCGGCCGGCCCACGGCTGGTCCATCCGGTCGAGGCGAACGAAGTGTTTCTGCGCGCCACCCCCGCTGAAGCGGCAACGCTGCGGGCGCAGGGGTTCGACTTCTATGACTGGGCGGCGGGCGAGATCCGGCTGGTGACCGCGTGGGACAGCCCGGCGGAGCATGTCGCGTTGCTGGCAGCCGCGATCGCGCGATTGTGACCAACGCTCCGCCGCCACGATCGACGCGCGCGGCGATCCTCGTTCCCTTCGCTCTGGTCACGCTGATCTGGGGATCGACGTGGCTGGTGATCCGCGATCAGCTGGGCGTCGTGCCGCCCAGCTGGTCGGTCACCTATCGCTTCATCGTCGCGGGCGTCGCGATGGCGATCGTCGCGACGATGAAGGGCGAACGGTTCACACTGAATGCGCGCGGCTGGGCGTTTGCGGCGGCGATCGGCCTGCTGCAATTCTGCCTGAACTTCAACTTCGTCTACCGCGCCGAACATTACATCACGTCCGGGCTCGTTGCAGTGGTGTTCGCGATCCTGCTCGTCCCGAACGCGCTGTTTGCGCGCATATTGCTCGGCCAGCGGATGGGCAGGCAGCTGATCGCCGGATCGGCGGTGGCGATGGCAGGCATTGCCTTGCTGTTCGTGCATGAAGCCCGCACCGGGCCGGCGGGATCGGCGGCAACGCTGGCGGGGATCGGCTTCACCGGCTGTGCCATTCTCGCCGCCTCGATGGCGAATGTCCTGCAGGCGACGCCGACCGCGAGACGCTATCCGATGATGGCGACGCTGGCGGTGGCGATGCTGCTGGGTGCGGCGCTGGACGGCGCGACGGCATGGTGGCTCACCGGCCCGCCGGTGGTCGAGATGCGTGCGGCGTATTGGGCCGGCATCCTGTACCTGGGCCTTGCGGGGTCGGCCTTCGCCTTCCCGCTCTATTACAGGGTGCTGCGCGAGATCGGGCCGGCGAAGGCGGCCTATTCCAGCGTGATCGTGCCGGTAATCGCGATGCTGCTGTCGACGCTGTTCGAGGGCTATCGCTGGTCGCCGCTCGCTGGTGCGGGCGCGGCGCTGGCCGGTGTCGGACTGGTCATCGCATTGAGGGCGCGCAGGCCCAACCGGTAATCGGGATAGGCCGGGCGCCAGCCGAGCACCCGCTTCGCCTTGCCGTTCGCGACGCGCCTGTTCTCCGCGTAGAAACCGCGTGCCATCGGCGACAGCGTGTCCAGCGTGACCAGCGGCGGTGGCGGCAGGCCGATCAGCCCGGCGGCGAAGACGACGACATCGTCCTGCGAGCAGGGCCGGTCGTCGGCCAGATTGTACGCGCCTGCCGGCGCGGTCGTCGCAGAGAGTACCCCGGCGACGATGTCGTCGACATGGACGCGGCTGAACACCTGTTCTAATACGCCGACGCGATGCGCCTTGCCATGCCGCACCCGGTCGATCGGCGAACGGCCGGGCCCATAGATTCCGGGCAACCGGAACACGCGCGCGCCACGTTCCAGCCATGCCGCATCCGCCGCCGCACGCGCAGACCGACGTCCGCCACCGGTCGGCGCGCCCTCATCCACCCAAGCGCCGCCCGCATCGCCATAGACGCCGGTCGACGACAGATAACCGAGCCACTTGCCACCCAGCGCCTCGCCATAAAGGGCGAGGACCGGGTCGATATCGTCCGCCGGCGGAACGGACGACAGGATATGCGTTGCCGCCGCGATCGCCGGCAATACTGACGACGCATCGTCGAAGCGCAGGCTCCCCTCCCGCCCGTCGCGCGTGGTGCCGACGACGGGCGCGGGCCATGCAGCGGCGACCCGGATGGCCGTGTAGCCGAGCCCGAAGATCAGCAGCATGGCATTGCCTCGCCCGGGTTCCTGCGCACGCAGGGACACAGGGTCACGGACGCCGCCGCATCGCCATCCTGTGCGTGCATCCTTGCAGACGTGCTGACAGAACCGCGCATTTCTACTTCGCCATCGCACCCTTGTACGTTGTGCCGAAATAGTCGCCCTTATTCCACAACGGCCGTTCCGCGCCGTCGGCAATGCCGCGCGCAATCGCGTAATTGGTCGCGACGAAGCGCACGCCCTGATCCCACAGGATCGGCTGGGTCAGATCGTCGCCCGGCCGGTGGTAACGCTTGGCCAGGAACTCCTCGAACGGCGCCCGGCCCGCACCCTTGATACCGGGCCACAGGAACACCGACGGAATCCCCTTGCGAACGAAGTTGAAGTGGTCGGACCGGACAAAGAAGCCCTGTTCGGGCATCGGATCGGGCGACAGGCCGACACCCACCCCGTTCACCGCCCTTGCCACGATCGGCCCCAGCGTCGAACGATCCGCGCCGAATGCGATCATGTCTTCGAACGTGTAGAGCAGCACCGGCATATCGAGGTTGACGTCAGCGACGATCGTCTCGATCGGCACGGTCGGATGATTGACGAAATAGTCGGAGCCGACCAGCCCCTTCTCCTCCCCGGTCACAGCCAGGAACATCACCGTCCGCTTTGGCGGCTTGCCGCTACCGGTGAAGCGCTTCGCCTCCTCGATCAGGCTGGCGATGCCGATCGCATTGTCGAGTGCACCATTGTTGATCCGGTCACCCTCGCCCCTCGCATTGACCCCGATGTGATCCAGATGCGCCGACAGGATCACCACTTCCTTGCCGACCTTGGGATCGCTGCCCGGAACGATACCGACCACGTTGCTGCTCGCCGCCGGCGTGAAGCCGGTACGGGTCGTCACCGCCAGAGTCCCGGTCAACGGCATCGCGGTATACCGCGCGTTGTCGACCTTCGACTGTTCGACGATCGCCGCCCATGGCGTCTTGCTGCCGGCGAACAATTTGGTCGCACCTGCCTGACTCAGCGTTCCGAGCACCGGGGTCGAAGGTGCCGGGCTGGTACCGACCCCCGCAGGCGTCGCCCATGTCATGCGTGGACTGGCATACCCGGCTGCGAGCGCGGAGAACGGCCGCTGGCGTGGCCTCGCGCGTGGCGCGTCGAGCATGACGATACCGACCGCGCCGCGCGCGGCGGCCAGTTGCGCCTTCGTCGCCGCCGATCCGAAATAGGAGCGCTCCTCGCCCGCGAAGCTGGTCGGTGATCCTGAGAAGATCGCGACGATCTTGCCTCGTACATCGACACCGGCGTAATCGTCGATGCCATATTGCGGCGCGACGACGCCGCGACCGGCAAAGACGACCGGTGCCGCGACGCTGGTTTCCGCCTTGGCCGGGTTCGCGGAGGGAACGAAATCTTCTCCGAACACCAGTGCCTGCGCCGCAATCCCCGGCGCGGTCCAGCGCATTTCGCCCTTGTCCGCCGCCTTGTACAGGACGAGCGGCACCTGTTGCAGATAACCGCCCGCATCGCCCACCGGTCTCAGACCGGCGGCGTAGAATTGCGCAGCGACATATTGCGCGGCGATATCGAATTCGGGACTGCCGGCCTCACGCCCCTTCATCGCGTCCGACGCCAGAAACATGACATGTGCCTTCATCGCCGCCTGATCGGCAGGCAGCGCCTTGTTGAGCAGGGCGTTCGCCGCGGCGGGGTCCTGCGGGGTCGGAGCGGCAGGGACAATCCGGGCTGGAATTGTCCGGGTCGGAGGCGTCCGGGCAGGGGTTGTCTGGGCGGAAATGGACGTGGTGAAAAGCAGCGCGGCGAGCGCGCCGGTGATGCGGATCATGTGGGAATTTCCTGAACTACGCGATGACGATAGCGTAACAGTGCGACGGCCGCGTGCAAGACACGCCGAAGCCCGAGCGAACACGGCGGACTAATCGCTGGCAGCGGGCGTATGCGTACCTATAAAGGTACCATGCTCGACGTTTCGCAAGTCATCGCCCAGCCCGCCCACGCCCCTGCACCGGGCAGCGACGGATCGATCAGCCGGCACGACTACCGGCCGCCCGCATGGCTGGTGCCGGACACGCGGCTGGTGTTCGACCTTGATCCCGCCGCGACCCGTATCGTCGCGACGCTGTCGGTCACGCGCAACGGCATGGCGGGCGAGCCGCTGCGGCTGGATGGTGCGGGGCAGGAGCCGGTCGCGGTGCGCGTCGATGGCGCCGCGGTGAACGACTGGCGGATCGAGGGCGAACAGCTGGTGATCCCGCTTGGCGGCGATGCGCATGTCGTCGAGACCGAGGTCGTCGTCGCACCCGAACGGAACACGCAGCTGATGGGACTGTACGCCAGCGGCGGCATCCTCTGCACGCAATGCGAGGCGGAGGGATTCCGCCGCATCACCTATTTTCCCGATCGGCCCGACGTGCTCAGCCGCTATGCGGTGCGACTGATCGCGGACAAGGCGCGCTATCCGGTGCTGCTGGCGAACGGCGATCCGGTCGATGCGGGCGATCTGGACGGCGGACGCCATTGGGCTGAGTGGAACGACCCCTTCCCCAAGCCATCCTACCTGTTCGCGCTGGTCGCCGGCGACCTCGCGGTCAACCGGGGCAGCTTCACCACGCAATCGGGCCGCACGGTCGATCTCGGCATCTGGGTGCGTAGCGACGACATCGACAAGACGCACCACGCCTTGCATGCGCTCAAGCTGTCGATGGCGTGGGACGAGCGCGTCTATGGCCGGGAATACGATCTCGACGTATTCAACATCGTCGCCGTGGACGATTTTAACTTCGGCGCGATGGAAAACAAGGGGCTGAACATCTTCAACAGCCGCTACATCCTCGCCGATCCCGACACTGCAACCGATTACGACTATGACGCGATCGCCGCGGTTGTCGCGCACGAATATTTCCACAATTGGTCGGGCAACCGCATCACCTGCCGCGACTGGTTCCAGCTGAGCCTGAAGGAAGGGTTCACCGTTTACCGCGACCAGGGCTTTTCGGCGGATCAGGGATCGGCCGCGGTAAAGCGGATCGAGGACGTACGCGGCCTGCGCGCAGCACAATTCCCCGAGGATGCGGGCCCGCTGGCGCATCCGGTTCGCCCCGACAGCTATATCGAGATCAGCAACTTCTACACCGCCACCATCTACAACAAGGGGGCGGAACTGATCCGGATGATGGCGACGATCCTGGGCCCGCAGGCGTTCCGGGCGGCGACCGATCTGTACTTCACCCGCTTTGATGGTACGGCCGCGACCTGCGAGGACTTCGTCGCCTGCATGGAAGAGGCGAGCGGCCGGAACCTGTCGCAATTCCGCCTGTGGTACAGCCAGGCGGGTACGCCGCGCGTCGCCGCCAGCCTGAGCCACGAGGCAGGGGACGGCCGCGCGACTTTACGACTGGCGCAGCACGTGCCCGGTACGCCCGGCCAGCCCGACAAGCAGCCGATGGTCCTGCCACTCAGGATCAAGCTGTTCGGCGGCGAGACGGGCAAGCCCCTGATCGACGAGCAACTGGTGCTGCTCGATCAGGCGTCGGGCACGATCGTGTTCGAGGGCGTGACGGAGCGCCCGGTTCTGTCCATCAACCGTGGATTCTCGGCACCGGTGATCATCGAAAGCGATCGGAGTGCCGCCGAACTGGGGTTCCTGAGCGCACACGACGACGATCCGTTCGCGCGGTACGAGGCGATGCAGCAGCTGATGCTGGACACGCTGGTGGCTGCGACGATCGAAGGAACGCCGAACCATGCCGCGGTCGTCACCGCGGTGCGCAACACGCTTGCGGACAGCACGCTCGATCCGGCGTTCGTCGCGGAAGCGGTCCTGCTGCCGTCGGAAAGCTTCATCGGCGATCAGCTGGCGCTGGTCGATCCGGAAGCGATCTTTCGCGCACGCGAGGCGCTGCGGCGCGAATTGGGCGTACGCCTCGCCGACCAGTGGCGCGAGGCGTACGAACAGGCGCCCGCCGGGCCCTATGTCTACAGCCCGGCCGCCAAGGGCCATCGTCGCCTGCGCAACGTCGCGCTGGGCTATATCTCGGCCAGCGGCGCGAACGATGCCGCGACGATCGCGTTCCGTCAGTTCGAGGCGGCAGACAATATGACCGATCGTCAGGGCGCCCTGACGACGCTGGCCAGCAGCCACGCCGACGAGCGCGAGGCGGCACTCGACATCTTCTACAATCGCTATGCCGGCAATGGGCTGGTGATCGACAAATGGTTCCAGACGCAGGCACTGTCGTCGCGTGACGATACCGGGCAGCTGGTGGCGGAACTGGCACGGCATCCCGACTTCACTCTCGCCAACCCCAACCGGGCGCGATCCCTCGTCGGCGCGTTCGGAGCGAACCAGCGGGCGTTCAATGCCGCGGATGGTTCGGGCTACCGGCTTCTGGCCGACCAGCTCATCGCGCTCGACAAGCTCAACCCGCAAACGGCGGCGAAGCTGTTGCCGCCACTCGGACGCTGGCGTCGGTTCGACGCCGGACGGTCCGCACTGATGCGGGCGGAACTGGAGCGGATCGCAGCGACGCCGGGCCTGTCCAGGGATGTCCTGGAGCAGGCGTCGAAGAGCCTCGGGTGAGGCATCACCCCGGCACCATGCCGGGATGACGCACCATATTATGCCTGCGCCATTTCGGCCCGGGCATTCAGCTTGCTGGTGGCGAGTTGCGTCAGCTTCTCGTCGGTGGCCTTTTCCTCGTCGAGCGTCTGCTGGAGGATCTCGGCGCATTCGGTCTTGCCGAGCTGCTTCGCCCAGGTGATCAGCGTGCCGTAGCGACTGATCTCGTAGTGCTCGACCGCCTGCGCCGCCGCCGTCAGCGCCGCGTCGAGCACGGCTTTGTCGCTCACCTCGCCGGCAACCTCGTTCGCTTCCTTGATGATGCCGTCGATCGCCGGGCAAGTGACGCCCTTCGGCTGCATCCCCTCCAGTTCGAAGACGCCGCGCAGGCGCTCGATCTGCCCTTCGGTCTCGCGAAGATGCTGTTCGAAACCCTGCCGCAGCTGCACGTCTGTCGCCTTGTCGATCATCTTCGGCAGCGCCTTGGTGATCTGCTGCTCGGCATAATAGATGTCTTCGAGCTGGTGGATGTACAGGTCCTGGAACGTCGCGATGTCCTTGCTGAACAGCCCCATGGTAAAATCTCCTAATCGGGTGGGTATCGCGCAGCCAACGAGTGGCGCGGGCCCGGGTTGCCGCCAAACACCCTGATCCAGATCAGCGCGAACCGGCAGCGGCTCGATCATCGATGCCGATTGCCGCGCACGACGGCGAGGACTAGGCTCGCCGCAATGGGTGGGAGAGTGGGCGTGGCGGTACGGCGTTCGGTGACGGCTCTGGTGATCACCGCCATGTTGGCGGCCTGCGGCAGCGGGAGCGGTGGATCGACGTCGACCGCCTCGGCAGGTGGCGGCACGGCGACCGCGGGCGGAGGGACACCGACGCCGACCGTCGCCGGCTGTACGCTGCGCGAGCGGCAGGACTGGGTCGCGGCACAGGTACGCGAATGGTATCTGTTCCCCGAAACGCTCCCCGCGAGCCTCGACCCCACGCCTTATGCCAGCGTCGACACCTTCCTCGATGCGCTGACCGCGACCGCGCGGGCACAACGCAAGGATCGCTACTTCACCTATCTGACGTCGATAAAGGACGAGAACGCCTATTACGCATCGGGATCGAGCGCCGGGTTCGGCTGGCGGCTGGCACTGGACAGCGGCGCTCGCCTGTACGTCACCGAATCGTTCGAGGGCGCCCCGGCGCTCGCGGCAGGCGTCGATCGCGGTGCGGAGATACTGGCGATCGGCACCTCGGCCAGCGATCTGAAGACCGTCTCCAGCCTCTACAATGCAGGGGGCAGCGTCCTCAGCGACGCTTTGGGTCCGAATACGGCGGGTACGGCGCGCACATTCCAGCTGCGCGATGCCGGGGGCACCCGGATCGTCACGGTCACCAAGAGCGATTTCACGCTGACCCCGGTGTCCAGCCGTTATGGCGCGCAGATCATCAGCGACGCCGGCCAGCGCTATGGCTACGTCAACCTGCGCACCTTCATCGACACTGCGGACCCTGCCCTGCGTGCCGCCTTCGCGCAGTTCAGGGCGGCGGGCGTCACCAACATCATCGTCGATCTGCGCTACAACGGCGGCGGCCTCGTTCGCGTCGCCGAGCTGATGAGCAACCTGCTCGGCGCCAATCGCGCGACGTCGGAGGTGATGAGCTACACCACCTTCCGCAGCGAAAAGTCGTCGCAGAACGAAACGACGTTCTTCGCCCCGCAACCGCAATCGGTCGCACCGACGCGGGTGGCGTTCATCGGCACCGGCAGTACCGCCTCGGCGAGCGAATTCGTCATCAACGCCTTCATTACCTATCTGCGCGCCAACGCCGGGCTGATCGGTACGAATACCTACGGCAAGCCGGTCGGGCAGATCGCTCTCGACAGGGCGGCGTGCGACGACCGCCTGCGCGTGATCGCTTTCGCGCTCCAGAATGCGTCGCGGCAGGGCGCCTATTACGACGGTCTCGCCACCACGGTCGAGGCGACCTGCCGTGCGGCGGACGACCTTGGCTATCCGATGGGCGACCCGCGCGAAGCATCGACGCGGTCGGCGCTCGATTATCTGCAAGGCAAGAGCTGCACGCGGATCACCGCCTCGGCCGCCGCCACCAGCGACACCGGAGGAAGCGCGATGACGCAGGCCGCGGCGACCACCGCGTCGATGGCGGTGACGCGTCAGGCGCTGCTGCCGTCCGGCCCTGGCATGACGCCGGCGCAGCGCGAGGTGCCGGGTCTGTTCTGAACCGGTCGGGCCGACCCCCGTCATGCTGCACGATCCGCTCTTCCTGATCGTCGCCGCCACGGCGGTGATCCTCGTCGGGCTCGCCAAGGGCGGGTTGTCCGGGCTGGGCGCGCTCGGCACACCACTGCTGGCGCTCGCGGTGGCGCCGGTGCAGGCGGCCGCGATCCTGCTCCCCATCCTCGTCGTGCAGGATGCGGTGAGCGTCTGGGCGTTCCGGCGGACGTGGGACGGCTGGATCATCCGCTGGATGCTGCCTGGCGCACTGATCGGTATCCTTACCGGCTGGGCGTTCGCCGAAATACTGCCGGCGCAGGCGGTGATGGCGATGCTCGGCGCGATCACCGCCGGCTTCGGCGCATGGCGATTGTGGATCGAGCGTGGCGGTCGGGCGGTCGCCGCGTCGCGCTCGCCGGGCTGGGTCGGCACTTTGTTCGGCGTCGGCATGGGCTTCGCCAGCCAGATCGCGCATGCCGGCGGGCCACCGTTCCAGATGTGGGTGGCGCCGCGCAAGCTGCCGCACGAACGCTTCGTCGGCACCGGCGCGGTCTTGTTCGCCATCGTCAACTGGGCGAAGGTGCCGGCCTATCTGGCGCTCGGCGCCCTGGACCGCACCACGCTGATCGCATCGGCGGCCTTGTTGCCGTTGGCGATCCTCAGCACATTGGCGGGCGTCTGGGTGATCCGGAGGATGAGCCCGCAGCGCTTCTACGTGCTCGTCTACATCCTGATGGTGGTGCTGGGCGTGAAGCTGATGTGGGACGGGATCGGCTGAGCGTCTCCGCGCGTTCCCCCGCCAACCACAAGGAGCGGATGCGTGACGAAAACCCTGGCCGATTTGTCGAAGGCGATGCGCGATATCGATTTCGCGATGCTCTCCACCCACACCGACGGCGGTGCGATCGCGGCGCGCCCGATGAGCAACAACCAGCAGGTCGATTACGACGGCGACAGCTATTATTTTACGATGCAGGACACCCGCACCGTCGCGGATATCGAGCGCGATCCGCAGGTGAGCCTGAGCTTCCTCGGCAAATCCGGCATGCTGGGGATGCGGCCGTTCTTCGTGGCGGTCGAGGGCCATGCCGATCTGGTCCGCGACAAGGCGGCGTTCGAGGAGCGCTGGTCGCCCGACCTCGACCGCTGGTTCGACCGCGGCATCGACACCCCCGGCCTCGTCATTATCCACGTCCGTGCCAAGCGCGTGCATTATTGGGATGGGGAGGACGAGGGCGAGGTTTCGCTGTAGGAGCGCGCCTCCAGCAAGGGGGTTGCGATGCAGGATGACGATGCCTTCGTATACGACGAGGCGAGTGGCGAGTGGATCAGCGCGGCGGATGCGACGGCGCTCGCCCCTTCGGATTCCGCCGTCGAAGTGCGCGACGCGGTCGGCAACATATTGAGCGATGGCGATCAGGTGACGCTGATCAAGGACCTGACCGTCAAGGGCGCGGGGCAGACGCTGAAGCGGGGTACGCTGATCAGGAGCATCCGGCTGACCGGCGATGCGCAGGAGATCGACTGCAAGTTCGACGGGATCAAGGGTCTGGTGCTGCGCGCCGAGTTCGTCCGGAAGCGCTGAATGCGGCCGCGGATCGATCCGAGCTGGGACGCCCCCTTGGCCGAGGCGCTGGCGGGATTGCCCGCGGTGCACGCGTTTCTGGACGCCGAAGCGGCGGCGGGGAAACAGGTGTTTCCGGCGGCGGAGGATCGGTTCCGGGCGCTGGAGCTGACGCCGCTCGACCGGGTGCGCGTCGTGATCCTGGGGCAGGACCCGTATCATGGGCCGGGTCAGGCGCACGGCCTGAGCTTTTCGGTGCGGCCCGGCGTCAGGCCGCCGCCGAGCCTGGTCAACATCTACAAGGAGTTGCACGCCGACCTCGGCATTCCGCCGGCGCGGCACGGGTTCCTCGAGCATTGGGCGCGGCAGGGCGTGCTGTTGCTCAACACGGTGATGAGCGTCGAGGGCGGGCGCGCCGCGTCGCACCGCGACAAGGGGTGGGAGCGGTTCACCGACGCCGTTATCCGCGCAGTCGCCGCGAAGCCGGAGCCGGTCGTGTTCCTGTTGTGGGGCGCGCATGCGCAGAAGAAGGCGGGCTTTGTCCGGACGCTGGAGCAGGGCGGGCGCCATCTGGTGCTGAACGCCCCCCACCCCTCGCCGCTGTCGGCGTACAAGGGGTGGTTCGGCAGCCGGCCGTTTTCGCAGGCGAACGCGTTCATGACGGCGCATGGCGCGGCGCCGATCGACTGGACGCTGCCGGCGACGCCCTGAACGCATCCTTTCGCCTGCGCCGAAGGTTGGATCGGGCGACAGGAGACACGAACATGACCGAAGCATGGTGGAACGGGACGCGGATCGCGGCGAGCGACGATATCGTGACGGTGGAGGGCAATGCCTATTTCCCGTTGTCGGCGGTCGATGCGGCGGTGCTGAAGGACAGCGCGACGACGAGCGTCTGCCCGTGGAAGGGGACCGCGCATTATTACACGCTGGCGGTGGACGGCGCGGAGAACCGCGACGCCGCCTGGTATTATCCGACGCCCAAGGATGCCGCGAAGCAGATCGCCGGGCGGGTGGCGTTCTGGAAGGGCGTCGAGGTGCGCTGACACCCGGCGTGCTGAGTGTAAGGCGGTCAGTGTGGCATGGTCAGTGCGGCACAGTCGCGGAAGTTGGTGAAGTTGGCGGCACGTCCGCCGCGGACGCGCCCCGCATCAGATCGGCGAACGCGCGGTCGTTTGCGGTTTGCTCCGCCCGGTCGCGCGCGATCTCCGCAGCATCGGCGGCGGCATCCGCATCCTGGTCCTGTTCGTCGGGACTGACGTAGCGCGCGGGGGCATAACGGAAGAACGCGGGCGGCGGCGGCGCGCCGTCGTCGCGGGCATAGGCATCCGCCTCGACCTGCATCATCACCTTCGACAGCTGGATCGCGGCGGCATCGGGCGCGCGTTCGGCGCGGCAGGTGTCGTGCCACGCGCCGTAGCGGACCGGATCGCGATAGCGGAGCAGGAACATGGTCAGCCGCTCGTCATACTTGCGGCGCTCGCCGACCTGTTCGCCCTTGTAGAAGATCGGTTGCGCGACGCCGTGGATCGCGCGCGAATAGGCGACGTCGGACAGCCGCTGGATCGCATGGTCGAGCGCCACGTCCCAGGCGAGGCGAAAGCTCTGCGCCTCGACCCGGCGGCGCAGGTCGTAGGCGGCAGTGGTGCTGATGCCGACGCGCTTGCACGCGGCGTCGACGCAGCCGCATTCGGACAGCGCCTGGATAAAGGCGACCTGTCGCGCCGGGGTCCAGCCGTCGTGGCGGTGGCGGAGCGCCGCCGTCTCGAAAACGGCGGGATCGTAGGGCTTGGCCGCAGGCTTGTGAGCGGGTTTGTGGGCGCGCGCGCGGCGGGCGGAGCGGGGGGATGCATGGGCCATGCCCGCCGATTGGACACGGATGATCCAACATTGGGAGGGGGAATGTGGCCGCGCCGGGCATTTCCCCGCGCCGGTGTGGCGCGGGGGCATCCATCAGCGTGACGCTGGCGTGAGCGTTCGTTGCTCCAGCGGATAGCGCATCGCGACGTCGCACCGGGCATAGGCATGGCCGAAGCGCGCCATGATGTCGGCATCGTGGAGGAAGCCGGCGCGTTCGTAGAGGTGGATCGCGGCGGCGCATTTGTGGCTGGTGAGCAGGTAGAGCGTGTCGATGCCGGGCAGCTCGCGGGCGCGTTCGATCAGTGCGGCGAGCAGGATGCCGCCGGCACCGGTGCCGCGCGCGGCGGCAAGAACGCCCATCTTGGTGAGTTCGTACGCTCCCGGGGCGGTCGGCATCAGGGCTCCGGTGCCGATGATCGCGTCGTCGTGGGTGGTGGCGAAGAGGATGACGCCGCCCTTGTCGACGATCGCTTCGCGGGGGTGGGCGAGGACGTGGCGGTCGTGATCCTCGAGGACGAACATATCCTCGATCCAGGCGGCGTTGATGTGCGCGAAATGGGGGGCGAGGGTGTCGGTGTAGGGGAGGATTTGCATGGGGGTGGTGGTAGCGGGCTGGTTGACTCGGGCAAGGGATCGGGCATCTTCGCTTGCATGCGAACGATCAGCTATGCCGAGGCGAGTGCCAATCTTGACGCGCTGATGGACGAAGTAGCCACGGATTACGCACCGATCCGCATTATGGGCGAAGGTGGCAATAATGCCATACTAGTATCCGCTGACGTGTGGAAACGGATCAGCGGGGACATTATTCCTTTAGATCGCAGCCCGGCGGCATAGCTGTTTATCTATTGACGATATTAGAACGGAACATCGTCATCTAGATCATCAACAAAACCTGCTTGTACTACTTTAGTCTTTTTAACAGTAAATGTGACATAGCTGTCCAACCATTGCTCGGCCGTGAACGGCTTCAACTTCCCGTCCTCGTCGAATACGACTTTGTCCAAAGTTAGTATCTCGGTGTTTCCTCTAGATTTATCTAATCGGAACCACTCCGACTTGCCGTCGTTCGCCGTAAATTGGTCTTCCGTGTAACCGCGAGCGCCGATCCATTTCTTAAATTCTTCAAATTCGTTAAATATGAAGCGGTACGGAACATTCATTTTTTTCCGTATATCGATAAAAATTGGATGATTACTTAGTATAATGTCAGCGACAACTTCATCTCTACGATCAGCCTGCGATGCTACCACATCTAGAAGTGACCGAGCGTTCTCCAAGGACTGCTTAAGATCGTGAAATAAGCTAGCCTGTATACCGAGGGACTGCTGAGCTAACATTCTTTGAAACAGTCCGGCCCACTGTTCCCGTAAATTATCAGTTATATCAACCGAGGTTTCAAACGGCTGGATAGGATTATTGTTCTTTAACGAATAGATCTCTGATAAAAACTCGTAGATCCGAGGTTTATCTACCGAAGCCCACTTAATCTTTGCCTCACGATTGCGCTCATAGGTTTTGTATTCGTAATAAACATCACGCTCAACAAATATATATACTTGCTTTGCCTGCTCCAGAGCTACCCGCAACTCGGTTTGCGATATTGAATACGTCGAGTCGTCCGATTTACTACCAAATCGACCGCCAACAACCGAAATCAAGATATCGCAAGTTTCGATCTCTTTGTAGCAGTACCTCTCAAGGGCCTCAGCCGATCCATACGCTACTGCGCCTCTTTCATGAAGAACCGGATCATAGCCTTGCTCTCGAATAAAATGCTCAAGATCCGCACGTACGTTCTTAAGATCGAAGTAGGTGCTGCTGATAAAGATTCTAGGCCGGGCCATACTATGCCTTACAAGGTTAGAGTGACCTTATTTCACTCCGCAGCAGGTAGGTAAACCTCGCTCCCCTTCGCCTTAAAGCGTTCGCTCATTTCCGCCATGCCGGCTTCCGCATCCGCGACCGAGCCCTTGCCGTTGGCGAAGAGGGCGCGGTCGGCGTCGGCTGCGTCCGCCGCCAGGAACGTGTCCGCGGGCGAATTCTGCTTGGCGGCGAATTCGCGGACTTCGGCGGTGATCTTCATCGAGCAGAATTTGGGGCCGCACATCGAGCAGAAGTGGGCGGTCTTGGCGCCTTCGGCGGGGAGGGTCTGGTCGTGGTAATCCTCCGCCGTGTCGGGGTCGAGCGACAGGTTGAACTGGTCGCGCCAGCGGAAGTCGAAACGGGCGCGGGATAGCGCGTCGTCGCGCATCTGGGCGGCGGGGTGGCCCTTGGCGAGGTCGGCGGCGTGGGCGGCGAGCTTGTAGGTGACCACGCCGACCTTGACGTCGTCGCGGTCGGGCAGGCCGAGATGCTCCTTGGGCGTGACGTAGCAGAGCATCGCGGTGCCGTACCAACCGATCATCGCGGCGCCGATGCCGCTGGTGATGTGGTCGTAGCCCGGCGCGATGTCGGTGGTGAGCGGCCCGAGCGTGTAGAACGGGGCTTCGCCGCAGACTTCCAGCTGCTTTTCCATGTTCTGCTTGATCTTGTGCATCGGCACGTGGCCGGGGCCTTCGATCATGACCTGCACGTCCTGCGCCCAGGCGCGGTGGGTGAGTTCGCCGAGCGTGTAGAGTTCGCTGAACTGCGCTTCGTCGTTGGCGTCGGCGATCGATCCGGGGCGAAGACCGTCGCCGAGGCTGTAGGCGATGTCATACGCCTTCATGATCTCGGTGATCTCGTCGAAGCGTTCGTAGAGGAACGATTCCTTGTGATGCGCGAGGCACCATTTCGCCATGATGCTGCCGCCGCGCGATACGATTCCGGTGACGCGCTTCGCGGTCATCGGGATGTAGGGCAGGCGGACGCCGGCGTGGATCGTGAAGTAATCGACGCCCTGTTCGGCCTGTTCGATCAGGGTGTCGCGGAACACCTCCCACGTCAGATCCTCGGCGATGCCGCCGACCTTTTCGAGTGCCTGATAGATGGGGACGGTGCCGATCGGCACGGGCGAGTTGCGGATGATCCATTCGCGCGTGTCGTGGATGTTGCGGCCGGTGGAGAGGTCCATGACCGTGTCCGCGCCCCAGCGGATCGACCAGACGAGCTTGTCGACCTCTGCCGCGACGTTGCTGGCGACCGCGCTGTTGCCGATGTTGGCGTTGATCTTGACCAGGAAGTTGCGGCCGATCGCCATCGGTTCGGATTCGGGGTGGTTGACGTTGTTGGGGATGATCGCGCGGCCCCTCGCCACTTCGTCGCGGACGAATTCGGGGGTGACGTAGTCGGGGATCGACGCGCCGAAGCTTTCGCCGTCGCGCTTGTAGTCCCTCAGCATCTCGCGGCCGAGGTTCTCTCGGGTGGCGACGTACTCCATCTCGGGCGTGATGATACCGCGGCGGGCATAATGCATCTGGCTGAGGTTCATGCCGGGCTTGGCGCGCAAGGGGCGGCGGATCGGGTTGGGGAATTGGGGGACGCCGCCGGAGCGGTCGGGGCCGAGCTGGCCGTTATCCTCGGGGCGGAGTTCGCGGCCGTCGTACGCCTCGACATCGCCGCGTGCCTCGATCCACTGGCGGCGGAGCTGCGGCAGGCCGGCCATGATGTCGATGCGGGCGTTGGCGTCGGTGTAGGGACCGGAGGGGTCGTAGACGCGCAAGGGGGGTTCGCCCGACGAAGGGTCGAGGTGGATTTCGCGCATGGCGACGCCCAGCGGGCCGACGTGGACTTTCTTGGAACCGCGGATCGGTCCGGTGGTGACGCCGATTTCGGTGCGGGCTTGTACGTCGGCCATATCGTCTCTCCAAGGTACGGAGAGCGGGCGGTTCCTGGGTGAAAACCGCTCCCTCCCTCCGCCGGTGTCAACCGGATCAGGTTCAGCGGGTCGAGGGCTCCTTTAGGGTCCTATGAAAGTATTACTTTCATGGGGGCCCTGCCCTCCTCTCAAGCGTGGATCGACGCTCCCCCGGGGATGAGTGGTTGTACGCGCTTCGCACCTGACGGGAAAGCCAATTCGAGTTTGATCCGGATCGGACTCGATCCCTTGTCCACTCGCGCAGGCGATGACAGCATGCATGCGGGGCGTTTGGGGGGGGGGGGGGGGCGATATGGCACAGGTGGATAGCCGCGACGTATGGCTGCGGATTTTCGAGATCGTCAGGCCGAGCGTATCGGCGACGGTACGGCTGGTGGCGGCGATGCTGCTCGCCTATGCATTCGTCGTGGTGCTGATGAGTTCGGCGGCGCAATCCCTGGTCACCGCGCGCCTCGCCGATCACACGCCGCGGATCGACTATAGCAGTGCCTATGCCCGGCTGGAGACGGCGTACACGGCGAAGGCCGCCTTTGCGGGACAGGAAGCCAAAGCGCGCAGGCTGGAACGCGATGTCGCGACACTGAAACGGCAACGAGAACTGGCGATGAACACGTTCGAGAGCCTTGTAGAGCCGGTTCAGGCGATCGTCACATCGGGATATTGCGGGCTGGCCGCCTCAACCTCGATTCAGCCCAACACGATCGATCGGGTCATGGCGCGGATCGATCGATGCGTGGTGAACGCTGCCGTGCCCGCGGCGGATACGACCGAGGCAAGAGCGGCACTGGAGACGCGCCACAGTTTGGAGATGGCTGGCCGTACGATCCTGACGGCATGGGCCACGATGCAGGCCACGATGCCGGATGTCGATCTCGCCCGGGCAGAGGCGACGCGGCTGAATACGCTCCGTAACAGCGCGCAGGATCTGGAAATCCCGTTCGCGCCGATCATGATGCTGAGGACGCGGCCGATCCTGGGGGGTGCGCTGCTGGTGCAGTTTCCGCCGGCGCTGCTGCAGATCGTGATGGCGTTCTTTTCCGGCACGTTCGGCGCGTTGCTGCTGACGCTGGTACTGGTGGTCTATCCCAACTCGCCGTTGATGCTGAGCCGGCCCGGCGGCAATTACGGCGAGCGCATCCTGCTCGGCGGGCTGATCGCGGTGTGCGTGTATATCGTGCTGGGCGGCGGCACCGCGGTGCTGGGGACGAACAACGACTTTGCCGACGACAGCGCGAATTTCCGCGCGTTCAGCGCGATCGGGGTGCTCGCGGGCATGTTTTCCGACCGGGTCGCGCAATGGCTGTCGAAGCGGGCCGAGGTCTTCTACGGCGAGGATGGTCCAGCCGCCACCGGCAAGACCGCGCACCCCAAGGTGCAGGATAGCGGCACCCCGCCCCGACGGGAGCGAGGTGCCGGTTTCGGCTCAACTGGCGGCGGAGGTGCGGATGTTGCCCGCGATCCCCGCCGGGAAGAACCCGCCTGACGAGACGGCCGCCCGGTTGAGATAGACGATGTTGAGCACCTGTCCCGTCGAACGGCTGTAGGCGAGGCCGTTCGCATCGGCCGGCACGATGTTCGCGGTGGTCGCATCGCCGATGCCCTGATCGATGTCGGCGCCGCCATCGAGTCCATCGCGTGCGTCGGAGATCAGGCGCGCATTGGTGAAGATCGCCGGAGCGTCGATACCCTTGCGGTACAGCACCGACCGGATCAGGCCGGCGTGGTAGCTTTCGGTGGCGAGGATACCGGCCGACGCTTCCAGAAACGTCCTGTTGGTGATCAGCGGGGCTGCACCCTTGTAGGCGGACACGCCGACGTCCTCGAACAGGTAGGCGCCGAGCAGGAAGCTGATGTCGTCGGCATAGGGGTTGAACACGCCCGTCGCACCGACGACGCCGGCCGCGCGTGCCGCAGCGGTGAAGGCGCCGGTCGCATCGCCGGCGATGTTGATCGCAGGCATCGCCACGGCCGAGCCGCCCAGGACGTTGCGCAGGAAGGCGACGTGCTGCACCTCGTCGACCGCGATCTCACGCGCATATTGCGCGACGATCGGGTCCGAGAAGGGAACGGCGGCGCCGCCGGTGACGGTGCCGGTGGCGCCGACGCCGGTGGTCAGCGCGGCGGGCAGCGCCTGGCCGAATGCCGCCCAGCTGTAGAATTGCGCCTCGAGATATTCGAGGTTGAGCGCGAAGTTCAGGACGTTGGCGTCGACCGCAGACGCACTGGAGCTGGCGGTCGGCGTCGGACTGGGCGTCGCATTGCCGTCGTCGTTGTCACCGCCGCAGGCAGCGAGCAGCGCGAGACCGCCGGCGGATGCCGCGGCGCCGCCGGCGTAGCGCAGGAAGTTGCGGCGTTCGGCACGGCGATCGGCGATCGCATCGAGGACGGTGTCGGTGGGAAGGTCGGTCATCGGGTCAATCCCCAGAATACTCAAGAAACCAGAAGGCTCACGGAAAACGTCGCGGCGCGATCAGGAGGCGGTAGCCGCCCGGATCGTGCCGTTGAGCCCCGACGGGAAGAACCCGCCCGCGCTCGTCGCCGCCGCATTGAGATAGACGATGTTGAGCACCTGATTGGGGGTGCGGGTGTAGGCGATGCCGTTGGCGTCGGTCGGCACGATGTTCGACACCGGGAAGGTCGGCACCGGGGTCGCCGTCGCAGTGGGCGTGGGCGTGGGCGTGGGCGTCGGGGTCGCCGTGGCGGTCGCGGTCGGCGTCGGGGCCGGGATGACCTGACCGGGGGCGGCGGTGACCCCGGGGGCGATGCCCTGATCGATCTCCGTACCGCCGTCGAGGCTGTCGCGCGCGTCTGAAATACCGCCGGCCTGCGTGATCAGCGTCGATCCGGCGACGATACCCTTGCGGTACAATTCCGTGCGGATCGTCGCGGCGTGATACGCTTCGACCGCCAGAATGCCGGCCGCAGCCTCGACGTAGGTTTTGGTCAGCAGCGGTGCCGCACCCTTATAGGCGGTGACGCCGACATCCTCGAAGATGAACGCGCCGAGCAGGAAGCTTTCATCGTTCGCATAAGGGTTGAAGGTCTGGCCGACGGTAATGATCTTCGCAGCGACGGCGGCGGCCGAGAAGGCGCTGTTGGGACCGACCGAGATGTCGATCACCGGCTGCGCGACGGCGGTGGTGGCGCCGAGTGCGTTGCGCAGGAAGGCGACGTGCGCGAGTTCGTCGGCGGCGATTTCACGAGCGTAACGCGCGATCACCGGATCGCTGAACGGGACGGCGGCACCGCCACGCACCGCGCCGGGCGTGCCGGCACCGGTCAGCAGATTGGCGGGCAAGCCCGCGCCCGTGGTGGCATAGGCATAGAATTGCGCCTCGAGATATTCGAGGTTGAGCGCGAAGTTGAGGATGTCCGCGTCGGTGAAGGCGGTGGTCGTCTGCGCCTGCGCACGATCCGCAATCGTCAGGGCCGAAGCCCCCGCGGCGGTGACAGCCATCGCTCCGATCGCGGTCTTGAAGAAGTCGCGACGCTGTTCACGGCGTGCGACGCGGGCGTCGAGCACACCGGTCAGGGCGGCAGTGTCGATATCGGTTCGGGCGGTCATAACTCGGGTTCTCCCCATCGCGCGGACGGCTGGCGGGCCGTCCATCATGGCGGTGCCGTTCCGCATCCGACCCGATGCGTCAACCCCGCGCATACCGGAAATCGGTCGATCGGATGGCGGAAGCGATGGACGCTCCCACAAAAAATCCTCCCCCGATGCCGGAAGCATCGAAGGAGGATCGATCGTCGTCGCGCCCGGAGGGTGGCGCGGCGAAGGCCTGAGATCAACCGAGGCCGACCGTGAACGCCGGGTTGGGATTGTTGGTGCCGGCCGGGAAGAAGCCGCCACTGGTGCGGTTCGCGCCGGTCGCGTTCAGATACACGATGTTGTGCACCTGCTGCGTCGAGCGGCTGAAGGCGAGCCCGTTGACGTCGGTCGGTACGATGTTCGACACGCCAGTCGCCAGCACACCGATGTTGGTGCCGCCGATCCCCTGGTCGATATCGCCCGCCGTCGCGGTCGTACCATCCGGCGAGGCGCTGCCCGCGGTCGGCGTGGTGCCGCCCGCCAGAGTGCCCGTTGCCGTGCCGTCGGCGGCATCGCGCAGGTTCGAGATCTGCTGCGCCGCGGTGATGAGATCGCGGTTGGTGACGCCGCGCGCATACAGGATCGTACGAACGAGACCTGCGTGATACGCCTCTGCCGCCAGAATGCCCGCTGCCGCGTCGAGATACATCGCCGAGATGACCGGCGATGCGCCCTTGTACGCGGTGACGCCGACGTCTTCGAAGATATACGCGCCGAGCAGGAAGTTGGTCGGATTGAGATACGGATCGAACGTCGCCGTCGCCCCCGTGATCACGCCCGCCGCACGCGCCGCCGCCGAGAAGGCGCCATCCGCCGTACCCGAGATGTTGATCGCAGGCTGTGCCACAGCCGCCGACCCGAGCGCGGTGCGCAGGAAGTTGACGTGCGCGATCTCGTCATAGGCGATCTCGCGGGCATATTGCCCGATCAGCGGATCGCCGGTGAAGTCCACCGCGCGCGGGAAGCCCGCACCCGACCCGGTCACGACGGCGCCCTGGGTCCCGGTACCGGTCAGCGATGCCGCGGGCAGGCCCACGCCAAATGCGGCGTAGCTGTAGAATTGCGCCTCGAGATATTCGAGGTTGAGCGCAAAGTTGAGGACCGCGACATCGGTGCTGACCGCGGCCGGCGTGGGTGTAGGCGTCGGGAACGGCGTCGACATGGCGTCGTCGTCACCGCAGGCGGCGAGCATCGACAGGCCGCCGACGGCGGCGACGCCGCCGACCGCGGTCTTCATGAAGGCACGGCGCGCGTTGCGGCGGGCCGTCGTCTTTTCGATGATCTCGAGGATCGATGTTTCGTGAGTCATGGTGATCGCTCCCCTCAATTCGCGCCGCTGGAGCGGATCGCGGTGTTGCCGTTGTTGATGCCGTTCGGGAAGAACCCGCCCGCGGTCACCGAACGGGGATTGAGGTAGACGATGTTCAGCACCTGTGCCGGCGTACGGCTGTAGGCGAGACCATTGGTATCCAGCGGCACGATGTTCGACACCGTCTGGCCCGATACGGTCGTCGGATTGACGCCCTGGTCGAGGTCGGTGGTGCCGTCGACCGAATCGCGCAGGTTCGAGATCGTCTCGGTGTTGGTGCGCAGTGCCGGGATCGTCAGGCCGCGGGCGTAGAGCGCGGTACGGACGATGGCGGCATGATATGCCTCGACCGCGAGGATGCCGGCGGCCGCCTCGAGATAGGTCTTGTTGTTGATCAGCGCGCCGGCCGCACCCTTGTAGGCGGTGACTCCGACATCCTCGAAGATGAAGGCAGCCTGCAGGAAGCTGTTGTCGTCGGCATAGGGATCGAAACCGGTCAGGGCCGGCGTCGTGCTGGCTGCCGCTGCGGCGAACGCACCACCGGCTGCGCCCGAGATGTTGATCGCGGGCTGTGCGGCGATCAGCGCATCGCTGGTGCCGGTGCCGCGGATCGCGGCGCGCAGGAACGTCACGTGTGCGATCTCGTCCTGCGTGATCTCACGTGCGTAGGCGGCGATCGCGGGATCGGTGAAGTTGACCCGGCGAGCCGAGCCGGTGCCGGTGCCGGTGACGACCGCACCCTGCGTGCCGACGCCGCCGGTCAGCAGATTGTTCGGCAGGCCCGCGCCGGTCGATGCATAGCTGTAGAATTGCGCCTCGAGATATTCGAGGTTGAGCGCGAAGTTCAACACGTCGACTTCCGAAGGACCGGTCGTCTGTGCCTGCGCCTCGCTTGCGATCGACATCGCTGCCGCGCCTGCGGTCGCCACCGCCGCCATGCCCATCACGTTGGTGAAAAAGCCGCGACGTTCTTCCCGCCGCCTCGCGCGGGCGTCGAACGCCTCGATAATCTGGTCCGTCTGGGTCATGGTGGAAACCTCCCTCACCTGTCCGGTCGTTCCGTCATCGCGGCGTCACGTCGACAGCCGTATCCGGTTAACCTCGATCAGGTACGTGCGGTGAGACGGAAGGATGCCGCGCCACAAAAAGAAATATTGCCATTTCCGTGCTGCAATGCGGGGGAAAGCGAAGTTTTCGCAATGTCGTGTTGCCGCTTGCGCGAAGTGTCGTTAGCCAAGGACTTGTGCAGCAAGACGACGAAATCAGCCGCAATTCTGCCCGTGCGGCATTGGTCGATGCGCTGATGCGTACCGGACAAGACGATCGCGACGCGTTTCGCACCGTCTATACGATGACCTCTGCGAAGCTTTTCGGCATCTGCCTGCGTATCTGCGGCGAGAGGCAGGGTGCCGAGGACGTGCTGCACGATGTGTATCTGACGATCTGGAACCGAGCGGGCGCCTATCAGCCGGGGCGCGCGAGCCCAATCTCGTGGCTGGCGACGATCGCGCGCAACCGGGCGATCGACTGGCGACGACGGCAGGGCCGGACCCGCAGCGTCGCGATCGAGGAAGCGGATGCGATCTCCGACGGCCATCCGGCGCAGGACGACGTCCTGCTCGCCGACGAGGCCAACGCCCAGCTGCATCATTGCCTGGAGGGCATCGAAGATCGCCAGCGCGGCGCGATCCGCAGCGCGTTCTTCGGCGGCCTGACCTATGCCGAACTGGCCGAGCGGCAGGCGGTGCCGCTGGGCACGATGAAATCCTGGGTCCGTCGCGGATTGCTGGCGCTGCGGAGGTGTCTCGATGTCGACGCCTGACGATCTCCTCCCGGACATGACGGCCGCCGAACTGACGCTGGGGCTGCTCGACGGCGCCGAGCGCGACGCGGCGCTGCGCCGGCTGGTGGAGGAACCCGACTTTGCCCTGGAGGTGGAGCGGTGGCGCGACTGGCTGTCCGCCTTGTTCGCAGACTGGCCCGCGGTCGAGGCACCGGCGGCGCTGGCGGCACGGATCGAGGCGTCGCTGGATGCGTCGGGCGGCGGCGCGATGACTGCAGCGAACGACAATCACGCGCGCTGGCACGCGCGCTGGCGGACGCTGGCGCTGGTGGCGAGCCTTGCCGCCTGCCTGCTACTGGCGGTGACGACGATGCTGTTGCTGCAGCCTGCGCCGGAGCCGGTGCGGATCGCCGTGCCCGTCGCCGGCCCCGCACCGCTGATCGCGGCCATGGCGCCGACCGGCACGGGCACGCCGGTCGCCGCGGCTTACGATCCCCTGCGCGGCACGGTGCGGATCGCCGGTACGGTCGACGTTCCCGCCGGCCGCTCGGCCGAGGTGTGGGCGATCGTCGGCACCGCAGCCCCGCGCTCGCTCGGCGTGATCGCCGATGCCACACGCGCCGAGCTTGCCATACCGGCGGGCTTACGGCCGGCGATGGCAGCGGACACGGTGCTGGCGATCTCGATCGAGCCCGCCGGCGGCTCGCCGACCGGTGCGCCGACCGGTCCTGTCGTCGCTGCGGGCAAACTCAGCGGCTGAGCGGGACGACCGGGGGCCGGATCAGAAGGTGTAAGCCAGCCCCACCGCGCCCAGCCACTGGTTCTTGGAGCCCGCGATGCTGACCAGCGGGCTGTCGGCGAAGTCGTTGAGCATACGGCGATAGGTGCCGCCCGCGACGAGCTTGAATCCCTTCAGCAGGTTTCCGGTCAGCGAATAGGTGGCGAGGCCGCCGAGCGTGTAGTTCTTCCACCCGCCGCGTGCGCTGTAGGTCGGCAGGCCGCTCGCGACCGATTGCGTCGGCGATACCGAGAAATAGGTCGTGCCATAGCCGCGCCCGGCGCGCTCCGCGGTCGCGAACAGAGCGACCGCCGCCTTGGTGCTGAGCGGGGTCAGATAGTTGACGCTGGGCTGCCAGATGCCGCTGTCGTGCGCATTGGAGACATCGTGGCGATAGCTGATCGTGGCCGACAGCTTGTCGTACGGACTGGTGATGACGCCGGTCTTGCCGATGCCGATATAGCCGCCGAGTTCGATCGCGGTCTTGATCTCGCCCAGCGCGCGGACGCGACGGTCCTCGATATTGTCGATATTGTTGCGATTGAAATTGACCACGCCGATCGGGCCGGCCTGGATATCGATCGTCGAATTCGGATCGTTGGGGATCAGATCGACGCTCAGCCGGTTGCCGGCGAGGGTGAAGCCGAAGCCCTTGACCGATCCAATCGCGGCCGGCGCGGGCGTCCAGCGATAGTCGTTCGAGCCTTCGTAGTCGGTCAGGTACACACCACCGCCGCCGATCGTGATCGAATCGGCATTGACGTCGAACCGGTCAATTGCGCCGGAAGCGGGCGGCGCACCGGCGTCCTGCGCGATCGCGGGGGTGGCGGTGATGGCGGCCGTGGCGAATGCCAGCGACATGAGGATCTTGGCGGACAAAGAAGAGGCTCCAAACCTGTTACGTGGCCGTAACGCGGTTCGGTCCGATATTATCCGGTCCGATCGATCAGAAGATGTAACGCATCGTGATCTGTTGCTGATTTGCATCACCGGAGACGGCGAACCGGGCAGCGGCGAAGCGCGGCGCGCCAAAGCGGATCACGGGATTGCGCGAAAAACCAAAGCCTTCCTTTGGAATTCCCGCAAAGGTATCGAGTTTGGCATTGCTGTTTTCATCGTGGATCACCGCGACTGCATAGGTGCCGAGCGGCAGGCCTTCGAACCGCATCGCATGTGCACGCGCCGGAACCGTGCGGGTGATCGCATCGGCATCGTCGACGCAGGCGGGGAAATTGTCCGGATCGGCGGTCAGGCAGACGCGCAGCAGCCCCTTGGCCGAGCGCATATGATCGACGCCTACATCAAGCCGCGCGATCGGCGCCGCGCCCAGCGCCAGCGTCGCGACGGGCAACAGGGCCGCGATCCGTACGGGCAGCCGCCACTTTGGCATGCGACCGGGCGAAGTCGCCGATGCCGCGATCGGTGCCGCACAGGCGATCCCAGAAACGGAAGTAGAGCCCATAATTGCACCCATATTGTTCATGATGGCGTTGATGGTGGCTGGCGGTGATCAACCATCCCCCCAATGGCCCCCGCCACATGAACCTTGGGAAAACCTCCCAACCCATGTGATTGGTGACGCCCATAACCGTCATGACCGTCAGCACGAAGCCCAGAGCGCCGACATGGATCGGAATTGCCAGCACCAGTAGCGGAATTGCCACAGCGCCGGTCACCGCCTCCAGCGGATGGAACGCCATGGCCGCCCATGCGGTCGGCGGGCGGCTGGCGTGGTGGACCGCATGCGCCGCCTTGAATACCGCCGGCCGATGCATCCAGCGGTGAGTCCAGTAGAACCACGTATCGTGCAGGATGAGGTAGAGCGCGACCGACACCGGCAGATACCAGAGCGGCCAGTCGTGCAGGTCCGTATACACCCGTGTCCAGCCATGCGCCCGCCACCCCCACGCCAGCACGCCGGCGGGGATGCCATAGATCGCGGCCGATGCGAGGCTCCACGCGACCTCGCGCCGCATCTGCGCGTCAAGGCCCGTGTAGAGACCGGGGTGCCTGACTCGCGTCGCCGCGGCGAACGCGCCCGATACGATCAGGTACCGCACGCCGACGATGAGCGTCATCGCCAGCGCGGACAGGGTTACGGCGAGCAGCATGACCGCGGCTTTAGCGGATTGTGGGTGCGGAGGATATGGGGTGGTCTGCTCGTCGTTCCTCCTCCGCGCGAGGGAGGAATTGACGGTTCCGCTGCTGTTGGTAGCGGATTGGGTGGCCGTCCGTTCATTCCTCCCCCGCGAGGGGGAGGTGCGCGGCGAAGCCGTGACGGAGGGGGAGGTACGCTATGAACCGCGTCGCTTGCGGAAACGCCCCCTACACCACCCGCTGAAGCGAAGGAGGAAATACGGTTATCGCTCCAGTACGTGGACCGGGTGACCTTTGTACGTCGTATCCCGGACGTGCGTGTAGCCGATCTTCGCTGCCAGCTTTCGCGATGCGGCGTTGGCCGGGTCGATGATGCATGTCGTGCGGGTGATGCCCTGCCGGTCCGCCCAAGCGAGGGCGGCGGTCAGGGCTTCGTAGGCGTAACCTTTGCCGTGCGCGTCGGGGGCCAAGGTCCAGCCGACTTCCGGCAGCGTCAGCGGCGGGTCGATCGCACGCCGAGCCTCGATCAGGCCGATCTCGCCGATGACGGCCGGGCCATCGCATACCACCCAGCTGCCATAGCCGAACGCCTGCCATTGCCCGATGGAGCGGAGCAGGCGGATCCAGACCTCTTCGCGCGAACGGGGTTCGCCGCCGATCATGCGGTAGACGGCGGGCTCGTTCCACATCGCGGTCAGGGCATCGAGATCGTCCGGTCCGTGCGCGCGGAGGGTCAGCCGGTCGGTCGTAAGCGTGGGTGCGGTCATGGCCCGGGCCATAGGCCAGATCGTGGCGCGGTGGGACACGCCCGGTGAGACAATTTGTCCACGCGAAACCAGTTCTCGCCGCACGGGCTTTCGGCTAGGCGCAGCACCATGGGCAGGACGATCCCTTGCGATGTGGCGATCGTCGGCGGCGGGCTTGCCGGCGGCCTGATCGCGCTCGCGTTGCGATCGAAACACCCGGACCTCGATCTGCGGATCGTCGATGCGGCGGAGACGCTGGGCGGCGATCACGTCTGGTCGTTCTTCGGCAGCGATGTCTCGCAAGGCGACCGCTGGGTGATCGCGCCGTTGGTGGTCCATGCGTGGCGCGGCTACGACGTCGCCTTTCCGAACCTCGGCCGGCAGATCGATGCGACCTATTATTCGCTGACCAGCGAGCGGATGGATGCGGTGGTGCGCGCCGCGCTGCCGGACGGCGCAGCGATGCTCGGCCGCAAGGTGCTGGCCACGTCGGCGACTGCTGTGGTGCTGGCGGATGGCGACAGGATCGAGGCGAAGGGTGTGATCGACTGCCGCGGGCCCGGCGACCTCGCCGTGCTCGAACTCGGCTGGCAGAAATTCGTCGGGCAGGAGCTGGCGCTGGCCGAGCCGCATGGCGAAACCGGACCGCGGGTGATGGATGCGACGGTCGAACAGATCGACGGCTATCGCTTCGTCTATTGCCTGCCCTTCACCGAGCGCAGCATGTTCGTCGAGGATACCTATTACAGCGACACGCCGGACCTGGACGGCGCGGCGATCGGCGTGCGGATCGCAGACTATGCCAAGTCGCGGGGCTGGCAGGTCGGCGACGTCGTGCGCGGCGAGGCGGGCGTGCTGCCGATCACGCTGGGTGGCGATTTCGAGGGCTATTGGCGCTCGACCGGCGCGAACGTTGCGAAGGCGGGGATGCGCGCGGGGCTGTTCCAGCCCGCGACCGGCTATTCGCTGCCCGATGCGGTGCGGCTCGCGATCAGGCTGGCCGGCGAGGGCGACCTGTCGGGCGCGGCGCTGGCGCGGTTCACGCACGATTATGCGCGGGCGGCCTGGAAGCGGGGCGGATTCTACCGCATGCTCAACGCGATGATGTTCCGCGCGGGCGATCCGGCGGAACGTTGGCGTATCATCGAGCGCTTCTACCGTCTCGACCCGACGCTGATCACCCGCTTCTATGCCGGGCGATCCAGCTTCAAGGACAAGGCGCGAATTCTGACGGGCAAACCACCGGTGCCGGTGGGGCGTGCGATCAAGGTGTTGCGGACGACGGCGTGGCGGTGAGCCACCGGCAGGAATGGAAACGAATATGAAGTCGGCGATCGTCATCGGAGCGGGGTTCGGCGGATTGGCGCTGGCGATCCGGCTGCAATCGGCCGGTGTGGCCACCACCATCGTCGAATCGCGCGATAAACCGGGTGGCCGCGCCTATTATTGGGAGCGGGACGGCTTCACCTTCGACGCCGGTCCCACCGTTATCACCGATCCCGCCTGTTTGCAGGAGCTATGGGCGCTGACCGGGCGCGACATGGCCGAGGACGTGCAGCTGGAACCGGTGACGCCGTTCTACCGGCTCAACTGGCCCGACGGCACCAACTTCGACTACACCAACGACGAAGCGATGCTGCATCGGGAGATCGGCAAGCTGAACCCGGCCGATATCGCCGGCTACAACAAGTTCCTGGAATATGCCGAGGGCGTGTACCGCGAGGGATACGAAAAGCTCGGCCATGTCGCGTTCCTCGACTTCGCGTCGATGATCAAAGCGGCGCCGGCGCTGGCGAAGTACCAAGCGTGGCGCTCGGTCTATTCGATCGTGTCCAAATACGTGCAGAACGAGAAGCTGCGCGAGGCGCTGAGCTTCCACACGTTGCTGGTCGGCGGCAACCCGATGACGACCAGCGCGATCTATGCGCTGATCCACAAGCTGGAGCGCGACGGCGGCGTGTGGTTCGCCAAGGGCGGCACCAACCGGCTGGTCGCGGGCATGGTCGCGCAGTTCCAGCGGATCGGCGGCACGTTGCGGCTGGACGATCCCGTCGCCGCGATCGAGACGCTGGGCGACCGCGTCACCGGCATCCGCTGCGAGAGCGGCTGGGCGGCGGAAGCGGATGCGGTCGCGGCGAACAGCGACATCATGCACACCTATCGCGACCTGCTGTCGACGTCGCGTAGCGCGCAGCGCACCAAGGCGCGGCTGGAGCGCAAGAGCTATTCGCCGTCGCTGTTCGTCGTGCATTTCGGGATCAAGGGCGCGTGGCCGGGCATTCCGCACCACATGATCCTGTTCGGGCCGCGCTATAAAGGGCTGCTGGAGGACATCTACGACCATGGCGTGTTGAGCGAGGATTTCTCGCTGTACCTGCACCACCCGACCGTCACCGATCCGTCGATGGCGCCGGAGGGGCATTCGACCTTCTACGCGCTGGCGCCCGTGCCGCACATGGGCAAGTTCCCGGTGAACTGGGACGAGGTCGGGCCGATCCTGGAAAAGCGTATCCTCGACGAGGTCGGGCGGCGGCTGATCCCCGATATCCACGAGCGGATCGTGACGAAGTTCAGCTATGCGCCGAACGATTTCGCCACCGACCTGAAGGCGCATCTGGGCAGCGCGTTCAGCCTGGAGCCGGTGCTGACGCAGAGTGCGTATTTCCGCGTGCACAATCGCGACGATGCGATCCCGAACCTGTATTTCGTCGGTGCGGGGACGCACCCGGGCGCGGGAATTCCCGGCGTGGTGGGGAGTGCGAAGGCGACCGCGGCGTTGATGCTGGGGGGAGGAAGGTGAGATCGGCTACTTCACGCCATCTTCATCCCGGCGAACGCCGGGACCCGTGGATGCGGTGACGTAGCAGTGCGCGCGTCGGCTACCGCGTGCGTCCATGGGTCCCGGCGTTCGCCGGGATGACGGGAGGGGCGCGATGATGCATGACGATCTAAGTGATTGGCGCGGAGCCCGACGGCTCATCACACTCGCCCCCCTCATGCTCGCACTCGCCGCATGCGGGGGACGTTACCGGCCGGTGAGCGACTTTCCCGTCAAGATCGGGCGCCCCTATACCGTCCGCGGCATTACCTACACGCCCGCCGCCGCACCGACCTATGACGAGGTCGGGTTCGCCGGCTGGTACGGCAATGAGTCCGGCAATCAGACCGCTAACGGCGAGAAGTTCCGGACCAAGGCGATCACCGGCGCGCATACCACCCTGCCTTTGCCAAGCTATGTCGAGGTGACCTCGCTGGAGACCGGCCGCACGATCCTGGTCCGCATCAACGATCGCGGGCCGTTTGCTCGCGGGCGGATCGTCGATCTGTCGCGTGGTGCGGCGGCACTACTCGGCATTCGCGTAGTGGGAACGGCGGGCGTACGAGTGCGGCGGGTCGATCCGCCGGAGCGTGACCGGGCGCGGTTGCGGGACGGCAAGGCGGCGGCGACCCGAGCCGATGCATCGCCGGCCGACCTCGCCGCGCTGCGCTATCGTTGGCAGAACAGCACGCGATGATCGGCGACGATCTTGCCCGCATCGCCGCATCGGCGTAGCGGCGGGGCCATGAAACGCCTTGCGATCTATTGCGGCTCCGCCACGCCCGCCGATCCCGTCTATATCGAATCCGCGCGCAAGATCGGGCGCACGCTGGCCGAACGGGGCATCGGCGTCGTCTATGGCGGCGGACGGCTCGGCTTGATGGGTGCGATCGCCGACAGTGCCCTTGCGGCTGGCGGAGAGGTGATCGGCGTCATTCCGCAGGCGCTGGTCGATGCCGAGGTCGCGCATCGCGGCCTCACCGAACTGCACGTCGTCGAGGGGATGCACGCGCGGAAAGCGGCGTTCACCGATCTGGCCGACGGCTTCGTCACCATCCCCGGTGGCACCGGCACGATGGATGAATTGTGGGAGGCGCTGAGCTGGGCCCAGTTGGGATATCATGCCGATCCGGTCGGACTGCTCAACGTCGCGGGCTATTACGATCACCTGATCGCCTTCTGGGAAAAGTCGGCAGAGGTGGGTTTCCTGCGCCCGCAGCACCGCGACCTGCTGATCGTCGACGACACGCTCGACGGGCTGCTCGCCAGGATGACCGCTCATGTGCCGACGCAGCCGATCGTGCGGATGAAGGCTGCTGACCTCTAGCGCCGCCCCCACGCGCGACGCGATCGTCGCGACGGCGCATGAGTCGATCGCGCGGGGGTCCAAGAGCTTCGCCGCCGCGAGTCTGTTGTTCGATCGTGCGACGCGGGAACGGGCGTGGCTGCTCTATGCCTGGTGCCGCGCGTGCGACGATATCGCCGACGGGCAGGATCATGGCCACACGATGTCCGTGGTCGAGGACGCGCCGCAGCGGATCGCGGCGATGGCGACGCTGACCGATGCCGCTCTCGACGGGCATGTCATCGGGCTGCCGGCGTTCGACGCGCTGCGGATCGTCGCCGCGGAGACGAGCCTGCCTGCCCGGTATGCGCACGACCTGATCCAGGGATTCCGGCTGGACGCGGAGGAGTGGCGGCCGCGGACCGAAGACGATTTGCTCACCTATTGCTATCACGTCGCCGGTGTCGTCGGATGCATGATGGCGGTCATCATGGGGGTTGCGCCGGACGACGAGGCGGTACTCGATCGCGCCTGCGATCTGGGGCTGGCGTTCCAGCTGGCGAATATCGCGCGCGATATCGAGGAGGATGCGGCGGCGGGCCGCTGTTATCTGCCGACCGACTGGCTGGACGAACTGGGTATCTCCCCCGACGCGGTGATGGCGGACCGGGCGAAGCTGGCACTGCTGGCGCAACGGCTGACGGATCGGGCGGCGCAGTTCGAGGCGAGCGCGCGGATGGGTACGCGGGCGCTCTCGTTGCGTTCGGCATGGGCGGTGCTGGCGGCAGCGGAGATCTATGGCGCGATCGGGCGCAAGGTCGCGGCGCGGGGCGAGCATGCGTGGGACGAGCGGGTGACGACGTCGAAGTGGGATAAGTTGCGGTTCATCGTGCGGGCGCGAGGGCATGCGCGGAGGCGGGCCGAGCTGATGGAGTCGGCGAGGAGTGCGGAGTTATGGCGGCGGCCCGGGCGTTGACTGCTCCTTCGCCGGGGTCAGGGGTGACAGCACGGTCGTAGCCTGGCCGAATGGCTTCTCCTTTTCCGCCAAGCGGAAGACGACCGAGGTCAGAGCTTGCTGACCTTTCCTTCCGTTCTGGCGATCTGTGCACCGGATGTGCGGCAGGCCGCGCCGATCATCGGAAACGGCACGTCGGTGTTGCGGGCGAGTTGGTCCGGCAGTGCCGCACGGCATTGCGCCATCGACTCATAGCGCGTCGGTACGACCCGCGCTTCCGTGCACTGGACGTTGCCATCCGCGCAGCCCATGATCGCCATGACGTAGAACAACGGTTCCATACGGCACCTCCACTCTCACAGGTTAAAATCCGTGGAGGTGGCATTATGTTCCGTCGGTCGCTTTCCGGGGCCGTCCCGCGCCCCTACATAAGGCGGCAATGCCTCCCGCCGATCCCACCCAGCAGACGCGCGCCGACCAGCCGCTGCTGCCGACCCTTCGCCGCTTTCTCCCCTACCTCTGGCCCGCGGGTCAGACCGGCCTGAAGGTGCGCATCGTCGTTGCGATGGGCTTCGTCGTGCTGAGCAAGCTCGTGCAGGTGTTCGGCGCTGCCTACACGCTGAAATATGCCGTCGACCGGATGAGCGTCGGCGACCGCGGCGTTGCTACGATCGTGATCCTGCTGGTGATCGGTTATGCCGCGTCCCGGTTTTCGACGACGCTGTTCGACAATGCCCGCAACGCGGTGTTCGAGCGGGTGGGGCAGGATGCGACGCGGCGTCTGGCAGCGAACGTCTTTCGCCACCTGCACGGGCTGAGCCTGCGCTTTCACCTCGAACGGCGCACGGGCGCGGTGACCAAGGTCGTCGAGCGCGGCACCAAGAGCATCGACACGATGCTGTATTTCCTGCTGTTCAACATCGCGCCGACAGTGCTCGAACTGGCGCTGGTCCTCGGCATCTTCTGGCACAGCTTCGGCTGGCCGCTGGTCGCGGCGACGGTGGCGATGGTCGCGGTCTATATCCTGTTCACGCAAAAGGTGACCGACTGGCGCAACGCGCTGCGCGCGCGGATGAACGACCTCGACACGGGGGCGGTCGCGCATGCCGTCGATTCGCTGCTGAATTTCGAGACGGTGAAGTATTTCGGCGCCGAGGAGCGCGAGGCGAAGCGCTACGACGACGCCATTTCCGCTTATGCCGCCGCCGCGACCAAGTCGGAGAACAGCCTGGCGTGGCTCAACGTCGGGCAGGCGCTGATCACCAACCTGATGCTAGGCGGCGGTATGGCCTATGTCGCGTGGGGATGGAGCCAGGGCCGGTTCTCCGCTGGCGACGTGGTGTTCGTGTCGACGCTGCTGGCGCAGTTGTTCCGGCCGCTCGACCTGCTTGGTATGGTCTATCGCACCATCCGGCAGGGCGTGATCGACATGGCGAGCATGTTCGCGTTGATCGATACACCGGCCGAGGTGACCGACGCGCCGGGCGCAGCACCGCTGGCGGTGGCGCGGGGTCACGTGCGGTTCGAGGGCGTGCGGTTCGGCTATGATCCGGAGCGGGAAATCTTGCACGGGCTCGATCTGGATATTCCCGCCGGCAATACCGTCGCGGTGGTCGGGCCGTCGGGGGCGGGCAAGTCGACGCTCGCGCGGCTGATGTACCGCTTCTACGACGTCGGCGCGGGGCGGATCACGATCGACGGGCAGGACATCCGCGACGTGCAGCAGGCGTCGTTGCGCGCGGTGATCGGCATCGTGCCGCAGGACACCGTGCTGTTCAACGACACGATCGGTTACAATATCGCCTACGGCCGCGAGGGTGCGGGCCGCGCCGAGATCGAGGGTGCGGCGCAGGGCGCGGCGATCGCCGGGTTTATCGAACGCCAGCCGGATGGCTACGACACCCGCGTCGGCGAACGCGGCCTGAAGCTGTCGGGCGGCGAGAAACAGCGCGTAGCGATCGCGCGGACGCTGCTCAAGAACCCGCCGATCCTGATCCTCGACGAGGCGACGAGCGCGCTCGACAGCCGGACGGAGGCGGATATCCTCGCGACGCTGCAAGCGATCGAGCAGGGGCGGACGACGATCGTCATCGCGCACCGGCTGTCGACGGTGGTGCATGCGGACCAGATCGTCGTGCTCGACGGCGGCGTGGTGGCCGAGCGCGGCACCCATGGCGAGCTGCTGCGGCTGGGCGGGCTGTATGCCGAGATGTGGGCACGGCAGGCGCAGGAGCGCGACGACGATGTGCCAGGCGCGAGCGAGGGTGCACTGGCAGCGGAGTGATCCGCGTCATCCCCCGCAGGTGAGACGGATCACGTCGGCGGTACGATCGAACACGATCGACGAGCAGTGCCGCAACTGATCCGCGCCGAGCGAGATGGTGTCACGGCGCGTGTCGCGCTTCTTGCCCTTGGCGACGACGACGATCTCGTCCGGGTCGGCCGCCGGGGCATCCGCTTCGTGGATCGCTGCGGCATTGCCGAAATCACTGGTGCGGACGCCCAATGCCCCGATCGCGAGCGCGCCGACGCGCAGCGGCTTGCGTAGAATGAGGTCACGCACCGGCCTTTCGACACCGAAGAAGATTTCGGTGGGCACGGCGGCACCCGATACGACGCCGTCATGTGCCGCCGCCAGCCGCACGGCGGCAGCGGCGGTTGCCAGCGACCGCGCGTGATAGGGGTCGAAGCGAACCCGCATCGGCACACCGCCGACGTCAATCCGCGCAAACGTGGTGCTGAAATTGCCGAACAGGCCGAAGGCGGCGGTGTCATGCGCCGCCGGGAGCGTAACGGTGGTTTCGCCCGGCCCGGGTGCACGGAGCTGAAAACGGACGATCGGTTCCGGCATGGCAGCAGGTCCGACACTGGCATCGAAACCGGGCGCAAACGGTCGTTCGGCCCAGCCGACGCGGCGCTTCGCAGCGCCACCGCCGAAATCGACCGGCACGCCCTGCGTTCGTGTCGAGACGCGGGTGCCACCGACCGAATAGGCGATTCCGATGCCCCAGCTGCCCTCCAGCTTCAGCTTCGCCCGTTCGGCGAGCGCGAAATCGATCAACGGCATTGCCGGCGCGGCGGGATCGATGCGGGTGCGGGCGGGCAGCCCGGCGATCTGCGCCGCGATCACACCGTCCCCGGTGACCAAGCGTTCCTGCGGTGCCTTGGCGGCGCCGACGAGTAGCAGGGCCGTCATCGCCATGATCGTCGCGCGCATCGTTGTTCTCCCTTGCGCGTCAGCAGAGCGGCGGATCGTGTCGTTTCGGTGGCGCAATCATGTCACATGCGCGCTTTACGGCGATGCCAGAACCACCAGGAGAAGATGAGTGGCGGGATGACGGCGACGGCGATGCCGCCGAGGACGAACGCCTGCCGTGCCGCCGGTTCGATCGGCAACAGCGCCGCACCGACCAGCATCGCGCCGCCCAGGATCATGGTGCGCGCCCCGAACCGGTGCGTCGCGATCCAGTTTTCCGGATCCGTCAGCGTCCATGGCGTGCGAATGCCGACGAAGAAGCCGGGCCGCGACTTGGGCAGCGCATTGCCGATCACGATCAGGAGCACGCCCCCGGCCGCCAGCGGCAGCGCCGCGGGAAGCCACAACCCGAACGCGGGTGCGGCGATGACGATCTCCACCAGCACCAGCATGGCGAGGACCCCGGCCCAGGCGGTGCGATACAGCGGCGCGCTTTGCTCCAGCCGGTGCTGCATCGGCTCGATCCGCGGCAGGATGGCGAGCAACAGGCTGACGACCCCGGCGATCGCAACCGGCATGAACAAGGCGCGCGACGCCTCCGCGAAGCCGTCCGCCTGACCCGCCGCGTTCCAGTGGATCGGCAAGCGCGTCCCCGGCGGCAACCGCTGCACCGCCAGCGCAGCCACCAGTCCCATCGCCGCCACCACGATGGCCGAAACGAACGTGATCCGTCGGTACGTCATGTCGTCTTCCCCTGTTCGCCCGTATCGCCATCCACATCGTCGTCCGCATCGGCACCGACCTTCAGCCGGCCCATGAACGCCATCATCACCTCTTCGAGCGCAGAGAGGTTGAGGGTGTAAAGCGTGCTCGTCCCCCGACTTTCGCCCTGGATCAGTCCGGCGTCGCGCAGCCGCGCGAAATGGCCGGACATCGTCGGCTTCGATACGTCGAAGGCATCGGCGAGTTCGCCAGCCGTCATGCCGCCACGCTTGAGCAGTTCAAGTATGCGGCGACGCGTCGGGTGCGCCAGGGCATCGAACACCTTGTCCATCCCGGCAATTTAGCACTGCGGCTAATTAGCGTCAACCCTAACAAGATCATCTCGACGCTCGACGGTTGCGCGCCTACATGGGCGGCAATGATCCCCGATCCTCTTCCGACATTGTCACGCGTCTTTGGTTTTCCCGGTTTTCGCGGCGTGCAGGCGGATGTCGTCGAGCGGGTGCTGGCGGGTGAGCGGACCTTGGGCGTCATGCCGACCGGAGCGGGCAAATCGCTCTGTTACCAGCTACCCTCTGTGATGCTCGACGGCACCTGTGTGGTGGTCAGCCCGCTGATCGCGCTGATGCACGACCAGCTGCGCGCCGCCGAGGCGGTCGGCATCCGTGCCGCGACGCTGACCAGCGCCGACCAGAACCGCGCGGAATCGATTGCGCGGTTCAGGGCGGGCGAGCTCGACCTGCTGTATATCGCGCCCGAACGCGCCTCGACCGGGCATTTCCGCGAATTGCTCGGCAGCGCGAAGCTCAGCCTGTTCGCGATCGACGAAGCACATTGCGTCAGCGAATGGGGGCACGATTTCCGCCCCGATTACCGGCTGCTCGCGCCGCTGATGGACGCGTTTCCGGACGTGCCACGACTGGCGCTGACCGCGACCGCGGATGCGCATACCCGCAGCGACATCCTGCAACAGCTGGGCATTCCTCAGGACGGCCTGATCGTCTCCGGCTTCGACCGGCCCAACATCCGCTATGCGATCAGCCCGAAGGCGAACACGACCAAGCAGATCGCCGACGTGATCGCCGCGACGCCCGGCCCCGGCATCGTCTATGCCCAGACCCGCGCCGCGACCGAAAAGCTGGCCGAGGCGCTGGGCCGGACCGGACGGCCGACGCGGGCGTATCATGCAGGCCTCGACCCGCACATCCGCCAGAAGAACCAGGCCGATTTCGTCGCGTCGGAGGATATGGTGATCTGCGCGACGGTGGCGTTCGGGATGGGGATCGACAAGCCCGACGTCCGGTTCGTCGCCCATGCCGGGCTGCCGAAATCGATCGAGGCCTATTATCAGGAGACCGGGCGCGCGGGCCGCGACGGCGACCCGGCGGTGGCGCATCTGTTCTGGGGCGCGGAGGATTTCGCCCGCGCGCGTCAGAGGATCGGCGAGGTCGAGCCGGAGCGGCAGGCGGGGGAACGGACGCGGCTGGCGGCGCTGGGGGCACTGGTCGAAACCGCAGGGTGTCGCCGTCGCATCCTGCTGAAGCATTTCGGCGAGGATCGGCTGGAGGATTGCGGCAATTGCGACAATTGCCTGGGGTCCCCCGATGCGATCGACGCGACGCAGACCGCGATGAAGTTTCTGTCGGCCGTCTTCCGGACCGGGCAGTTGTTCGGCGTCGGCTATGTCGAGCAGGTGCTGCTGGGCCAGTCGACCGAGCGCAGCGTCGATCGCGGGCATGAAGCGCTGTCGGTCTGGGGCATCGTCGAAGGCGAGGAAGCGGCGCTGATCAAGCCGGTGGCACGTGCGTTGCTGCTGCGCGACGCCCTGCGGACGAACGCGCATGGCGGACTGGAGTTCGGGCCGGGGGCGCGACTGATCCTGAAGGAGGGCGCACGGGTGACGCTGGTGCTGCCGCCCAAGCGCACCCGATCGAAGAAGCGCGATGCGGGCGCGGCGGCCAATCCCGCGGACAATCCGCTGTTCGAGGCGTTGCGCACCTGCCGTCGTGATCTCGCCAAGGAGGCGGGCGTGCCGCCATACGTGATCTTCCACGATTCGGTGCTGCGTGACATGGCGGCGCAACGGCCAGCCAGTCGGGCAGAGTTGATGCACCTGTCCGGTATCGGCGCGCGCAAGCTCGACGCGTATGGCGACGCGTTTCTGGATGTCATCCGGGGGATGGGATGACCTTCAGGTCCTCCCCCGCGAGGGGGAGGTACGCGTCGCATTTGACGGCTTGCGCAAACGCCTCCTCCGCCATTCGCTGCGTGGACGATCCCTTCCCCGCCGAAGCGAGAGAGGATCTGGAAATTGCCGATTCCTGACCAAAACAGCTGACGCGTCACGGTTGATCGCGTATCGGCACCGGATGGCCGACATCCGCACCATCAACGAATCCATCAGCGTCGCTCCGCAGATCACGCCGGACGACATCGCCGCGATCAAGGCGGCGGGCTTCAAGGCGATTGTCAACAATCGCCCCGACGACGAGGAAGGCGATCAACCGGAAGGCGACGCGATCCGCACCGCGGCAGAGGCGGCAGGGCTGAGCTATGCCGCGATCCCGATCACGCACGCTGGCTTTTCGCACCCGCAGATCGACGCGATGACGCAGGTGCTGGTCACCACCGACGGACCGGTGCTCGCATATTGCCGGTCGGGCACACGCAGCTGCAACCTGTGGGCACTCGCTGCGGCCAAGGCCGGTCGCGATCCCGAGCTGCTGGTCGGCCAGGCACGCGCCGCGGGCTATGACCTGTCGGGTATGCGGCCGACGCTGGACGCACTCGCCGGCGGCCAGTGATGGCCCGCATCGACGATTCGACGCTGGGCATGGCGATCGTCGGCGGCATAGCGCTGTTGCTGCTGATCGTCGGTATCGTCACATTGCTGCGTCGAAAGCGAACGGCACGCATCGCCAGTCCCGAGGAAGCGGCGGACGCCGCCGAGCAGGCACTCGCCGGCTTCGATACGCAGGGTGCGGTCGTCGGTGCCGACGGCGGCGGTGCCTTGGCAATCGATCGCGCCGGCCGGGTGGCGGTGATGACGCGCGACGGCAAGGGCATTGCGGTGCGGGAAGTGGCGTGGAGCGCGCTGCGATCGACCGTCGATGGCATCCTGATCGATACCGGCGAGCGCCAGTTGGGCGAGGTGCTGGTCGCCGGCGTCGATGCCCTCGACGTCCGCCGGCTCGCGCCGACGGACCTCAAACGGCTGGTACCGGAATTCGCGCGAAACTGAGCGCGCGACCGGACGAACCCTTACGGCGTGTCGCGACCGCCGCCACCGCCACCGCCGCCGCCCGGTCCACCTGTGCCCGCCGCGCCGACGGTGCCGATGTTACCGAACAGATCCTCGAAGAAGCCACGCTTCCTGCCCAGCGTCGGCGTGGTCTTGCCATACGGATCGATGCTGGCGACCTGATCGACGCCGGTGCGCGTGATCGACTTCACCGTACCGTTGGGATCGAAGCTGATCTTCAGCGTGATCTGGTCCTTGGCCTTGGGCTTCTGGAAATTGAGGTTGCGGCTGTCGCGCGCGACGTAATACCAGTCCTCCGCACCGAACTGGCTCGCGATCGTCGGGCGACCCAGCACCGTCGCCACCGACTGACGCGTATCGACGCCGGGCTGGACCGAATTCACCAGGTCGACGTCGACGATATAGCCCTGATGCGAACGCAGCGGCGCGCACGCCCCCGCCGCGACGGTCAGCCCGAGACCCATGATCAGGCCGGTACGGGCAAAGGATACGCTCATCACTATCTCCAGCGGCAGGGCGCGCATGGTCGATTGCATCGCCCGCCAATCGCCTCGATATGCGAGGAACGGATGAGCTTCAAGCGCCGGGTGGCAGGCGCGCAACGACAAGGACGCGATGTGAGCTGGTGGGGACGGTTGTTCGGCGAACGACGCGATGCGGCGCTGCCGCTGTATAATGCGGTGGTGACGCAGGGTCGCGCCGAACATTGGTATGTCGCGGGCGGGGTTCCTGACACCGTCGACGGGCGGTTCGACATGATCGCCGCGGTGCTGACGATGGTGTTGTTGCGGCTGGAGGCGGAGCCGGACGCCGCGGCGCTGCAGGCACATCTGACCGAACGCTTCGTCGACGACATGGACGGCCAGCTGCGTCAGATGGGGATCGGCGACATCGTCGTCGGCAAGCATATCGGCAAGATGATGAGCATGCTGGGCGGACGGCTGGGCGCCTATCGCGACGGGCTGGCGGCGGGCGATCTGACGCCGGCACTGGTCCGCAACCTGTATCGCGGCGCGACGCCGGCGCCCGCCGCGGTGGCGCACGTAGCGGATGCGCTGACCGCGATGCACGTGGCGCTGGCGACGGCGCCGCTCGATCGACTGACCGCAGGAGAGCTGGCATGACCCCCGAATTCAGCCGTCCCGAACGGCTCGACGCGATCGGCGCGGGCGAGCGCGAGGTGCGGATCGCGGCCGATGCCACCGAGCGTGCGAAGCTGGCGACGCGGTTCGGCGTGCTGTCGGTAGAGCGGCTGGAGGCGGTGCTGACGGTGCGTCAGGAGGCGGCAGGGATCGCGGTGCGCGGGCGTGTCACCGGGGCGGTGGTGCAAGCGTGTTCGGTGACCGGAGTACCGCTGGACGCGACGATCGACGAACCGGTCGCCCTCCTGTTCGTCGATTCGCTCGAAGAACAGGACGAGATAGAACTGGATGCGGGCGCGCTCGATACGGTGGAGATCGAAGGCGGCGCGGTCGATCTCGGCGAGGCCGCGGCGGAGACGATGGCGCTGGCGCTCGATCCCTTCCCGCGCAGTCCGGGGGCGGAGGCGACGCTGCGCGAGGCGGGGGTGATCAGCGAGGATGAGCATCGTCCGCTCGGCGCGTTCGACGGACTGAAGGCGATGCTCGAAAAGCGGTAACCCTCAGGCTGGCGGCGCGTCACGCGCATCGGGGTTTGCGACCGGGCGGCCCTCGCGCTGTTCGGTCAGGATCTGCCAGCCGGCGATGAACAGCGCCGCGACCAGAGGGCCGACGACGATGCCGCTCAGCCCGGCGACCTCGATACCGCCGAGCGTGGTGACCAGCACCAGCCAGTCGGGAATGCCGGTGTCTCGGCCGACCAGCATCGGGCGCAGGATATTGTCGGCTAGGCCGATCACCGCCACGCCCGACACGATCACGACCACGCCCTGCCACACCGCACCCGTTGCCAGCAGGTAGATGGCCACCGGCCCCCAGACGAGCGCCGGGCCAACCGCGGGCAGCAGCGCGACCAGCGCCATCAACAGGCCCCATAGCAGCGCCGCCGGCACACCAACGATCCAGAAGGTGATTGCGCCCAGCGCGCCCTGAACGAGGGCGACGACAACCGACCCTTTGATCGTGGCGCGGACGACGGACACGAACTTGCCGAGCAACCGGTCGGCCACATCGCGCTGCAGCGGCAGCGCGTCGCGGATCGCGGGGGCGAGGCGCTCGCCGTCACGCAACAGAAAATAGGTGACGTAAAGGCCGACGCCGAACGCCAGCAGGAAGGCCGCCGCATTGCGTCCGATCGACAGCGCCTGGGCAGCGATCGACTGGAAACTGCTGCGGAAGCCCTGTGCGATACGAGCCTGCGCACGGTCGAAGCTGCCGAGACCGGCCCGGTCGAGCGGGCGCTGCACCCACTGCGGCAGCCCGTCATGCACCTGTTTGAAATAGGTCGCGAAGTCGATCTGGCCGGTCTGAATCTTGGCATAGACGCCGGCGGACTGGTCGACGACCATCCCGGTGATCGCGAGCGCCGGTATGATGACGGCGATCAGGATGATGAGCAGCGTCGCCGCGGCGGCGAGGTTGCGTCGGCCGGGCCAGCGCGTCAGCAGCCACTGGAACAGCGACTGGAACAGGATCGCCGCCAGCACCGCCCACAGCAGTGCGCCGGCAAACGAGGATACGACCAGCATCAGCCCGAGCGTGATAATCGCCAGGAACAGGATAAGCCCGCCCGATTCGAGCCGTCGTCTGTCGATCACCTGTGTCCCCCTTGCGCATGCATGCGTCTTGGCTGAACACTTTAGCGCCGTTTCGGGTCCGTTATGGGTGAGGCGGGTCGAGAGGGCGGCGATGAACTGGCGCCTTGCCGCGGTATTCCCGAATGTAAGGGGCTCACCTTTCACCCGTCATCCCGGCGGACGCCGGGACCCATGGCCTCGCACCGCTGCTGGCATGCGCAACTACCAACCGTTCGAAACCATTGGTCCCGGCGTTCGCCGGGATGACGGATGGGGGGCGAGCGTCAGGCGTAGATTACTCAGCGCCCTGTTCAGGCGCGTTCAATCCTCGTCCGGCCCTAGGGTCGCATCCAGATCGCGCGGGCGGATGTAGCGGGTCAGCGTCGCGCGGCCGGCCGCCGCGTCGTCCCAGCCGGTGATCGCCAGCGTCATCTCCGCCATCGTCGCAGTCGGGTATTTCTCCTCCACGAGCGTGCGCAGGCCGTCCGCCGCTTCGGGCACCAGCATCAGCACCAGGTCTTCGAGACCGGGATTGTGCCCGACCAGCAGCACTCGATCGGCATCGGCGGGCAGTTCGTGGACGACATCGAGCAACGTCGCGGCGGAGGCGAGATAGATGCGCCGTTCCCATACCGGCGCCAGCTTGCGGCCATAGCCCGCCACCACCGCGTCCAGCGTCTCGCCGACGCGGATCGCGGGAGAGGCGACGATGTGGTCGAACTCCAGCCCCAGATCGCGCAGGTTGCGGCCGACGGTCTGCGCGGCGCGCTTGCCCTTGGCATTGAGCGGGCGATCGAAGTCGCGGGTCACCGGATCGTCCCAGCCGGACTTGGCGTGGCGCAGCAGCGTCAGCGTCTTCAACCGGTCTCTCCGTGCTCGATCGCGGGAGCCGCCTCTTGCCCTATGTCAGTGTCCAAGGAAAGCCGCGCGCGCACGCGGGTCACCGCTTCGTCGAGCGTGACACGGGTGATCCCGACTCCAGCCGGGAATGCGGAGAGCAAGCGCGACGGCATCGCTGCCGACAGCATGACGAACGCGCCACGATCGTCGGCGCGGCGGATCAGGCGACCGAAGGCCTGCGCCAACCGCGCCCTGACGATGCGGTCGTCGTACGCCGACCCGCCGCCCGCGAGCCGCCGCGCGGCGTGGAGCACACTCGGTTTGGGCCATGGCACGCCCTCCATCACCACCAGCCGCAGCGACGATCCCGGCACGTCCACCCCGTCGCGCAACGCATCGGTGCCGAGCAGCGACGACGCCGGATCGTCGCGGAAGATGTCGACCAACGTGCCGGTATCGATCGGATCGACGTGCTGCGCGTGGAGCGGCAGCCCTTCGCGCGCCAGCCGGTCGGCGATGCGGCCATGCACGCCGCGCAGCCGGCGGATCGCGGTGAACAGCCCCAATGTGCCGCCGCCCGCCGCGAGGATCAGCCGCGCATAGGCGTTGGCGAGCGCGGGCAGGTCGCCGCGCTTGACGTCGGTGACGATCAGCACCTCGGCATGCGCGGGATAGTCGAATGGGCTCTTCGCCTCGAACCGCGATGGCGCGCGGGCGAGGTGCGGCGCGCCGACGCGCGCCTCCGCGGTGTTCCAGTCGCCGCCGCCGGTGAGCGTCGCCGAAGTAACCAAAGCACCGTGGGCAGGTTTCAGCACGATCTCGGCGAAGGGCTTGGTCGGGTCGAGCCAGTGGCGGTGGAGGCCGATGTCATACTCGCGACCCTCGACGCGATCGACCGCGAGCCAGTCGACATGCGCGGGGTCGACCGGGCCGCCGACGCGGGCGAGCAGCGATAGCCACGCCGCGACCGTCTCCGCGCGCCAGCCGATCGAGGCGATCGCGCCCTCGACGCGGGCGCGGGCGGGTGCGTCCATCCAGTCGGGGGCTTCGGCCAGCACCGCTTCCAGCCGCCGGCCGAGCGTCACGAGCGGGCGGACGAGCGCATCGAGCGCCGCGGCGGCGGGTGCGGCGGCCTCGATCAGTTCGGGCGTCGGTTCGGCGAGTTCGGTTTCGAGGCCATAGCCAGCATCGCCCGGCTGTTCGGCACGCGCGTAGGTCAGGCCACGGACGGCGGCGAGCAGATGCTCGATCGGCCCGAACGGCGCGCCCTCCGCGATCCGGCCGAGCCAGCCGTCGGCGGCGAGGTGGCGCGCCGCCTCGACCGCGTCCTGGATCGCGATGCCGCCCTGTTCGTCGTAGCTCGCGACGTCGGACAGCCGCGCCTGCAACCCCCGCCGGCGGCCGCGGCCGCCGCTTTCCGGGCCGAGAATCCAGCGGCGCAGCTCGATCGTCTCCTGGCCCGTCAGCGCGGTGGCGAACATCGAATCGGCCGCTTCGAACAGGTGATGCCCCTCGTCGAAGACGTAGCGGGTCGGGCGCGTCGAGGTTTCGCGACCGCGGGCGGCGTTGACCATGACCAACGCGTGGTTGGCGATCACGACATCGGCCTCGGCGGAGGCGCGGGCGGCGCGCTCGATGAAGCATTTCCGGTAATGCGGGCAGCCGGCGTAGACGCATTCGCCGCGCCGGTCGGTCAGCGCCGCGGGGCCGTTGCGGCGGAACAGGGTCGGCAGCCAGCCCGGCAGGTCGCCGCCGACCATGTCGCCGTCGGCGCTATACGCCGCCCAGCGCGCGACCAGTTGCGCAAGGATCGCGGCGCGGCCGGCGAACCCGCCCTGTAACGCATCCTCGAGGTTGAGGAGGCACAGGTAATTCTCGCGGCCCTTGCGCGTTACCACCTTTTGCCGGCGGATCGCGGGGTCGGGGTAGACGCGCTCGGTTTCCTTGGAGAGCTGGCGTTGCAGCGCCTTGGTATAGGTGCTGATCCACACCGCCCCGCCGGCACGCTCGGCCCACAAGGATGCGGGGGCGAGATAGCCCAGGGTCTTGCCGATCCCGGTGCCGGCTTCGGCCAGCACGAGGTTGGGCGAATCGCGCATCGCCCTCGGCGCGAAGGCGTCGGTCGCGGCGGCAGCGAAGGCGCGCTGGCCCAGCCGTTCCTCGGCGCCATGGCCGGTCAGGTCGGCGAGCCGCGCCTCGGCATCGGCGGGCGGGATCGTCGCGGTCAGCGGCGCGGGGCGCGGCGCCTGTTCCTCCCATTCGGGCAGTTTCGCGAACAGCCAGCGTTCGTTGACCTGAGGCTTGGCGAGTAAAGGCCCGATCGCGGGCGCCCACGGCCAGCGCAGCCGGGTGAGCGACTGCGCCGCGGTCCACGCACCCTCGCGCTCGGGCCAATCGCCCTGCGGCACCGCGAGCAGCGCGGCGGCGGCTTCGCGGAGGAAGGCGGCGACATCCTCGTCCTTGTCCGGCGGCGACAGATCGACCGCGCGCGCGAGCCCCTTCGGCGTCGGCACCGCGAATCGCGCCGGATGGAGGAAGGCGAACAATTCGAGCAGGTCGAGCCCCGACAGCTCCGGATAGCCGAGCCGCAACCCGACCAGCGGTGCATTGAGCAGCAGCACCGGCGTGTCCGCGGCGATGCGGATCGCCTCACCGCGCCCGATCGGCCGCGTGCCCTCTGCATTGGCGATCCAGATGCCGCCGTGGCTGGCGTGGATGGCGGGATAGGGGATCACGGGATCGTCCTTACCGTGGAACGAACCGAAAACACCAGAGCGAGGTTACAGGATACCCGCGCCGTTCACGGTCAGGTTGGGCAGCGTCACGCTGTGGATGTCGCCCGCCAGCGGTACGATGCGCGTTTCGCGGTAGTCGCCGTCGGCAGGGGTCCAGAATTGATGAACCTGCCGACGTTCCACGTCGACCACCCAATATTCGGGAATGCCGTGTTCGGCGTACAAGTGCCTCTTGACGCTGAGGTCTGTCGAAAGCGATGCATTTGCAACCTCGATCACGATCGCGATATCGCCTGCCTGCCAATAGTTCGTCTCGATCTGCGATGCCGCCACTACGACGTCCGGTGTTGGCATATCATGTGGGGGAAGCGCCACACTGACACCGACGAAGGCGTCCATCCAAGGGGCGATGACCTGTAGCAACGGGCGCAGCCGCCACAGCAATTCCGATGTTAACCGGGTATGGTCACGGTCCTTCGGACGGGTCATCAAGACCTGTCCATCGATCATTTCGACGCGCTGCATCGCGAACGCTTCCGCGGCGGCGAGCAGTTCATAATGCTCGATGTGCAGCCTGAACCGCTGAGGGTCGCCGGGAGGCAGCGTAGCCATGGCACTCCATAGCATTTGCGCTTCGGCGCGCGAAGCGGCAGATGCGCGAGCACTATGACCGATACCGATCTGCGCTCCGCTGCCCTCGACTCCAAGGCCTGGCCGTATGAGGAGGCGCGCAAGCTGCTCAAGCGCTATTCTAACGGCAAGCCCGGCGGCGAGGCGATCCTGTTCGAGACCGGCTACGGGCCGTCGGGCCTGCCGCATATCGGTACGTTCAATGAAGTGCTGCGCACGACGATGGTGCGCAACGCCTTCCATGCGCTGTCGGACCAGCCCACGCGGTTGATCGCGTTCAGCGACGACATGGACGGCCTGCGCAAGGTGCCGGACAACGTGCCGAACGGCGACATGCTGCGCGCGCATCTCGGCAAGCCATTGACGCGCATCCCCGATCCGTTCGGCAAGTTCGACAGCTTTGCTGCGCACAACAATGCGATGCTGCGGCAATTCCTCGACCGGTTCGGGTTCGACTATGAGTTCGCCTCGTCCACCGACTATTACGAGGGCGGCAAGTTCGACGACGCCATCAAGGGGGTGCTGCGGCATTACCAGGGCATCCTTGATGTCATGCTGCCGACGCTGCGTGCCGAGCGGCGCGAGACGTACTCGCCGGTGCTCCCCGTAAGCCCGGTGACGGGCGTGGTGTTGCAGGTGCCGGTCGAGGTGGTCGATGCGGAGGCCGGTACGATCGCCTTCGTCGACGAGAGCGGCGAGCGGATCGTGCAATCGGCGCTGGGCGGCCTTTCGAAGCTGCAATGGAAGGTCGACTGGGCGATGCGCTGGGTCGCGCTGGGCGTCGATTACGAGATGGCGGGCAAGGACCTGATCGATTCGGTGACGCAATCGTCGAAGATCGCGCGCGTTTTGGGTGGTCGTCCGCCGGAAGGCTTCAATTACGAGATGTTCCTCGACGAGAAGGGCGAGAAGATCTCCAAGTCCAAGGGCAACGGCCTGTCGCTGGACCAGTGGCTGACCTATGGTCCGGAGGAGAGCCTGGCGTTCTTCGCCTATCGCGAGCCCAAGAAGGCGAAGTCGCTGCATTTCGGCGTGATCCCGCGCGCGGTCGACGATTACTGGCAGTTCCGTGGCAATTACCCGACGCAGGATATCAAGCAGCGGCTCGGCAACCCGGTCCACCACATCCATGACGGCAAGGTGCCGGAGGCGACGCTGCCGGTGACGTTCGGGCTGTTGCTCAACCTGGTCGGCGTGATGGGCGAGGCGAGCAAGGAGCAGGTCTGGGGCTATCTGCGGAATTACGTGCCGGATGCGACGCCGGAACGCGATCCGGAGTTGGACCGCCTGATCGGCTATGCGCTGGCCTATGCGCGCGATTTCGTCGCACCGACGTTGCAACGGCGGGCGCCGGAGGGTGTCGAGGTGGAGGCGCTGCGACGGCTGGATGCCGATCTGGCGGCACTGGCCGGGGATGCGAGTGCCGAGGATATCCAGAACGTCGTCTACGAGATCGGCAAGACGGGCGGGTTCGAGAATCTACGCGACTGGTTCAAGGCTTTGTACGAGACGCTGCTGGGGTCGGAGCAGGGGCCGCGGATGGGGAGCTTCATCGCTTTGTACGGCGTGGCGAACAGCCGGCGGTTGATCGGCGAGGCTTTGGCGAAGGTCTGAAGACGGTTGATTCACGCGGACGCGGAGGCGCGGAGATGTTGCGCCTGCCGCGACTGCGGCTTTCCTCATCTTCGTTGCAGCTTGAGCGTCGCCCGAGAGGGAAGGTTAAAGCTGCCGCGAGCGCAATCTCCGCGCCTCCGCATCTCCGCGTGAATCCAACTTTCTTTTTTGCGCGCAGAGGCGCGGAGGACGCAGAGAAGATGTGATTGACGCCGGTGTTTCAGCTCTGCCGCTCTCGGTTACGAATTGAAGCTGCCGCGGACTAGATTCTCTGCGCCCTGTGCGCCTCCGCGCGCACCACCGACTTCGCTACCGGAACCACGCCCCTGCCCTCCCGTTACGCTTGCTGCGTTGCAGCAAAGCCGGTTAGGGCAGGTTTTATGACATTACGACAGACTGCCGAGGCGCATCCCGGCCTCGTCCACCTTGCGCTCGCCATGGGCGGGTTCGCGATCGGGACCACCGAATTCGCGGCGATGAGCCTTGAGCCCGACCTTGCGCGCGGCCTGGGCATCGATGCGCCGGCGGTCGGGCATGTCATTTCCGCTTATGCGCTGGGGGTGGTCGTCGGTGCGCCAACGATCGCTGTGCTGTCGGCGCGGATGTCGCGGCGGACGTTGTTGATCGGGCTGATGGCGCTGTTCGCGATCGGCAATACCCTGTCCGCGCTCGCGCCGAGCTATGGCTGGATGCTGGCGTTCCGGTTCCTCGCCGGACTGCCGCACGGTGCATATTTCGGGATCGCGTCGCTGGTCGCCGCCTCGCTGGTGCCCGCCGACCAGCGGACGCAGGCGGTCGGCCGCGTGATGCTGGGGCTGACCGTGGCAACGATCGTCGGCGTGCCGTTCGCGACGCTGCTGGGGCAGATCGCGAGCTGGCGCTGGGTGTTCGCGCTGGTCGGCGTGCTGGCGCTGACGACCGCGACGCTGGTCGCGTTGCTCGCACCGATCGACGCGCCCGATCGCAACGCCAGCCCGTTGCGCGAACTCGGTGCCCTGAAGCGCAAGCAGGTGTGGCTGACGCTCGCCACCGGCGCGATCGGGTTCGGCGGGATGTTCGCGGTCTACACCTATCTCGCCTCGACGCTGATGGAGGTCACCGGCGTGTCGCCGCGGATGGTGCCGGTGGTGCTCGCGGTGTTCGGCGTCGGCATGACGATCGGCAACCTCGTCGTGCCGCGCTTTGCCGACAAGGCACTGATGCCGACCGCCGGCGCGCTGCTGCTGTGGTCGGCGGGGGCGCTGGCGCTGTATCCGCTGGCGGCGGGCAATGTGACGACGATGACGCTCGACGTGTTCGCGATCGGGCTGGGCGGCGCGCTCGGCACGGTGTTGCAGACGCGGCTGATGGACGTTGCCGGCGACGCGCAGGCGCTGGCGGCGGCGATGAACCATTCGGCGTTCAACACCGCCAATGCGATCGGGCCGTGGCTGGGCGGGCTGGCGATCGCCGGCGGGCTCGGCTGGACCTCGACCGGCATCGTCGGCTGCGCGCTGGCGCTCGGCGGGCTGGCGATCTGGGCAGTGTCGCTGGCGGTGCAGCGCGGCGGGTTCGGCTTGCCTCGCGGGGCGCAAGCGTTACGCGGGAACGGATGACGACCAAGGTTTCCCGCCGCGGCAGCCACAGCGCGCTCCGCGATTTCCTGCACAGCGAGGCGGCGGGCGGTATCGTCCTGATCGCCGCGGCGGTTTGCGCGATGATCGTCGCCAACCTGCCGGCCACCGCCCACGGCTACGAAGCGCTGCTGCACCACCGGACCGGCCCGGTGCTGGCGCGCGCGCTGGGGCCGATGAGCGTGCATCTGTGGATCAACGACGGGCTGATGGCGCTGTTCTTCCTGCTCGTCGGGCTGGAGATCAAGCGCGAGTTCGTCGACGGGCGGCTCGCCAGCGCCGATCGCCGCCGCCTGCCCTTCATCGCCGCCGTCGCGGGCATGGCGGCGCCGGCGCTCGTCTTCCTGATCGTCGCCGGCGCGGAACCGGGGTTGCAGCCCGGCTGGGCGATCCCCGCCGCGACCGACATCGCCTTTGCGATCGGCGTGCTGGCGTTGCTCGGCAGCCGGGTGCCGTCGGCGGTCAAGCTGCTGCTGACGACCGTGGCGATCGTCGACGACATGGGCGCGGTGGCGATCATCGCGGTGGCCTATACCGAGACGATCCAGGTGCTGAGCCTCGCCGGTGCGGGAGCGGCGCTGGTCGTGCTCTACGTGCTCAACCGGCGGCAGGTGATGGCATTGTGGCCGTATCTGCTGGTCGGTGCGGGCCTGTGGCTGTTCGTGCTGCAATCGGGCATTCATGCGACGATCGCGGGCGTGCTGACCGCGATGCTGATCCCTATCCGCAAGTCCCCCGCAGCACCCGACGACGCGACATCGCCGCTGCATCGGCTGGAGCATGCGTTGCACCCCTGGGTGGCCTTTGCGATCGTGCCGCTGTTCGGATTCGCCAATGCCGGTGTGTCGCTGGCCGGGGCAAGCCTGTCGACGCTGGCCGAGCCTTTGGTGCTCGGCATCGCGCTCGGGCTGTTCCTGGGCAAGCAGTTCGGCATCTTCGGCGCGATCTGGGGAGCGGACCGGCTGGGGATCGCGCGGCGGCCGGCCGGCGTCAGCTGGATGCAGCTCTACGGCATGGCGCTGGTCGCCGGCATCGGCTTCACGATGAGCCTGTTCATCGGCGGACTGGCGTTCGGCGATCCGGCGCTGATCGAGCGGGTCAAGATCGGCGTGCTGGCGGGATCGATCCTCTCGGCGCTGGCGGGGGTTGCGGTGTTGGCGTCGTCCGGGAAAAAGCGTGCGCCATGAGGATCTTCAGCCACCCGCTCCAGGCCGCGCACCGGCCGTCACATGAGTTCCACAACGGCGGCCTGACGCCCTATGCCGACGTGCCGGCTCGTCTGGAGATCATGCTGCGCGCGCTCGGGCCGGTCGAGGCGCCGACGGATGCGGGCATGGCGCCGATCCTCGCGGTGCATGACGCAGCCTATTGCCAGGCGTTGCAGGACGTACCGCGGCTGTGGCGCGAGGCGGGGCGGCCGGGGGATGCGATCCCCTACGCCTTTCCGGTGGTGCAGCGGCGTTCGCTAAGCCTGTCGCGAGTCGATGCGCTGCTCGGCGCGCATGCGATGGACACGGTGACGCCGCTGACCGAGGATAGCTGGGCGGCGAGCTATTGGAGCAGCCAGGCGGCGTTGTCCGCCACCGCGGCGGTGCTCGGCGGCGATCGCGCGGCCTTCGCCCTCGCCCGGCCGCCGGGGCATCATGCCGGACGCGATTATTGCGGCGGATACTGCCACCTCAACCATGCCGCGGTCGCGGCGCAGGCGGCGCGTGATGCGGGGGTCGAGCGTGTCGCGATCCTCGACATCGATTATCATCACGGCAACGGGACGCAGGATATCTTCTGGGCGCGCGGCGACGTATTCTACGCCTCGGTCCACGCCGATCCGGCAACCGACTTCCCGTTCTACTGGGGTCATGCCGACGAGATCGGCGGCGGCGCGGGCGAAGGCGCGACGCTCAACCTGCCATTGCCGCACGGCACCACGCTCGACGCGTTCCGCCACGCGCAGGCGACCGCGCTGGCGGCGATCGCCCGCTTCGCGCCGGGACTGCTGGTCGTCAGCTTCGGTGCGGATACGTGGGAGGGCGACCCGATCTCCCGCTTCGCGCTGACCACGCCGAGCTACCGCATGCTCGCGGCCGAGATCGCCGGCTGCGGCTGGCCGACGGTGATCGTGATGGAGGGCGGCTATGCGGTCGACGCGCTCGGTGCCAACGTCGCCAGCTTCCTTGCCGGCTTCTGATGCCCCCGATTGGCCCCTCCGCGAGGGGACGCCCGCCTATCGCGCGCTGACGCTGGCGATGCTGTTCGCGGGCTTCTCGACCTTTTCGCTGCTGTATTCGGTGCAGCCGCTATTGCCGCTGTTCGCCGCCGATTACGGGTTGAGCGCGGAGGGCGCTTCGCTGGCGGTGTCGCTGGCGACCGGGCCGCTGGCGATCGGCATCCTGTTCGCCGGCGTCCTGTCGGACCGCATCGGGCGACGACCGCTGATGATCGCGGCGATGTTCGTCGCGGGCGCGCTGACGCTCGCCGCGGCGCTGGTGCCGGGGTGGAGCGCGCTGCTCGCGTTGCGGCTGCTGACCGGCGTCGCGCTGGCGGGCGTGCCGGCGGTGGCGATGGCCTATGTCGCCGAAGAGGTCGACGTCGCCTCGATCGGCGCGGCGATGGGCCTGTATATCGCCGGCAGCGCGATCGGCGGCATGGGCGGGCGACTGGTCGCGAGCCTCGTCGCCGATGTCGCCGGCTGGCGCTGGGCGTTGGGCAGCGTCGGGCTGGCGGGCGTGGTGATGGCGGAGGCGTTCCGACGGTTGGCGCCGGCGTCGCGCGGGTTCGTCCCCGGCTCGGGCCGCAATCCGCTCGCCGGGATCGCCGCGCTGTTCCGCGACCGGGCCTTGCCGCTGCTCTATGCCGAGGCGTTCCTGCTGATGGGGGTGTTCGTCACCATCTACAATTATGCCGGCTTCCGCCTGCTCGCGCCGCCCTATGGATTGAGCCAGGCGGCGGTGGGCGGCGTGTTCCTGCTTTACATCCTCGGCTCGGCGAGTTCGGCGCTGTTCGGCTCATTCGCCGGCCGGATCGGGCGGCGGCGGGTGTTCTGGCTGCCGATCGTGCTGCTGCTCGGCGGCGTCGCGGCGACCGAGGCGCGGCCGCTCGCGGTGGTGATCCTCGGCATCGCGCTGGTGACGGTCGGCTTCTTCGGCGCGCATTCGATCGCGAGCGCCTGGGTCGGACGACGCGCGCTCGGCAATCGCGGCCAAGGCGCGGCGCTGTATCTGTTCTTCTATTATCTGGGGTCGAGCGTGCTCGGGTCGGCGGGCGGCGTCGCCTGGACGCACGCGGGCTGGCCGGGGGTCGTGGTGTTCTGTCTGGTACTGGGCGTGATGGCGCTGGTGCTCGGCGTGCTGCTGGCACGCGTCCCGCCGCTCACCGTGCCGGAGGTGCCGAGCATGGGGCCAGTCGAACCTTAGTCGCGCTCACCCTCACCCTTCCGCGGCTGCGCCGCTCCCTCCCTCTCCCATTGGGAGAGGGAAAAGACGCCGAAGGCGGCGCAGGGTGAGGGTGAGGACGATTACCGCGCCGTAGCCTCCACCGGCGGCTGGCCCGCCGAACGCGTCTCCACGGCCTCGACCGCCTCCATCACCCGCAGCACGTTGCCGCCCGACAGCTTGGCGAGATCGGCATCGCTCCACCCCCGCCGCACCAGCTCGGCGAACAGCAGCGGATAGCCGTCGACGCCCGTCATCCCCTGCGGCGCGGTGCCGTTGATCCCGTCGTAATCGCCGCCGAGCCCGACCGCATCATGCCCCGCCACGCGCGCGACATGCTCGACGTGATCGGCGACCTCCTTCACCCCCACGCGCGGCTGCGGATGCGCGGCGTCCCACGCGACCAGCGGCGCCGGGGACTTGGGACCATAGACATCCGCCGCCACGCCGACCGACCTGGCATAAGCGGTCCGCTCCCTGTCCCACGCCCGCCACGCATTCGACAGGAAGGCAGGATAGAAGTTGACCATCACCACCCCGCCCTTCGCCCCGATCGCGGTGAGCAGGTCGTCAGGGATGTTGCGCGGCGCGTCGGTCACCGCGCGCGCGCCGGAATGCGAGGCGATCACCGGCGCGCGCGACACCGCCAGCACGTCGCGCATGGTCGTGTCGGCGACATGGCTGACATCGACGATCATGCCGATGCGGTTCATCTCGGCCACCACCTGCCTGCCGAACGGCGCCAGCCCGCCCGCACGCGGGGCATCGGTCGAGCTATCTGCCCATTCCAGGCTCTTGCCATGCGTCAGCGTCATATAGCCGACGCCGAGCGCCTTGTACTGGCGCAGCACCGCCAGCCGCCCGTCGATCTGATGCCCGCCCTCGACCCCGATCAGCGAGGCGATCCGCCCGGCGCGCTCGACCCGGCGCACGTCGGCGGCGCTGGTCGCCATCTCCAGATCGCGCGGATGTGCCGCGACGAAGCGGCGAACCACGTCGATCTCCTCCAGCGTCATCTCGACCGCGCGCGGGCCGATCGTATCCGCGGGAATCCACACCGACCAGAATTGCGCGCCGACCCGCCCCTTGCGCAGCCGCGGGATGTCGGTCTGCAACGGATGCGGCAGGGCCGCGGTGTCGCGCGACAGATCGGGCGCCGGCACCGCCTCGCGCAGCTCCCACGCCAGGTCGTTATGCCCGTCGATCACGGGAGTGCGCGCCAGCACCCGCTCGACTTGCGCCGCCACCGCGGCATCGGACGATTGGGCGGCGAGCAGCAGGGCGAGTATCAGCATGCGGCCAGTGAAGCAGGTTCGTCGCCGGATCGCCAGCCCGCCGCTCGGCTCATCCGAACTTCGCACCGGGATAGCTTTTCTTCCTATTCCTACCAAGTTGATGGGATATCTTGATCGTCGGAGGTATCGGATGACATACCAGGCGCTCAAGGCAGACGAACCGCATTCCGGTGCGACGCTGGGCGAGGCCGTGGACGCGTTGCGCGCCGCCCGTAGCGACTGGCGGGATCGCCAGCAATCGGCGCGCGTTGCCGCCATCTTTCCCTCTCGCGGCGCGATCGAGCGCATCGTCGAACTGCTCGCCGAGGCACTGTACCCGCGCCGGCTCGGCCTTCAGCGCGTCACCCCCGCCGACGAGGACCGCTTCGTCGCCGCGAAGCTCGCCGCCGCCTTCACCGAGCTGGAGCGAGAGATCGGCCACGAACTCGGCTATTGGCAGGCGGAGGCGCGCGCCGCCTTCGACGCCGATCAGGCCGCGACGATCGTCCGCCTGTTCGCCGGCACGCTCGGCGACATCCGCCGGCTGGTCGACAGCGATGTCGAGGCGGCGTTCCTGGGCGATCCCGCCGCGGGCAGCACCGACGAGATCCTCGTCTGCTACCCCGGCGCGATCGCCAGCCTGCATCATCGCATCGCCCACCAGCTGCACGCTCTCGGCGCGCCGATCGTCGCGCGGATGATCTCCGAACTCGCCAACGAACGCACCGGCATCGACATCCATCCCGGCGCGACGATCGGCGAACGCTTCTTCATCGACCACGGCACCGGCGTCGTCGTCGGCGAAACCGCGATCGTCGGCAGCGGCGTGCGGCTGTACCAGCACGTCACCTTGGGCGCGCGCAGTCCCCTGGGCGCCGCCCGCCGCTCCCCGCGCGAACGCTTCGCCCGCCATCCGATCGTCGGCGACGACGTGGTGATCTATGCCGGCGCGACGATCCTCGGCCGCGTCCACATCGGCGCCGGCGCGACGATCGGCGGCAACGTCTGGCTGCTGACCGACGTGCCGCCCGGCGGCGTCGTGGTGCAGCCGGAGGCGGATTTGCTCGCGCCCTCCGCCGGCCATGCGTTGCGCGATACGCTCGTCCAGGCGGTGGTGTGATGGGCCAGAGCCTGCATCCCGAACGCCGGCCGGTGATCGGCGTCCTCTGCTGCAACGAAGTCGCGGACCGCCCGGTGCAGGTCGTCGCCAGCCGCTTCGTCGAACCGCTCACACGGCTGGCGGACGCGACCGTGCTGCTGGTGCCGGCGATGCCCGACACCGCCGACGTGGCGACGCTGTCGGCGATCCTCGACGGGCTGCTGCTGACCGGATCGCGCTCGCATGTCGCGCCCTGGCGCTACGGCGGCGCGCCGCTGCCCGAGGGGCAGATCGTCGACGAACCGCGCGATCAGGTCGCCCTCGCGCTCGCCGGGCGGATGATCGAGGCGGGCAAGCCCGTCTTCGGCATCTGCCGCGGGTTACAGGAGATCAACGTGCTGTTCGGCGGATCGCTCTGCGCCGCCGAACATGCCGAGCGCCACCATCGCGGCGCGTGGGAGGGCGATTACGATTCGCTGTTCCACCACGGCCACGATGTCGAGCTGAGCGCCTGCGGGCGGCTGGCCGACGCGACCGGCGCAACGCGGATGCGGGTCAACTCGGTGCACCAGCAGGGGATCGACCGCCTGGGCGGCGGCCTGTCGGTAGAGGCGGTCGCAGCGGACGACGGCCTGATCGAGGCGGTATCGGCACGCCCCTGCGGCGCGGACGTGCTCGGCGTGCAATGGCATCCCGAATGGGACGCCGGCACCGCCCCCGCCAGCCGCGCCTTTTTCTCGCTGATCGGTGCCGGCCTGCGGGGCGGCAGCGACGAAGGTTCAACACGGAGGACTGCATGAAGATCGTCATTCTGGCACCGGCGCTCGCGCTTGCCGCCCTGAGCCTTGCCGCCTGCGGTTCGAAGACGGACACCGGCAACAACATCACCGCCACCGACACGCTGACGCTCAACGAGGAGGGCGACGCCGGCTTGGCGAACAGCGATGCGTTCGAGGCAACGGGCAACGACCTGATCGTCGACAATGGCGCAGCTGCGGAGAATCTGATCGCCCCCGTGGAGGGCAACGCGCTCTAATCATCCGGTTTCATGGACACGCCGGGTTTAAGCTCCCTGGGCGTAGACTGGCGGCTCGATCATGCTGGGATCGGGCCGCTTTTTTATGGTTTTGCGTAAGAGCGCGGGGAAGCCCTCATGACGCACAATCGCTGGCGTTTCGCGCTTTACTTGGCGACCGGCTCGCTTCAGCATCGGCGTTAGGGGGGATTCGATGAGCGCGATCACCATCATGCTGGCCGCCCTGCTCGTGCAAAGCGCGCCGCCGCCGGCCGCGATCCCACAGGAGCAGCCGGTTTCCAACGATATCGTCGTCACCGCTCTTCCGGATATCGACGCGGAGGATTCCTTGGTCAGCAAACAGACGCTGGGCAGCGCGCGCACCGGCAGCGCGGTCGGCAGTCGTACGGTCTTCGATCGGGCGCAATTATGGGCGAAATGCGCGTCGGAACCGGCATCCCCCACCAGGATCGCCTATCTCCGCCAGATATTCGGCACGCGCACGAACAGCACCAAACAAGCCTTCGCATTCCAGCGGCTGGCGCAGCTTACCCTTGCATGTGCTCCCGATCCACAGGCCGCGCTTGGCGGTCGCATAACCGGCAATCCTTACTACGATCGCGGCGCCCTGACGATCGAGGTAATGAAGCGAATCGATCCACGATTGACGTTGACGCGAAAACAGACCGGCGATCCGGTGGTCCAAGCCCGTTTCAATGCGCGGGAGACGCCGCTTGCGAAGTTCCGGCTTCCAGTGGACGTGCGCTACTTCGAAACGGCCGTTTGCTTCGTACGGCTGCAACCCGAATTATCGATGCAACTTGCACTGACCGACAAGCCCCTCGACACCGTTCGCCGGCTGGAGGCTGCCATCGTCAATCGGGCGAAAATCTGCGTCGGCAACGCCCGGCGCGTATATTTCGACGGCGTACAATTCCGGTTCTATATTGCCGATGCGGCCTATCGCTGGGCTCTGGCGACACGCGGGGTCGATAGCCTGTTGCCGGAATGACGCCATGTTCGCCGATCGTCGGCCATGTGACGCCGAAGGGCGTGCAACCCCGGGGTTGCACGCCCGCCAGGATCAGAGCTTTTCCGTCAGTTCCGGCACGATCTTGAACAGGTCGCCGACCAGGCCGATGTCCGCGACCTGAAAGATCGGGGCATCCTCATCCTTGTTGATCGCGACGATGACCTTGCTGTCCTTCATGCCGGCAAGATGCTGGATCGCACCGGAAATACCGACCGCGACATAGACTTCCGGCGCGACGATCTTGCCGGTCTGGCCGACCTGATAATCGTTCGGCGCATAGCCGGCATCGACCGCCGCACGGCTCGCACCGACACCCGCACCCAGCTTGTCGGCGAGCGGATCGATCAGCGCGTGGAACTGCTCGCCCGACCCGAGCGCACGCCCGCCCGACACGATGATCTTCGCGCTGGTCAACTCCGGGCGCGCATTCTCGGCGATCTCCGACCCGACGAAGGTCGACACGCCGGTCTCGCCCTTCGACGCGACCGCCTCGATCTCACCCGACCCACCCTCGGTCGCTGCCTTTTCGAAGGCGGTGCCGCGGACGGTGATGACCTTCTTGGCGTCCGACGTCTGCACCGTCGCGATCGCATTGCCGGCGTAGATCGGCCGCGTGAACGTATCCTCGGCTTCAACCGACAGGATGTCGCTGATCTGCATCACGTCGAGCAATGCGGCGACGCGCGGCGCGACGTTCTTGCCGGTGGTGGTCGACGGCGCGACGAAGGCATCGTGATGCCCCATCAGCTCGACGACCAGCGGCGCGACGTTCTCGGCGAGCGCATGCGCATAGGCCGCATCGTCGGCGACGTGGACCTTGCCTACGCCGGCGATCTTCGCCGCCGCCTGCGCGACGCCGTCGACGCCCTGGCCGGCGACGAGCAGGTGCACCTCACCCAGCTTCGACGCGGCAGTCACCGCGGCGAGCGTGGCATCCTTGACGGACGTGCCGTCGTGTTCGACCCAGACGAGCGTCTTCACTTCGCAATCCCCATCGCATGCAGCTTCATGACGAGTTCGTCGACATCGGCGACCTTGACGCCCGCCTGCCGCTTGCCCGGCTCGACGACCTTCAGCGTCGTCAGACGCGGGGTGACGTCGACGCCGTAATCGGCGGCGGTCTTCTGCGCCATCGGCTTGGACTTCGCCTTCATGATGTTGGGCAGCGAAGCATAGCGCGGCTCGTTCAGACGCAGATCGGTGGTGACGATCGCCGGCAACGGGAAGCTGTCCGTCTCCAGCCCGCCATCGACTTCGCGCGTCACGGTGACGTTGCCCTCGGTCAGCTCGACCTTCGATGCGAACGTGCCCTGACCCCAGCCGAGCAGACCTGCCAGCATCTGGCCGGTCTGGTTGTTGTCGTCGTCGATCGCCTGCTTGCCGAGGATCACGAGACTCGGCTGTTCCTCCTCGACGATCTTCGCGAGGATCTTGGCGACGCCAAGCGGCTCGACCCTGGTGTCCGACACTACGAGAATGGCGCGATCGGCACCCATCGCCAGCGCGGTCCGCAGCGTTTCCTGCGCCTTCTGCTCGCCGATCGAGATGACGACGATCTCGGTGACGCCCTTGTCCTTCAGGCGGATGGCTTCCTCGACCGCGATTTCGTCGAACGGGTTCATCGACATCTTGACGTTGGCCAGGTCGACGCCCGAACCGTCCGCCTTCACGCGGGGCTTCACGTTATAGTCAAGCACGCGCTTGACCGGCACCAGCACCTTCATCAGCTTCCTTCCGATTGCGCCTCCGACGCCATTTTCCGGCGTCGTATCGGCGGGTCACATGGCTATTTTCCGCGGTTTTCGCAAGTCCGGTACGGAAAATGCCGCTTGCCGTAACGGCATCTGTCTTACTCAAACGAATCGGGCCCGGACATGATGCCCGAGCCCGAGAAAAATTCCATCGTCTTCAGCCCCGCCGCGCCGCGGACGGGGCCAAGAGAAGGTTACGCCGCCTTCTGCACCTCGGCGACGATCTTCTTCGCCGCATCGCCCAGATCGTTCGCGGGAACGATGGCGAGGCCGCTGTTCGCCAGAATGTCCTTGCCGGCCTGCACGTTGGTGCCTTCCAGACGGACGACCAGCGGCACCGACAAATTCACTTCCTTCGCCGCGGCGACGATGCCCTCGGCGATGATGTCGCACTTCATGATGCCGCCGAAGATGTTGACCAGAATGCCCTTCACCGCGGGATCGGCGAGGATGATCTTGAACGCCGCGGTCACCTTCTCCTTGTTGGCGCCGCCGCCGACGTCGAGGAAGTTGGCCGGGAACATGCCGTTGAGCTTGATGATGTCCATCGTCGCCATGGCGAGGCCGGCACCGTTGACCATGCAGCCGATATCGCCGTCGAGCTTGATGTAAGCGAGGTCGTACTTCGACGCCTCCAGCTCCATCGCGTCCTCTTCGGTGGTGTCGCGCAGCTCCATCAGGTCCTTGTGACGGAACATCGCATTGCCGTCGAAGGCGACCTTCGCGTCGAGCACCATCAGCTTGCCGTCGTCGGTCACGGCGAGCGGGTTGATCTCGATCTGCTCGGCATCCGTGCCGAGGAACGCGTCGTATAGCTTCGATGCGACATTGGCGGCCTGCTTGGCGAGGTCGCCGGTCAGCTCCAGCGCGGCGGCGACGGCACGGCCATGATGCGGCTGGAACCCCGTCGCTGCGTCGATGTCGATCGACAGGATCTTCTCAGGGCTATCGTGCGCCACGGTCTCGATGTCCATGCCGCCCTCGGTGCTGGCGACCATCGACACGCGCCCGGTCGCGCGGTTGACGAGCAGCGCGAGGTAGAATTCCTTGGCGATGTCGACGCCGTCGGTCACGTACAGGCGGTTGACCTGCTTGCCCGCGTCACCCGTCTGGATGGTGACGAGCGTGTTGCCGAGCATGTCGGTCGCCGCCGCGCGAACCTCGTCGGCGGTCTTGGCGAGGCGGACGCCGCCCTTGGCGTCGGGGCCGAGTTCCTTGAACTTGCCCTTGCCGCGGCCACCCGCGTGGATCTGCGCCTTCACGACGTAGAGCGGTCCGGGCAGCTTCCCGGTGGCGGCGACGGCTTCCTCGACGCTCATCGCGGCGAAGCCGGCGGGGACGGGGACGCCGAACTTGGCGAGCAGTTCCTTGGCTTGATATTCGTGGATGTTCATGGCCTGCCTCGCGTTATGCTATTAAGAGGAGATTGAGCCGCCTTTTGCACAGGCGGCGCGGCGAATCCACCCTGAACTGATCCGGGGTTCATTCGTTATTGCAAACGCATCGCATTAGACGGAACCTGCATGTCCTGGCCGTACGGCATCCTCCTCTTCCTCGTGACCGTGATCGGTATGGAGGGCTTCGCCTATGCCGCGCACCGTTGGGTGATGCACGGCTGGGGCTGGTTTCTGCACGCGAGCCACCACACCCGGCGTCACGGCAATTGGGAGCTGAACGACCTGTACGCCGTGATTTTCGCGGTGCCGTCGTTCGTCCTGCTGCTCGGCGGCGTGCAGCTCGGCTGGTGGCCGGGGTTCGCGTGGATCGGCGCAGGGATCGCGGCCTATGGCGCGATCTACTTCGGATTCCACGACATCATCGTGCATCAGCGCATTCCAACGCGCTACCTGCCCAAGTCCGCCTATATGAAGCGCATCGTCCAGGCGCATCGCCTGCATCACGTCGTCGAGACACGCGAGGGCAATGTCAGCTTCGGTTTCCTCGTCGCGCCCCGCCCGGAGGATCTGAAGGCCGAATTGAAGCGTCGCGGCCGACGGGGTGTCCGAGCGCCGGAAACAGGGCCGGGGGCAGGCAAGGCGTTGGCAGAAAAGTAACCATTGGCGTGGCATCCGTCGCGCTATGGAACAGCCGATCTTCACCCCGCCGTACGAACCCGTCGATTTGACCGACGATTCGCGTCAGGCACTCCGCAAGGCGGTGAAGATGCGCGCGCATTTGCGCGACCGCGGGCAGACCCGGTTCGAGATCGAGGTCACCGACCTGTCGCTTTCGGGCTTCCGTGCCGAGACGAGCTTCACCCTGTGGCCGGGCACCGTCGTGTGGCTGACGCTGCCGGGCCTCGCCGGACTGGAAGCCGTGGTCGCATGGCGCGACAAGTTCAAATACGGCTGCGCCTTCGCCAAGCCGCTCCACCCTGCGGTATTCGAACACATTATCGCGCTGTCGCAGCGTTAAGCGCGGCTACGTCCGCGCTGGTGCGCGGCACGCGCAAACCTGCGACCGGACGGCGAGTCGGCCTGCCGAACCCGTCCGACGGCGGCTTTGCCGTCGTCGCGGATAATGCCACCCTTAGCATTCGCCCGTCACCCCGGACTTGTTCCGGGGTCCACTGGGCCGCAGCGGAAAGGATGGAGGCTCCAGCCTTTCCTTTCGCCGCGCGGTGACCCCGGAACAAGTCCGGGGTGACGGGGGACAATGGACGCAGGATTTCCCTTCAACACCCGCGCCCGGCAACTGTCTTCACCGCCCCGTCAATCAAATAGCGACGACACCGACGTCTCATCCGCGATCCGCTTGATCGCCTCGCCGAGTAGCGGCGCGATCGGCAGATGCCGGATCCGCCCGGACTTGCCGATCGACTCGTGGTTCCCGATCGAATCGGTGATCACCAGCTCACGCAACGCCGACCCCTCGACCCGCGCCACCGCGCCGCCCGACAGAACGCCATGCGTGACATAGGCGACGACATCCTCCGCCCCCGCCTCGCGCAACGCCGCCGCCGCGTTGCACAATGTCCCCGCCGAATCGACGATATCGTCGATCAGGATGCAGAACCGGCCTTCGACGTCGCCGATGATGTTCATCACCTCCGACTCGCCGGCACGCTCACGCCGCTTGTCGACGATCGCGAGCGGGGCGTTATCGAGCCGCTTCGCCAGCTGGCGGGCGCGCACCACGCCGCCGACGTCGGGCGAAACGACCATCATGTTCTTGCCCTTGAACCGCGCGTTGATGTCCGCCGACATCACCGGCGCGGCATAGAGGTTGTCGGTCGGGATATCGAAGAAACCCTGGATCTGCCCCGCGTGCAGATCGACCGACAGCACGCGGTCCGCGCCGGCGACGGTGATGAGGTTGGCCACCAGCTTGGCCGAGATCGGCGTCCGCGGGCCCGGCTTCCGGTCCTGTCGCGCATAGCCCATGTACGGGATCACCGCGGTGATGCGGCGCGCCGACGACCGCTTCAGCGCATCGATGATGATGAGCATTTCCATGAGGTTGTCGTTCGCCGGAAAGCCGGTCGACTGCAGCACGAACACGTCCTCGCCGCGCACGTTTTCCTGGATCTCGACGAAGATCTCCTCGTCGGCGAAGCGGCGGACCAGCGCATCGGTCAGCGGAATCTCGAGGTACGCCGCGATCTCCCGTGCCAGCGGAAGGTTCGAATTGCCGGTTATCAGTTTCATCGCGCTTGGCTCCGCCCCATCGATGGTGCGCGCCTTAGAGCCACCGTCACAAAACCGAAAGCTTCATCGGACGCGCACGGTCCGCATCCGTCCACCTTGTTCGCGAGCGGTCCACTGACTAGGCGCGTGGCATGACCGTCACCACCCGCTTCGCCCCTTCCCCCACCGGCAGCCTGCATGTCGGCAACATCCGGGCGGCGCTGCACAATTGGATGTTCGCGCACGCGCAGGGCGGCCGGTTCGTGCTCCGCATCGACGATACCGATGCCGAGCGATCGGAAGAGCGGTTCGTCGACGGCATCCGTGCCGACCTCGGCTGGCTGGGCCTCGATCCCGATCTGGAGGTGCGCCAGTCGGAGCGATTCGCGCTCTATCAGGCGCGATTCGATGCGCTGGTCGCCGCAGGTCGCATCTATCCTGCGTATGAAACCGCGCAGGAACTGGATCTCAAGCGCAAGATCCTGCTCGGTCGCGGCCTGCCGCCGGTCTACGATCGCGCCGCACTGTCGCTGTCGCAAGCGGATCGCGCGCAACTGGAGGCGGACGGCGTCCGCCCGCACTGGCGCTTCAGGCTCGACCACGACGCCCCGATCGCGTGGGACGATCTGATCCGCGGGCCCCAGGCGTTCGATGCGAAGACGATGAGCGACCCCGTCGTCCGCCGCGCCGACGGATCGTGGCTCTACATGCTCCCGTCCGCGATCGACGACGCCGATCTCGGTATCACCCATGTCGTCCGCGGCGAGGATCACGTCTCCAACACCTCGCTGCAATTGCAGATGTTCGAAGCGATGGGGGTGCCCGCACCGCGCTTCGCGCACGAGGCATTGCTGACCGGCGCGGAGGGCAAATTGTCGAAGCGCCTCGGCTCGCTGGGCGTGGAGCATTTCCGCGAACAGGGGATCGAGCCGCAGGCGGTGATCGCGCTGCTCGCCCGGATCGGCACCAGCGACCCGGTCGAGCCGATGGTCGATCCCGCGCCGCTGATCTCCGCGTTCGACTTCACCCGCTTCGGCCGGGCGCCGGCCCGGTTCGACGAAGCGGAACTGGCGCAGGTCAACGCCCGGATCATCCACCAACTGCCCCATATCCGCGTCGCGGACCGGCTGCCGACCGGCATGGGCGGTGCGGAATGGGATGCGGTGCGCCCCAATCTGTCGCGGATCGCCGAGGCGGCGGACTGGTGGCGCGTGATCGAGGGACCGGTCGATGCCCCGGCGTTCGATGACGACACGCGAGCCTATCTGGCGCAGGCCGCGTCAGTGGCGGCAGCGATCGACTGGGCCGGCGACCCCTGGCACGCGCTCACCGACGCGCTGAAACAGGAGACCGGCCGCAAGGGCAAGGCGCTGTTCCTGCCGCTGCGACAGGCCCTGACCGGGTTGGATCACGGCCCGGACATGGCAGCGCTGCTGCCGCTGATCGGCCGCGAGCGGACGGTGGGGCGGTTGTCCGCCTGATCGTCATTGCCATGAGATTAGATACTTGACGTCGTAACGTTACAACGTACCATTCACCTCCTCAAGGAGACGCAATCGAGTCGAACACGAACAGGAGACGGATCATGTACGCAGACCGCCACGCCCAGCCGACCCGTTTCAACCCCGGTGGCCTCACCGCCGCCATCGCGATCAACGCGGGGCTGGTCGCTGCATTGATGTTCGCCGGGCCGACGATCCTGCCGGGCGATCCCGTCCGTATCCTCGAGACCACCAACATTCCGATCGATCAGCCTCCTCCCGAACCACCCAGGCCGCAGCCGAGAACGGAAGAGGTCGTCGCCAACCGCCCGACCGAAACGATCGTCGCCCCGAACCCGATCGTACCCACGCCATCCACGTCCGACCTCGTCACCACCACGACGATCGTCCCGACACCGCCGCTGACTCCGATCATCGGCAGCGATCCCGGTCCGGTCGTCATCGCGACACCCGCGCCGCTGCCCCCGCTGATCGCGCCGCAGGTCGATCCCCGTTACGCCAGCGCCTTTCAGCCGACCTATCCGCCGGCAGAGCGCCGCGCCAACCGCGACGGCCGCGTCACCGTCCGCGTGCTGGTCGGCATCGACGGCCGCGTGAAGCAGATCGAGCGCGTCACCGCGACCAGCGACGCCTTCTGGCAGGTGACGCAGGACCGCGCGCTCCGGTCGTGGCGCTTCAAGCCCGCCACCCGCGGCGACGTTCCGGTCGAGGCGTGGCGGACGATGTCCCTGACCTTCCGCATGGAGGATGCGGGCTGAGGAGGCGGGCTGAGCAGGCAGGGGCGAAAGGTCGCCGAGCAGGAGGGGCCGAGCCACCGTCCGCATCTCATGTGCTCTCGCGAAAGCGGGAGCACATCGGGCGACACATGCCGAAGACCCCATCCCCGTAACCGGGCAATACGTGCCCGCCTTGAACAACGCCCCCCCCGGAAAACACGCGGGTGCTGTGGCAACGAAGGTGGTCGGGGCGGGCGGCACGCCACCGCCACGTCAGCCGAACCAGCCCGGCGGCCCGCGCCGGCAACAAGGAAGGCAGAAGTCGACGCGCAAGGGCGCAGATCATCCATCCACCACAGACCACTGGCCTAGCCGCCCCCGCCCCCCTACATTCGCCGTCATGCAGTTCTTCAGCCGCTTTTCGCCGGTCCGCGCCTACAGGGACCTGCGCCTGTTCCTCAGCGGACGTCAGCCGTACGAACTCGGCTTTCTGGTGCTGGCGATGGGGGTCACCGGCTTCTTCGTCTATGCGTTCATGCGCAACGACATTCCGCCCGAACCCTATTCCCCGAACATCATCTATTTCAACAACTACCGCGCCGACCGCACGGATGCGCAGATCAAGGCGCAGCAGGAGATCGACAAGGTCGAACAGGACAAGCGCATCGCTGCCCAGAAGGCGCGCGAGGAGAAGTTGCGCAGCCAGTTCAAGCAGGTCGACGACGCGATGAGCAAGTGGGGCCTGTAGCCGACGACGGGCGCTGGATGGGTGTCGCGCTCGCGCTCGGCGAGCGGACGCGCGGGCGGACCTGTCCCAATCCCAACGTCGGCTGCGTCGTCGTTCGTGCGGGCGTCGTCGTCGGTCGTGGCGCCACCCAGCCCGGCGGTCGCCCCCATGCCGAGGCCATGGCGCTGGCGCAGGCCGGCGAGCGCGCGCGCGGCGCGACGGTCTATACGACGCTGGAACCCTGCGCCCATGTCTCCACCCGCGGTCCCGCCTGCGCCGACCTGCTGATCGCTGCCGGCGTAGCCCGCGTGGTGATCGCGCTCGGTGACCCCGACCCGCGCACCGACCGCATCGGCGCCGCTCGCCTGCGCGATGCCGGCATCGCCGTGACGATCGGCACCCGCGCTGCGGAGGCGACGCGCGGCATGGCGGGTTTCCTCACCCGCCAACGCCTCGGCCGCCCGTTCGTGACGCTGAAACTCGCTACCTCGCTCGACGGCTGCATCGCACTGGCGGACGACACCAGCCGCTGGATCACCGGTCCACAGGCCCGCGCCCACGCCCATCTCGAACGCAGCCGCCACGACGCGATCCTCGTCGGCCGCGGCACGTGGGAGGTGGACGAGCCCAGCCTCGACGTACGGCTGCCCGGACTGCAAGATCGCAGCCCCATGCGGGTCATCCTGTCCTCTCACCCTTCCTCATCCCTCTCCCGGCGGGAGAGGGAGGGAGCATCGGAGGCGCGGAAGGGTGAGGGTGAGCGCGACGCACTCTGGATCACCGCCCCCAACGACATCGCCACCCTCCCCGCCGATCACCTTCTGATCGAAGGCGGCGCCGCCACCGCCGCCGCCTTCCTCCAGGCCGACCTCGTCGACCGCCTCCTGCTCTACCGCGCGCCGATCCTGATCGGCGGCGGCAAGCATGCGGTTCGCGACATCGGCCTCGCCGATCTCGGCACGGCACACGGACGCTGGCGGCTGCACGATGCGCGGCAGCTTGGCACCGATCGATGTGAGGTCTACGAGCGCAGCCCATGTTCACCGGCATAGTCAGCGATATCGGCACCATCGACTCGGTCGAGCACCGTGGCGATACCCGCATCCGCATCGCCACCGCCTATGACACCGACACGGTCGACCTCGGCGCATCGATCGCCTGTTCGGGTGTCTGCCTCACCGTCGTCGACAAGGGACCGGCATGGTTCGACGTGCAGGTGTCGGGCGAAACGATCAGCCGCACCGCGCGCGACCAGTGGACGACGGGACGCAAGCTCAACCTCGAACGCGCGATGAAGCTGGGCGACGAACTCGGTGGCCATATTGTCACGGGCCATGTCGACGGCATCGCCGAAGTGCTGTCGATCGTGCCGACGGGCGAATCGCACCGCATCGCCTTCGCCGTCCCCGCCGCGCTCGCGCCCTTCATCGCGCCCAAGGGCTCGATCACGATCGACGGCGTGTCGCTCACCATCAACACGGTCGAGGATCACGGCGATACGACGCACTTCACCGTGAACCTGATCCCCCACACCCAGGCGGTCACCACGCTCGGCACCCTGCAACAGGGCCAGGCGGTGAATATCGAGATCGACGTCCTCGCCCGCTATCTGCAACGCATGGAGCATTACCGTGGCCGCTAAGCCGGAACTCGCCCGCCTGAGGCACGCCTTCCTGTCGTCGCCCGAAGAGATCATCGACGAGGCGCGCAACGGCCGGATGTTCATCCTGGTCGACGACGAGGATCGCGAGAACGAAGGCGACCTGGTGATCCCGGCGCAGATGGCGACGCCCGAAAAGATCAACTTCATGGCCAAGCATGGCCGCGGGCTGGTCTGCCTCGCGCTCACGAAGTCGCGCGTCGAGGAACTCGGCCTGTCGCTGATGAGCCGCAACAACGGCACGCGCTACGAAACCGCCTTCACCACCTCGATCGAGGCGCGCGACGGCGTCACCACCGGCATCTCCGCCGCCGACCGCGCGCGCACCGTCGCGGTGGCGATCGATTCGTCCAAATCGCGCGACGAGATCGTGACGCCCGGCCACGTCTTCCCGCTGGTCGCGCGCGACGGCGGCGTGCTGGTGCGCACCGGCCATACCGAAGCGGCGGTCGACGTGTCGCGGCTCGCCGGCCTCAACCCCTCGGGCGTGATCTGCGAGATCATGAACGAGGACGGGACGATGGCCCGCCTCGACGACCTCGTCACCTTCGCGCAATTCCACAATCTCAAGATCGGCACGATCCGCGATCTGATCGCCTATCGCCGCCGCTACGACCATCTCGTCGAAAAACGCGCCGAAGCCCGCTTCGTCAGCGAATGGGGCGGCGAATGGACCGCGCTCACCTATTGGAACAAGGCGACCGGCAGCGAACAGATCGCGCTGGTCAAGGGCAAGGTCGATCCCGCCAAGCCGACGCTCGTCCGCATGCACGCGCTGTCCCCCTTCGCCGACATCTTCGGCGAGGGCGGCGACCGCGCCGGCCTGCTCCGCCGCTCGATGGAGATCATCGCGGACGAAGGCGCCGGCGTCATCGTCGTCATCAACCGCCCCCGCCCCGACCAGTTCACCGTCGCGCTGCAGGCGAAGGCCGGCACGCTGCCGAAGGAGGACATGGAAGAGCTGCGCGATTACGGCGTCGGCGCGATGATTCTGACCGAATTGGGCGTCGAGGAAATGGTCCTCCTTACCAACACTCACCACACGCTGGTCGGCCTCGACGGCTATGGCCTGTCGATCGTCGGCGAACGCGCGATCGAAACGCCGGAAGAGACGGGAGCCTGACATGGCGCATATCCTCATCGTCGAAGCCCGCTTCTACGACCATCTCAACGACATGCTCGTCGCCGGCGCCCGCGCCGCGATCGAGGCGGCGGGCCACACCCACGACACGATCACCGTGCCGGGTGCGCTCGAGGTGCCGGGCGCGATCGCGCTGGCGGCGGACAGCGACCGCTACGACGCCTTCGTCGCACTGGGCGTCGTGATCCGCGGCGAAACCTATCATTTCGAGATCGTCTCCAACGAGAGCGCCCGCGGCATCATGGCGCTGACGCTCGACGGCCTCGCGATCGGCAACGGCATCCTGACCACGGAAAACGAAGCGCAAGCCATCGTCCGCGCCGATCCGGGCCAGCTCGACAAGGGCGGCGGCGCGGCTCAGGCGGCACTGGCGATGCTGGCTTTGCGCGAGAGTATGGGCTGACGTAACCGGGCTTCATCATTCACGCGAAGCCGCAAAGACGCGAAGAGAAGGTTGGTTCGCGCGGAGACGCGGAGACGCGGAGAAGAAGAGGGGTGGCGGCGCAGCCTCTCTCCTAGCGCAACGGCGATACCGGGATCGACGGCCGAATGGTCTGCCGAAGGCGAGGCAAGCGCGACACCTCCGCGTCTCCGCGTCTCCGCGCGAACCAACCTTCTTCTTCCTTCGCGTCGTCGGGCCTTCGCGCGAACCAACCTTCTTCCTCGCGCTTGCCCGAAAACACCCCCACCTCCGCATACCAAAAAAAGACCCGGTACGTCGCCGCACCGGGTCAAGGTCGTCCGCAGGAGGAACGTCGTGGGGGGCGGGGATCTGCTGCCCCCGCGCCCGATGCGTAAATCAGTTGTAGGCGCGCTCGCCGTGCTCGCCGAGGTCGAGGCCTTCCTGCTCGACTTCGGGAGCGACACGCAGGCCGGTGATCGCCTTGGCGATGAGCATCGCGATGACGGTGCCGATCGTCGCCCAGATGATGGTCACCACCACCGCCTCGACCTGAACCAGCAGCTTCGCACCCATCGCATAATCCGCAGCGCCCGGTCCGCCGAACGACGGGGCGTAGACGATGCCGGTGCCGATCGCACCGACCATGCCGCCGATGCCATGGACACCGAAGGCGTCGAGCGCGTCGTCATAGCCCAGCTTCGGCTTCAGCACGGATACCGCGAAGAAGCAGACCAGAGATGCGATCGCACCCAGCACGATCGCGCCGAACGGACCCGAGTTGCCGGCCGCCGGCGTCACCGCCACCAGACCGGCGACGATGCCCGAACAGAAGCCCAGCGCCGATCCCTTGTGACCGCGCAGCCGCTCGGCCAGCATCCAGAACAAGGCACCCGACGCGGTGGCGACGAAGGTGTTGATCATCGCCAGGCCTGCCGAGCCATTGGCCTCCAGCGCGGAACCGGCGTTGAAGCCGAACCAGCCCACCCACAGCAGGCCGGTGCCGACCGCGGTCAGCGTCAGCGAATGCGGCGGCATCGGCGTCGTCGGATAGCCCATGCGCTTGCCGAGCATGATGCTCGCGACCAATGCCGACACGCCGGCGTTGATGTGCACCACGGTACCACCGGCGAAATCAAGCGCGCCCGCCTTGAAGAAGAAGCCCGACGAGGCCCAGACCATGTGCGCGATCGGGAAATAGACGATCGTCAGCCACACTGCGGCGAACGCCATGACCGCGGAAAACTTCATCCGCTCGACCACCGAACCCAGCACCAGCGCGACGGTGATCGCCGCAAAGGTCATCTGGAAACAGATGAAGACATATTCCGGGATTTCGACCCCGGCGGTGAAGGTCGCCGCCTGCGACGCCGGCGTCACGCCCTTCAGGAACGCCTTGTCGAGGCTGCCGATCACGTTCGACAGGCCGCTGGTCAGGTCCGGCCCGAACGCGAGGCTGTAACCGTACATCACCCACAGCAGCATCGCGAGGCACGCGACCGCGCCGATCTGCGTCATCGTCGACAGCATGTTCTTCGAGCGGGTGAGGCCGCCGTAGAACAATGCCAAGCCCGGCAGGATCATCATCATGACGAGGACCGTGGAGGTCATCATCCAGGCGGTATCGCCCTTGTTCACGGTGGCGACCACCGGTGCGGCGGCAGCCGGCGGCGCCTGCAATGCGGCGTCCTGCGCCCAGGCGGGCATGGCGGCGAACGCGAGGGCGGTCAGCCCTGCAGCGCCCGCGATCTTAAGTGCGTGCTTCATCGATTCCCCCCTCACAGCCTCAAAGCGCCGAATCGTCGGTTTCGCCGGTGCGGATGCGCACCGCCTGACCGACGTCGAGCACGAAGATCTTGCCGTCGCCGATCGCGCCGGTGTTCGCGGATGCCTGGATCGCCTCGACCACCCGGTCGGCGAGGTCCGCGGCGCAAACCACCTCGATCTTGATCTTGGGCACCATGTTGGTGCTGTATTCGGCGCCGCGATAGATTTCGGTCTGGCCCTTCTGCCGGCCGAACCCCTTGACCTCGGTAACCGTCATTCCCGCCACGCCCAACGTGGTGAGCGCTTCCCTCACCTCGTCCAGTTTGAACGGCTTGATGATCGCAATGACCAGCTTCATCCCTGCCCCCTCGATTGTCCGAAGGGCGGCATCGCAACCATCGTGCCAGTTGCGAAACGACGGGTTCAGGCGGGACGAAGCGCCCGAAGCAGACCCATTAACGATAGAATAATGAGCAGCCTGCCGCCGCTGCCTTAAATTTCAGCAGCAGCAACGATCGCCTGCGCGGCGGAAAGGTCGTCCTCGTCCACCATCACCCGCACCGGGATCAGCAGGTAACTGCCGTCGGCGATGCTTGATCCGCCATCGAACGCGATCGCATCCATCCCCTCCGCATCCAGCCGCCCGACGATGATGTTGGCAAGGTTGCGGTCGTACCGCCCGAGTTCGACGAGGCTCATACAGCCCTCCGTTGACGCGCACGGATTATGCGCATAGTTTCTCTGCATGAAGCACGATCCGATCGCGTCGGGCAAGCGCAAGCCTGTGAATGTCTCAATCGATACGGGGATCGTCGCCGTCGCCCGTGAGCATGGCCTCAATCTCTCGCAGATCAGCGAGGCGGCAATACGTCAGGCTGCAAAGGTCGAGATGGAGCGGCGTTGGAGGGAAGAGAATAAGGACGCGATCGAGGGGTGGAATCGATGGTATGAGAAGAACGGCCATCCGCTCGACGCCTATCGTCTGTTCTGATGGCGCAATTCGACGTCTATCTACTGCGGGACACGACGTACGTCGTCGACGTGCAGTCGCCGCTTGCCTCGGTTCACGCCACCCGCCTCGTGATACCCTTGATCGCGCCGGACGCGGATGCAAGCCCGACGAGCCGGCTCAACCCCCTGTTGACGCTCGATGGGCAACAATGGGTGCTCGCCACCCACTTTGCCTCGACGGTCGATGCCAGCACGCTGAAGGCACCCGTCGCATCGCTCGCCCATGAAGAATGGGCGATCAAAGGCGCGATCGACTTCCTGACGGGCGGCTTCTAACCCGTCGCCGTCCCGCCCACCGTCAGCCCATCGACCAGCAACGTCGGCTGCCCCACACCCGCCGGCACGCTCTGCCCGCCCTTGCCGCAGACGCCGATACCCTCGTCCAGCGCAAAGTCGTTGCCGATCCCGGTCACCTTGGTCAGCACCGTCGGCCCGTCGCCGATCAGCGTCGCGCCCTTGATCGGTGCGCCGATCCTGCCGTTCTCGATCAGATACGCCTCGGTGCATGAGAACACGAACTTGCCCGACACGATGTCGACCTGCCCGCCGCCGAAGCTCTTGGCGAAGATGCCCCGCTTGACGCGCGACAGCAATTCGCCCGGATCGTCGTTGCCGCCCTTCATGAACGTATTCGTCATCCGCGGCATCGGCGCATGCGCGAAGCTCTCGCGGCGGCCATTCCCCGTCGGCGCCACGCCCATCAGCCGCGCATTCAGCCGATCCTGCATATAGCCCTTGAGGATGCCGTCCTCGATCAGCACCGTCTCGCTCGTCGGCGTGCCCTCGTCGTCGATCGACAGGGACCCGCGCCGGTCCTGGATCGATCCGTCGTCGACCACCGTCACGCCCGCCGCCGCGACCCGCTCGCCGATCCGCCCGGAGAAGGCGGACGTGCCCTTGCGGTTGAAATCGCCCTCCAGCCCATGGCCGATCGCCTCGTGCAGGATCACACCCGGCCAGCCCGGCCCGAGCAGCACGGTCATCTCGCCTGCCGGCGCCGCAACCGAATCGAGATTGACCAGCGCCTGCGCCAGCGCCTCGTCGATCCCGCGGTTCCAGATCGCAGCATCGAACAACCGGTCGTACAGATAGCGTCCGCCGATCCCGAACGTCCCCGTCTCGCGCCGGCCGTTCTGTTCGACGACGATCTGGATGTTGAGCCGCACCAGCGGCCGCACGTCGGTGGCGACGAAGCCATCGGGCCGCACCACCTCGACCACGCTCCACGTACCCGACAGCCCGACCGATACCTGCGCCACCCGCGGGTCACGCGCGCGCGCCGCCGCATCGATCGTCTGGCACAAATTCACCTTGTCGGCGAACGGCACCAGATCGAGCGGATCGGCGTCGGTGTACAGATGCCGGTTGTTGCCCTGCGGCGGTGGTGCCTTGGCGCTCGTCGTCGGATCGATCAGCGCCATCGTCTCGCCCGCGCGCTTGATCGCGGCTTCCGACAATTCGTTGGCATGCGCAAAGGCGGTCATCTCGCCCGACACCGCGCGCAGGCCGAAGCCCGCATTGGTGTCGTAGCTCGCCGTCTTCAATCGGCCGTCGTCGAAGCCGAACGCCTCCGCCCGGCGATATTGCAGGTACAATTCGCCGTCGTCGGCTTTACCGAGCGCATCGGCAGTCAGTCGCAGCGCCGCCTCGGGCGAAAGCTGGTCGCGGTACAGGAACGAGCGGGGATCGGCAGCTAATGTCATGCCGCCAATATAGGGGCGTTAAACGCTCGCGCCATCCGGATGATCGGGCAGCGTCGATTGATCCGCGCCATCGGCGGGTCCGCCGATCAGCACGAAGCGCCGATCGCAATAGCCGCAATCGACATAGCCCTCTTCGTCGATCTGCAAAAACACCCGCGGATGGCCAAGCGCGGCCCCGCCGGGAATGTCGGTTGCGCCGTCGCAGGCGACACGACGCTGGGATACGCGGACGGTTTCGGGCGGCGGGATCATGGCGACGCAGTTAGCAAGCGCAGCGCCGGCCTTCAATCCTCCGCAATGTCGGGGAGGAATGGGTTGCGCGTTTTGGCAGGCGGCGTATTCCGCAGGCCATGACCGAGGCCGCGATCCGCATCCAGAACCTATGCAAGACCTATCAGGGCGGCAAGCGCGCGCTCGACGGGGTCAGCTTCGACGTGCCGAGGGGCCAGATCTTCGGCCTGCTCGGCCCCAACGGCGCGGGCAAGTCGACGCTGATCAACATCCTGGCGGGGCTGGTCAACAAGACCGACGGCAACGCCGAAATCTGGGGCTTCGACATCGACGCCCACCCGCGCAACGCCAAGGCGTCGATCGGCATCGTCAATCAGGAGATCCTGTTCGACCCGTTCTTCACGCCGATCGAGACGCTCAACATCCAGGCCGGCCTGTACGGCGTCCCCAAGGCCGAACGCCGCTCGATGGAACTGCTCCGCGCGGTGCATCTGGAGGACAAGGCCAACGCCTACGCCCGCACCCTGTCGGGGGGCATGAAGCGACGGCTGATGGTGGCCAAGGCAATGGTCCACTCGCCCCCCGTCCTCGTCCTCGACGAACCGACCGCCGGCGTCGACATCGAACTGCGCCAGCAACTCTGGGCCTACGTCCGCGAACTGAACCAGGCCGGCGTCACCGTGGTCCTCACGACGCACTATCTCGAAGAAGCGGAAGAACTCTGCGACCGCATCGCGATCATCAACCACGGCAAGCTGATCGCCAACGAACCGACCCGCGAACTCGTCGGCAAGGCACAGGAAAAGGTCGTCGCAGTGACCGTCGATCGCGACGTCGCGACGCTCCCCGACAACGCCTGCTTCGGCAAGATCGTGCTCAAGGGCGCGCGCACGCTGGAAATCACCTACGCCAAGGACCGCGTCAACGCCGGCGAAGTCCTCGCCGCGGTCCAGCACGACGGCTTCGGCATCGTCGACGTGACGACGAAGGAGCCGGACCTGGAGGACGTATTCCTGAGCCTGACCCGCGCCTCCAACGGCTAAGCCCCCCACAACAACCACCTGTCCTACACACCGCCATCTGTGCCACAGCATCCCCATGCACCGGCCCTCGATCCTCGCCATCCCTCCGCACACGTCATCTCGCAGGGAGCGTTTGCGACCGGCACGTACCGTCAACTTCGGCAACTTCCGCGGACCTCGCCGGTGACCGACTCAGCCCGCACCAGCGACGTCCTCATCGTCGGCTCCGGCGCGGCCGGCCTCACCGCGGCGCTCAACCTCGCAGACCGGTTCAAGATCACCGTCCTCGCCAAGGGCGCGCTCAACGAAGGCTCCACCGCCTGGGCGCAGGGCGGGATCGCCGCCGTCCTCGAACCCGGCGACACGTTCGACAACCATGTCGAGGATACGATGGTCGCCGGTGCCGGCCTCAACGACCGCGATATCGTGGAGTTCGTCGTCGAGGGCGCGCCCGCCGCTATCGAACGCCTGACGCAACTCGGCGTCCCCTTCGCCACCGAGGGGAATGCCCTCCACCTCACCCGCGAAGGCGGCCATTCGCATCGCCGCATCGTCCACGTCGCCGACGCCACCGGCTGGGCGGTGCAGGAGGCGCTGCAACGCGCCGCCGAGGCGCATCCCAACATCACCCTCGTCCCCGATCAGGTCGCGATCGACCTCGCCACCAGCCGCCATGAACAGCGCTATTCGGGCGCCGGCAACGTCTGGGGCGTCTATGCGGTCGACCGCAACACCGGCCACGTCGCGCTCTACACGGCGAAGGCGACGATCCTCGCCACTGGCGGCGCGGGCCGCACCTATTTGTTCTCCACCGCCCCGCGCGGCGCGACCGGCGACGGCATCGCGATGGCATGGCGGGCGGGTGCGCGCGTCTCCAACATGGAGATGATGCAGTTCCACCCGACCTGCCTCTACAATCTCGAGGTCAAGAACTTCCTGATCACCGAGGCGGTGCGCGGCGAGGGCGGGCGACTGATCAACCCCGCCACCGGCAAGCGCTTCATGTCCTATTACGACGCCGAACGCATGGAACTCGCCCCCCGCGACGTGGTGGCGCGCGCGATCGACGCCGAGATCAAGCGCTACGGCCTCGACTATGTCCACCTCGACATCAGCCACATGCCCGCCGACTTCGTCCGCGGCCACTTCCCCAACATCCACGAAAAGCTGCTCGGTCTCGGCATCGACATGACGACGCAGCCGATCCCCGTCGTGCCGGCACAGCATTACACCTGCGGCGGCATCGTCGTCGATCGCGACGGCCGCACCGACCTGCCCGGACTCTATGCGGCGGGCGAATGCACCGAAAGCGGCCTGCACGGCGCCAACCGCCTCGCCTCCAACTCCCTGCTCGAATGCTTCGTCTTCGGTGAGGCGTGCGCCGATCATATCGCCGCGCACTGGGACGCGCTGCCCCCGGTGCCGGTGATCCGCCCGTGGGACGAAAGCCGCGTGACGGATTCCGACGAAGAGGTCGTCATCAAGCAGAACTGGACCGAGATCCGCCGCTTCATGTGGAATTACGTCGGTATCGTCCGCACCACCAAGCGCCTCGAACGCGCCAAACGCCGCATCGAGATGCTGACCGGCGAGGTCGCCGAACATTACGGCCATTTCCGCGTCACCCCCGACCTGATCGAACTGCGCAACCTGCTCCAGACCGCCGACCTGATCGTCCGCTCCGCCCTCCATCGCCACGAAAGCCGCGGCCTCCACTACACGCTCGACTATCCCGAAACGCTGCCGGAGGCGGTCGACACCGTCCTGGTGCCATGACGCCCCGATCATTCCTCCCCCGCAAGGGGGAGGTCGCGCGGCGAAGCCGTGACGGAGGGGGAGGCAAGCTTCGAACGTCATCACGTAGCACCTCGCCCACCTCTCCCACCACCATTCGGCTCCGCCCAACGGTCCGCCTCCCCCTCGCGGGGGAGGACTGAGCGATCCCGTGCAGATCAAACGGCTCCGCATCGCCGGCTTCAAAAGCTTCGTTGACCCCGCCGATCTTCGTATCGAGCGCGGGCTGACCGGTGTCGTCGGCCCCAACGGCTGCGGCAAATCGAACCTGCTCGAAGCGCTCCGCTGGACGATGGGCGAGAACAGCGCGAAATCGCTGCGTGGCGCGGGCATGGACGACGTCATCTTCGCCGGCACCGCCACCCGCCCGCCGCGCGATTTCGCCGAGGTGTCGATCCTGCTCGACACCGGCGACGCCGCCAATCCCGACGAGCGCGAGGTCGTCCGCCGCATTGAACGCGGCGCCGGCAGCGCTTATCGCATCGACGGCCGCGACGTCCGCGCCAAGGATGTCGGCCTGCTGTTCGCCGATGCCGCCACCGGCGCACACAGTCCGGCGCTGGTCAGCCAGAACCGCATCGGCGCGGTCATCGCCGCCAAGCCCGCCGAACGCCGCGCGATGCTGGAGGAAGCCGCCGGGATCGCGGGCCTGCATGTCCGCCGCAAGGACGCCGAACAAAAACTCCGCGCCACCGAAGCCAACCTCGTCCGCCTGGATGAACTGATCGCCGACCAGGACACCCGCGCCGCCGCGCTCCGCCGACAGGCCCGCGCCGCCGAACGCTACCGAGCGCTCTCCGAACAGATTCGCGTCGCCGAAGCCCGCATGATCTTCGCCCGCTGGCGCGACGCGGTCGCCGCCGCCGATGCCGCCCGAATCGAAGCGCAAGCCGCCGAAGCGCGCGTTACCGACGCCACCACCGCCGAACACACCGCCGCCAAAGCCCGGCACGCCGCCGCCGAGGCGCTAGCGACCACCCGCGCCGCCGCCCTTGCCGCCCGCGACCGCGCCGGCGAAGCCGGCCACCAGCTCGCCACGCTCCGCACCGAACGCACCGCCGCCGCCCGTCGCGTCGCCGACCTCGCCGACGCCCGCCGCCGCATCGCCGAAGACCGCGCCCGCGAAGGCACGCTCGCCGCCGATGCCGCCGCCGCGCTCGCCAGCCTGTCAGACGAGGTGAAGGCGCTTGACCGCGCGATCCTGTCCGCCGCAGACGACGCTCCCCGCCTCGACACCGCGCTTGCCGAGGCCGAACGCCACGCCCGCGATGCCGAGGTCGCACTCGCACAAGGCTTAACCCGACAGGCGAGCGAAGCCGCCGAAAGCCGTGTCGCCACCGCCGCCCTCGCCGCGGCGCAGACCCGCGCCGACCGCACCGGTCGCGAAGCCGCCCAGATCAATCAAGCCATCGCCGCCCTCGGCAGCGCCGCCCCGCTCACCACCACCCGCGAAGACGCCGCCGAGCGCCGCCGCACCGCCGCCGCCACGACCGAGTCCGCCCGCGCCGCGCTTGCCGAAGCGGAAGCCGCCGAACGCACCGCGCTCGCCGGCCGCGACGCCGCCGAAACCGCGCGCGCCACCGCCCGTGCCAATCTTGCCGCCCTCGACAGCGAAGCCGCCGCGCTCACCAGGGCGACGCAGCGCACCGGCCGCGACCGCCTGCTCGACCATCTCACCCCCGCCGCCGGCTATGAACGCGCCCTCGGCGCCGCATTGGGCGACGATCTGGAGGCAGGCCTCGCCGCATGGACCGGTGCCGCCCCGCACCCATCGGACCCCGCGCCACCCGCTGGCGCAGAACCGCTCGCCACCCATGTCGAGGCCCCCGCCCCGCTTGCCCGTCGCCTCGCCCAGATCTTCGTCGCCGAAGACACCGGCCAGCCGCTCGCGGTCGGCCAGCGCCTCGTCACCCGCGACGGCATCTTGCGCCGCTGGGACGGCTTCGTCGCCACCGGTAACGGCGCGGCGGCGGCCGAACGGCTCGAACGCCTCAACCGGCTGAAGGCGTTGCAAGCCGCCCGCCCCGCCGCCGCCACAGCCCTCGCCGAAGCCGACGACGCCCGCGCCGCGATCGACCGCGCCATCGCCACCGCGCGCGCCGCCGCCCAGACCGCCCGCGCCACGCTCAGCGAGTCCGAAGCCACCGCCCGTGACGCCGAACGCGCCGAGGATCGTGCCGCCGCCGCACTCGAACGGCTCGCCGGCCAGCGCGCCGACCTCGACACCCGTGCCGCCCGCATCGCCGCCGAACAGGCCGAAGCGCAGGCCGACCTCGCCGCCGCCCGCACGGCCCGCGATGCGCTGCCGGACGGACGAGAGAGCGCCGCCGCCGTCGCCGCACTGACGCAGGCCGCGAACCACCACCGCACCGCAGTTGCCACCGCCCGCGAACGCCGCGCCACCCTCGACCGCGCCGTCCAGAGCAACCGCGAACGCCTCGCCGCCGCACAGGCCGACACCCGCAGCTGGCGCGCGCGCGCTGGCGAGGCCGCGAAACGGATCGCCGACATGGACAAGCGCGATGCCGCGCTCGCCACCGAAGCCGCCGACGTCGCCGATCGCCCCGCCGCACTCGACGTCGCGATCGCCGCGCAAGAGGCCGATCACGCCGCCGCCCGTGTCGAGGCCGATGCACAAGCTGCCGCCGAGCGCACCGCCGCTACCGCGCTCGCCCACGCCGACGACGCCCACCGCCGCGCCGTCGAGGCGCTGTCGCAGGCGCGCGAAGCTCGCGCCGGCACCGCCGCCCGCCTCGAAAACCAAGACCTGCGCCGCGTCGAGATGGGTCGCCTGTCCGGCGAACGCTTCGAATGCCCCGCGCCGGTCCTTCCCGAACGGCTGCACTTCGCCGTCGCCGATGTCCGCACGCCTGCGGAGGAAGCCGCCACGCACGAACGTCTGTCCGCCGATCGCGAACGCATCGGCCCGGTCAACCTCGTCGCCGCGACCGAACTGGCCGAGCTCGAAGCCGCAGGCCAGAGCAACGCCGCCGAACGCGATGAACTCGGGCAGGCCGTCAACCGCCTGCGCGGCTCGATCGGCACGCTCAACCGCGAAGGGCGCCAGCGCCTGCTCGCCGCGTTCGAGGCGGTCGACGGACATTTCCGCCGCCTGTTCACCACGTTATTCGACGGCGGCGCCGCGCATCTCGAACTGATCGATTCGGACGATCCACTCGAGGCGGGGCTTGAGATCATGGCGCAACCGCCCGGCAAGCGGCTGCAATCGCTCACCCTCCTGTCCGGCGGCGAACAGGCGCTGACCGCCGTCGCGCTGATCTTCGCGCTCTTCCTCACCAACCCCGCGCCGATCTGCGTGCTCGACGAGGTCGACGCGCCGCTCGACGATGCCAACATCGAACGCTTCTGCGACCTGCTCGACCGAATGACGCAGGAGACCGACACGCGCTACCTGATCGTCACGCACAATGCGGTGACGATGAGCCGCATGCACCGCCTGTTCGGCGTCACCATGGTCGAACGCGGCGTCAGCCGGCTCGTGTCGGTCGACCTCGGCGGCGCGACGACATTGCTCGCGGCGGAATGATGTTGCGGTCGATCAATATCCTATTGCAGCCAGCGCCCTTGTCGCTCGCCATCGCGGAACGTATATCGAACGGATGGCGCAGCTCGACACCCGTGAAAAGCTCGCGATCCTCGCCGACGCCGCCAAATACGATGCGTCCTGCGCGTCGTCCGGCACCGAAAAGCGCAACAGCCGCGACGGCAAGGGGCTGGGTTCGACCGAGGGCATGGGCATCTGCCACGCCTATGCGCCCGATGGCCGCTGCATCAGCCTATTGAAGATCCTGCTGACCAACAGCTGCATCTTCGACTGCCATTATTGCATCAACCGCAAGAGCAGCAACGTCCGCCGCGCGCGCTTCACCGCACAGGAAGTCGTCAATCTCACCATCGCCTTCTACAAGCGCAATTATATCGAGGGTCTGTTCCTCTCGTCCGGCATCATCAAGTCATCGAACTACACGATGGAACAGATGGTCGAGGTCGCGCGGTCGTTGCGCGAGGATCACCATTTCCGCGGCTACATCCATCTCAAGACCATCCCCGATGCCGATCCCGAACTGGTCCATCAGGCCGGGCTGTATGCCGACCGCGTCTCGATCAACGTCGAGCTGCCGACCGTCAGCGGGCTGAAGCGCCTCGCCCCCGAAAAGGACGGTGCACGGATCGAGGGCGCGATGAAGGACGTAAAGACGTCGATCGTCGACAACGGCGACGCCCGCAAGAAGTACAAATCCGCACCGCGCTTCGCCCCCGCCGGGCAGTCGACGCAGATGATCGTCGGGGCAGACGCCGCGACCGATGGCGAGATCGTCACCCGCGCCTCGACGCTCTACGATCGCTTCGGCCTGCGCCGCGTCTATTACAGCGCGTTCAGCCCGATCCCCGACGCCAGCACGGTGTTGCCTCTGCAACGCCCGCCGCTGATGCGCGAACATCGGCTCTATCAGTCCGACTGGCTTATGCGCTTCTACGATTACAAGCCGCACGAGGTCGTCGCGGCGGCGGACGATGCCACCGGCATGCTGCCGCTCGACATCGATCCCAAGCTCGCCTGGGCGCTGAAATTCCGCGAAAGCTTTCCGGTCGACGTCAACCGCGCCCCGCGCGAGATGCTGCTCCGCGTGCCCGGCCTCGGGGTAAAGGCGGTCGACCGGATCATCGCCACGCGCCGCTGGCGCCGCCTCCGCCTTGATGATGTCGCGCGGCTGACCGTCAGCATCGTCAAGATGCGCCCGTTCCTCATTGCCGAGGACTGGCGCCCGGTCGCACTGACCGATCGCGCCGAACTGAAAACGCTGATCGCCCCGAAGAAGCAGCAGCTGGAGCTTTTCGCCGCGTGAGAATGACTCACAAGTGAAACGACCCGGACGCTCGCCGGTTGGGTGAGCCGAAGGAGATCACGATGGCGCTGGCACAAATCTACGCGGACCTGAAGCGGGACCACGACAAGCAACGCGACATGCTGAAGCAGCTTGCCGACATGCAGGGTGCCGGCGAGGAGCGGCAGCGGCTGTTCGAGGCCTTTCGCCTCGAAATTCAGAGCCACGCCGCCGCCGAAGAGGAGTCGCTCTACGCGACGATGCTGCGCGATCCCGAACTGCGCGACGACGCCCGTCATTCGGTCAGCGAACACAAGGAGGTCGACGATCTGCTCGGCGAAATGGCCGACGTGGAATTCGGCTCCGATGCGTGGAGCGAGAAGTTCTTCCACATGCGCCGCCGCTACGAACACCACATCACCGAGGAAGAGGAAGAGATGTTCCCCGCCGCCGCGGAGGAACTCGATGACGCTACCGAGGAAGAGCTCGCCACGATCTACGAAGAGCGCAAGCCAGAGGAGCTGGAACTGGCTAAGGCCAATCCTCCCGGTGGTGACGAACGCGACTGATTACGTGAGGCGGACGCCCATCCCTGCAAACCCACCGTCACCCCGGACGTGTTCCGGGGTGACGAGGTGAATACCCGATGCGTATAGCCGTGCTGCCCGCCCCCGACGATTTCGACGCCTGGCGCGACACCGCCCGCGCGCTCGCCGCACAACAGGTACCCCCAGACGACGTCGTCTGGCAGGTCGGCGACACGCCCGAAGACCTGTTCGCCACCGCCCCCGAAGATGCCTCACCAGCGCAGGCGCCCAGCCCCTTCTCCGTCCCCCGCGCGTTCATCGACCTCGCCCGCAGTGTCGTCATGGCCGACGAACCCGAACGTTTCGCCCTCCTCTACACCACGCTAAGCCGCCTCCGCACCGAGCCTAAGTTGATGGAGGATCAGGCCGACCCGCTGATCCGCAAGCTGGAGGTCATCGCCAAGAACGTCCGCCGCGACATCCACAAGATGCGCGCTTTCCTCCGCTTCCGCGAGGTGCAGGACGACGACGGCACCAGTCGCTACGTCGCGTGGTTCGAGCCCGAACACCATATCGTCCGCGCCAACGCTGCCTTCTTCGTCAACCGCTTCGCCAGCATGCGCTGGTCGATCCTGACGCCCGAAGTGTCGCTCCACTGGGACGGCAAGGCGCTGTCGGAAGGCCCCGGCGCCAGCAAGGCAGACGCCCCCGACGGCGATCCGACCGAAGAGGTGTGGAAGACCTATTACGCCAGCATCTTCAACCCCGCCCGCGTGAAGATCGGCGCGATGCTGAAGGAAATGCCGCGCAAATATTGGAAAAACATGCCCGAAACCGCGTTGGTCGGCCAGTTGATCGCAGGCGCGCAGGCACGGGAGAGCGGCATGATCGAAACCGCCAGAACAGCCATCGGCGGCAATGCACAGGCGGCGTGGGAGGCACTGCGCGACGAGGCGGCGACCTGCACCCGCTGCCACCTCTACAAGCACGCGACGCAAACGGTGTTCGGCGAAGGTCCGGTCGATGCGGCAATGATGTTCGTCGGCGAACAGCCCGGCGATCAGGAGGACCTCGCCGGCACGCCGTTCGTCGGCCCGGCGGGTCAGGTGTTCAACCGCGCCGTCGCCGCCGCCGACATCGACCGCTCGCGCGTCTACGTCACCAACGCGGTCAAGCATTTCAAATACGAACAGCGCGGCAAGCGCCGTATCCATGCCAAGCCCGACACCGGCGAAATCACTGCCTGCCGCTGGTGGATCGAACAGGAACGCATGCTCATCCGCCCGCAGGTGACGGTAGCACTGGGCGCCACCGCGGCCCGCTCACTACTGGACCGTACCGTCACGATCGGCAAGGAACGCGGTCGCCCCGTGCAACTGCCCGACGGCGGCGAGGCATGGATCACCGTCCACCCCAGCTACCTCCTCCGGCTCCCCGACGAAGCGCAGAAACAGGACGAATTCGCCCGCTTCGTCGAGGATTTGAAGATGGCCAAAGCCGCTTTGGGGTAGGGCCGACCCTCTGCCAGGATTCTCGGTGTGACGACGACGCTATCCGGTTCGCCGCAAACTCACATCTCCCGGGCATCCTCCCCCATCCGCTCGCCCCGCTCCAACGCATCGATCGCCGCCAGATCCCCGTCGTCGAGCGTCAGATCCAGCGCCGCGAAATTGTCGCTCATATGCTCCGGGTCCGCGGCCTTCGGGATCACCGAAAACCCGTGCGCCAGATGCCAGGCGATCACCACCTGCGCCGCCGATCGCTGGTGCTTCTCCGCCACCGCCACGATCGCCGGATCGCGCAACAGGTCGCCGCCCTGCCCCAGCGGACTCCACGATTGCGTCACGATGCCGTGCGCCTCGTGATACGCCCGCTCCTCGCGCCGTTGATAGCGCGGGTGGAGTTCGATCTGGTTGAGCACGGGCGTCACGCCCGTCGCATCGATGATCGCATCCAGATGCTCGGGCAGGAAGTTCGATACGCCGATCGATCGCGTCTTGCCCGCCTCGCGCAGCTCCACCAGCGCCTTCCACGCATCGACGTACAGGCCCTGCCCCGGTGCCGGCCAATGGATCAGATACAGGTCGACCGCGTCCAGCCCCAGCAGCGACAGGCTCTCGTCCAGCGCCGCCGCCGGATCACCCTGCCGATCGTTCCACAGCTTGGTGGTGACGAACGCCTCGCTACCCCGAACGCCATCGCCGACACCACGCTCGTTGCCGTAGATCGCGGCGGTGTCGATCAGGCGATAGCCGGTATCGAGCGCGCGTCGCACCACCATCGGCGCCTGCGCATCGGGAAGTTTCCAGGTGCCGAGCCCCAGCCGGGGCATGGTGCGGCTGTCGTTGAAGGTCAGATCGGTCATGGTCGCACAAGCGCCCGATGCCCCCACGCGGTTCCCCCTTCCCTTCGCGCGCGCGATCCGCCAAGCCCCACGCCCATGTTCGAAAAGATCCTGGGCGTCCTCGCCACCTTCACCATCTGGGTGATCTCCAGCGGCGGCTACGTCGGCATCGCGATCCTGATGGCGATCGAGAGCGCATGCATCCCGCTCCCCTCCGAAATCATCATGCCCTTCGCCGGTTATCTGGTCTCGACCGGCCGCTTCGACCTCTATCTTGCCGCCACCGCCGGTGCGATCGGCTGCAACCTCGGCTCGATCGTCGCCTATGAAGTCGGCAAGCGCGGCGGCCGGCCGATGGCGGAACGCTGGGGCCGCTACGTGCTGATCGGGCCGGGCGAGCTCGACGCCGCCGACCGCTTCTTCGCGCGCTGGGGGTCGGTCGCGGTGCTGATCGGCCGCTTGCTACCGGTGATCCGCAGCTTCATCGCCTTCCCCGCCGGCGTCGCCCGCATGCGGCTGGTGCCCTTCCACGTCTACACCTTCATCGGTTCATGGCCGTGGTGCTTCGGCCTCGCCTGGGTCGGGCTGAAGCTCGGCGACAAGTGGAACAGCGATCCCCGTGTCAAGGCCGCCTTCCACCGCGCCGACCTGCTGATCGGCATCGTCCTCGTCGCGCTCGTCGCCTTCTACATCTGGCACCGCGTCCGTGGGCTGAAGCGCCAACCTCAGCCGTAACCGCGCCGTTTGGCGAGCGCGCGCAAATCGTCGTCGCGGGTCGGCACCAGCGCCCGCGTACGACGCTGGACCGCGGCGACGATATCGGGACCAGCGCGCTCCGGTGAGCCGCTGTCGAACGGCGGCTGCGGATCGTATTCGAAGCTGAGCTGCACCGATCTGGCATGGTCCTCACCGCGCAGGATCGCGGTCAGCCTCAATGCGAAATCGATCCCCGCCGTCACCCCGCCGCCGGTCACCCGGTTGCGATCGATCACGACGCGCTCGGCGACCGGTTCCGCCCCGAACAGCGGCAGCATGTGTCGCTGCGACCAGTGGCACCCGGCGCGATAGCCATCCAGCAAACCGGCCGCACCGAGGATCAGCGATCCGGTGCACACGCTGGTTACCCACGCCGCCTCGCGCCCGATTGCCCCCACCCAGTCCATCACCGCATCGTCGGCGATGACGCCGTTCACCCCGAACCCGCCCGGCACGCACAGGATGTCGGCGCGCGGTATCTCCGCCAGTGTCGCGGTGGGCAGGATGGAGAAACCGGCATCGGTCGGCACCGGCTCCAGCGTCTTCCAGACCAGATCGAGCCGGGCATCACCGAGCCGCGAGAGCACCTGCACCGGCCCGGTAAGGTCGAGCTGGGTGACGTTCGGAAACAGCAGAAAGGCAACGCGAAGCGGCTCGGTCACGGGCAGTTTCCTTCCAGCGAGGCCGAAGCCTGTGCCCGTCGCAAGTCCGCCCGGTGCACCCGCCACGCAAGCCATGCCATCATCGGTATCGCCAGCGCTGCCCACCAATAGAATCCCGCCCATGCGCTCCAGCCGAACCACTCGCTCGGCACGGTGCGCAGGTATCCGTTGGCGAAATTGCCCGCGATCACCCATTGCCATACGGGAAACGCGGTCAGGGGCGGCGCGAAGATATCCGCCGAGGCGATCGCCGCATTGATGGCGATCGAGAGCGCCAGCACCAGCGTCATCGCGGTCCGCTCGCCGCGGCTGTTCGACCGCATCCACTCCGCCGCAAGACCCAGCGCCAGCGGGGCGACCGCGGGGATCGCGAATCGGGGCCCGGTCGCATTACCGCCGTCCCAATAGACGTAGGCGGCGTTGACCAGCAGCACGATGGCCGCCACGGCCACCGCGACGATCGCCACGTCGCGGGTGGACCGCCGACGCGCCCAGAACCACAGGCCGAGCGGGGCGAGCACCAGCACAGGCGCCACCCAGATCAGACCCAGCCGAAAGCTGAACAGGATCGATTGCACCACGCGCAGCCGCGGCATGCCGAGCCCGAACAGCCCCTGATGCATGCCCTCCCACCCGACGACGCCGGAATAGCCCACGCGGAACGGCGTGCCGAACGCCACCAGATTGTAGAGGCCGAGCGGCACGAGCGCGATGACGCCCGCTGCCGTCGCCGCGCCGATCAGCCGCCACCGGTCGGGATGCGGCCATATGCGCCATGCGGCCCATCCGGCGATCGCCAGCCCGGCGAGCACCGCCTGATGCTCCACTACCACGGCCCACCCCAGGCTCACGCCGGCGACCAATGCATAGCCGATACCGCCCGACGAATGACGGGTCCCGCGCATGATCGCCCACAAGGCGACGACGTAGCAATCGGCGACGACGGCATGCCCCAGCAACGTCGTCGACCAGCCCCATACCGGCGTACCGAGTGCATAGCCGATCGCCGCAAACAGCCCCGCTGCCGCACTGCCGGTGATCCCGACCGCCAGATCGAACAGCAATACGGCTGCCAGCGCCGTCAATATCGCAGGTCCGCTCGCGGTCGCCAGCCGGGTTCGCAGCCGCAGATATCGCTCGAACCCCGGGCCTGCCGGCGCCGCCCCGAACGTCGCGCTCGTTTCCCCCGTCGCCTTGCCCGCCAGCCACACGGCGGGCAGCGCCATCAGCGTCATGCCCGGTGGCTTGTCGAGATAGGCGTGACCCGCGAATGCCGCCTTGTCGATCGTCAGCGCTGCGAACTCGTCGATCGTTGCATCGCCGTCCTCGACCAGGCTGACCGCGGCGAACATGCGCGTGGCATTGTTCGCGTTGAGCTCCCACGATCCGAACCACGCGCAACTGAACCACACCAACGCGAACAGGACGATGCGTATGTCGCGCATGCGTCAGCCGAACAACCAGTGGCCGAGCATTCTGTCGAACGGAAAGGTGAAGAACCCCGCGATCAGCAACGCGCCGGTGACCAGCCCGCGAACGCTGCGCCGGTGGCGAGCGACCTGATGCGTTCGCGCGGTATACCACAGCAACGGTGCCTGGATCAGCACCCATAACGACAGGATGTGGATCAGGCTGAAGCCGCCGGGATCGGCGAAGCGGATACCGAACGACAATGCCGCCGTCAGCAGCATGGCGGCGACCCAGATCCGTCCGAGTTGCCGATGGCGTGTATCGCCCCGTCGGCCCAGCAGGATGACGGGAGTCAGGGTCAACGCAACGAGGATCGTCGCGATATGCGCCCACACCATAGCCGGCACCGCATGCCATTGCGCCTGTCCGCGGACGAGGGCCGCCGCGACCGCCGCGATCAGGACGACGGCGAATGCGCTCAGGACGCGCTCGAATGCATCGGCCTTCAGTGGCACGGTGCGTCGTTCGATGATCGTCGCCATGTCGTCGTCCCCCCGGATCGTCGAGCGCCCGTCAGGGAACGCGGGCTTCCTCGACCTTGCGTGCCTGGTTCTCCTTGCGGACGGCACGGGCGTTCTGGACGAAGCAGCCGGTCTGGCCTGCCGCACCCACCGCCGAACAACTTCCCAACGTGCTGACGCCGACGCCGGTGTCGAGCGTACCCTGCGCGCGCGCCGCCCAGCTTTCATTTTGCGGCGTCACCTGGAAATCGCGCAGCTCCTTGGGAACGCGATACTGCTCGCGTGCGCTACGGCGTTCGCAAACGACGATCTCGTCGCCATCCGTATTGGTCGGGCACCGCTCGTTGCCATACAGCACCAGTACGCCGTTCACCGGTGCGCGCTTGGCGACCTCTCCCGGCGTATTGATTACGGTCGGCCTGGATGCTCCGGGCAACGCGGGCGTTGGCGTGACCTGCGCGGCCTGTTGGGCCAGCGCCGGGCTGGCGACCAGCATCAGTGCGGTTGCGACGATCGTACGCATCGACATTCCTCTCAAATCCTCTTCGCCGCTGCGATCGCGACCTTGCAGCCCAGCCGGATGAACCCGCTCAGCACCGGATAGCCCACCGCCTGTTCGGCACCGTTGGCAAGCGCATGGTCACGATGCTCCAGCTCTTCCGCCTGAAAATCGGCGATCGCGTCGGACAGTTCGGGGTCGCTGGTTCCCAACGCGTCCAGCTGTTCCTGATAATGCTGGTCGATCTCGGTCTCCACCGCCGCGGTGCAGGCCATCGCGGCATTGGGGCCGATCGCCGCGGTGATCGCGCCCAGCGCAAAGCCCGCCTTGTCCCAGAACGGCTGGAACAGTGTCGGCCGCACGCCGCGCCGCGCGATCAGATCGTCGAAAAAGGCGCGATGCCGCTCCTCCTGCACCGCCATATGGTGGATCGCGCGCGAGGCTGGATGCCGGTCGCCCAACACCGCGAGCTGCCCCGCATAGATGCGCGTCGCGCCATATTCGCCCGCCTGATCGACGCGGATCATCGCATCGGTCGGCTCGCGCCGGTCCCCGGGCTTCCAGCGGCTCATCGCGATCTCCTCATCAGCCACAAGATAAGGGCCGCGCCGCCCAATGACAGGATCGCGTTGAACCCGGCGAGCGAAATGCCCGCCACCGACCATTGCGCGACGTCGCAGCGCACCACCGGCGCCTTCATCAACGCCTCCAGCCGCGCCTCCGGCCCCAGCCCGCGCAGATCGACCGTCTGGGTGCAGGCGGTGAAGCCGTTCCACCAATGATATTCCACCCCGGCATGCGCGACGCCGATCGCCCCCGACACCGCGATCAGCAGCGCGGCGAGGATCACGAATGCCTTGGCGATGCTTCGCTGCGGCACGACGAATGCCAGCACCGCGAACGGCAGCGCGGCATAGTGCGGCCAGCGCTGCCAGTGACACATCTCGCACGGATACAGGTGGCCGATCAGCTGCGATCCCCATGCCCCCGCCAGCAAGGCGGCCGGCAACAGCAGGGCGATCCAGCGCGCCTGCCGCTCGGCGTGGGTCAGCGGGCGGCTCACTTGGCCTTCGGCCTGGTCGCCGCCGCCACCTGCGTCGGCCCGCCCAGTCGCGCGACCGTCTTCAGCGCATAATAGAGCTGGAAGTCCTCGATGCCCTGCTTCTTGAGCTGGTCCGCGGTCATCGCAAAGCGGGGATCGTCCTTGACGTCCTCCTCCAGCACCTTGTTGTCCGCCTTCACCTCGTTGATCAGGTGGCGGCGCAGGTCGGCCTCGCGGAATACGGGACGCGTCTTGAAATCGGGGTCGCTGATCTGCGGCACGCGGATGTCGGGCTCGATCCCGCCCTCCTGCACGCTGCGACCGGACGGCGTGTAATAGCGCGCGGTGGTCAGGCGCAGGGCGGTCTGCGGCCCGAGTTGCAGCAGCGTCTGCACCGATCCCTTACCGAAGCTGCGCTCGCCCATTACCAGCCCGCGGTGATGATCCTGCAGCGCGCCCGCGACGATCTCGGATGCCGATGCGGTGCCGGGATTGGTCAGCACGACGACCGGCAAACCGTGTGCATCATCCCCCGATTTCGCGAAATAACGCTCGATGTCCGCCTTTTCACGCCCGCGCTGTGAAACGATCTCACCACGCTCAAGAAACGCATCACTCACCGCGATCGCCTGCGTCAGCAGCCCGCCGCCATTGTCGCGCAGATCGACGACATAGCCGAGCGGTCGATGGCCGAGGCTCTTGTCGATCGCCATGATCGCGGCGCGGGTATCGGCTCCAGTGCTTTCGGAAAACGTGTTGATGTTGATGTAGCCGACCTGACCGCGGACTTCCCATTTTACCGGCTTCTGGATGATGACCTCACGGTTCATCGTCACCTCGACCGGCTTGTCCTGCCCAGGTCGGACCAGCGTCAGGCTGATCTTGGTCCCGGGCTTGCCCCGCATCAGGCCGATCGCCTCGTCCAGCGTCTCGCCATAGATCAGCTTGCCGTCGATATGGGTGATATAGTCGCCCGACTTTACACCCGCGCGGAACGCCGGCGTATCCTCCTGAGGCGCCACCACCTTGACCGCGCCGTCCTCCATCTGGACGGTAAGGCCGAGGCCGCCGTAATTGCCTTCGGTCTGGATACGCAGATTGTCGTAGTCGAGCGCATCGACATAGCTCGAATGCGGATCGAGACTGGTCAGCATGCCCTGGATCGCGCCCTTGATCAGCTTCTGATCGTCGACCTTGTCGACGTAATCCGCCTTGATCCGGTTGAACACGTCGAGGAACTGGTCGAATTCGCGGTAGGTGTCGGTATCGACCGCCGCCATCGCCTGCGTTGCGAGCGGGATCAGGCAGAGCGAGCCGAGGATTGCGGTCGCGGTAAGCAGCGGACGGGCCATCGAACATCCTGAAGGCGGGAAAACTGTACGCGTTTAGCCTTTTTCTCGAACACTAGCAAAGCGCAGCGACGCTGAATGCGGGCTGACTTTGGCCCAACGAGTCCGGGGGCTTCAGCCGAGCAGCGCAGCGATGTCCATCGGCCGGCCGCGACGGCGCAATTCGACGGTGATCCGCGGCTCCTCGCTCCGGCTGGCGATACCCAGCGGCGCTCCGGTAGGCAGGCGCTGGCCGACCACGACCCCGGCACTGGCACTGGCCAATCCCGTGATAAGACTGGTCCAGCCGTCGCCATGATCGACGATGACGATCGTACCGTAACCCCGGAACGGCCGGGCGTAGCGCACCACGCCTGCCGCCGGTGCGACGACCTGCGCACCGGACGACACGGCAAAGGTCAGCCCGCGCGAACGGACGCCGGCTGCGGATATCTCGTCGAGCCCGGTGACGAGCCGCCCGCGCACCGGCAAGCGATAGGCGCTTGCCAGCGGCACGGGCAGGACTGCGCCGGGTGCCAGCGGACGCGGCAATGGCCCGACCAGCCCGGCGAGATCGGCCGCCGTCGCCTGAGCGACATCGCCCTCGTCGAGAGAATCGACAAGATCGCGTGCACGCTCACCGAGTGCCAGCGCACGGTCCGATTCGCTCATCGCGCCGCGGACCAGCATTCGACTGCGCTGTCGATGATTCGCCTCCAGCCGCGCCAGCGCGACACGATTCGCTTCCAGTTCGGCACGTCCGGTGCGAAGGGCAGCAGCAGCGACGATCGCGTCATGCTGAAGCGCGCGAGTGCGCGCGATCTGCCGGCGGACCGATTGCGTTTTCGCCTGCACGATCGGCAGTGCACCACCCAATACTGCGCGAACATGGACGAGGTCGTCGACCGATCCGGGCTGCGCGATAGCGACCATCGTCGGCCGCCGGGCCAGCGCGGTCAGTGCGGCGAGCAGTCGCGCAACGGGGGCCTGTGCCGTACCGAGCGTCGCCTGCTGGTTCGCAAGCAGCCGGGTGACGATCGCCTGCCGCGCCTGGGCCGCGGTAAGCGTAGCCTCGGCAGCGGTGACGCGCGCGGCGAGTGCGGCTTCCTCGGCACGCGCCTTGTCGGCCGCGTTTCGCTCGGCGGCGGCGCGCGCGGCGAGAACTTCTGCCTTGCGCGTGGCAACGGCGGCATCGCGCTTGGCCGCCGCGAGCCGCTGGCGCTGATCGGGTAACGTCTGGCTTTGCGCGGGAATGACGAGCGAAAGAAGGGCCAGGGCCACCAGCGCGACATGCTTGTTGCCCCGACCTGTCGCTCTCTTGCCCCTCTCCCTTAGCGAGAGGGCACCGCAGGTGCGGAAGGGTGAGGACAGCAGCACCGCCATCGCCTTACCCCTCCCGATGATACGGATGACCCGCCAGGATCGCCGTCGCGCGAAACAATTGCTCCGCCAGCATCGCCCGCGCCAGCATGTGCGGCCACGTCGCGCGACCGAACGACAGCAGCAGGTCCGCCTCGGCGCGCTCGGCGTCGCCGAAGCCGTCCGCCGCGCCGATCATGAAGCGGACCTCACGCGTACCGCTGTCGCGCCAACGCTCCAGCCGGCGCGCGAAATCGATCGAGCCCAGCACCTCACCCTTCTCATCGAGCAGGACGCGGATCGTCTGCGTCTCCAACGTCGGCAGCTTGCCCCCGGTGTCGGGCAGCTCGGTGACGCGTGTCGGCCAGACGATCCGCTTCAGATAGCGGTCGACCAGTTCGGCCTCGGGCGAGCGCCCGATCCGCCCGCGTGCGACCACGTGAAGAAGGATATCAGACCTCGGTGGTCGGGTTGGTGACTTCCGGCGGCAGCGGCTTCAGCGACGACGACACGGTATCGCCGAACTGCCACATCCGCTCCAGGTTGTAGAAGGTGCGCACCTCCGGCCGGAACAGGTGGATGATGACGTCGTTCGCGTCGATCAACACCCAGTCGGCGGTCTGCAATCCTTCGATCCGCACGCTGCGACCGAATTCCGCCTTGATCTTCTCAGCCAGCTTATGCGCCATCGATGCGACCTGGCGCGTCGACCGACCGCTGGCGATCACCATGTGGTCGGCGATCGACGATTTGCCGGCGAGCGGGATCGTGATGACCTCTTCCGCCTGATCGTCGTCAAGCGACGCCATGATCAGCCGATGCAAAGCTTCGACTTCGGCCGGGTCGGCTGGCCGCACGGCATGGGGGTTACTCGCCAAGGGTACTCCTGGGTTGCTGGGCCGGGTGGCGCCGGTGCCAGTCGGGATCGGCCGCTCGGGCCGCGGTCGCGGAGGTAGGGTCGGGGCGGAAGCGCAACAGCACGAGTGCCGGCAATCTCCACGTCGTCCAATGCTTCGCCTGGCATGCGGGCCGTTGGAAGCGTCGCAGCCAACCCATCGCGACACTCGCGAGGGCGTCATCGTCATACCCCGGACGCGCGATCACCGCAATCGGCATCGTACGGGCGATCTCACGCCATCCCCGCCAGCGATGGAACTGCGCCAGATTGTCCGCCCCCATCAGCCAGATGAACCGTCGCTTGGGGTACCGACGCTCGAGCTTGCGCAGGGTATCGAGCGTGTAGCGCGTGTGCAGCCGCGTCTCGATGTCGGTCGCCCGGATCGGCGCACGCCGCGCCATGCTTCGAGCAGACGCGAGCCGCGCAGCAAGCGGCGCCATGTCGCGCGCGCCGGCCTTCAGCGGGTTGCCGGGCGACACCAGCCACCACGCCTCGTCGAGGTCCAGCGCGCGGATCGCGGCGAGCGTGATCCCGCGATGCCCGCGGTGCGCCGGATTGAACGATCCGCCGAGCAGGCCGGTTGTCCTCAACGACCGAACAGCCAATTCTCGCACTCTCGAACGCAGATGATCTCTACGGCCGTATCAATAATACGGTCGCGGATCAGGTGAGGCGTATCATTACCGCGAAGGATGCGATGATCGTCGACGATCAGACAATCACCCTGCGCGACATTGCCGAAAAACTGGCTATTATCTCGCGCTGCCCTCAACGCCACGGGGCGACGTCTGACAGCGCCTTCCGCATCGGCAGTCATCGATGTCGCGGATGTCATCCAGCGCCAACGGCGACCGGATTATCCGCGTCAAGCCGGCGCTTGGCGATCATCGCATCGAGCCCCGCCATCGCCGGCTCATGCGGTATGCCGTCACTCCGGTCGAGCACATCGACACAGACCTGAATGAACGCGTCCAAACCGTCATTGCTTTCCGTCGCCCGACGGATCGCCTGACTGCTTATGCCCCGCCGTTGTGCGATACGATCGAAGAGCGCCATCCTCTCGGTTTGAAGCGGCTGACGATTGGCCATAAGACCGATATAGACCGCTTGTCCCGCCATCTCAACTTATCGGCGCACCTGCCCCGTCCCGCGTCCTACCCATTTATACGTCGTCAGCCCCTCCAGTGCGACCGGACCACGCGCATGCAAACGGCCGGTAGCGATGCCGATCTCCGCGCCGAGCCCGAATTCCCCACCGTCGGCAAACTGGGTCGACGCGTTCCACAAGACGATCGCGCTGTCGACGCCAGCCAGGAAGCGTTCGGCGACCGTCGTGTCCGCGGCGACGATCGCATCGGTGTGATGCGAGCCGTGGCGGGCGATATGCGCCATCGCGTCCTCGACGCCGTCAACTTGCGCGACCGAGGCGATGGCGTCGAGATATTCGGTATCCCAATCGGCAGCATCCGCGGGTGCCGCGCCAGTCAGGGCAACGATCGCATCGTCACCGCGAACCACGCAGCCTGCTTCTGCAAGCGCCGTCACCAGCGCTGCAGGCTGCGGATAGCCACGATCGATCAGCAGCGTTTCCATCGATCCGCACACCCCCGTGCGGCGCATCTTGGCATTGACGACGACGTCCCGCGCCATCGCCGGATCCGCAGAGGCGTGGACATAGACGTGATTGATACCGTCGAGATGCGCGAGCACCGGCACGCGCGCCTCGGCCTGGACACGGGCGACGAGGCTCTTGCCGCCGCGCGGCACGATGAGATCTATCGCGCCGTCCGCAGCCAGCATCGCGCCGACGGCGGCGCGGTCGGTGGTCGGCACCAGTTGCACCGCATCGACGGATAGACCGGTGTCGGCGAAGCCCGTGATCAGCGCAGCATGGATCGCGCGGTTGCTGTGGACGGCTTCGGAACCGCCGCGCAGGATCGCCGCATTGCCCGCCATGACGCAAAGTGCCGCAGCGTCCGCAGTGACGTTGGGGCGCGATTCGTAGACGATGCCGATCACGCCGATGGGTACGCGGACGCGCGTGAGCGCAAGGCCATTAGGCCTTTCGCTGCGGTCGATCGTCCGGCCGACCGGATCGTCCAGCGCCGCCACCGCCTCCACACCCGCGACCATTCCTGCAATGCGGTCGGGATCAAGTCTCAACCGGTCGAGCAGCGCATCGGACAGCCCCCGTCCGGCTGCCGTCGCCATGTCGCGGGCATTGGCGGCGAGAATCACAGGTTCCGCATCGCGCAGACGGGCGGCGGCAGCCCGCAGGCCGGCGGCCTTTGTCGGCGTCGGCAGGCTCGCGATCGCTCGGGCGGCGACCCGAGCCCGCCGACCCATTTCCGCGATCAATTCTGTCGGATGCGCTATGTCGGTCATACCGATCGTTATCATGACAAGGCCCCTCGCGCCACGATCGAGAGCTTGCTAGGCATCGCATATGTCGGGGGATATCGCTGCAGCAGGGGATTTCATCACGGGTGCGCTTGCCGCCCGGTCGGTGGAACCGCACGCCGGAGAAGGCGCGCATCAGGGTCATGGTGACTTGTGTCTCAATTGCGGGACGAGGCTGATCGGCGCGCATTGCCACGCCTGCGGCCAATCGGCACACGTCCATCGAACGGTCGGCGCGATCGGGCACGAGATCGCGCATGGCGTCTTCCATTTCGAAGGCAAGATCTGGCGCACCCTGCCGATGCTGCTGTTGCGTCCCGGCGACCTGACCCGCCGCTATGTCGCGGGTGAGCGGGCACGGTTCGTATCTCCGCTGGCGCTGTTCCTGTTCACCGTATTCCTGATGTTCGCGACGATCAGCGCGCTGGGCGGCGATATTGCCGAGGCGGTTTCACCCGAAACCATGAGCCGCAACGTGGTGGGCTTCGCCCGCGGCGCGGAAAAGGCGCAGAAGGCGCTCGAGAAAGCCGAGGGGCAGCGCGTCACGCTGGCTGCGGAGGGCAAACCGACGCAGGAGGTCGATCGTGAGATCACCGCGTTACGCACCACAATAGCAGCGCTGAAAAAGACGCAGGCCGGCGGAACGAGCGATACCGAATTCAAGCTGGCCGAAGCGAAGACTGGCTGGGTGGCGCTGGACCATGGCCTGGAAAAGGCAAACAAGAATCCAGGGCTGGCACTCTACAAGCTCCAGACCAGCACCTATAAATATAGCTGGCTGCTGATCCCGATCTCGACGCCGCTCGTCGCCCTCCTATTCCTGTGGCGGCGGCGGTTCGGGCTGTACGACCATGCGATCTTCGTCACGTACAGCCTTGCGTTCATGATGCTGATGGTGATTGCGCTGATGCTGCTGAGCGTTGCCGGCCTGAGCGGCGGATGGATGTCGCTGGTGGTGCTGTTGCTGCCGCCGGTCCATATGTTCCGGCAGTTGCGTGGCGCCTATTCGCTGCGCAAGCGGTCGGCATTGTGGCGGACGGCTGTGCTGCTGGTCTTTGCCTGGACCGCGCTGTCGATGTTCCTGGTGTTGCTGACCTTGCACGGACTGACGGACTAATCGAACTCCGGTTCCGTGTCGTTCGGAACTGCCCGTTTCGTGATTGCCCGTCCGCGCAGTCCGTGCCGGAAGGATCAGCAGGGATAGGTTCGGGCCAGAACCTTGGCGTAGCCATCCTTGAGCGGCAGCTTCCGATCGGACGCAGGCAACGCATCGAGGCCGCCGAGCATCTGGAGAATGCCGATCTTCTCACCGTCTGGCACGCAGGCGATCGGCTTTTTCTTGCCAACCTTGCGTGCAGCCGATTCCGCGCGGAGTTGGCGCGTCGCGGCGTCGGCTTCCGCCTTCAGCACCTGATAGTCCGGGTTGGTCAGCGCGGTGAAGGGATTGGCGCGTATTGGGGCCGCCTTCGCCAGAAACGTGCCGACGGTCATTGCTGCGGATGCGGGAGCGGCAAGGCCGAGCGACACCGCACTTAGGATGATCGCGGGGGCTATCAGAACTTTAAACGACATCGGCGGCACTCCTAGGGAATGCCGCCGAATTAGTCGGATATGGCTGACGGAGCGATGAACACCCCGCGATACCGGATCACGCGCCCAACGGAGCCGGAGTCCCGAACGGTCCGCCCGGACGGCGCGTTTTCGGAATCGAAGTTCCGGCGCGCGGCACGCTGGACTTGGGACCCGCCGGATCAGGACGACCGATTTCCTCACCGGCGATCAGCTTCTTGATCTCGTCCCCCGAAAGCGTCTCATATTCGAGCAATGCACCGGCTAGCAGGTGAAGCTGATCGACATGCTCGGTGAGCAACTGTTTGGCACGGGTCAGGCCGCCTTCGACGATGCCCTTGATTTCGTCATCGATCAACTGGGCCGTCGCATTCGACATGCGGACCGGCTGCGAAGACGAATAGCCGAGGAACGATTCGCCTTCCGGCTGGGCGTATTCGACCGGGCCGACCTTGTCCGACATGCCCCATTTGGTGACCATGTCGCGGGCGAGACCGGTGGCGTACTGAATGTCGCCCGACGCGCCCGACGATACCTTGTCGTAGCCGAAGATGATCTCCTCTGCGACGCGGCCGCCCATCGCCACCGCGAGGTTCGCGTACATCTTGTCACGGTGGTAGCTGTACGAATCGCGTTCCGGCAGGCGCATCACCATGCCCAACGCACGACCGCGCGGGATGATCGTTGCCTTGTGGATCGGATCCGACGCCTGTTCGTGGATCGAGACGATCGCGTGGCCGGCCTCGTGATAGGCGGTCATCCGCTTCTCATCCTCGGTCATGACCATCGAGCGGCGCTCGGCGCCCATCATGACCTTGTCCTTGGCCTCTTCAAACTCGGCCATCGCCACGAGGCGCTTGCCCTTGCGCGCGCCGGTGAGCGCGGCTTCGTTGACGAGGTTGGCGAGGTCCGCACCCGAGAAGCCCGGCGTACCGCGCGCAATGACGCGGGCGTCGACGTCGGGCGCCAGCGGCACTTTTTTCATGTGTACTTCGAGTATTTTTATCCGGCCTTCGATATCCGGGCGTGGAACGACGACCTGACGATCGAAACGGCCGGGACGCAGCAGCGCAGGATCCAGCACGTCGGGACGGTTGGTCGCGGCGACGATGATGATGCCCTCGTTCGCCTCGAACCCGTCCATCTCGACGAGCAGCTGGTTGAGCGTCTGTTCGCGTTCGTCGTTGCCGTTGCCGAGGCCGGCACCGCGATGGCGACCGACCGCGTCGATCTCGTCGATAAAGACGATGCAAGGCGCGCTCTTCTTGGCCTGTTCGAACATATCGCGGACACGGGATGCGCCGACGCCGACGAACATCTCGACGAAGTCCGAACCCGAAATCGTGAAGAACGGCACGCCCGCTTCACCTGCGATCGCGCGGGCGAGCAGCGTCTTGCCGGTGCCGGGCGAACCGACCAGCAGGGCGCCCTTGGGGATCTTGCCGCCGAGGCGCGCGAACTTGGTCGGGTCCTTCAGGAAGTCGACGATCTCGGTCAGTTCCGATCGCGCTTCGTCGATGCCGGCGACATCGTCGAACGTGACCTTGCCTTCCTTCTGCGTCAGCATCCGCGCGCGGCTCTTGCCGAAGCCCATCGCGCCGCCGCCGGTGTTCTTCTGCATCTGCTTCAGAACGAAGAACGCGATGCCGAGGAACAGCAGGAACGGCAGCGACTGATACAGCAGCAGCATCCACATCGACGTGCCCTCATCGGGCTTGGCCGCGATCGTCACGTTCTTGGCACGCAGGTGCGGGACCAGCGTCGCGTCCTGGATCGGATAGGTCCGGAATTTCTCACCGCTCGAGTAGGTGCCGGTGATGACGTCGCGACTGATCGCGACATCCTTCACGGTGCCTTCGTCGACCGAATCGAGAAACTTCGAATAGGCGACGGTGTTGCTCGCGCCCGCGCTCGTCGGCCCGTTGAACAACTGCACGAACAAGGCGAGCGCCAGCAGGATACCCACCCATATGAGCAGGCTTTTCATCCAGGGGCTGCCACCATTGTTGCCGCCGTCATTCCCGCCGTTGTTGGGGGACTGCTTGTCGTTGTCGTTCATCCGCTCAAGATAAGCGTACTCAGGTTAATGGCAATGGAACGGCAGCGCGTATTCGTGACGTCCGACGATGATTCCGGGCGGGTCGACCACCCGCCGCTTTATAAAAGTTTCAAAACCCCGATCGATCGACCAATGCGCGGGGCGTATCAGCCCGATCGCCGCGCCGGCGCAGGGCGGAAGCGCCACTCCGTACCTTGTGGGTTGACCACCACGCCCGCCTGCGTCGCACGCTTGCCGGCGGCGAGTGCGTCCAGCAGCGCCTCGATATTCACCGAATCGCTCCACCGCGGTGCGACGAGGCCGGCGGTGTCGATCACCAGCCCGATCGCGCGGCGGGCGAGGCGCCGCGTCAGTTCCCGCGGCAGGCCGTCCACATCGATCCGCACGACGTTGCCCCTGGCGGACGCGCGGCTCGACCACAGCCATGCGACGATCGCCCGGACATCGCCGTCCGCCTCCGCCAGCGCCGCGGCCGACCGTGCCAGCTGCGGCGGACCGAGCCATTCGTTGGCATCGAGCAGGCGGCGGAAACGGGTGCGATCGTGTGCGGGATCCTGGTTCGAGGGATCGTCGACGAACGGCACCTCCGCGCGCCGGACGATCGCCCGCAATTCGGCACGACGCCACTCGAGCAGCGGTCGGATGACCGTGACGCCGTCGATCGTCGCACGCGGTCGCACGCCCGCCAGCCCGGCGATGCCCGACCCGCGGGCGGCACGCATCAGGAAGGTTTCGGCCTGATCGTCGACGTGATGCGCCGTGGCCAGCACCTCCGCACCCGTCTCGCACGCATGCGCGGCGAGCAAAGCGTATCGGGCGGTCCGCGCCGCCGCCTGAATGCTGGCACCGGCGATCGGTTCGGCGGGGGTTAGAATCGCATGCGGCACGCGCAGCATCGCGCAATGCGCGGCAACCATCGCCGCCTCGTCCGCCGCAGCCGCGCGCAGGCGATGATCGACCGTCACCGCCTGAACCCGCCCCGCGAACGTCGCGGCGGCGAGCGTCAGCATCGCCATGCTGTCCGGCCCGCCGGATACGGCGAACAGCGTCGGTCCACGGGGCTCGTGCCCCAGCGTCCGGATCAGGTCCTGATGGAAACGTTCCGCCTGTCGGGCGAACGGTTCACTGGCATTTGGCGGCGGTGCGGCCCTTTTCGACATCGGCCTTCATCTGTCCGGAGATCTTGGTGGCATAGACATCGGTCAGCTCGCCGTACACCTTGCAGGCGTCGGCAGGCTTGTTGAGCTTCATCAGCGATTGCGCGAGATAATACAGGCTGTCCGGCGCCCGCTCCCCGTCCGGCATCTTCTTGTAATTGTCGTAGAACGCCATCGAGGCGAGGCTCGGCTTGCCTTCATCCAGATAGGCGCGACCCAGCAGATTCTGCGCGAAGCTGGCGCGCCGGTGCTTGGGATAGGCCGCGACCATCTTCTTCAACTGCGCCTCGGCCTGCGGATATTGCTTCGCCGCCCACAGGCGATAGCCATAGGTATATTCATCCTCGGGCGTGTCACCTGTGGCGGGCTTTTCGACGCCAGCGACCGCAACCGGGGCAGCCGCAACATCCTCGGCGGCGGGCCGCGACGCGGTCGCCGTGGGCCGGGACGTCGTCGTGCGCGGGGGGCGACCGGTGGTGCTGGCCGTCGCGCCGCTCGCGGCCGCATCGTCGCCGAGCGGTGTCGACGGCGTGGTCGTCGCCAGCGCGGGCGTCGCAGCGAGGCCGGCGAGCTTCGCATCGGTGCCGCGCTTGTACGCGTCGAACTGGTCCTGCAACTGGCGAAGCTTGTAGCCGGTTTGTTCGATCTGGTCGGTCATGCCGGCCATCTGCTGTTCCAGCGCGGTGACGCGGCTGGTGACATCGGCGACCGCGCTGGTCGCGGGAATGCCGCCGGCCTGCTGCGGCGCATCGGGACGGGTGATCTCGGGCTGAAGATATTGGCCGGCGCCGCCCGGGAACACCTTGCGCTGCACCGCGCGCATTTCGCTTTCGAGCTTGCCGACGCGGCCCTCGACGTTGCTCTGCGCCAGCGCAGCGGCCGGAACGAGAGCGGTTGCGGCGGCGAGCGCCCACATGATCGTACGCATGGTCAAGGCACCCCCCGGCGCGTGGTTGGTTAATGGCACGCCGTCATAGCTGCATCCGGCCACCTGTCGCCAGCCTTAAGGCGCGGAAGAATTTACCGTAGCCGCCGGTTCTTGCGACGACTGGAGGTTGGCACGCTCCGTCTCGCTCAATGCGGGACGCGTCTCGCGCCGGCTGGTGCGCGCGCCGCTGCTCCCGCCGGTCGAGCGATCGACGCCGGTATCACCCGCCGCGCCGGGGCTCGACGTGGCGGCAGCCGCCGGCTGGCCGGACAGGCGCGCAGCGATCGC